>JAHZDG010000005.1:48620-69880 GCA_019422485.1 Alistipes sp. | reverse complement strand
TATAGCGTGCCAAATCGGCCGTAGCCCGTCCCTGTCGGAACGAGGTTTCCCTTGCCCCGCTAATCAGGTCGGCAGCTTCGTTCCAGCCCAGGTATTCCAGCATCATCACCCCGGACAGCAGCAGCGAACAGGGATTGACTTTCCCCTGACCGGCGATATTGGGAGCGGTTCCATGCGTGGCTTCGAAAATGGCATGCCCCGTATTGTAGTTGATATTGGCCCCCGGAGCAATCCCGATACCCCCCACCATCGCAGCCAGCTGATCGGAGATGTAGTCTCCGTTCAGGTTCAAGGTGGCGATCACGGAATACTCTTCCGGAATCAACAACGTATTCTGCAAGAAAGCATCGGCAATCACGTCTTTAATGATCAGCTTGCCTGCGGACACGGCCTGAGCCCGGGCCTGATCGGCCGCTTCCACGCCCTGTTCCTTCTTGATGGCATCGTACTGACGAGTCGTAAAGGTCCGATCGGCAAATTCAGTTTCGGCCACTTCATAACCCCAGTTCTTAAATCCGCCTTCGGTAAACTTCATGATATTTCCCTTGTGTACCAGGGTCACCGACGGCAATCCACGTTCCAGCGCATAACGGATGGCACAACGCACCAGACGTTGCGACCCTTCCCGCGAAACGGGTTTTACGCCGAACGACGAGCTTTCCGGGAAACGGACTTTCGTAACGCCCATCTCTTCGGTCAGGAACTTCAGAAATTTGGCGGCTTCGGGGGTTCCGGCATTCCATTCGATCCCGGCGTAAATATCTTCGGTATTTTCCCGGAAGATATGCATATCGACCTTCTGGGGTTCCTTAACCGGAGAAACCACCCCCTGGAACCAACGAACCGGACGCAAACATACGAACAAATCGAGTTGTTGACGCAGAGCCACGTTCAAAGAACGGATACCCCCACCGACCGGAGTGGTCAACGGACCCTTGATACCAACCTTATAGGTTCGGAAAGCCTCCATCGTTTCATCCGGCAACCAGCTCCCGGTCTGTTTAAAAGCCTTCTCACCGGCCAGCACCTCTTTCCACAGAATGGCCCGGCGGTCTCCATAGGCTTTTTTCAGAGCAGCCCCCATCACGCGCTGAGTCGCCGCCGTAATTTCGGGACCTACACCGTCCCCTTCAATAAAAGGAATTTCCACCTGATCGGGCACCTGAAGCCGGCCCTCCGTATCGATCGTCACTAAACTCATCTTCTTATGAATTATTTTTTCAAACTATTCTTTTCTTTCCGAGCGGGATTCCGAGCCGATCCAACGACTCACCCCCGGTTCTGTCTGTCTTAAAAATAGGCAACTTCTTCTCCGCGAATGGCCGTCAGCAACCGATTGGCCAAACGACTGGTCCCGATGCGGAACAATGCCGGATTCAACCACTCTTCGCCCAGTATCTGTTCCACAATGGTATAATACAACACAGCCTGTTCGGGAGTCGACACCCCACCGGCCACTTTGAAGCCCACACGACGGCCCGTAGCCTGATAGTAGTCACGAATGGCCTCGCACATCACCACCGCCGCCTCCGGCGTAGCCGACACCCCGGTCTTCCCGGTCGAGGTTTTGATAAAATCGGCTCCGGCCTGCATGGCAATCACAGCCGCCCGGCGGATCGTATCGGGATCGTCGAGCAGTCCCGATTCGAGAATCACTTTCAGAACAATCTCTTCATCCAATTCGCCGCGCAACATTTCGAGTTCACCGCCGGCCAGGTCATATTCTCCACTGAGAACCTCTCCCAGACTGATCACCACATCAATTTCATCCGCACCGTTTTCCACGGCCATCGCCGCTTCGAGCATTTTCACCTCCAGATAGGGCTGCGATGAAGGGAAACCGCCCGCAACACTGGTGATGGTCAACGGAGAATCTCCGGCCGCCAGACCCACCGTCTCTACAAACGCCGGGAAAACACACAAGGAAGCTACCTGAGGCATATCCGGGAAATGAGCGGGAAATTCCACCGCTTTCCGGGTCAGTTGTTCGATACGCTGCTTTGTATCGTCCGGGTTCAACGAGGTCAGATCCAACGAGCCGAAACAACGGCGATAAACCTCGGTTCGACAATTCGCTTCCACCTGGGGAGCTATCCGTTCGAGGGTACGGGCAACCTCCTCCCGGGAGGATCCGCTGCCGAAACGCTGAAGAGTACGGGTATATTCCATAACGGGAAAACGCTTAGGATGAACGATGCAAAGATAATCATTTCACCCGAAGCACCAGCGCGACATTTTCGATTTATCGGGGTTTTCTTTACGGCTTTCGGAGTGTTGCCGCGCCCGGGTTTCGGGAGGATGGGACCCCCTCAACGAACCGGCCTTCTTCCCAAAAACATAGAGGCGGGAACCGATTGTCGGTTCCCGCCTCTGATCTCTTTTCCTCGTCGAAAATTACAACATCAGGCTCAACCCTACATTGATCTGCTGGGCATGCGGACCTTGTCCCGGACGGAACAGATTGCTCCGATAATAAGTCACCGACAAGGCAAAACAATCATACCCGATATTCAACAGATACCCATAGTGGAAGTTACGCAGGCCCAAACTGCCGTGATTTTTCTCCGTTCCCTTGAACTGCGGAGAATCGGCTTTCACCTTGGTATGGGATCCAAGGTTCAAACCGCCGACCATCCCGGCATTGACAAAGAACTTCTGCCGATGTCCGATCTGCACCTCTACCAACAACGGGATATTCATATAGCAGGTAAAAAGTTTCGATTTGGTCAGGTCGACGCCTTTTTCCTGGTATTGCCAGTCGGGACCAGTGATACCGTTTTCGCGTTTCAGGGTGACATTCTGATCGAAGCGGAAGTTATTGAACTCAAAGCCCAGCCCCGTCAGCAATCCCACACGTTTACCGTGAATCAACGTCACCGAAAAAGGATTGAGCGCCACCCCGATCGACTTGGCTCCCAGGCTCATATAGGGAGCCTCCGAAGGGGTGGACAAAGCCCCCAGATTATCGATCAACCCATTATAATAGAGCGTAATCCCCGCCCAGTGGCCTTTTCTCCAGGATTGTTCCGTAGAGAAAGATTTTTTGAACCGGGACGTAAACATCGGATTGAACGAGATATCCAGCTTACTGTTATTTTCATTCTTGGAGCGTCCCGGGATGGTAAATTCTTCCCGCTTTTCCACGATGACCTCTCCTTTCGCCGGAAGGGATTCGGTCTCCTGCGCACTCACGCCCAAGGCCAGAAACAATAAGACAATCAGTGACAGATATTTTTTCATATAGCAGCAAGCTAATTGTTATCGAGTAAGATACTGAACGGTTATCGATTACGGCTTCCAATCCGAAGAATGGAAGCGATCTCTACGCCCCGGCCGTCTTCGGTTTCATAGTATTTGATGGGGGATATTTTTTCCAACGGGCTGAGCAAAGCATGCAACAGACCTCTTTCCCGGCGAGAACGCAACTGCTGCATTTCGAAAGAGTCCTCCATCGAGAGCGAATCACTCGCCAATACCTCCGATTTCATCCCCTCCCACTCCACAGCAGCCATCTCCGGCACAGGATTCTTCAGACTTTCCTCGGCCAGATTTTCATAAGCTAACGCCTTTGCTTCCGACTCTTCTCCTCGAAGAATATCTTCATAGGCTTTCCAACTACCCGAAGCCGGTTGGGTTTCCGGCGGTGTTTGTACCTCGGCGACAGCCACTGTCTGTACGGGTTGTTCCATGGCAGCCGAAACCGGGTTCGATGCTTCCGAATCCATGATCTGAGCCGAGCGGCGTTCATTTCTCGCCTCCATCCGTTCGAGCAGAGCGGCCGTTTTTCGATTCCAGCGAGCGACCCGCGAATGATCCATCCGTACACTCCGCGATTCTTCGGACGCGGTTACCGAGGCTTCTGAGGATTGAGTCGAGGCTACCTTGACCGGCTGAGCAATCTCCTGAGGTTGCACCGTCTCCGGAGCAACGGCTTCCGCCATCCACACATTCATCGAAGCCGACGACGAATCCGCTCCAGCGGTCGAATCCATGGCCTGTAACGGAGCCGACGACGAGCGATCCAACCACATGACGCTTCCTGCGATCAGGGCCGCGGCGGCCGCTCCGCTCACCAACGAAACAAAACGGCGCAACGGAGAGACTTCCGCCCCTCGCCGAAGGGCAGCCTTATCGGGAAAAACAATCGGATCGGCCTGAACCACGGGCATAAAATCCTGGAGACTGCGAATCTCTGCCGCCTCGCGGGCATGATCCTTCAAAAAATGCTCAAATGCAGCCCTTTGCTCGGAAGGCAGCGTTCCTTCGAGGTAATCCAAGGCCCATTGTTCATAATTTTCAGTCGTGATTTTCATGACTTTTGCAAGTTACTGGAGACGTCGTTCCGATCAGACCTACCACAAGCCGACCCAACACCTCCGATTCCTTTTCCTCTACAACTAATTTTATATTAAGTTTTTAATATCTCCTATTTCTTTTCTCAGGGTCATTCTCGCCCGGAAAATATAAACCTTGACCTGGGTTTCGGTCAGCGAAGTCATTTCGGCAATCTCCCGATACGAATACCCTTCATAGTCCCGCAGCAGAATCAAGGTTTTCTGACGCGACGGCAAACGATCGACATACCGTTATCATAACCGTGACGGGAATGCTCGTCGGCCTGCATCGACAGGTTCTCATTGGAACCGTATCGCTTGGCAAAACGGACATCGTCGACGATCAACCGATAGGCAATCGTAAACAGATACGACTTTTCTTTCCCGCTGAACACCGACTGTCGGTTTTCCCACAGTCTCAGGAAGCTTTCCTGAACGATATCCTTGGCCTGATCGCTGTCCCGCAACGATTTCAAGGCAAAACGGTAAAGATTGTCCGCATATTTCGCCACACATGCATCGTACTCCGAGGCGGTCATCTGACTTTGCGGGTTTGGTGTTATAACGGCAATAAACTATAAAAGTTACAGTTCTCGCCTAATTTTATTCATGGATTTTCCGATGGATGATTCGCAAGGGGATTTCGGCGCTCCACCGACATGCGACGACCGACTCCCAGACGATGAGCGAGAGGTTTATGACTCCCGTCTCGTCCCCGAATCACGACAGCAGGTATTCGATCTCTTTGAACAGATAGTGCCGTTTCCGACCGTCTTCCCGATGCAGCACCTCCAAGGCTCCGCCCGGCAATACACCGGTGATCGTTCCCCAGAACGGAGTACCCGAGGAGGGCAAGGCAAAACGACTTTCGATGCCCAGCCGATAAATTCGGTTCCGATAATCCCGGTCGATTTCATCCAGCGCACCTCGACCCAACTGGTCGTAACGATGGCTCAGCGCACGATAAAACGCCCCCAACACCTCGGTCAAAGCCCACGCTGATCCTGTTTCGAGTGCCAACGAGGTGGGATTGGGCAACTCCTCGGGAAAAACCGTTTGGTTGACATTGATCCCGATGCCCACGATCGAACGGGCAAAAACCTCCCCGCTCAGATCGTTTTCGATCAGGATTCCCACCAGTTTATTCCCTCCGACATAGATGTCGTTGGGCCACTTGATCGAAACCCGAGAACGCTCCGACACTGGCCGATCCAACCGCGGCGAATCCCCTTCAGCCGGATTCTGTGTTACCTCTGCTTGAATCTTCCCGGCGGCATCCAGCAGCTCGTCCAAAGCATCGGTCAAAGCCAAGCTCACCGTCTTGGAGAGATAAAACTGCTGACCCACCGGCAAAAAATCGGGATGCAACACCACCGAAAAGGTCAGGTTCTCCCCCGGAGCACTCAACCAACGATTGCCCCGTTGTCCCCGACCAGCCGTCTGACTTTCGGCCAGAATCACCGTTCCGTTCAGATAGGCTTTCTCCCGGGCAGCCAGGTTCGTCGAACCCGTCTCCCGTAAATATTCGAGCGGCACCCCATAACGGGTCGCCCATGCTTTCATCTGCTCTTCGAGCTCAGATTGTTTCTCTTTCATACTGTTACCTCCCTCCTGAAGGTTTCCTCAAGCACCTTCAGGTCCGCTTCATCCAATTGGGGACTGTAACCCCGTGCATCGTTTACTGAACGCGCGTTCCCGTATTCCAGAAGAAAAACGAGAGCAAATCGGTCACTTCATCGATTTTTTTGGCGGTCGGTTTGCCCGCACCGTGTCCGGCATCGGTGTCGATGCGGATCAACGTGGGACGATCACATCCCTGTGCGGCCTGCAAAGTGGCCGTAAACTTAAATGAATGGGCCGGCACCACCCGGTCGTCATGATCGGCCGTCGTGACCAGGGTCGCCGGATAGCAAACGCCCTGATGGATGTTGTGCAACGGAGAGTAGGCATACAGATAGGGGAAATCGCTCTCATTTTCGCTGCATCCGTATTCGACCACCCAGCCCCAGCCTACGGTAAAGCGATGGAAACGCAACATATCCATCACCCCGACCGCCGGCAAAGCCACCGCAAACAGATCCGGACGCTGCGTCATGCAGGCCCCCACCAGCAAACCGCCGTTCGACCCCCCGGCAATCCCCAGTTTTTCCGACGAGGTATAGCCTTCGGCGATGAGGTATTCGGCGGCGGCGATAAAGTCATCGAAAACATTCTGCTTCTGATCCAACATCCCGGCCCGGTGCCACTGTTCGCCATATTCGCCGCCGCCCCGCAGATTCACCAGGGCATAGATACCGCCCTGTTCCATCAACAGGATATTCTGAGCCGAGAACGACGGGGTACGACTGATATTGAACCCGCCGTATCCATACAGATAGACCGGATTTTCGCCGTTGCGTTTCATATCTTTGCGATGCACCAGAAACATCGTCACCGGCGTACCGTCCTTGCTGTTGAAGGTCACCTGTTCCGAAGTATAGTCGTCCGGATCGAACGGCAGCGACGACTCCTTGAACAAGGATGAGGCCCCGTCCCGGGTATCGTACCGATAGATGGCGGCCGGAGCGGTGAATCCTTCATACGCGTAATAGGTCACCGGGTCGTTGGCTTCGGACGAGAAGCCCGCCACCGTTCCCAACCCCGGCAATTCCACCTGACGGATCGGTTTACCCTGATTGTCGTACTGTTCTACGACGCTATGCGCCTTATCCAGGTAGGAGAGCATCAGCGAACCGCCCGCCGTGGTCACCCCATCGAGCAAACGGGTCGAATCTTCGGCCACCAGCGTACGGGTGACGGGTGCAGCCCCGTTCAGATCGGCCACGACCAGCTCATAATTGGGTGCCTCGTGATTGGTTCGGAAAATGGCCTGTCCGTTCTGGCATTCCACCAGGTAATAGTTGTCCGCAAAGCCGGGATACAACACCTGAAAACGACCTTTGACATCCTGAGTCGCCCGGTAGAGCACTTCGGTTCCATCGGTACCTTCCGAAGCGGTGATAAACAGATGACGATCGTCCCGACTCACCTCCGGCGTAAAATAGCGCAACGGATGATCCGGATCTTCATAAATCAAACGGTCTTCGCTCTGCAAGGTTCCCAGACGGTGGTAATAAACTTTCTGGAACTGGTTCTGTGCCGACAGACGGGTCTTTTCATCGGGCTGATCGTAGGCACTGTAATAAAAACCGTCGCCGCTCCATTCCGCTCCGGAGAACTTCACCCATTGGATCCGATCGGCCAGGGTTTTCCCGGTTGCGGTTTCCATCACGCGGATTTCCACCCAATCCGACCCGGCTACGGCCGCGGCATAAGCCATATAGCGGTCATCCTTGGAAAACGAAACATCCACCAGGGCCAACGTCCCGTTATCCGACAGCGTATTCGGATCGAGGAACACCTCCTTGGCCCCATCGGCCCCCTTTTGGCGATAGAGAACGCTCTGATTTTGCAAACCGTCGTTCTCGAAGAAAAACAGATAATCCCCCACCTGACGAGGAATCCCGTATTTCGGATAGTTCCACAATTCGGTCAGCCGTTCACGCACCTTTTCCCGATAGGGAATCTGCGAAAGGTAATTTTCGGTCACTTCGTTTTCGGCCTTCACCCAGGCTGCGGTTTCCGGAGCGTGATCGTCCTCCATCCAACGATACGGATCGGCCACCCGGGTTCCGAAATAGTCGTCCACCGTGGAATCCATCCGGGCCACCGGATAGGGCAATGTCTTTATGGTTTTCATATCGGATTGACAGTTAACGTTCAACAGGGCCGCCGCCAAAAGCGCACCCCCATACAGGATCTGTTTCATGGCAGGATTCGTTTACGCGGTTATATTTTGCAAATTAACACATTTTCGACGATTTTTCCGCTCCGGCTTCTCACCCGGCAAAGATTCCCCAGACTGCGCCCCGCGGAAATTCCGGATTCCGGGTACGAAAAGACACTCTACCCCAAGTCCTCTCAAAATCCACCCCCGATTTTCTTCCGCCTCAACTTTTACGATTCAGGCCCTCGTCCTGTTGTCAGGGCAACGTCAGACCGAACAGGGCTGCCGCCTGACGGCTGGTTGTTTCGGCTACTTCTTCGAGGTCCACCCCTTTCAATTCGGCCACCCGCTGTGCGATCAAAGGCAGATATGCACTTTCATTTCGTTGTCCACGGTGCGGAACCGGAGGCAAATACGGAGAATCCGTTTCCAGCACCAATTCCGACAACTCCATCCGGGGAAGCAAGGCCGCAATGGCCGATTTCTTATAGGTCACCGGCCCGCCCACGCCGAAGAGGAATCCCCCCAAACGCTTCATCCGTTCGTAATGATCGGCCGTACCCGAAAAGCTGTGCAAAATACCGCGCAATCCCCGCCCCCGATAAGACTCCAACAGATCGCACATTTCGTCCCAGGCCTCCCGGGTATGCAACACCACCGGCAGATCGTAGTGCAAGGCCCATTCGATCTGAACCCTCAACGTTTCGAGTTGTTCCGACACCGATTCCCGGCTCCAATAGAAATCGAGACCGATCTCTCCCACCCCGACAAAACGAATGCCCTGCGGCGGCGTAGCCAGATAACGCTCCACTTCAGCGAGGTATTCTTTCCAATTCGGATTATCGTTTACCGAGGTCGGATGCAGGCCCATCATCGCATAGGTCCCCGCATAACGTCGCGTAAAATCAAACATCGCCTCATACGACTCCCGATCAATGGCCGGCGACAACAGAATCCCGACGCCAGCCTCCCGGGCCCGTTCCACCACCGACTCCCGATCGGCAGCAAATTGTTCATCATACAGATGAGTGTGGGTATCGATCAACAGCATATTTTCCATCTAAGACAGCCTTTCATTCCATCGACAGGGACAACCACCGAATCCGACGGCAGAAACAATCGGCATATACGCCCCATTCTTGGGGAGCTTCCCTTCCCGATCGCACCCTTGTCAGGAAAGACAGAGACCCTAATTTTACCGGAACAAAGGTAGAGAGATTTTCAGCATTTCAGATAGCGATTCCCCGGCAAGCTGCAAATCCGCCCCTGAAACTCCAAATCGAGCAACAACAGCGCCAAATCTGCCGACGGAAACGGCGCCTTCGCAACGAGTTCATCCCATCCGATTGCCTCTTCGCGATCGAGCAATTCCAAAACCCGACGAGCCGCCGACGAGAGACCTTCCTCCTCTACGCTCTCGGACCGGCCCTCCTCAGCAAGGGTCGGCGGCTCCGAACCCGCTTCCAGCGTTGCTTTTTCCGCAACCGCCCGTATCTCCTCCCGATTACGAGACGAGAGATGCCGAGAGCTTTTCCCCCGATCCGACTGTTCGGCGGTTATGTTTTCGTTCTGCGACTCCTCTTCGCCCGAGGATCGCTCAACCCTCTCCCATTCTCCGGACCCATACTGGCTTTTAGGAACGGCACCTTCGCGAGGCTCCGCCAAAGCGGCATCCCAATTCATTACCTCCACAATATCGGCCCCGCTGCATACCATCTGAGCCTTCAACGTCCGAATCAGTTGATTAGTTCCCTCGCTGTACAGATCCCCCACACGTCCCGGGATCGCCATCAACGTCCGATGATACCCATCCGTCATATCGGCCGTAATCAACGACCCGCCCCGAGCCGCCGACTCCACGATCAGGGTTCCCTCACTCAAACCGGCGATCAAACGATTCCGCTGCACAAATCCGGCCCGTGACGGCTCTTCATCGCTGGCGAATTCACTGAGGACGGCCCCGCCCTGTGTCACCATGCGCCGGGCCGTATCGGTATGTTGCGGCGGATAGATGCGCGTAATCGGATGCCCCAACACCCCGACAGTCGGAACCCCATACTTCAAAGCCGCCCGATGAGCCGCCACATCGACCCCATAAGCCAGTCCGCTCACCACCACCAAATCGGGTACGATCCGGGCCAACTCTCCGATCAGCGTTTCACAGACCCGACTGCCATACGGCGTAATTTTACGGGTCCCCACCACCGACAACCAATGTCCGCGATTGAAATCCAGATTTCCGCTCACATACAACACATGGGGATAGTCGCCGCACTCCCGCAAACGAGCCGGATACTCCGGAAAGTCCGACGTCAGGACCCTCAAATGCCGACGCGTCACAAAATCCAACTCCTTTTTGGCTTTGAGATGGGTTTCGCGCCTGGAAATACTGCGAACCACCGAAGGTTTCAATCCGGCCTCCTGACACAACTCCTGTTCCGTAGCGGCATAGACACGCTCTGCCGAACCGAACCGTTCCAACAGATGGATCACGGTCCGACAGCCCACTTCAGGGTGCATCGTCAACGCAATATCGTCGATCAACATAACAAACCTCCGGAATTGAAAACCAACTATTCCTCCTCTTCGGGGAAGCGATAGTTATAAAGATAGGAAAATTAACGACAATTTTCATGCATATTCCCTATTTTCTACTGCATCAACCTAGGTTTCTCGGCTAGAAATGATCATCTTGCGCACGGGTTCCTTCCGTGAACCGAAAAGTTTTCAGCATGGATAACCTGAAGAACTTTTATCCCCAACCGATTGTAATTACGAAAAAATCCACATCTTTAGCGGATCAAACAGTAACCCCATCGATCATACAAACCGAAGAACATGCAGTCGATATTGGTAGTAGAAGACGACAAACGAGTGGCCGATCTGTTAAAAGCAGGATTGGAGGAGAACGGCTATCAAGTCACCGTAGCCTATGACGGAATGATGGCTTTACGGCTGTTTCGGGCCAATCGATTTCAGATGGTCGTATCGGATATTGTTCTGCCTCATATGGACGGATTCGAACTGTGCCGGGAAATCCGTAAGATCCATACCGGCGTACCCATTCTGATGCTCACCGCATTGGGTACGACCGATGATAAACTGGACGGATTCGATGCCGGAGCCGATGACTACATGGTCAAACCGTTCGATTTTCGCGAACTGATTGCACGGATCCGCAGCCTACTCAAACGACAACAAGAAACGACCCAAACACTTCGTGAATCACTCTCATACGCCGATCTGCAAATCGACTTGAATCGCAAAGAAGTACAACGCAACGGAGTTTCATTACACCTGTCTCCCAAAGAATACAAGTTACTGGTTTATTTGGTGGAAAATGCCGAACGAGTCATCAGCCGGACCGAAATCGCTGAAAAAGTATGGGAAACGCATTTTGACACAGGGACCAACTTCATCGACGTATATATCAATTATTTACGAAAGAAAGTAGACCGCGATTTCGAGGTAAAACTGATCCATACCCGAATGGGCATGGGTTTCATCCTGACTGACAAGCCATGAAGATCCGGACCACGCTCACCCTCAAAAACACCGCAGCTACGGCTGCGATATTTTTCGTATGCCTGACGGCCATCTATCTGGTCAGTGAACAGACACGCAGCAGAACCTTTTTCCACACCCTGGAAAGCGAAGCCATCACCAAAGCCCACCTGTTTCTGCAAAATCGTGTGGATGTCCGGATCATGCAGGAGATCTATCTCAACAACCGCAATTTCATCGACGAAGTCGAGGTGGCTGTTTACACCACCGATTTCCGCATGCTCTACCACGATGCCATCCAGAACGACATCATCAAGGAGGATTCTGCCATGATCACTCGTATCCTCCATGAACATAGGATCCAATTTCACGTCGGAGACTACCAAGGCATCGGTCTGTTATATTCTTTTGAGGGGAAAGACTATATCGTAACCGCAGCGGCATACGACCGCCATGGCCACGACAATTTGGCCGAATTACAAACCACCCTCGCTATTCTGTTTTTTGTAGGCGTACTTCTGCTATTTGTGACGGGATATTTGCTGGCCCGCGCGGCTTTACAGCCAATTCGCGGCATTGTCCGGGAAGCGGAAGCCATTACGGCCACCCATATCGACCGACGCCTTCCCGTGAAAAATGCGAAAGATGAACTGGGAGAACTCGCCCTGACATTCAATGCACTCCTGAGTCGACTGGAGACCTCGTTCAATGCCCAAAAGATGTTTGTCAGCAACGTCTCACACGAGTTACGCACCCCCTTGGCAGCCCTCATGGCCGAATTAGACCTGGCATTGCAAAAAGAGCGAAGCGGAGAAACTTACCGCCAGGCCATGCGCCATGCACTGCAGGACGCAGGTCGCATGACCAAACTGATCGACGGATTACTGAATCTGGCCAAAGCCGACTACCAACCAGAACAGATCAAAATGGAAGAAATCCGTTTGGACGAACTTCTGCTCGATGTACGAACACTGATCTTGCGCGCACATTCCGACTATCGGATCGAATTGCTGTTCGAACGAGAAGACGACGACGATCGTATGATCACCGTCAACGGGAATCTGTATTTGCTCACTACCGCCATGGCCAATCTCATCGAAAACAATTGCAAATATTCCAATGACCACACCTCTTGCATTCATATATCTTACTGGGAACAATGGGCGATTTTGCGCTTTTCAGACAGCGGAGCCGGCATGACTGAAGAAGAGTTACATCATCTTTTCACGCTGTTCTATCGCGGAGAACAGGAATCCATGGCAGAAGGCCATGGAATAGGCATGGCGTTAGCCCAGAAAATCGTCCAACTGCACCATGGGAAAATAGCCGTCCATTCGCAACCTGGCCAAGGCACTACATTCGTCGTCGAATTACCTCACCTATAGATCGACCCGAAAGCGACCTGACATACCCCAGTTTTCTCCTTGGGGCATACTCCCACGCCCATATCGCACTGTAAATCAACGAATCGCTCTGTTTCTAATGATTTTCTAATACGGTTCTAATTGCTTTCTAACGGCTCCTGCGGGCCGTTTTTTTCACTTTTGTGGCGCCAAAATCGAATCGTAAAACTCAAAAACAGTCGGTTATGTGGAAGAAAGGAAACAAAACACGGTTCACGTTCAATGCCGAAAAGGTATTTCTGGCAGCAACCCAACCGCTCGCCATGGCTTACAGCTATTTTCAAACGACGCCTTCCGGCCTTTGTCCCAAAGAGGTAGAGCGACGACAATCATACTACGGAAAAAATGAAGTCGAGCACGAAAAACGAAAGAACCCCGTCACCATATTTATCAAGGCATTCATCAATCCTTTTATCGGGATTCTAACGACCCTCATCGTCATCACCTATTTTCTCGACGTATGGATGGCGAAACCCGACGAGAAAGACTGGACGTCGATCATCATCATCGCGACCATGATTCTTCTCAGCGCCATCATTCGTTTTTGGCAGGACTGGAAGGCCAGCCTGTCGAGCGAAGCCCTGCAAAAAATGGTCAAAAACACCTGCTCGGTACGACGTCAAGGAAAGGGAGTCTCCGAAATTCCCATCGAAGAACTGGTTCCCGGCGACATCGTCATGCTGGCAGCGGGCGACATGATCCCGGCCGATATTCGAATCATCGAAACGAAGGATCTTTTTGTCAGTCAAGCTTCGCTAACCGGCGAATCCGAACCGATCGAAAAACAACCCGAGGCCCACAGCAAAAAATACGCAAAAGGCAGCGTGGTCGAGTTGGACAACATCTGTTACATGGGCTCCAATGTCATCAGCGGATCCGCCACCGCCATTGTATTTGAAACAGGTAACAACACCTACCTGGGAACCATTGCCAAATCCATTGTCGGCCATCGGGCGGCCACAGCCTTCGACAAAGGCATTGCCCGGGTAAGCATGTTGCTCATCCGATTCATGCTCATCATGGTTCCCTTCGTTTTTCTGGTCAACGGCCTCACCAAGGGGGACTGGTTCGATGCTTTCATTTTCGCCGTAACGGTTGCCGTCGGCCTGACCCCCGAAATGCTTCCCATGATCGTTACCGCCAACCTGTCCAAAGGAGCGATTTCGATGTCGAAAAAAAAGGTGATCGTCAAAGATTTGAATGCCATCCAGAATTTCGGCGCCATGAATGTCCTTTGTACGGACAAAACCGGCACCCTGACCTGTGACCAAATCGTCCTCGAAAAATACATCAACGCCGATGGAAGCGACGATAACCCCAAACGGATTCTCCGCCATGCCTATTTCAACAGCTTTTTCCAGACCGGGTTGAAAAATCTGATGGATCGAGCCATTCTCTCCCATGTCCGGGATCTCGATTTGGAGTCGATGAAAGATAATTATCGGAAAGTGGATGAAATTCCCTTTGACTTTACCCGTCGTCGGATGTCGGTCGTGGTGGAAGACAATGCCGGCAAACGACAGATCGTCACCAAGGGAGCCGTAGAAGAGATGCTGGAGATCTGTTCTCATACCGAAGTTCAGGGGAGGGTTTGTGCATTCACCCCGGAACTGAGGAAAACCGCTGAAACCATTTGTCAGCGAATGAACCATCAGGGGCTGCGCGTACTGGCGGTGGCACACAAGAGTTTTCTAAGCAAAGAGAACAATTTCTCGGTCGAAGACGAAAGCGATATGGTGCTGATCGGATTCCTGGCCTTTCTGGATCCCCCAAAACCTTCGGCAGCCAGTGCGATCAGACAACTCCAGAACTACGGTATCGAAGTCAAAGTACTCTCGGGAGACAACGATGCAGTAGTGCGTACCATCGCCCGGCAAGTAGGCATTTCCGGGAAAGCCCTCACAGGGAGAGAACTGGAAGCCCTGGAGGGTGACGCCTTGCAGCAAGCCGTTCAAGAAACATCCGTCTTCTCAAAAGTCACGCCGTTGCAGAAAACCCAAATCATCACCTTGTTGCAGAACCAACAACATACGGTCGGTTTTTTGGGAGACGGCATCAACGATGCGGCAGCACTGCGTCAATCGGACATAGGCATTTCGGTCGATTCTGCAGTCGACATTGCGAAGGAAAGCGCCGACATCATTCTTTTGGAGAAGGATCTAATGGTGCTCAAAGAGGGCGTCATCGAAGGTCGCCGCACCTTTGGCAATATCGTAAAATACATCAAGATGACGGCGAGTTCAAATTTCGGCAACATGTTCAGCGTAATGGTGGCCAGCGCCTTTCTGCCGTTCCTGCCCATGATGCCGATCCATCTTCTGATTCAGAACCTGTTGTACGATATCTCGCAAACAACCATCCCTTTCGACCGAATGGATGCGGAATACCTGCGCAAACCGCGCAAATGGGATGCCTCCGGATTGAGCCGGTTCATGATCTGGATCGGACCGATCAGTTCGATTTTCGACATCACGACCTATTTGCTGATGTGGTATATCTTCAAATGCCAATCGATGGACATGCAGGCCCTTTTCCAGTCAGGATGGTTCATCGAAGGGCTGTTATCCCAGACGCTGATCGTGCACATGATCCGTACACGCAAAGTGCCGTTTTTCCAGAGTCGCGCTTCATGGCCGGTCTTGAGCATGACCTTTTCCATCATGATCATCGGGATCATCATTCCGTTCACCCCCTTCGGAGCCTCCATCGGGTTGGTTGCACTGCCATGGAGTTACTTCCCCTGGTTAATCGTCACCCTGCTGGCTTACTGCGTACTGACACAAATGGTAAAGAATTGGTATGTAAAACGCTTCAACACATGGTTGTAATGCATGAAACAGTGGACCCACATGATAATGGCGGTGGCAGCCTTGAGCTGCCACCCTCTCGCAGCCCAAACGACATGCGGAATTGAATACACAACAGAACTGCAAACCGATTTTGCAAATCTGAATCACGTAAACCTATTAAAATTAACGTTCTCCCAGCATATATGTTCCAAAATTCGGTTCGACCTCCGTTCAATCAGCATTGCCAAGACTCGATCAGAGCGACTGATTGACGATCTGCAGACCTTTTCAAACATCGAAGAGGAAAATCTTCCTTTCTCATTAGCGGTTGCAGGTCTAACCTTTAGTCTGGGAAATTCTCACCTCTTTGCCGGCATACGCAACCTGAATGAGGATTATTTCAACTCTCCTGTCACTTCTCTTTTTACGAATAGTTCCTGCGGTATTTTCCCAACCATTTCAGCCAATTTCCCGATTGCCAACTACCCGCTGTCATCGCTTGGCATTCATTATGAACTCGACATGGAGTCATGGAAAATACAAGCCTCTGTATACAATGGCCGAGGGTACAACGGATTCACTGGAGGCAACTCCCTATTTCGCTTTTGTCCCGCAGCGGATGGATTATTCGGAATCACCTCATTAAACTATCAGAGCCATGGAAGTAGCTATCATTTTGGCGGTGTTTTATATCATGGGTTTCCTGCTTTTCAGGAACAAACGGAGAAAAAATCGATAAGTGGAGCCTTATGGGGGTATATTGAACAACAACTCACTCCTCAACTATCCCTCCTTGCTCAATATTCTGCGGCATTCCCTTCCAATATGTGGTGTCACCTGTTCGGAGGATTGGGGCTGGTCATGCGGTTCCGTAAGGCTGAAATAGGAGTATTCTCCGATTGTGCCGTTTTCTCCGGAGTAAAAGAGTTTGCCTCAGAATTAACGGGCAAAATTACGGTATCGCATCACGTGAACCTTCAACCCGCCATACATCTCATCCAAGGTTCTTACGGATTTAAAAGCGTTGCCTTAATGCGATTAAATATCTCCTTATGATATGGACTTTCAATAACTGCAGAATGATTTTCTCAGAATCATCTGCCAAGTATGAGAAACAATGGATCCGGTTGATTTCGACACCCCAATGATCAGACCTACACAGCCTGCTAGCATAAAAAAACGCCTTACAAAATTTTGTAAGGCGTTTTGAGGTCTGAAGCGGAATCGAACCGCTGTAGCAGCTTTTGCAGAGCTGTGCCTAGCCACTCGGCCATCAGACCCTCTCTAACGGGAGGCAAAGATATATGTTTTTTCGGATTTCACCAAACAGATATTCATAAACTCTTGTTTTTCTCTAAAAAACCCTTGTTTCAAGCGCCCCAAAACCACAAAAAACATACCTCCACTTTCCTCGTCAACATTCGCCAACATACCCTCCCGACAAAAAGGGGCTGCCCAAATGCAGCCCCTTTTCCATATCATACTACACGCTGATCGTTATTCCGTATCTCCATCAGTCGTGGGGCCGATCACCCCCGAATAACTCATCGGTTGCACATTGGAACCACTGGTTGACAGATCGACACGTCCATTATAGAAAATTTCAAAACGCAATTTGTAAGTCTGTCCTCCTGGATTTACCGCAGTCAAGGAGACTAGCGTTTTGTTTTTTTTACCTTCCGTCACTTCATACTCCGTAATGTTTGCGGTAAATCGCATCGCGGCATCAGAAGAGGAAAAAGCAGTGTTGCGTGCATCACCCCAATAAGGTAAAGATGAATACACTTCGGACCCTTCTATACGAACAACCGCAGCAATAGGAATACTCCCACCTCGTGTATTATTGGCTCCACGGTTGATATACAACGTATAATCCCGGCTCTCAGCCATTGCTTTTCTCACAGCGGCAGCCTGTTCTATCTGAGCTGCAGTAGGTTTGGCGGCAAAAGCGCTTGCCAGTCCGAGAAACATCACGAACAGGCAAGAAATGAATAGGTTCTTTTTCATGGCTTTTCTGGATTAGTTTCTCTAAAATTAAACAAATTTTTACTCAAAAACAATGATTTACTCAAAAATTTATTTTTCATTCCCCTATTTAACCAAGAAAAGTCCTATCTCCCGTTTTCATAAGAAGCGAAATCATCCTTAAAACATAACTACAGTCAAAATCTTCTCATTAAGTTCCCAAACGAAAAACCGGGAAAAGGATCCGAACAGATCACCTTTCCCGGCTTACACTCGAACCATACCTACCTGACGAAGCCTATATTCGTCAGGTTCGGTATTGATTCTCCCCAAAGTGGCTACATAATATCAACGCCGGCCTCCGCTCCGGGCACCCAATCCGTAATGGAGGCTGTCGGCACAATATCATTTCGTTTGAAGGTCAAGGTAACCAGATAACTGTTGCCGGCACCCCCGCCATCACTCAACGAAACCGTAATGCCGCTGTATTCGACCTCCCCGACCGTCACACTCAGCGTAAAGGTCGCTCCCGGCTCAAACATGACACACGAAGTCATCTCCGTACCTTCCTCCGTAATGGCATCATCCGTTCCCGTATCGATCGGATAGACCAACTCCTGATCGGCGCTGCCGTCAAAAGTCAGGGTACCATTGCTCAGATCCAATTTCGCGGAGGTATTCACCTGGGTAATCTTGATCGAGGTCACCTTTTGCCCCTCCTCAAAAGAGGCGTCCTTCACCAACTTGAACTTCACCTGTTTCAGTTTATGGGCAAAATTCAAAGCCGGCTGATCACTTTGCGAGGGCACATCTTTGGCAATACCCCGATCATCTTTCGCCCAGAGGATGTCTTCCTGTCCGGTCAACGTATAGTTGGCCACAGGAGCCGAACCATCCCCTCCGGCTGTAATCGAACCGGCAGCCGGAGCCCAGGCATAGAAATAGAGCTTCTTCGAGGCATCCGAAGGATAATACTTCGGCGTAGAGAGGGAAAGCTCACTGCTGCTTCCGCTATTGACCTGCAGATCGTTCATCCCGTCATAAATTGCCGCATCGCTCCAATCCGTCGGGACCGAAGCTCCGGCATAAGCGCGTAACCGGAATACATCTTCCGTACTTTCCGGGAAGGCCGAACCGTTCACCGGACCCGTAATGGCCTTGATTTGAGTGTGCACATTAATCGCAGCGTTCAACACAATAGGTGCGGACAAATCGGGGGTCAGAACCGTATCCGACGGAGCATCATAAGACGATTTAGAACATCCGACCCATCCCAGGACCGCTAAAGCCACGATCCCGCTTTTTTGCATTTTCATTTTCATAGTTAATTAGATAAAAATAGGTAATCATAAAATGATATCGTTTCTAATATTTCACTTTCCATCGCTCCTTCCGAGAATGAAATATCCCAAAGGAGAAACACACGCCCGAGTCATCCGCGGGCCATATCTTCCCAATATTATATAATACCCCTATAATACGTTCCTATTCCCTGAATTATTGTGTTTTACCTACAGAATCAGTCTCGCCGTCCCGATCTGACACTCCGAATTTCCCCGATCAATCCGCTTCTCCCTGCCGTCCAAAACAAACGCAGCCCCGGAATCTCCGGAGCTGCGCCTCTAGCTCGTTTTCCCAACGAATCAATAGCCTAATTCATACGGTTGATCGACCGCAGGAAGACCCTCATCCAGCCATTTCGGAGCAGGCTGATGCTTCAGGAAATGATCGAAGAACTGGAACATACGGGTTTGGAAATCGATTTTATTCGCCATCCGGGTCGGCCAATGCGGTTCACCCGTATAGTTCAGCAACCAGCAGGGTTTTCCCAGACGCTTCATGGCTACGAAATATTCGATCCCCTGGTACCAGGGCACATGACCGTCCGAATCGTTGTGCATGATCAGAATCGGCGTATTCACCTTGTCCATCGTGAACAAGGGCGAATTTTCGAAATAGCGCATCGGAGTGGTCCAAGGGGTTCCGCCCTGTCGGCTCTGGGTGTGTTCATATTGGAAGGCCCGGGCCAGACCCGACCCCCAGCGGATGCCGCCATAGGCACTGAACATATTCACAACCGGAGCCCCCGATTCGATGGCGGCGAACAGATTGGTCCGCGTCGCCAGATAGGCCACCTGATAACCGCCCCAGCTGTGCCCCTGCGCACCGATGGCTTTTTCGTCGATATACCCCTGAGCAAGCAGCATCGAAATACCCGGCATCACGCAATTATAGCAGCTTTCGCCCGGATAACCTTCCCGGTAACGAATATCCGGATTGAAGACAATATATTCGTGACTGTTGTAGAAGTGGTAGTCAATCGAAGAGCGGTGTGCTTCCGGCATCCGGAAATTATACAAGGTATTCGCATTGCGTTCATAGAAATTGACCAACAACGGATACTTTTTCGAGGGGTCGAAATTGGCCGGTTTGTAGACCACCCCTTCCAGACGGCGGCCATCCAGCGAAATCCACGAAACCAGTTCGGCCGTCCCCCACAAGAAAGGTTTCTGCTGGAGATCGCCGTGACTGATCTGTACCGGACTTTTGAAAGTCAGGTCGGCATAATGCAGATCCGGAAAACGTTCGAAACTTTCGATCGTGAAAATCACCTGATCGGCCTTTTTCGCCTTGAGCGGTGACCCCAACATATAATTGCCGGCCATCAGCACCGTCGGAACGCCCGGCCGATCGAGACGGGCTTCATAATATCCGTAACCTTTGGTCCGTTCGTCGAAACCCACCATCAGATAGGGTTTGGAAAGATCTATCGTCCGGGCTTCGGGATCCAGCTGCCGCAACCGATACTGCATCTGTTTTTCGCGACCGTCCGTGGTCAGACGCACCGGTTCGGATGCCCCCATGGGATCGAAACGCCACAAATCGTAACGGTCATAAATCAACAGATAACGATCCCCATCGGTCCATCCGGCCGCACCGTAAGCTCCCGGATAATCCGGTTCGTCGTTCTCTTCGTCCCAGGCCACAAAGCGGTCGGGCGAGGTCAGCTGGTGACGCTGTCCGTCAGCCAGCGAAATCGTATACCAACAGCTGTCGGTCTGAGCGTAGGCATAGGCGTATTTGCCGGTCGGAGACAAGCGATAGTTACTGTAGTCAGCCTCGGCCAGCAACTTACGTTCCCCCGTCTGCAACGACACGGTGTAATAATCGCTGCGGGTACGTCCTTCCCACATCGAGGAGAGCGAATAACGTTCGCTTCCCGACAACAGCGCTACCGGAGCCTCGCTGTCGACATCGAGAATCAGATCGGGCAGAGACGGATCGGCCAACTGCATCAGTTTGTTTTGAGCCAAATCATACAGAGCCCGGTAACTTTTCTTGAGATCCTGCTGCAAGTTATACTGCTGTACGGTGTACTGCACCGGTTCGTCCCAACTCCACACCTGCACATCGGGGCGATTGGAGGCCAGGATGGTCGTATCTTTCTGACGCGGTTCCGGAGAGGTCCCGAAGAAAAGCCGCCCCCCCGATTTCGAGA
>JAHZDG010000005.1:43544-48610 GCA_019422485.1 Alistipes sp. | reverse complement strand
AGTTTTCCGTGTTCGCTGATCAACCAGCCTTTCGGGAAGGCACGGTCCCCCCGCTGAGCAATCATCCGGGCCGGAGCCCCTTCCTGCGACAGCCACAGACTCATGGCCTTGTAGGTAGAATCCTTCGATTCACTATACAGAAAAGCCAGGCGACTTCCCGTTTCATCGAAGACCGTCTGGGCAAATACCCCTTCACCGGCCTTGATCTGCACCGGAGTTCCCTTTTCCGGATCCAGGCGATAGATACCTGCGCCTTGGGCTCCCTTTTTCGCCACGAAATAGAGCACCGGATTCCGTTTGGCGAACTGATATTCGGTCACCCCTTCGAAACGATAGTTTTTCTTACCGTCCAGCGTCCGGACATAGAGGGTCGAATCTTTGCGGCCCCGTTGATAGGCCATCCATTCCGCGCTTTCCGCCAGACGAAAACCCCGCAACGAATCGATCATTTCCCGATCTCCTTCCACCTGGCAAATGACCAGCTGATCCATCGGCATCTGATCCGCTTTCACTTTTTGCAGGCGCAGCGAATCGAGCAGCGTTCGGGCCGGAGTGGTGGTCACCACCCAATAGCGGCCCGAAGCCGAAAAGGCAAAATCTTTGGCCGGAGCGAACGTGGCCAGGGTTTTCCCGGAGGCGGAGTGCAGATAGACGCTTCCATCTCCCCGCCAGGATTCCATTTTATAGGCAACCCAACGACCATCATCCGAAATCGCGCGTTTGGTGATCCGCTGCCAATCAGCCAGATCATCCACGCTCATCGCCTGACCGGCAGGCTGTGCGGCGGCACTCCACCACCATCCGAGGCAAATAACCCCCCAAAAAAGTTTTAGATATTTCATAATGTATTTGGTGAAAATTTTGTTCGGGTCAGTACTTCTTTCGTCAATGAATTGATAAAAGTAGCGATAAATTTCCATTTTCCCAATGCGGAACGCCCTGCCTCCAATGGGGAGACGATACGATCGTTTTCCTCACATATGGGGATTGACCAGGGCCTGAGAGAGGTCTACCTTTACCGTGCGGTCATTCTCCCGAAATCCCCTTGCGGATAGCGCGGCTCACACGAACCGTCCATCGGAACAGAATGACCGCCTGACAATCACTTAAAACGACTGAATGATGACTGGAATTTTTTATGGCAGCACCACTGGGAACACCCAGGCCCTGGCTCAGAAAATCGCCGAACGACTCGGCATCGGCCCCGAACACCTGCACGACGTCGGCAGCGCCTCGATCGAACAAACCACGCCTTACGACACCCTGTTGCTGGGCAGCTCGACCTGGGGTGTCGGCGACCTGCAGGACGACTGGTACAGCTTCATCGACACCCTGAAAGCCACCGACCTCAGCGGCAAGAAGATCGGCTTGTTCGGCTGTGGCGACAGCTCCTCTTATCCCGACTCCTTCGGGGATGCGATCGGTCTGCTGCACGAAGCCCTCAGCGACAGCGGCTGCCGTTTCATCGGGCTCGTTCCAGCGACGGATTACCCGCTGCACGATTCGAAAGCCTTTCAAGGAAGTTCCGTCCTCGGATTGCTGGCCGACGACGACGCTCCCGAAAAGACCTCATCACGATTGGAAACCTGGGTCGCCGCCCTACAAAACACCTGAAAACGATGACTTCCGCGGATCTGAACCGTTTCGGTGAAATGAAGATGGTGTTGCACCTGATCTATGAATTCCAAAAGGGAATTCGCCGTCTGGTTTTATGCACGCTTTGTCCGACCTGTGCCCGTCTGGTCATGGAACGCCTGGAGCGCCAAGGCATCGGATACCTCTCTCAGACGGCCGGCCGGCGCAACATCAACCTTTTTTTCGGAGAGGAAGCCTGTCTGGCAGCGGTCGGGCAGTTCATTCACAAACCGCTCAACCAGCTGACTCCGGAAGAAGACTTCATGTTGGGCGCCATGCTCGGCTACGACCTCACCCGTCAGTGCAAGCGCTATTGCGACCGGAAACAAAAAGCGCAAGCAACGAATTGAACCTCCCGCTTCGGGTTACCCCATTCGTTCAGCTTCCCTGCCCCTGCACAAAAGCGGTTAAGATTCGCTGACTCTTTGGGAAACATCAACCCCGTGATTTTTTCAAAAATCACGGGGTTTTTCATTTTGTTCCGAAGCGTCATGTTCCGTTCGGCGCCCTGCCCTCCTCTCTCATAAAAGACAACCAACTCCCGACGGCATCATCCTTTGTCCGTAGGCCCGATTTTCCGTGCACTTCGTCCCTTTTTCCGGACAAAATCGTACCTTTGTTAGGAACGGGAACCGATCGTCTGCCCGAGGAAAGCCTCCATATCCATTCGACCCCGATCCCGTCACATGGCAACCAATTATCTTCAAATTTTCATCCTATGTATAAATCCTTTCTGATCCTGTTGCTGGCCGGATGCCTGACAGCCCCGCTGCAAGGCGCCGAAGCCCGTCTATTGCGCTTCCCAACGACCAACGGCCACGAAATCGTCTTCTCCTATGCAGGCGATCTATACAAAGTTCCCATCACCGGAGGCGAAGCCTCACGCCTGACCTCCCATGTGGGTTATGAGATGTTCCCGCGATTCTCTCCCGACGGACAAAGCCTGGCCTTCACCGGTCAATACGACGGCAACACCGAAGTGTATACCATCCCGCTCTCCGGAGGCGAACCCCTGCGGATCACCTACACCGCCACCAACGCCCGCGATGACCTGGGCGACCGCATGGGACCCAATAACATTGTCATGGGTTGGACGCCTGATGGCCAACGCATCGTCTACCGCAACCGCATCAGCGACGGCTTCTCGGGCAAACTCTATACGGTGGATCGCGAAGGAGGACTTTCGGAAGCGATTCCGCTGCCCGAAGGCGGCTTCTGCAGCTATTCGCCCGACGGCAAACGACTGGCTTACAACCGCGTCATGCGCGAGTTCCGTACCTGGAAATACTACAAAGGCGGGATGGCCGACGACATCTGGATCTATGACCCCGAAGCCGGACGAGTCGACAACATCACCCAAAATAACGCACAGGATATTATTCCGATGTGGATCGGCGACGAAGTCTTTTTTCTCTCCGACCGCGACCGCATCATGAACCTGTTCGTCTACAACACCCGCACAGGAAGCACCGAAAAGGTGACCGATTTCAAAGAATATGACGTCAAATTTCCCAGTGCATACGGCGACCTGATCGTCTTCGAAAACGGCGGTTATCTCTATACGCTGAACGCCAAGGATCGCCAGGCCCGTCGGGTAGCCATTACCCTCGGCTCGGACAATGTCTATGCCCGCAGCGAAATCAAATCGGGCGCTTCCTACCTGACGGATGCCTCCCTGTCACCCGACGGCCAGCGTTTGGCTGTAACGGCCCGGGGTGAAGTATTCGATCTGCCGGGCGCTCATGAACGGGAAGCCCAATGGTCCCCCGACGGCAACTGGCTCGCCTATATTTCGGATGCCACGGGCGAAACCGAACTCTATCTGCAACCGACCTCCGGCGGCGACCCCATCCAGGCCACCAGGAACAACGACACCTATATACGCACGTTCGAGTGGAGTCCCGATTCGAAAACGATCGTCTACACCGACCGTCGCAACCGTATCAATCTGCTGGATGTCGCCACCCGAAAAACAACGCTCGTTCTACAAAATCCTACCGGTGAACCCCGCAGCGTCAGCTTCTCTCCCGACAGCCGCTGGTTGACCTATGCCCTGACCGGAGAGAACCGCATCGATGTCATCTACCTGTATAACCTAGCCGACAAGAAGCAATACCCCGTCACCGATCGTTGGTACGACTCCTACGAACCGACCTTCAGCGAAGACGGGAAGTACCTGGTATTCGGATCGGCCCGCGATTTCAACCCCACCTACGGGTCGCTGGAGTGGAACCACGTCTATAATAACATGGGGGGCATCTACCTTGCTTTGCTCGATTCGTCGACGCCTTCGCCCTTCCAGCAAAGCGATCCTCAGGTCAAGACAGCGTCCACAAGCAAGACAAAACCGGCCGCCGCTTCGAATGACTCGACCCTGACCGTCCGCTTCGATCCAGAAGGCATCGCCGACCGCATCATCCAACTGCCGATCGGCGCCGGCTGGTATCGGAATTTCTACTGCGACGGGCAGAAAGTATATTACTTTACGGGAGGAAAGACCAAGGTATACAATCTGAAAGACCAGGAAGAGAGCGAAGTTGCCGATGCCGTACTCATGGAGATGAAACCCGAGAGCAAAACAGCCCTTTGGTCGAAAGGGAAATCCCTCTATGTCACGGCACTGCCCGCCGGCAAGCTGAACTTAACGGATGACGAAGCCGTCGACCTGTCAAACATGCAGATCCAAGTCGACTACCCGCAGGAATGGGCCCAGATTTTCGACGAAGGCTGGCGGGCCTATCGGGACGGCTTCTACCTGGAAAACATGCACGGCGTCGACTGGAAAGCCATCAAAGAAAAATACGCCGTTTTACTACCTTATGTCAAGACCCGCCTCGACCTGAACTACGTCATCGGAGAGATGATCGGCGAATTGGGTTGCGGTCACGCTTATGTCAATCCGGGCGAGACACCCCGTCCGAAACGCATTTCGATGGGGTTGCTGGGGGCAGAAATTTCCCGCGACAAGAGCGGATTCTTCCGTTTGGAAAAGATTTTACCCGGTGCGTCATGGAGTCGCAAACTGCGTTCGCCGCTGACCGAACCGGGTGTCGAAGCCCGTGAAGGTGAATACATCGTGGCCATCGACGGGGTTCCGACCAACCAGGTGAAAGACATGTACCAACTGCTGGTCGGCAAAGCCGAAATTCCTACCGAACTGTCGCTCAATACGGAACCCCGTCTGGAAGGGGCCCGCAAAATCGTCATCAGCCCGCTGAGCGAAGAGTACTCGCTCTACCACTACAATTGGGTGCAGAACAACCTGCGTAAAGTGGAAGAAGCCACCAACGGACGGGTCGGTTATGTGTATATTCCGGATATGGGGTCGGAAGGGTTGAATGAGTTTGCCCGCTATTGCCCACCCAGATCCAACCGTGAGATAATGCTCTTTCCCGACCCGGCGCACGTCGGATGGTATGTCATCGGAGAGA
>JAHZDG010000005.1:17371-43534 GCA_019422485.1 Alistipes sp. | reverse complement strand
CTGATCATCGACGACCGCGCCAACGGCGGCGGGAATGTCTCCCCGATGATCCTCGAACGGCTGGCCCGCGAACCTTACCGCCTGACCATGAGCCGGGGCAGTTCACTGATCGGAACCGTTCCGGATGCCGTACAGGTCGGCCCGAAAGTCTGCCTGATCAACAAATATTCGGCTTCGGACGGAGATCTCTTCCCGTGGGGCTTCCGGGCATTGGGTCTCGGAAAACTGATCGGCACCCGCACCTGGGGCGGTATTGTCGGTATCAGCGGATCCCTGCCCTTCATGGACGGAACCGATATCCGGGTACCGTTCTTCACCAGCTACGATCCGAAAACCGGTGACTGGATCATCGAAAACCACGGCGTAGATCCCGACATCGTACTGGACAACGACCCGATCCGCGAACAGGCCGGCGAAGACCAGCAACTCGACCGGGCCATCCAGGAAGTGATGTCACAGCTCAAAGACCGCAAGCCGCTGCCCGGCGTTCCGGCCCCCCGGGACTGGAGCAAATAAGCCGCGGACGCTACTCACCTTTTATGCGGCGGGTCGGATAAATCCGACCCGCTGTTTTTATCCGTTCCTCTCAAAATTTGCTATTCAAAAAATTTCTCTTTTCCCACTCCCGCATCCCAACGCATGAAAAATGCAGAAAAATCGTTATCTTCCGTCTATCCTTTAAATGCTCGAACTATGAACGAACATCTACAAGTCCTCCATGAAAAACAGATGAAACTTTACAACGCCATCCAGCGCGGACTCATGAGTAAAGCTTTCCAGTATTTCGTTCTGTTTTTCATCATTTTAGCCATCGGTTCGGTCATTCTTTCCTCTTATAAAGAGTCTGCCTCCCGCAAAGCCCTTCTTTACACGATCACCCATCTGGCTTCGTTCGTCTTCCTGATCGAGTATCTGCTGCGGTTGATCGCCGCCCCGGCCCGATACCCCAAACGTTCCTTCTTCCGGGCTCGCCTGCGTTATCTGTTCTCGTTCTATGGCTTTGTCGATTTCATCGCCATTCTGCCCTTCGTGCTGATCTATCTCTACTGGGAAACCCCGATCAGCCACCTGGTTGTGCTTCTCCCCTACATCTTCATCATCTTCAAGCTGATCCGTTACTCCCACTCCTTCCAGTTGATCGGTCGGGTGCTGGGTGCCATCAAAAACGAACTGATCACCGCCTATACTGCTTGCGGAATCATCATCGGATTTGCAGCCATCCTGATGTATTACATCGAACATAATGCCCAACCCTCGGTCTTTTCCAACATCGGACAGGGATTTTGGTGGGCCATCGAGACATTCACTACGGTAGGCTACGGAGATATTCACCCCATCACGCCATTGGGCAAACTGTTGGGCAGTCTGATGAGCCTGGTCGGCATCGGCATGATCGCCATTCCGACCGGTCTGATCTCCTCCTCATTCATCAACATCATCCAACAAGATCGGCAGAAAACAGCCTCTTCCGAAAAATCCGTCGAAAAATATGTCGCACAGAACGATAACCCTTCCGACGACGCTTCAAACGCTCCCTCCTGACACACGTTCACCGAGCGGCCGCCGATTCGATCCGTCTGAAGAACACCTTTCCCGAGTCCATCTCAGAGTTTTCAAATGCAAAAAACTTCCGGACCCGCCCTTAAAATCAGACAGGCCCGGAAAGAAAAGTCTTTTAGTATCGTCTAAGAATTTACCGGCCAGACAGGGGTAACCACGGCGCGACCAAAGCTTCGGTGGCCTCCCACAACGGCAATTGCATGGGGTGATGCAGAAAGCGTTTTCCCAAATGAATCGGTTTACAATCAGCAAAAGCCTGTCCTGTCATGCCTTCATACGATGGGTTGAGCAACAGATCAATCGCGGTCGATGCGCCCTTTTGCGCCGTCCGAATCAACGGACGGAAAAAGCGGTCGGTCAACGGATCGAACCAAGCGTCCAGATGGATAAATTTGGTATTGACAATCCCCGGATCAGCCGCATTGACCGTAATGCCCCGCTCCGCCAGACGCGCCGCCCATTCCCGGGTAAAAAGCAGTAACGCCAATTTGGTATTGCTGTATACCGGAATGCGATAATAGTGACGCAACCCGCCATTGGTGAAAAATTCCGGCAGGTGAATCCGCCCGATCGCATACGTACAGGAGATCATGTTAACGACACGCGTCCCTCGTTCCATCCGGGGCAGCAGCAAACGGGACAACAAATAAGGCCCTACATAATTGACGCTGACGGTCTGACTGAGACCGTCTTCCGTCACCGCAAATCGAGGTGGCATCACCCCCGCGTTATTCATCAACAAACCAATGGGTTCGGGACGTCGGCTCACCCGTTCGGCAAAATCGGCCACCGCATGCAGGCTGCGCAACTCGAGCCCTTCGATCTCCACATTCGGATTCCCCGTCTGCTGCACAATTTCGAGCCGTTTTGCCTCTGCCGCCACCGGATCGTTGCAAGCCATGATCACTTTCCAGCCCGCTGCTGCGACCGCCCGGGTAATACACATTCCCATGTCGCCATTGGCCCCCGTAATCACGGCCAAAGATTGTGCACTCATCGTTTCTGTTGTTTTTCGAGTTTGGCAATTTCCCGTAACAGGCAAGGCGGCACATCATCCCGATGGCTGTAACAAGACATATCCAACGTATACATACGGCCAATGCAATAGTTGCCGTGTCCGCAATCGCAACACTCCTCACCGGCCGCCATACGGTTCACAAAATCGGGTTGGCGAATCAACGCCCGGGCCATCTGTACGAACTCGAAGCCGCTGTTCAACACTTCATCTATCTTGGAGCGCGTCGTCAATCCTCCGACATAGATCAGCGTTCCCTTCAACGCCTGACGGAAGGCCTTGGCATCTTCCAGAAAATACCCTTCGCTATACGGCACCGTCGGGATCATCAACCGTCCGAACATTCTCACGCCCCACTTCAACCACCAGCAATCCATGTAATGCGTCAAGGTCCGGATCGGCATCGCCCCCCGCATCACCACCATCGGCGCCCGACTGACAAAGCCGGCACTCAGCACCAAAGCATCAGCTCCGCACTCTTCCAAACGACGGGCGATTTCAATGGCTTCAGGCCGTTCGATTCCGCCCTTAAAGCCATCGTACATATTGGTTTTGACGATCACCGCCATATCATTTCCGGCCGCCCGTCGCACCTCGTCCATCACCATCTCCATGAAACGCATACGGTTCTGGAGCGAACCGCCAAATTCGTCACGGCGACGGTTGGTGTACGGCGACAGAAACTGGCTGATGAGATAACCGTGTCCGGCATGCACTTCCACAGCATCCAATCCCCCCTCCCGGGCCAATCGCACGGCATCGCCATAAGCTTTAGCCATTTCGACGATCTCACTGCGCCGCATGCCGCGCACAAAAGTCGGCGAATAGAGATTAAAGCCTCCGGAAGCCGAAATGGGAGTCTGACCGCAGATACGACGGTGCGACATATTGCCGCAGTGACCGATCTGGATCGAGGCGGCGGCGCCATGTCGATGAATGGCATCAGTCACCTGACGTAAAGCCGGCAGGATTTCCCGTCTCAGCCACAACTGCCGCGGGAAAGAGAGCCCACTCCGGGTCACCGAGGCATAAGCCAGCGTCGTCATCCCGATTCCGCCCCGGGCCACCGATTCATGATAGTCGAGCAGTTGTTTTGTAGGGGCATTGCCTTCGCACATTCCCTCAAAGGCAGCCGAACGGATGGTACGGTTACGAAGCGTGAGCGGACCGATGCGTCCACTGGTAAAGAGTTTGGATTCCATAACGTTAAGGATACTAAACGAGGCCGTTTCAAACGGATCCCCGACAAAATGGATTTTTAAAATTACAAAATTTTCACGGATTTTCCCCATTCCCTGGGGTGATCCCTTTCTGGCAAGAATCTTTTGCCCCAAAGCGACTCAAAATTCCCCTTTTAGAACATTCTTCGCCTCATTATAAAACGGTTTCTTTACCAGCATCCTTTCAGAGCACTTCTTTTCCATGCGCGATTTTCCGTATGCTAATCCGTTCGGTTCATGCCTTCTTCACCTTCCTGCACACACGTATTCTACCTTCACCCCATTCCCCTATATAATCTAACCTACAAGCTCTTAACAGTGATCACGAAACTCCCGACAGAGCGGATATTTTGAAAAACGCCTGAAAGAAATTATCTTTGGAAAGTTGTTTTCAAAACCTCGCGCGGATTTTCCAACCGAACATACAACCCCTTATCTATGTGGCAAGACATCCTTCACGCCGACCAACAACTTCTGCTCGCGCTCAACGGGAGCTGGGGAAGTGGTTGGGATACTTTTTTTTATTGGATCTCCAGTAAAATGATTTGGATTCCTTTGTATATAGCCATTTTATGGGCCGTCTGGCGTCAATACGGATGGAGAGGTATGCTTTGGATGCTTCTTTGTGTGGGAATTGCCATCATAGCCGCCGACCAAATCTGTAACCTTTTCAAAAACAACCTTCCCAAATTCCGCCCCTGCCATAATCCGGATATTCAGAACTGGGTCCACATTGTCAACAATTATCGCGGAGGTCTATACGGCACCGTATCGGCCCATGCTGCCATCAGTTTCACCTTAGCGACCTTCACCAGTCTGCTGTTCCGCAAGCGCTGGTACACCCTGACAATCTGTGCTTGGGCCCTATTGGTCGCTTACAGCCGTATTTACCTCGGCATGCACTTCCCGCTCGATCTGTTCTTTGGAACCTTGCTGGGAATCACCCTCGGATCCACTTCGTTCTGCGTCTATCGCCGCATATTCCTCTCCCCCCGAAAAACCACCCAATCATGACTCTGTTATCTGACAGTTCTACCATTTTGGGTAAATGGCTATTGGCCAGACGACAACGATTACCGCTATGGCTCTTCCTGCTTTCCATTCTGGCGCTACTCATTGCCCGTCCATTTTGGATTACACCAGACTCTCTGTGGCTTAATATTCCGTGTTTGCTCGTTGCCTTCGGCGGAATGGTCATCCGCATGGTAACCGTAGGATATACCCCGCCCGGCGCACACTTCCAAACCCGAGGCATGTATGCCGTATGCCGCCACCCCCTCGAATTAGGCAGTTTTCTGATCTGGCTGAGCATTTTCGCCTACACAGGTGTATTGGGATGGATGCTCTTCGGACTCGTTCTACGAAGTTGGTTGATCGAAAAAATTCTCACCACCGAAGAAAACGCTTTATGCCGTAAATTCGGAGCAGATTATTACAACTACGCTTGTTCTACATCCGCCATTCTTCCCCTATGGAAAGCCTGGCAAACACCGGAAGAACGATTCTCGTGGCGCCGGGCCTTACGTGTGTTTAACCGAGACTTATTGGGATTGATTCTGGCTATGCTGCTGATTTCTGTTTTCAAAGGACGGGTTGTTTCGTTTGGCTGGACACTCGATTCATTCTGGATCTGGACCTCTGCCGGGACAGCTATTCTGCTATTCATCAGTCAAATCGTCCGGAAATTAGCCCGCTAATATTTTTCTCTTACTATTTTTATTGAAAGGTTAAATCCTTTCATGGGGCTGGAATATAACACAAACTAATCTTTCCTTGGCTGTTCAAAAATTCACTGAACAAGCCCCCCTTCTTGAATATCCATTTATTATTATCGACTCCGCCAGAACATCCCCTTCATTCACCACTTCTCGAATTCATTTCGAAGAAAGGTTTCCTCTCTCCTCTCAAATGCAGCGCCCGCCACTATTAACCTATCATCATTCCCTATAATCAATTTCCTCGAGCATATTCCACACAATGCTTAACCAACCCTATGCCACAAATCACAGCTCTCTCAAGAAAACACATTTCAGCTTCACATACACAAAACAAAAAAGCCGCTCCTTCGAGAGCGGCTTTTTTATGAAGAAGGTTGGCTTAGTAACCTAAGCTCTTACTTGCAGCGTAACTAATTTTCAGCGCATTGGCTTTACGCAATTCCTGTTTTACTTCGGTGATAATACCCATACGGGTCATGTTATCAGCTTTCAGTACAACAGTCATCGCAACACGGTCAGCTTCGTTCAGTTTATCCTTTTCGGAAGCGATGAATTCACCAATTTCGAAAGCTTGGTGATAGCTGTCATTCAACTGAATACGAGGAGCCGTACCAAATTTGGCAGCCATCTGTTCCGTCGGAGGACCGATGTAAATGTAGCTGGCCAGCGACTTCTTTTCCAGTTTTTGAACTTCAGTCGCTTCGGGCAGCCGGAAGCGCACAAACAATTCTTGTTCACGCATGGTTGTCGTCACCATAAAGAAGAACAGAATCATGAAAATAACGTCCGGAAGAGAGGAGGTCGAAATTGCACCTACCGATTTCTTCCCTTTTTTGTTCATTACTGCCATGCTACTTTCCTCCGATGTTTTTAGGTTCTGCCTCCGAAATCTTCAGGGGCACAGCCTTGGTGATGGCTTCGCGTTCTTTTTCATCCAGTTCGCCGAACGAACGACCGAATTTCTGTATGGCCAATTCATCACGAACTTCGTTAAAAGCACGAGTCAACTCATTCTGAACCATGATATATTTGTTGTAGCTCGTACCCCGGTCGTTCTGCAGGGAGATCACCCCTTGACTCACGGGATAGGTTCCGATCAGATCGATTTCCGTGTCGATTTTTTCGGGCAGGTCGGGGCTGTTAGCGGCATTGAGAATAAACTCTTTGGCTTTGTCTTTCACCTGAGTAATATCCATCCGTTCTCCCGCTACCTGAATATCGTCAAACGTATTGACGAATACCAACAACAGGTTACGTTTCTTCACCTCTACTTCCTGATCCTTAGTCTGATCCGAGAGAGGAGGCAATACACGTTGCAGACCGGTGTCCACGTTCATCGTCGTCGCTACAAGGAAAAATATCAACAGCAGAAAGGCGATGTCGGCCATAGAGCCGGCGTTAATTTCTTGTACTTGTCTTTTAGCCATTTCTTTGAATTTTTTCCATTGTTGTTCCGAACGACTTACTTGAAGATGTTGCTAACTTCGCCGATAATGCTGGCAAGAATAGCGACGCCCAGAGCGATATAGGTGGCATACAGACCCATATCACTGAGTTTCAAGGCCATCGGATCATCAAAAGTACTTACAGGGGTTACGATGACTGCATCGCTGGCCATAGCGTAGGAAATCCCCAGCACAATGGCTACGATCGCCAAACCCACTAGGGAGCGGATGGCGCCCTGCGGATTCTTTGCCAAGTTGGCCGCGGGGAACAGAATCGATACCGCGATGGTCAAGCTCAGCAGAATATATGCCCAGTTCAGCATCAGATCCACGTCAGACGCGCCCACGAAGAACAGCAGGACGGTCACTGCAGATATGGCCAAAAAGACATAACGTATGATTGATAAATATTTCATTGAACTCGGGATTTAATTACTTTTTGTTGAATTTGGTCAGCATGTCTACCAGCGTGATCGAGGTGTCTTCCATCGTTACAACCAGACCGTCGATCTTCGAGAGGATGTAGTTGTAGAACACCTGCAGAATCACGGCGGCGATCAGACCAGCCAGAGTCGTCAACAAGGCCACTTTAATACCACCGGCTACCAAGGTAGGAGATACGTCACCAGCAGCTTCGATCGAGTCGAAGGCGCCGATCATCCCTACTACGGTACCCATGAACCCCAACATAGGAGACAGAGCGATGAACAGAGAGATCCAGCTCAAGCCGTTTTCCATCTGACCCATCTGAACCGAACCGTAAGATACAACGGTTTTTTCTACTACGTCCAGACCTTCGTCGTAACGCAACAGACCCTGATAGAAGATGCTGGCAACAGGACCGCGGGTATTGCGGCAAACGTCTTTAGCAGCTTCGATACCACCGTTATTGAGCGCTTCTTCTACTTTAGCGATCAATTTCTTGGTATTGGTAGTAGAAAGATTCAGGTAGATAATACGTTCGATGGCGATAGCCAAACCCAATACAAGGCACAGGAGGATAGGAGCCATCCAGCCGGCACCCCCTTCGAGGAATTTTTGTTTGATGGCCTGGTGCAGGGGCTGACCTTCAACGTCCACTTCTGCATCCACAGTAGCCATTTCTTGAACCTGAGCAGTTTCAGTTGCAGCGGCCGCCGTAGAGTCCTGAGCTGAAACTTTTGCAGTACCGAGGCTGAACATACCTACCACTGCCAGAATCATAAATAGTTTTTTCATAGTGAAAGAGAAAATTAATTAGTACTTATTGCTTTGAGTTTTTAAAAGTTATTTTGGTTCTGTTGTTCGGGTTATCGTTTTAGGTCCGGACTCTACGTCACCGCGAGGCGGAAAAGTGGGTAACAAATATACTATTTTTTTCTGCATTACCCGTTTATGTTCAAGGTTTATGCATGTTTTTAACCTTTTTTATGCCAGGTTGTTGTTTTTTAACGTCTCAAAGTCTCTCCGAAGTCGGGTTAGCGGGCGGATTCACGCCTGTGGCCCAGGCTCTCAAAGAACTTTGCGACGATCGAATCGCCATGGCTTGGCGGAGAAAGCGAGATTCGAACTCGCGATACCCTTTTGGGGTATACGCACTTTCCAGGCGCGCACCTTCAGCCACTCGGTCATTTCTCCGAAATTGCTGGCTTTGACTTTTAGTTTTCAGCCTCTATATTTCTCAGTATGAACTCATTTCAAGCTCGTCCGACCTCATTTTTCCTGCTCCACACTTCCTTGCCGGAGGTCCCTGCTTGACATAAAACCTGAAAAATACCTGCGAAATATACAAAATTATTTTGGTTTGAAAAAAATTAGAGGGTAATTTCTCCTCGGATCGGCTGAATTAGCAAGCGATCCAGCTCTTTCCGGGGTAATTTTCGGCCCAACAGGACCATCAATTTGGCCAAAGCGCTTTCGGTGGTGATATCGTGTCCGCTCACCACCCCGGCCTGTTTCAGGCGACATCCGGTTTCATACAGATCCATCGCCACGGCACCATCATGACACTGAGTCACATTCATCACGATCAGGCCTCGGGACACAGCATCACTCACGGCCCGCACGAACCATTCGGCCGTCGGAGCGTTCCCCGATCCGTAGGTTTCCAAGACAACAGCCTGCAACCCCGGCAACGCAAGCATACTCTCCAACATATCGGCCCGCAATCCCGGGAAAACCCGAATCACCCCCACCCGATCTTCCAAATCGGTAAAAGTCACCAATGGAGTCGACAAATCGGACACCTTATATATATAGGGTAAGTGGTAATGGATGTTCACGCCCACTTCGGCCAAGGCCGGATAATTATCCGAGCGAAAGGCATTCAGCTTTTCAGCGCTGTGTTTGGTGGTTCGGTTCGCACGCAGCACCCGGTTCTGAAAACAGATACACACTTCGGGAACCATGGCCCGCCCTTCTCGGTCTTTGGCCGCTGCGATTTCGATGGCGGTGATGAGATTTTCACGGCCGTCGGTACGCAACACCCCGATCGGAATCTGGCTTCCGGTAAACACCACCGGTTTGGTAAGGTTTTCCAGCATGAAACTCAAGGCCGAAGCCGAATAAGCCATCGTGTCCGTTCCATGCAAAATCACAAAGCCGTCATAACGTTCATAATGCGAAGCGATGATCCCGACCAGCTGCACCCACAAGGCAGGAGTGACATTCGATGAGTCGATCGGCGTGAAGGGCATCACATCGATATGCACGGAAAGTTTTCCCAAATACGGGAACTCTTCATAAATGCTATTAAAATCAAAAGGAGTCAGGGCTCCGGTCGTAGGATCGGTTTTCATCCCGATCGTCCCGCCGGTATAGATCAGCAGAATGGAAGCACGCGGTGAGCTCATGGACGTTACAAAATCTATCAGGCAAAATCAACGGGCATATCACCCGTTTCACAAAAGTACGAAAATTCCCGTAGCAGAGACGCTTCCTGGCACCATTTTCCCATGAGAGGCATCGGGTTTTCTTTCATCATTCGATTCTTTGTGCTTCCGACTTTCAAGATCCGACAACCGCCCCGCACATGAGAACACACGGCAGACCTCAAATACACAAGCGTCCCTCCTTCGAACGGTTTTCAGAAAGAGCGGCTCTCTGCTTACATGAATCTTCCGTTCCGGATTAATACAAAAAGGGGAAAACCCGTTTGCGCCGACCGACCGCATCGCCGAACTCTTCGCGATAGCGGCGATAGATGGCATCGGCGCGGGGAACCAGGTTGGCAGCCGTCCAGACAAAAAACAGCAGCCCCGACCAGGACCAGGTCAGCAAAGCAAACCCTCCCCATTGGAGAATCTCTCCGAGATAGTTGGCCGAAGTAACATAGTCGTACATCCCGCCGTGAGGCAGATAATGACGGGTATCCCCCGGCGCCCGGAGCGAACGGATAATGGCATCGCTTCTCAGGTTGATATACATGCCGATGCCAAACAGCAGCAGACCTCCGATAAACTGGGGACTATACAGCCACTCGGGTGTATATCGGTCTGCCGGAGCGAAATAGAACAGCCACGACCCCTGCATATAGGCATTGATCACATTGAAAAAGGCGCCCATGAGCAGAATCGTGATCGGCATCCGGCTGCGACCGCGAATCAACAACGGGAAAATGAAGGAGCGTTGAAAATAGTGCAGTTCGAAAAGCAGCCCCATCACCAACGGCACCAACGCTTCGCGCCGCTCCGCCAAGGCCCACAGCAGCCCCATCATCAGAAAGGCCGGAGCCTCCATCAAGACCCATCCCAGGCGATTGTTCACAGAGGGCCCCCAACTTTTATTACGGAAAATTCCGTACCCGGCCCGCACTTTATACAGGGCAAAAAAGACGATCACGGCCATCAGAGCCATCCCCGCCATCAATCCATTATATCCTTCTTCGGTCAAAAACATAACCTCTCTCCAAGTCTTTGCAGACAGTTTACAGATACACTTGTCATCATACCTTCACAGCTTCGAGATCTTTCAAAAAGCCCCGAGAATCTTCCACTCCTCGGGGATATTCCCCAGTCCTCGAGCGCAACATATGGTTAAAAGTACGAAAAAAATGCAACAAACCAACGCTTTCGGTTCTCCTCCCCCCAAATCACCGATCCCAACAGAAAGGAACAGTCCCTGCCAGCAAAGCTTTCCACGCGCCGATTTGGAAGATCCCTGCGCTTTTTCTACATTTATCCTGCCGATGGGCACGTCATACGGTTTCACTCACCGTCACTCGCTGCAAATATCGGCTTGTTGCTTGTTCCACCAAACACCCACCTCATGACAACTGCATTGATCGTCCTGTTCGGAGCCGCCGTACTCTTCGGGCTCTGGTTTATCGTCACGTCCAATAGTCTGATCGCCAAACGAAACCGCGTCAAACAATGCCGCAGCGGCATCTGCGTTGCCCTCAAACAACGCAATGACATGATTCCCAATTTGGTCGCCTCGGTCAAAGCCTACATGGGCCATGAAAACGAGACCCTTACCCGCATCACCGAACTGCGCGCCCAGGCGTCCAAAGCCACCTCTGAAACCGAGCAGATTCAAGCCGGGAATCAACTGTCGGCCCTGTTGCCCCGCTTGCAGGTGGGCCTCGAAAATTATCCCGAACTAAAAGCCAACCAGAACTTCATCCACCTCCAAGAGGCCATCGAAGAGATGGAACTTCAGTTACAGGCCATCCGACGGACATACAACGCAGCGGTCGTCGACTACAACAACGCCATCGAAATGTTCCCCTCCTCTTGGGTTGCCGCCCGGCAAGGCCACACTCAGGAGTCGCTGATCGAAATTCCGGAAGCCGAACAGGCCCCGGTCGACGTGGCGCATCTGTTCAAATCCTGAGCCATCTACGACAATCTAAAAAATCAACATCGTCCTCCTGCATAAAAATCCGGAAACCCCTTTCGGTCGTTTCCGGATTTTATCTTTCATCCCGAGGCGGCCCGATCAATATCCGGCATCCTCCAGTTTCGATAACCGGCGATATTCCGTCGGGGTCAATTGATAAGCCCGCTGGAACAGCCGGTAAAACGTCCGCACAGAATTGAAACCACACATCAGAGCAACCGCCTCCACCTTGATCGAGGGATCGTTCGAAAGAACCTCCCGAGCATATTCGAGTCGCCAACGATTCAGATATTCCGAAAAAGTCAGCCCCGTACGTTGCGAAAGGGCATTCGACACATAGAGTTTGTTCGTACCGAGTTCCGCAGCTACCTGATCCCGGTTCAGATCGGACTGCAAGAAGAGTTTCCGATCTTTTATCAGTCGTTCCAGACGTTCAAAAAGTTCATCCTTTTCTTCCACGATACGGTCGCTTCGGGTATCGTTCATCACACTCCGTATTCGCTCCAGTTCCTGCTGCGCCTGACGCAATTGCTCGATCTGATCGAACAGTTTCCGGTTCTTGCTCGCAATCCGATGACGACTCGAAGCAATCTGCCACAACAGCAGAATCAACACAAAGAGACCTATCGTCAACGACAGAATAATCTGCCGATTGCGGGCAATCGTAAACTGCTGCTCCTGAATCTGCTGTTCTCGCTGGGCGGTTTCGTAGGCCATCTGCAGTTCCAATGCCGCCTCCTGGTTCGAACGTTCATGCAGCGAATCCGTCAAGGCTCCCACCTGGTGTTCATACATCCAGGCCTGCCGATAATCCCCTGTCAAACGACACGCCTCGGCCAACAACCGCTTGGCCTCCACATGAAACATATTGAGCGTATCGCCAACGGTCGTCTGACGAACATAACGCAAGGCACATGCCCGGGCTTCGGCATAACGCCCGGCCGTCTTCAGATAATCGAACGTCAAAGAGTTCATCTGCGGACTGATCACCTCCGGAGCCTGCTTCAAAAATTGCTGTGCCGTCCGATAGGCTTCCGAAGCCGCCTCCATCTGCCCGTCATGGGCATACAGACCGGCTAACATAACCCAGTTCTGTGCTTGCCGAAAATTCCGGGTCGAATCTTGATCCAGGTCCAGCGCCCGCCGCTGCGGCACCGAGAGCGATTCGTATTGCTCAATCAAGCGCCGATTGACCTCTATCGCTTTTTTATATTGGTGCTGCTCCACCAGCAAATCGATCTCCATCTCCCGGCTCCACAACAAATACTCCAATGACCGGGGAGCTTCCGTCTGTTTCAATAAACGCTGAGCCCGTTCCAGACAGGCCGCAGCCTTCGAATAGTCCTCCTGCTCGCAATACGTCCCGACCAAATAGAGATAAGCCGCCGCATAACGAACCGTATCGTCCTGTTGTCGGGCCAGCTCCATATACTGCAAAATATAATCGACTTGGAGATCGGTCTGATGCAATACCATGCACTCATTACTCATCAGAGCCAAAGCAAACAGATGACGTTCCGGATGATCGGCCAACACCTGCGACCTCAATAAAGGCGTCAGGTAACGCATCGCCCGCCGGGGATTCAAGTCGCGCGAAGCAACAAAAGCCCGAGCCAACTGAATTTCATACGCCGGAACGGCACGCCGATCTGCCAAAGCCGTCTCCCGACGATCGATCGAATCAAGAATCGTCCAAACCGACGTATCTCCTTTGCCGGCCATTGCATAGACCCGATCGAGCGTATAAATCGAATCCGTCATCAACGGCACCGAAGCCTTTTCCGACTGCGACTGCGGCTCCGGTTTCGGCTCCGAAGTCCCACAAGAAAACAGAATCCATCCCGCCACCAGCAAGACGATTCCTTTCCGACAGCAACTACATCCCATAACCTTTTTCATTCATTGCATAAAGATACGGATTCGTCTCGAAAAACAGGGCTACAGCCTCTTCTGCACGAAGAAGTTGCCGGGTTGACACTCTTTTTTCACAACTTGACACATAAATTTTTCCGATTTTCTATCCAAACTTGCCGCAATTTTCTTTTTTTTGCGACCGAAAATGTAACCATATATTAGCAGTATGTCGAAAACTTCCTTTTTTGCCCGTTTTCTGTATCTGTGCGGTCTGCTGACCCTGACGCTGCTGAGCGCCTGCAGCAAAGACGATCCCAATCCCGATCCTAATCCCGATCCGGATCCAGCCCCGAAAAAGAATCGAACCGTATTGTTCTACATGATGGATGACAACAACCTGTGGAACGTCATGGAAAACACCCTCAATCAACTCGAAGAAGGTTGGAACGACGAATTCGACGGGACCCTGTTGGTTTATCTCGACCCTTCTCCGCACCTGACCCAATATTCATCCCCCGTATTGCTGAAAATCGTTCATGACGAATCCGAAGCCATCTACAGCGAAGTGGTCAAAACCTATCCTGAACAGGATCCGGTGGATGTAACGGTCATGAAAGGGGTGTTGGAAGATGCAATTCGTCTCTTCCCGGCCGACTCGCATGGTCTGATCATCGGTACCCACGGTTCCGCATGGTTCCCCTACACCCTGGGAGACCTGATCGACATTCCCGCCATGGGTCATGACGACGAAGATCATGAATCAACCCAGGCCGCCGTACTGCCCGCCGGTCTCACGAAAGCCTTGGGAAGCGGCGAACGGTTTGGAACGGCCCTGGAAGTAAAAGACCTTGCCCAATTGTTGCCGATCAAATATGATTTTGTGATCTTCCACGCCTGCCTGATGGGGAACGTCGAAACCGCTTACGAACTCCGCGAAAAATGTTCCTACCTGGTTGGTTGTATGCAACCGCTGCCCGGTCCCGGCTATCCCTATGATCAAACCATGGAGTATCTTTACACCAAACCGCAAGCCGATTTATACCATTTCACCGAGAAAAGTGCCGAATGGTACTACAATCTGCCAGCCGAAGCAGACGTCAACTTCGATGTATCGGTCATCCGCACCGACCGCCTCGAAGCTTTGGCTGAAGCTACCCGGACCCTCGTGGAAAAATATGCGGCCTATCCTGACCTGTATTTCAGCAAGCTGAGCGGCAACCTGTTGTTTGTCGATGAAGATCTGCCGTTGGCTGATCTGAATCAAGCAATTGCCCTAGGTTGTGACGGCAATAGCGCTCTCCAAAACGACTATACGACTTTTGCCAATGCACTGGAGGCCGCCATTCCTCAAAAATGGAGCGTTACCCGTCAGGAAAATCCCAACTTGGCATCTCCCGATGATTTCTGCGGAATGAGCTGCTACGTTCCGATGCGCGATCCCCGTGTCACTCGCCTGAACGAATACTATAAGACCAATTACAGTTGGCCTGCTGCATCCGGATTCGATCTGCTGATTCAGTCAAAATAGCTCCGACAATCCATATTTCTCTCCTTCTCCTCTAAAAAGTACGACTTATGAAAAATATACTTCGTTTTACACTCCTTGGAGTGTCGGCCCTGCTGATGCTGACCTCCTGCGAAAAAGAAGAGACCAATCATGGCAAGGCTCCGGACTCGATCGGCTCGATTAGTCTGAACCGTACCCGTATCGGAACCGGACAACAAGTTACGGCCACTTGCCCCCTTCCGACCGGCGGCAATAACATCAGCTCGGTCGAATACCGCTGGAAAAGTACCCAAAACGGATTGACGCAAGAAGGTCAACAAAGCGAAACCCAAAGCAGTTTCTCTTTTACTGCCCCCTCTACGCCGGGTCAATACGAACTGACTTTCTCGGCCTTGTATATTTTCAACGCACCCGATAAGGACGGCAATGCCTACAAAGAGCTCACCAGCACCAAAACCTATACGGTAGAGGCTTGTGATGCCGTAACCTCGTTCTGGGGCGACAACCTCGAAGTCACCCTGCTCGATCGGCCCAGCCTGCAACAGATGGATGCCAATACGTATGGCGGTCAATTCCCGGATCAGTTCTCTCTGAACACCCTCAATCCGCCGTTGATCCCCACGATGTATACTTTCACCGACGGAGCCCTCTCGCAGATCATGGAGATGGAGACCTTCTCCACGACTCAAGATGTGTATTATATCAAAAAATATCTTAGTCTACGCCAGATGATTTCCCGTCTGTTAGGTGTAGCTCCGAGCCGTGAAACCGTTACCTGGGAAAACGAACAATCGTCCGAAGCGTTCAATCCCGAAGGCGATGAGACCTACCAAAATACGATAGGAGCAGCGATCAGCAACCACGAGGTCAGCATTGTCTCGATTTTCCACGGGACCAAAACCGACATGCGTCTGGAAGTATTTACCAGCAGCACCGATGGCACCTCCATCGAATATATGCGTACTTACCAACCTGCCGGCACCATGCAATAATACCCGCCTTTATAGATGCAAAAACGCCGCCTGAGATTCGGGTGGCGTTTTTGTTTGGTGATCCACTTAGGGGTTTGATCTACCGTTCCCTCTTCCACACCGATCTCTTCCACCTGCCCCCATCCCCATCACAAAACACTCCAGGCACTCGATTTTCAGTCATTTTTTGTTTAATTATATTTATTTTCCATTGGAAATTTGTTTTTATGGAAAATACAATTACCTTTGCAGTGTATTCTTTTGGAAAATATTTCCACTGCACTATAAAAAACCTATCAATATGAAGCACCTGATCATTGGAGGCGTAGCTGGAGGGGCAACCGCTGCCGCTCGCATCCGCCGAGCCGACGAACTCGCTGAAATCATCCTGTTCGAAAAAGGCAAATACATTTCATACGCCAACTGCGGCCTGCCCTATTATATCGGAGGCACCATCGCCGACCGCAACAAACTCTTCGTTCAAACCCCTGCGGCATTCGGGAAACGCTTTCAGGTCGACGTACGGGTCGAAAACGAAGTCACCGCCATTGATCCCGCTTCAAAAACCGTTACCGTCCGCCGGGCCGACGGTTCAACCTATACCGAATCCTACGATAAACTGCTGTTATCACCGGGAGCCTCTCCGGTACGTCCGCCTCTGCCGGGCATCGACCTCAACGGGATCTTTACCCTGCGGAACGTCACCGACACGGATCGCATCAAAAAATACATCACCGACCACCGCATCGAACGCGCCGTTGTCGTCGGAGCCGGATTCATCGGACTGGAAATGGCCGAAAACCTGCACCAGACCGGCGCTCAGGTAGCCATTGTCGAAATGGGAAACCAGGTGATGGCTCCGGTCGATTTCTCGATCGCGGCTCAGGTACACGCTCACCTCACCCAGAAAGGCGTATCGCTCTACCTCGAACAGGGGGTAGAGGGATTCGAAAGCCGAGACGGCCGAATCGACGTTCGCCTGAACAGCGGAGCCTCACTGACCGCCGACCTGGTCATTCTATCGATCGGAGTACGGCCCGAAACCACCCTGGCTCGCGCAGCCGGTCTGCAAATCGGCCCTGCCGGAGGCATCCAGGTCAATGAATACCTCCAAACCTCCGATCCGAACATCTATGCGGTCGGTGACGCCATCGAATACCCTCACCCGCTGACCGGAAAGCCCTACCTCAACTACCTGGCCAATCCAGCCAACCGACAGGGCCGCATCGTGGCCGACAACATGGTGTTCGAACACCAAACCCCGTACGAAGGAGCTATCGGCACCTCGATTGCCAAGGTGTTCGACCTGACCGTCGCTTCGACCGGTCTGGCCGCCAAACGTCTCCGTCAGATGGAGATCCCCTACCTCAGCTCCACGACTCACTCTTCCTCTCACGCCGGTTACTATCCCGATGCACTGCCGCTGACCCTGAAACTCACTTTCGACCCCCAGAGCGGCAAACTCTACGGAGCCCAGTGTGTCGGCTACGACGGTGTAGACAAACGCATCGACCAGATCGCGCTGCTGATCAAAAACGGAGGAACGGTCTACGACCTGACCCAGGTCGAGCACACCTACGCACCGCCCTTCTCATCGGCCAAAGACCCCATCGCCATCGCCGGATATACCGCTGTCAACATCCTCAACGGATCGATGCCTACCATCAGCTGGCGAGAAGTCGAAGCAGCCAAAGCCGAAGGAGCATTTCTGCTCGATGTCCGTACACCGGCCGAATTCTCGTTCGGATCGATTCCGGGCGCCGTCAACATTCCGCTCGACGACCTACGGGAACGCCTCAACGAACTGCCGACTGACCGTCCTATTCTGATTTTCTGCGCCGTAGGGCTCCGGGGTTATCTGGCGACACGCATCCTGCTGCAACGGGGTTTCAAACAGGTCCGCAATCTGTCGGGCGGTTATAAGACCTACTCCGCCGCCATCGCGCCGATCCAGAAACCTCAAGCCATTCCGACCTCCACACCCGCTGCCGGAGAAAAACCGGCCGAGTCATCCCGCACCCTGCGGATCGACGCCTGCGGGCTGCAATGTCCGGGTCCCGTCATGAAGCTCAAACAGGCCATGGATCAGCTGCAAACCGGAGAACAACTGGAAATCCAGGCCACCGATGCCGGCTTTGCCCGCGACGCCCAGGCCTGGTGCAACACAACCGGAAATCATCTTCTTTCGCTCCGTGAAGAGCGCGGCAAATACACGGTGGTTATCGAAAAAGGCGTAAAAAGCTGCACTCCAGCAAACTCCTGCGACGGGAAAGGCAAGACCCTGATTCTGTTCAGCGACGATCTGGACAAGGCGCTCGCTACCTTTGTGCTGGCCAACGGAGCCGCCGCCACGGGACAGAAAACCACGATTTTCTTCACCTTCTGGGGGTTGAACGTCCTCAAGAAACAGATCAAGCCCCACGTTCAGAAAGATATTTTCGGCCGCATGTTCGACAAGATGCTGCCGTCGGATTCCCGAAATCTTCACCTGTCGAAAATGAGTATGCTGGGCATCGGCGACCGGATGATGCGTCACCTCATGAAACGAAAAGGTATCGATTCGCTCGAGTCACTCCGCCAGCAAGCCCTGGACAACGGCGTAGAATTCATTGCCTGCCAGATGTCCATGGATGTCATGGGGATCCAACGCGAAGAACTGCTGGACGAAGTGAGTGTCGGCGGCGTAGCCACCTACATGGAACGGGCCGAACAAGCCAATGTCAACCTGTTCGTATAAGCTGAAGCAAGAATCTTTTCTTCCGCAAAACAATGTTTTAAACCCAACTCAAATTCGACAAAAAAACTATGAAATCGACGTTTCTGATAGGAATCGCCCTTCTCTTTTTGACGGCCTGCAACGGTCAAAACCAGAACCAGGCTCAGGCCCAAGATCAAACCTCCTCTTCATCCACTAAAACCGAAACTGTTATGAAACCCATCGAACTGACCAAAGCCGATTTTTTACAGAAAGTAGCCAATTACGAAACCTCGCCCAACGAATGGAAATACCTGGGCGACAAACCGGCTCTGATTGACTTTTACGCCACCTGGTGCGGCCCCTGCAAAATGGTGGCCCCGATTCTGGAAGAGCTGGCCGCCGAATACGGAGACTCGATTGTCATCTACAAAGTCGACACCGATAAGGAACAGGAACTGGCGGCTGTTTTCGGAATCCGGTCGATTCCCTCGCTGCTGTTCATCCCGGTGAACGGAACGCCCCAAATGACACAGGGCGCCATGGGCAAAGCCGACTTCAAACGGATCATTGACGAGCTGTTGCTGAATCGATAATTTTCAGGCGAACGACCCCTCCGTACATGTTCCGACACCTTCGGGAGATGCACGGAGGGAACGTTCATTCCGTCCCGCTCATATCGACGGCAAAACCCGAAAAGCCTCCGTCATGCTCTTTTGCCCGTTTTCACAACTTTTTATGAAAAACCAACCGCTCCATGACAGATACCTCAACACGCATAGCCTCCCTCTGTAAGATTCGGGATATCCAACGCAGCATCGCCGCGTTCGAACAGCAATTTGAAAAAGAATACGGAATCGGACTCAACGAAGGAATGGTGCTCTGCTCCCTGAACAAATCGGAACGTCTCTCCTCCGGTGAACTGGGAGAGCTACTGGGTCTGAGCGCCTCCAACATCTCCAAGGTGATCGCCTCGGTAGAAAAGAAAGGACTCGTACAACGATTTATGGGACAAGCCGATAAACGCCAGATGTACTTTTCGCTGACCGATACGGGCCGGGAACGGATCCTCTCGATCAGTTGCCAGACATTGACCTGGCCCGAGGAATTACAACCGCTACTCGAACACCCGGCCACCCCGACGGAATAACCTATCCCGCCGAAAGTACATCTCGACCCACAAGAAAAAGTTTTTCAGGCCATCCGAAGCTCTTTCATCCGGCAGTCTTAAACTTTCGGAGCAGATCGCCCCATCTCATCATAAACCGTTTGCCCTGAACGGGCAGCTCTTTACGGTTGAGCGCTTCGGTTCAAAAACGCTGCGGCCCGATCTTTAACATTCTGCTGCAGGTTGCGATAAAAGAAGTTCAGCTCTACCACGTGATAATTTCCGGAAGGGAACAAACTTTCCAGCGATGGCACATAATAATCCTGCGGATTGACCCCCGACACCACCAAAGCACGGGTAGCCTCATCCAAATGCGCCTCGATCACCTGGGCCTGTTCCGAACGGATCGTCCCGTCGGCGTTTGTAAAGACCATGCCGAGATGTTGTTCCCGCGTTCCCGGTTCAGCATCGGTCCGCCAATTCAACGGATTGATCGCCGCCCAACTTCCCTGCAACAAAGGTGGCAACTTATCGGGAGAAGAAACCGAATTGAAGGTCACAAAAACCCCTGTTCCATCGGCATCCGAAGCCGAAATCAACCGAGGCGAACGATCGGTATCCCGCACCGGATAGCCCAACGGATAGGCCGCAATCATCCGGCTGAACTCTTCATCGGAGAGGGTGCGCTTGAGCAGTTCGATCACCGCTTTTCCTCCCTGGCTGTGACCGGCCAAAATAAAGGGACGTCCGCCGTTGAGATGATCCAGGTAATACCGGAACGCCGCTTCGATATCGTCAAACGCCACCTCAAAACGGGACTGAATCACCGGCTCGCTTTCCATCCAGGACTCGATCGTAATCTGCCGATAGTACGGAGCATAGAAATTCGCTTCATCGGCAAAAATTCCTTCCGCCAAATGCAAAGGCCCGTCGACCTGTGCCCGGTGAGACGGATTCTCCACATCCATATAGTGACAAACATTCCCCGACTCGTCTTCCCAGTCGAATACACACGTCGGCACGATATAAAACACATCGTAAGTACTCCCGGGGGCTCCCCGCCCTTCGAACCAATTCGCGGTCTGGGCATAATCGGGCGCAACGGGTATCGGATCCCCTACCGTCTGTTTTCCACAACCCGCCAAACACAACAGCAGGCAACCCAATAATCCGATCCACCAACCGTATCTTCTCATCGCTATCAATTTTCTTCTACTCAACAAGTTCAGCTACTGAACGCTCTGTAGCACATCCTTTTGCCCGCCGGTTACTTCGCCGGACCCAGACGAACGACCTCCCGCACCAAAAAGACACCATCATATTCAGCGGCAAAGCCATCGTCCCATTTCCCGTCGTATTCCACCCGCAGCTGAACATCCAACGGTTTGCCGTTCTTGTTGCCCTCCGTCCACTCATCGTAAGCCTGCAACAAGGTTCCCGTCTTGTCTACCACCCAATATTCGCCGCTTCCATCCGAAAGGGTCAACGACCGAACCTCGTGTCCGATACGAAGCTCGCCCGAAACCAAACGTAAAATATCCCGCGAATCGACCGAATCCTGCGTCTCTTCCCATCGGAAAGTCTGTTCGTCAAACAGAGGAGCATCCTGACCGATCTCCATAAAAATCACCCGATCCGGATGGCTGTCCTGTATTTCGAAATAACGCATACCGCTGTTCCCGACGCCCCAACCGCTGCAGGTCGCGGGAACCGGTTCCCGCTGCATGAGACTATCCATACGCCGGGCATAAGCACCGTCCGGCACCAGCACAAAACGACGCACGCCCTTGCGATCACACTTTTTTTCCTGAAAACGAGCGGTTTCTTCCGGCTTCCATCCCGGTTCCTGGGCCAGCTGCTTCAGCAAACTTTCGATGTTTCTGTCCGGCAGATCGAAAATCCGCACGAGGGTCCGCGGAGCAGGATCTCCATCCCGGACCAGAACCAGCCCCGGGATCGAGGGATCGATCATCAAGCGAATCGAGGCATTCCGCTGCGCCCAGCAGGCAAATCCAGCCCCTCTCAACAATTCCCAGCGAAATCCCTCGTAAGCACTCCGGACCGGGAAATCGGAGACTTGCCCCGACATCGAATACAACAATTTGCCCCGTCGAGACACCACCCATTCCTCCTGACGTTTTTCGACCTGATAGGTGTCATCGTCCTCCCAGTTCCACACCGAAGAGCCATCCGGACGCACCCGACGCGACAAGGCGTAAATCTGATCCGGGGAGAGCCAAAGCTGCACCGTCGACGAATCCGGCACGAATAGCAAACGAACCGGAGTTTCACCGGTCAGCGATTTCAACTCGATCGCCGTCCGATCATCCGGCTGACGAACGTACACCCTGCGATAGTCTTCGCCCTGCCCCAGGATCAAGGTATCCTTCTGGCAGGAAATGATCTCCAGGCTGTCGGCAAAGGGCAATTCCTGTCCGTTTCCGATACTCGTTCCTTCCAAGATCAAATGCGTCTCCGTTTTTTCCCACGCTTCATAACGCAACGTAGCCGATCCGAAAGACTTTGCGAGTCCCTGTTTTTCCAAAACCACTCCTTGAACCATCGCCGACTCCGACATGCCAAGTTCCCGCCAAGAGCCATAAAACGCTTTCTCCGGGTTCTCCGCACAAGCGATCAGGCCTAAACAAGCCCCTATCCAACCTTTCCGTATCCAGTTTTTTGCGGTTTGCATGATCATTCAATTTTAATGAAACGTAGCAGGCCCCATATCTCACAGGGCTTTCTAAAACAAGGATACACATTTTTTCCCGAAAATGTGCACCCCACCCCGTTTTAAAGACAGTTTTTCACCTTCAAGCCCATTTTACGATGCCTCCGGTTATTCTCCAAACGCCCTCCACCACATAATAGAAGGGCCTGGTCTTTTGAGACAGGCCCTTCTATTTGCTTTCCTCCTTATGCAACTACCTGAAAGTTCAGTCCCTATGCCCGGACCCTTCTTTTCTGTTGCCGGCGGCATTCTTTTTCATCGCTTTCTCAGAGTGCATTCACCATCTCCCGCTGCTGGGCAAAATAGAGAATCCGTTGCTGTTCGCCACTTTGAGAAATCAAAGTCGAAACCCGTTTAAGCGACTGCAACCAGTTTTTGATCCGCTGAAATGTCAAATCATCCTGCGACGAAACAACATTCAGTATAAACGCCTTCATCATGCTAATATGCATATCAGGTGTCTCGGCACAGATATAACTGGTTTCAAAATTAAGGTTCGACACATAAAAGTTAACCACCTGATTGGTATCGGGATAATGTCCGTGAGCCGCCAAATTTTCCGTATCGTCGATAAACTGAGCGATCTCTCGCTTGAGCGCCTGCACATCCTGCTCCGAAATCAAATGAATGCTCAGGAAATATTGGATATCATGCACCAGGCTGCAGAACAACATACTGTCGGCAATGTAATTCGTCGTACGGATATAATGAGACTCGCTCACGATCTCCTGACGGATCTGGTTCAGGCGTTCCGAAATCTCCATCTCATCAAACCTTTTAACCGCAGCAGCATTCCCATACATATAGGTCCACTTGAACAGATAGAAACGGGTAATCTGTTCATAGTTCAGATACAATAACGGAGGCAGGGTACTGCAGCTGAAACTGATTTCCGAATCGCTGGCCGCCTTGAGCTGTTTGACCAATGTCAACAAGTTGTCCAGGATCACCTCTCCCAATTCCATCGGATCGGTATAATCAATAAACTTCAGATACAGCGGTCTGTTTTTCGAGACGTTATTATCGATCATATCATCCATCGAAATATCCAGATGTTGCGCCACATTGGCAATTTCGGTGAACGTAAACGGAACCTCCATCCGCAGACGTCGGTACACCGCTTCTTTTTCGATTTTCAGGATATCGGTCAATACGGCGGAGACTTTTTTATTCCGAGGGATGGAATTCTTAACGGCATCGATAAAGTTTTCGTACAATACCTGATACTTCATAATGCGACAGTTGGGTGTTTGTTTATATGGCAAATTACAAAAAAAATACCACTTTCCCTAGAGGAGTTACGCTAAACGAAAATCTTTCCAGTAACGCCCCTTGTCTCAAGGAGAAAGAACGAGCCTCCCTATTAGCTATTGCGCCAAATCGCAATCTGAGCACCCCTGAAACACAACGGAGCATCCAAAACCGTTTCCCCAAAATCCGGCTCAGACTGTCCTTTTGAAATGGCCCGCTTTTTGCCCATCGTCACCTTACACAACCCACATCCGTTATAAAAAGAAAGACGGCCCCAAGCGGATACCTTGTCCGAAATCCCGGAAGTTTTCTGTCGGATTGCCCGGATTTCAGATTGATTTCAGAAATTTTCGGTTAATTTGTAACAAAGTGCACGGCTATGAAAATTCTGATCGTCGAAGATGAACCCTCGCTTCGGGAGGTGATCCGCACCTACCTGGAGAAGGAACGGTATGTGGTCGAAGTGGCCCCCGATTACCGAACCGCCCGCCAAAAGGCCGCCGACTATGACTACGACTGCATTTTGCTGGATGTCATGCTGCCCGACGGAAACGGTCTGGAACTGCTCGAGGAGTTGCAGCGCGAGGGGAAACCGAGCAACGTGATTGTCATCTCGGCCCGCGATGCCCTGGAAGACAAAGTGACCGGACTGGAACGAGGTGCCGACGACTACCTCGCCAAGCCGTTCCATCTGGCTGAACTGGGAGCGCGCATCCGCAGCCTGATCCGCCGCAACCGCCAACAAGGGCTTTACGAGATCCGGGTCGGCAATCTGACGATCGTCCCGTCACGCTTCGAGGTCCGCATCGACGACCGCCCCTTGGAACTCAACCGCAAGGAGTACGACATTCTGCACTACTTTGCCACCCGTCCGGATCACCTCATTCCCAAAACCTCGCTGGCCGAGGCCGTATGGGGCGACCACATCGACCAGGCCGACAACTTCGACTTCATCTACGCCCAGGTCAAAAACCTGCGCAAGAAACTCAAAGAGGCCGGAGCCACCCCGGAAATCAAAGCCGTCTACGGTCTCGGCTACAAGATGATACGACCTAACGAATAAACTCTTCCGCTGTTTTCCCGCCCAATCCGTTTTTCCGCCGATGAAACTGATCTACCGCATCACCCTCCGACTGTCGATCGCCCTGTTGGGGCTGCTGAGTCTGTGGGCTCTTTTTTTCTACCTGATTCTGGTCGATGAGATCAACGACGAGACCGACGATGCCCTGGAAGACTATTCCGAACAGATCATCACCCGGGCTTTGGGCGGCGAGCCCCTGCCTCCCGCCGACAACGGCACCAACAACACCTACTCCATCACCTCGGTCACAAGCGACTATGCCCACGAATATGAGGGGATCCGCTACTTCAACGAAATGGTCTACATCGCCGCCCTCGAAGAGGAAGAACCGGCCCGGGTGCTGAAAACCGTTTTCCGCGACGAGAATGACCAATATTATGAACTGACTGTTGCGATTCCCACTTTCGAGGGAGAAGACCTTCGTCTGACCATTCTCGAGTGGATGATCATTCTCTACATTTTATTGCTGCTGGCCATTGTGGGGATCAACGTATGGGTGCTGTACCGCAGCCTGCGGCCGCTATACACCCTGTTGGAGTGGCTGGACAGCTTCAACGTGGGACGCCCCACTCCGCCGCTCGACAACCCGACCCCCATCACGGAATTCCGCAAGCTCAATGAAGCCGCCCTGCGCAGTGCCCGCCGCAACGAAGAACTTTTCGAGCAACAAAAACAATTCATCGGCAACGCCGCCCATGAATTACAGACGCCGCTGGCGGTGTGCCAGAACCGTTGGAGGCACTGCTCGACGACGATACCCTCACCGAGCAACAACTCAGCGAATTGCTCAAGACGATGGAAACCCTCGAATCCCTCGTCCGCCTCAACAAAACCCTGTTGTTGCTCTCCCGGATCGACAACGGACAATATCCCCAAACCGCTCCGGTCGATTTAGGGGCCTTGATCGCTCGTCTGGCGGACAATTTCCAGGAGATCTATGCCCATCTGCACATCGCGCTCCATCTTTCCCGGCCGGCCACACTGGTCGCCGAGCTGAACCCGGAACTGGCCTCGATCCTGCTGTCCAATCTGCTCAAAAACGCGTTTGTGCACAACCATCCCGGTGGCCGCATCGACATTGCGGTGCTTGCAGACCGGATCGTCCTGCGCAATACCGGCGGCAATACTCCGCTGGATGCCTCCCGCATTTTCGACCGCTTCTATCGAGGCTCCGCCCGGGAAGGTTCTT
>JAHZDG010000005.1:0-17361 GCA_019422485.1 Alistipes sp. | reverse complement strand
GTACGGTCGATCTGCACCCTCTATCAGATCACGATCCAATACGCGTTCGAAGAACAGGAACACGTTTTCGAACTTTTTTTCCCAAAAAATGATCCGACCGCTTCGATTTCATAATTATTTCAGTTTTGAGGCGCACCTTTGTCCTAACAAAAAGGATTAACCGAGTATAAACCTCTAATACGAAACGTTATGAAAAAGTGGATATTGATGATCAGCTGCCTGGTCGCCCTGCATTTCGGAGCACAAGCCGGAACCGATAAAATGATTAACGTCAACCAACTGCCCGCCACCGCCCAACAATGCCTGAAAAAGTATTTCGCCTCGGACAAGGTGGCCTATGCCAAGGTCGATCAGGACTGGCTCGACAAGGATTACAAGGTGATCTTCACCAACGGCAACAAAGTGGAGTTCGACAAACAGGGAGAATGGAAAGAGATCGACTGCAAATACACTCAATTACCGGCCGGTATCGTTCCGAAAGCCATCGCCGATTATGTTCAGAGCAACTACCCCAACGTCAAGATGCTGAAGCTCGAACGCGACTCCCGCAACTACGAAGTAAAACTCGACAATCGACTGGAATTGAAGTTCGACCTGCAATTTCGCCTGACCGAAATCGATTAATCGCTCCCGGCACCTTGCACCCTCAAAATGATAATTGATTAAATTGTATATCCTATGAAAACCAACTATCTCTTTTTATTGTTCGCCGCAGGCTGTCTGTGGTTCCAGAGCTGCGACAAAGACAACGACAATCCCAATCCGGGCAATGAACGGGTCCAGCAGACCTTCCACTCCCTGTACCCAGGCGCTGAACGCATCGACTGGGAACGTTCGGGCAGCTACTATGTCGCCGACTCTTGGTATCGGAACAACGATCGCAGTGCCTGGTTCGACGCCAACGGAACCTGGCTCATGACCGAAACCGATTATACCCTGGTGCGTTTGCCGGAAGCGGTTCGCAGCGCCCTCCTTACAGGAGACTACGCCAACTGGCAGATTGAAGAAATTGATCTGTACGAACGTCCCGACACCGAGGATATTTATGTCATCGAGGTAGAACAGGGCGGACAAGAGCTCGATCTGATCTATGCTTCCGACGGCACCCTGCTAAAGGCCCTGACTCATACCGATGACGATCCCGGTCATTTCCTGCCGCAAAGTGTACCGACCGAGGTGCAAACATTCATCTCCTCCCAATATCCGGGTGCTCAAATCGTAGACACGGATCAGGAAGTCGGCCACTATGAAGTAGACATCCGCCATGAAAATTTCTTCAAAGAGGTCTATTTTAACGCCTCCTGGGAATGGACGATGACTCAATGGGAGGTCCGTCCTTCGGCACTTCCGAACGCCGTTCTACAAACCGTGGCACAAAATGCGGGCAGTAGCTACGTCATCGACGATGCCGACTATGTAGTGACCCCGACCGGCAGTTGGTATCTGATCGAAATCGATCGTCCCATGGGAGATATAAAACTGAAAATCACGGCTGAAGGTCAATTGATCTCCTAAACAACCTTTTCAAATTGGTTAAGGATCTTCCGGTGATCGGATGACTGACCGATGCCCTTCTGGTTTCACGACCGTCTCGTATAGAGGCGGTCGTTTTTATTAGATCTTCCCCAGGTAGCTTCTCTGGCAACCCCCTTCCATAAACGATATTCCATCCACCTCCTTGATATTCCTCAAGACCTCCTTTTCCTCCGCTTTTTATATATAACAAAACCTTATTCTTTGATAAAAATTATCAATTTGCTTTATATGAAAACAGATTTTATCTTTGTACTACGAAAGAGAAAATAATGTATAACCTTTTAAAAAATACGATTATGAATACTGTAAATATCCTGGGTCTCGATCCCAACCGCACGCAAAACACCATCGTTTCATTGCAACAACTGTTGGCCGATTTTCAAGTATACTACACCAACCTGCGCGGCCTTCACTGGAACATCAAAGGTCCGGCCTTCTTCACCCTGCACGCACAATTCGAGAGAATGTACGACGACGTAGCCGCCAAAGTCGATGAAATCGCCGAACGTATCCTGACCCTGGGTGGCACACCCGAGAATCGGTTCAGCGGCTACCTCCAACAAGCCGAAATCAAAGAAGTAGCCGGTGTCGACACCGCCGACGGAGCCCTTCGCCTGATTTTAGACACCCTACAAGTGTTGATTGCCCGCGAACGAGCCATTCTGAGTGCAGCTTCCGAAGCCGGAGACGAAGGCACCGTAGCCTTGATGAGCGACTACCTGCGCGAACAGGAAAAGAGTGTCTGGATGTTGACCGCCTCCCTGCAACAATAATCCACCCTCATCCTAAACAGACACAGGCGACCTCTCAGGTCGCCTGTTCTTTTATCCATTCCAGTCCCAAATTCTACCTGACGGGACTTGTCCTTTTCTCCAAAATTCCGTCTCCGGCGGGCTCCATCCCCGCTCTGAGAAAACAGCGGAAAGTGTTAGTATTGGAGAAACATTCGCTGAATTTCCCGATAATCATTCGTTCGGGTCAGCGCCAACATCAACAAGATCCGCGCCCGGTAGGGATTGGCATACCAAGAGGCAACAAATCCCAACGCATCGTCATCCACCTCATTCCATTGGGTGGTGGGGCCGCGCATAATCCGCGACGAACGCACGATGGCCACGCCCTGTTCGCGGGCCGACTCGGCCGCATTCTGCATTTCAGCACTCATGTTTCCATTACCCACACCGGCAATGACAATGCCTCGGGCTCCGGCCTGCACCGCAGCATGAATAAACAGTGCCGTCGCACCAGCATAACTGGAGACCACCTCTACACGCGGCAAAGAATCGAGCCCCGAGACATCAAACTCCGACTGAGCCGTATGACGTTTCAGCGAATGGCGTGAGAAAAACGGGCGTCCATTGTAGATCATCCCCAAAGGTCCGAAATCGGGATCTTGGAAAGCCCCTGCATCCAAGGTCGAGACCTTCGTCGCATCATCGGCGCCGATAATTTTATCATCCATAATGATCATCACTCCCTGCCCCACGGCTTGTGAACTGGCGGCACACACAATCGCATGATACAGATTGCGGGCCCCGTCCGCCCCCAAAGCCGAAGGGGGACGCATGGCCGAAGCCATCACCACCGGTTTGTCGCTTTTGACGGTCAGATTCAGAAAATAAGCGGTCTCTTCCTGGGTATCGGTACCATGTGTCACCACCACACCGGCCACTTTCGGATCTCGCAACAGTTCATTGATTCGCGCCGCCAGACGCAACCATGTCGCCACATCCATATCCTGACTGGCAATCTGAGCCACCTGCTCCGCCTGAACGTCCGCTACATCGGCAATCTCCGGAATCGCCTTCAGCAATTCTTCCACCCGCAAGGAGCCCGGTTTATAGGCCGAAGCTACCTGACTTTCGCCCTGTCCGGCAATGGTCCCTCCCGTTGCCAGAACCCATACCACCGGCTTTTCAGAAGTTGCCGGCTCCGCCGCCCACAACGATCCTGTCCCCAAAACAGAGACCATGCCTTCCAAAAGCAAACACCCCACCCAGGAGCCTTTTCTTCTGAAAGAACGAATAAAAGTTTGCGTTCTATCGACCCAAAGTCTTACCATTCCCGTCATATCATAAGTTTTTTAAAGATTCTTACCCAACCGCATATTACATTTCCTGAGAAAACTTCCCGCCAGCCATTCTCTCTTTCAGATAATCACAAGAGGGATCAATCCCCGACAAGCTCTAAAACCCCGAATCCGTATCGGTCTCAGGGCCGGAGCCGGGCCGACCAATAGGAAAATTCGTGAAGTTGTCCGTCGCTCATTTTAAAAGGCTTGGTAATGAGCTGAGGACCGTCCAATTCAAAAGGAACCGGATAGCGGAACATGCCGCCCGCATAACAGAACGAGTGGTATTCCCCCAATTCGCCGCAGGGGTCGCATCCGGCAGGCAGGGAGGCGATCAACGAAGCGTCGAGCGTACGGCCGATATAAGAGGAATCCAGCAGATCGGCTTTGGTGGTCACGATAACCGTCTGCAGACCCGAAGCCAAAAAGGCTTCCATTACCTGAGCCGAACTCATATCCCAGAGCGGTTCCACCACTTCGATGCCATAGGGCGCCAATTTTTCCTGACGGTAGCTTTTTACATCATACAGAAAAATATCGCCGAAAGCAAAATGGGAGACACCTTGATCCAAAAAATGTTGAACGGCCCGCAACATGGCATCTCCATAATCGGACATCCCGTTTCGGGTCAGCATATTCACCGTATAGAGAGGCAGACCGATGCTGTCAGCCTGACGTTGCAACAGACTGAGCGGAATGTCGTGCATGGAAGAACGGTCGGTTTCATGATCGACGGTTGTCAACAGGGAGACGACTTCATAACGGTCGTCCTGCAACAGTCGGTACAGAGCCAGAGCAGAATCTTTGCCTCCGCTCCAGTTGAAAACGGTTTTATGTCGGGCAAGGGTCATATTTTGTCGGCGAATCAGGATTAACGTTAATAAGGGAAATGGTCAGGGCCGCGATCGTCAAGGGTCAGCAGTCCGCTGACCAAGGTGAGATAAGGCGGCATCTTCTCGTCATAACTCCACTGCAGGTCGATACCCAACAGTTGGGTGGTGGTACGGCCGAGGTCGAAGCCAAAGGATTCGAGCGAGTGCCGGAGTTTGTCCGGATAACGGCAAGACTTCCCCTGAATGCGGGTGCAGGCCTCTTCGGGGCACCGGAAACAACAGCCCGGAAGAAACGATCGGCTGCCGGGAAATTGTTGTTCCAAGGCCAGCAAATCGTCGTCGAGGGTTTGGCGGGCTATGGCGATCAGCTCCCGACAACGTTCGATGCGGGCCTGAGCAGAGACACAGGGCCGGCTTTCGAAAGCATCCGGCTCGATCCGGGTGCCGATAATCCACAGATGGGAATAACGGGCTAACAGGGTGTCCGGATCGAAAGCAAACGGAGGACAACTCCAACGTCGTTCATAGTTGCGGCATTGGCGGCAGTAACCCATAAACCGTTCGCTGTCGCGGTAGTTGGCAATGTAATCGGCCAGAGGCAAATCAGCCAAGGTATGTTGAATATGGGGCATAGCAGAGATTGGAATTGGAGGCTCAAGATACGAAAAACGTTCGGAAAGTGTATTCGGCGGGGTTCATCGACCTGCCTCTCCATAGGGAACGAGAGACGGCATATCCCTATATACCAAGATTGAGCGACCCCAAAGTGCAGAAGAAGACACATGCAAAAACAATTAACATAAAGATAAATAGGTACCGGAAGGGGTGGATCTCAGGACAGAAAGCCTTTCGGAACGTTTTAGAGACAGGCCTGCCGGGTAAACGGTTGGGCCGGCGTTTGGAGCCAGGGCGGGGAATGCTTAAATTTGTTGAGATTTTAGCCGGTTGCAGGACAACGGAAAAAATCGTATCTTCATAAAATCGAAATTTGTTCAATCAACACGTATGAAAAAACTGTTTTTGATTGCGCTGCTTTTAGGCGGACTGGGTTGCCTCACGAGTGTGGCTCAAACCCAAACCACTTCGTTTCAACGGGCTGTGCCGATTTGGATCGAGGGTCAACAGACCGTGCCGAATGTGACGGCCAGTTTCCGGGTTCCCATCCAATGGGACGGCAAACAGCAAGTGGAGTTGCGTTTGACGGCGCACTGTGATTACCGGGCCAGTCTCAACGGCCAGTTTCTGGGACACGGGCCTTGTGTCGCCGGGGCCGGGTACTACCGGGTGGACGAATATGACCTGTCCGGAAAACTGGTTCCGGGCACGAACCTGATTGCCGTGGAAGTGGCGGGTTACAACAACGACAACTTCTACCTGATCAATCAACCGTCGTTTTTCCAGGCAGAGATCACGGCCGACGGGAAAGTAGTGGCCGCCACGGCCACCGGATCCTGGAACCGCGGTTTCACGCCTTTCGAAGGGGCGGTATTGGGTCAGCGTCTGCAGGATGCCCCCAAGCTGAGTTTCCAACGTCCTCATCGCGAACTCTACAAGCTGTCCAGTCCGGATTATGAAGCCTGGAAGAGCGATCTTTCCGCACCCGATTTCAAACCGGCCAAACTGGAGGAGACCGATGCCAAGGCTCTGATTATTCGTCGGGTGAAATACCCCGATTACACGATTCGACGCTATACCGAAGCGTTGCCGAACAACATCTTCAAATTCGAATGCAATTCGACGGGGTTCATCGGCACCAAACTGGTGGTGCGCAAACCCTCCAAACTGATCTATCATTGGGATGAATTGCTGACGGACGGACGCATCAAACGCCGCATGTCATTCGACGGACGCATGGAATATGAACTGCAACCGGGCACCTATGAACTGGAATCGTTCGAACCCTATACGTTGCAGTACCTGCAGATCGAGGTGGCCGAAGGCGATTGCGAAGTGCAGGACGTCTATATCCGTCAGTATGTCAACAGCGACGTATCGCGGGCTTCGTTCGATTGCGACAACGAATCGATCAATCAGGTGTATAAGGCGGCCGTAGAGACCTTCCGTCAGAATGCCCTGGATATTTTCATGGACTGCCCCTCGCGGGAACGCGCCGGATGGTTGTGCGACAGCTATTTCACGGCTCGGGTGGCCTTCGACCTGAGCGGTAACCACCTGATCGAAACCAACTTCCTGGAAAATTTCCTGTTGCCGGACAAATTCCCCAATATTCCCGAGGGAATGTTACCGATGTGCTATCCGTCGGATCACGTCAACGGCAATTTCATTCCCAACTGGGCAATGTGGTTTGTGATCGAGCTGGAAGAGTATCTGGCACGCAGTCAGGATCAGGCAATGATCGATGCCCTGAAGCCTCGGGTGGATGCCCTGTTGACCTACTTCAAACGCTACGAAAACGAAGACGGTTTGTTGGAAAATCTGGAAAAATGGGTTTTCGTAGAGTGGTCCAAAGCCAACGAGTTTGTGCAGGATGTCAACTATCCCACCAACATGCTCTATGCGAAGATGCTGGATGTGGCCGGGAAACTGTATGACCGCCCGGAACTGAACGAACAAGCTGCCCGGCTGCGTGAAACGATTCGGCGTCAGTCGTTTGACGGAGAGTTCTTTATCGACAACGCCGTGCGGGAAAACGGACAGTTGGTTCCGCAGAAGACCCATCGCACCGAAACCTGCCAATATTATGCCTTCTTCTTCGAAGTTGCCACCCCGGAATTGTATCCCGACTTATGGCAGGTTTTGCTGACGAAATTCGGCCCGCACCGCATGGAACAGGGGCTCTATCCGGACATCTACCCCTCCAATGCCTTTATCGGAACCTATCTGCGGTTGGAGATTCTATCGCGTTACGGTCATGTTCAGCAGTTGGTGAACGAATCGGCCGATCAGTATCTGTATATGGCACAACGTACAGGAACGCTGTGGGAAAACCTCACTTCGACGGCCAGCTGCAACCATGGTTTTGCTTCTCATGTGGCTCACGTCTTTTACCGGGACCTGCTGGGGCTCCGGGAACTGGATGCTCCGGGCCGTAAACTGAAAGTGGTGTTCAGCGATTGCGATCTGCAACGTTGTAGCGGAACGATACCTGTGGGCGACGAACTGATTTCGTTGTCGTGGGAAAAGAAGGGCAAGAAACTCTATTATACCCTGACGGTTCCCGAAGGTTACCAGGTAGACATCGAAAACCGCACCTCCTTAAAATTGATTCCGCGTCCTTGACAGGATACGCATAAAAAGTAACGCAACGAGGCCGATGATGAACCATCGGCCTCGTTTTTAATGGATGTCAATTATTGGGGGAAAATCATTATTCTTTGTTGCCGATCGCCTGGTCGACAGACTGATAACGCCGGCGAAATTCATTGAAAGTATCCCTAGAGATTTTATAGGTCCGGCAAATTTGGGCAATCGATGCTCCTTGGTGCAACATACGTATGATTGAGTGTCTATTTTCGATCAAGATGTTCAATTTTGGGGTGTAACCTTTCCGGCGTCCGAGAGGAATCCCCTCGGCCCGTTTGACGGCCAACGCTTCTTTGGTTCGCATTGAGATAAGGTTCCGTTCGATTTCGGCTACCAGTCCAAAAGCAAAACAGAGTACTTTGCTATTGATGCTGTTGTCGAAAGCATAATTGTCTTTGGTGCTGTAAAGAATAATCCCTTTTTCCAGACACTGTCCCATGATGGTCATAATTTCGGTCAGTGTCCGACTCAGGCGGGAAAGTTCGGTGACAATCAAGATGTCACCCTGTTTAAGTTTTTTGAGCAAGGTCCCCAATTTGCGTTCTTTTTCATTTTTTCGACCGCTTACTACTTCGGTGACCCATTGATTAATAATTAAATTACGTTGTTCGGCAAATCGTCTAATTTCCTCTTTTTGATTAGCCAGGTTTTGTTTGCCTGTACTAACCCGTAAATAAGCTATAGTCATATTTATTATATAGAATTTTGAAGCCGGAAAGATATGGATTCATTCTCTAGATCAGCCGAATTGCTTAGTTTTTTATAAAAAAGTACAAGAATGTTTTATATGTCTAAAATAATTGAAAAATGTTAAAATATTTTATCAGAAACTCATGATGAAATTTCAGAAAAAATAAGAAAGACTGGTTGGGTTCATTAGAGAGATAAACCCCTGAAAATGAAAAACCCGCGAGGGTTTCAACACGCTCGCGGGGATTCCAACCTTACTTAAATTTAACTCACTACAAGAAAATGGGCTTATAATCTTCTCACGATACAAAGATGAAGATTCAAGTCCACCTCTACAATCCCCATCTGTGGGGAAAATGCCGCCAGCCTCTCCTCACATAAGAGGATTTCGCAGCCATATTCCCACTTTTCTGCACCAACTCTATCCGCGGCCGACGCCACCACTCCGTTTCGCCGTTTTTCTGAAAACCTCTTCCATTTGCATTTTCTATTTTTTTGACCCACCTTTGCCACCCGAAATAACAAGCGTTTTGTAATCCTCATCGGAGGGCACCATAACCATGCCGGATAAGATGACTGGGTAAAACCACTCATTTTATCCGGCTTTTTTATGTACCGACCCATGAAAGAATTGAATTTGACCCAAGGCAGCGTCTCGAAAAAGTTATTCACTTTTGCCACCCCATTTTTGATCGCCAATCTGCTGCAAGCGCTGTATGGCGGAGTAGACCTGTTTGTGATCGGCCAATTTGACGACTCAGCCGGTGTGGCCGGAGTCGCCATCGGCAGCCAGGTTATCCAGACCATCACAGGGATTATTCTAGGTATCACAACCGGCATTACCATACTGATCGGCATCGCAACCGGCGCTAAAAACACCCGGGAAATCACCGCCATCATCGGTTCTTCGATCTGGCTGTTCATTCTTTTTGGCGGAACACTTACGCTGCTGATGACGCTCTTACATCACCCGATTGCGCTGGCCATGCAAACTCCTCCCGAAGCCTTAACAGACACCGAAAACTATCTGCTGATCTGCTCCTTAGGCATTCCATTCATCATGGGGTACAACGTGGTCTTCGGGATCATGCGCGGCATGGGCGATTCGCGTTCCCCGCTCTATTTTACGGCTTTAGCCTGCGCCATCAATATCGCACTCGACTTTCTGTTTGTCGGAGGGCTCCACATGCGAACCGCCGGTGCCGCTCTGGCCACCATCCTCTCCCAAGGCATCAGCTTTTTGGCCGCTTTGCGATTCCTGTATCGCAAAGGACCTCTCGCCTCTCTCTCCCGACAAGAAATTCGATGGCAAGGCTTTCTCGCCAAACGCATTCTCGTCCTAGGGGCTCCGCTCGCCTTGCAAGACGGATTGGTCAACATCTCCTTTCTGCTGATTACCATCATGGTCAATCAAATCGGAGTGATTGCGGCTGCCGCTTTAGGCGTCGTGGAAAAACTCATCGTATTCGCGGTACTGCCGCCAATGGCTATTGCTTCCGCCGTAGCCGCCATGACCGCCCAAAATTATGGCGCCGGACTCTTCCAACGAATGGTCCGCTGTTTAAGAGTTGGGATCGGGATGGCTTTGCTGTTCGGACTCTCTTTCTGCATCTATTCCCAGTTTGCCCCCGAGAGCCTGATCTCGATCTTTACCCACGATAACGCCGTTATCCGTCTCGCGTCCGGCTACCTGCGCAGTTACAGCCTCGACTGCATCGTGATCAGTTTCGTATTCTGTTTCAACGCCTATTTCTGTGGACAGGGAAATTCCTGGTTCCCCTTGATTCATAGCCTGATCGCCACCTTCCTTTTTCGGATTCCCCTCTCCTGGATCCTTTGTCATCTGGATCCGAGCACCCTGTTGTGGATGGGATTTGCTTCGCCTTTCGCCTCCCTCGTCTCTTTGGGCATCTGCCTGTGGTACCTGCGACGCCAACAAACGGGACTCAAAACCCCTCAACCCCTTTGGGCTCAAAGCTGACATTTCGATGCGGCTTTCCCGTTCCGAAAGTCATCCTTGCGGTCAGGGCAAAAGCCTATTTCCATCCGCCGGAAGCCATCCATTCCTCCTGATCGATCATCTTGTGCAACAGGGCATAGATGGTCAGCCCCGATACACTCTTGATGCCGGTCTTGCGGCTGATGTTTTTGCGGTGTGAAATCACCGTATAGATCGAAATATGGTGCAAGTCGGCAATCTCTTTGTTGGTCAGCCCCCGGGCAACGGCGACCAGAATCTCCTTTTCGCGAGTCGACAGGTCATAACTGTCCGTTTGCGTCGGATTGGCGTGGCGAGTTTCGAGAGCCTTGCGCAATTTGCGGACAATCTGGGCCGGCTCATCATACAGCCCGATGCTGCCATCGTACTGCTTGAGCGCCTCCTCTTCCATCAATCCGTATACGACCGCCACCAAAGTGATCCCGCTCAAAGTCGGTGAAAGCGTGCGCACCAACAGGCGTTTCTGGAAATCGATCACCGAGGGATTGATCAACAACAGATCGGGATTCAGACGCGGCAGTTGGTCCAGTCCATGTGCCAGGTCGTTGTAGACCGTCAGATTTTCGAACTCGGGGTATTCGGACAGCAGAGCCCGGATCCCCCTCGAAACTATGGCCGAAGGCTCGATGAGCATCAGCCGGTAGGGGTGGGATCTATCGGTTTTCATGGCTTTCGAGCTGGGCTACATAGGGAATCAAAAGGTGATTTTCGAGGAGGGTATGTTTTCCCAAATCCTCTTCCAACAGGAAAATATCGAACAGCACCTCATCGCGCAGATCGGCCTGACAGGTTTCGGGCAGGTACTTGAGGATGATATTCTGCAGGTCGTTGAGTTTCTCCTCGATATTGCTGTGGTTGCGTTCGAACTGTTCGATGTTATAGCCGTCACCGGAACGACCTTCCACCAGCTGGTGAATATACGGGAAAACGGTCTCCTCTTCGTAGGCAAAATGGTGGTCGGTCTCCTGTTGATAATCGTCGAGAAAACGTTCGAGAATCTTCAGATGGATGGCTTCACAGGAGGCCGCCATTTGACGGATTTTGTTGCGCAGAACGGGAATCTGTTGCGAGTAGTATTCGTGCGAACGGTGCAGGTAGTCGATCAGTTCATTGACCTGCAGCCGTTGAATCCAGTCGGCAGGCAACAACGGATTTTCGCTGCTGTGGATCCGGCAGATCAGCAAGAAAAAATCGGGCGAAATGCCATAACGACGGCACATCTCTTCGACGTTGATCTCGCCGAACCCCAAGGCAATGCCCATACGGCGCAGCACGAACAGCAGTTTGTAATCGGCTTGGATCAGATCAGACAGTTTGCTTTTGGGCGAAAAAAGCCATGACGTCTCCGGGAGGGAGATTCCTTCCGAACGAGAGGTATTTTTTGAAGTTTTCATGGAATGAAGGTTTCGTTGAACAATTCTGGTCGGGATAAGGTGTGAGAAGAAAAGCCCGGTAAGAACCGTTTAACGAACGGGAGGTGCCCGCCACGTCTGGAATTCGAGACGATATTCGGCCGGCTGTTGAATCGGTGGAACCTGCAAGCGGGCGTAAACCGTGCGGAACAAGGGTGGCAGTAAGGCAGTCCACCCGGCGATCAACAGCACATGAGAGAGTTGCTGAATGGTTTGGTAAGCGGCGCGTGAATGGTGATGAGCCGCCGCATTTTCGCTATGGGACCAGAAGGGGTGAGAATGAACGATGGCCCCGTCCGGTTCGATATGAACGTGGTAAAAGAGGGTTGTACTGCCGTAATAACCCAGAAACAGCAGGCACAACAGAATTCTCCCTATGGAAAGCGATCTTTTCACGCGCGAAGAGAGTCGAAAAGCGACCGTAGCAAAAATACAAAGAATTCGGGAATCTCCGCATGCCGGGATAAACGGTTTTTCGGACAGGAAAATTCTGGGATTCAATCAAAGACGGAATCGCATCCAGACAGATTCGCTCTCCCTTCACAAGCAGTTCCCCTGCCTTTTGTCCCATCACTTCCCTTCTCGTTTCGGTCTGCCGCCCGCCCCGAATCGTCTTGCCCGGTGGTTTTCCTGAAAAAATACGTACCTTTCGGAATTCGTTTCGAGGAGTGTTCCCCGAAGCATGAACCCAAACAACCCTCTCAAAACCCCATACATCATGAAAAAACTGCTGCTGGGTATGATGGCCTTTTGGATGACCGCCTGCTCCAGCCAACTAACCCTGAACGACTACACCATCGTCATCCCGAACGACCCCACCCCCACCGAGACCCGAGCCGCCACGGAACTGCAACGCTACCTGAAAGCGATCTCGGACTGTCAACTTCCCATCGTTCGGGACACTGCTGCCGTCACCGAATCCGAAATTCTGATCGGCCGCACCAACCGCACCTCTTTCGACTCGCTGGACAGCCTGGGTCTCGACGGATTCGCCATCCGCACCCTGGGTTCCAAACTGGCCATCCAGGGCGGACCGCGCAAAGGAACGCTTTACGGAGTATATGCTTTGCTGGAAGACTATTTCGGGGTGCGTCACTATACGCCTCAGGCCGAGATCGTTCCCCGGAAATCCCAACTGACCGTACCGGCCTCACTGAATGACATTCAGGTTCCCGTTTTCACCGAACGTTACGTATCGGGCCTTCCGCTGGACACGGTCACCAACGACTGGCTCCGCCTGAGTCAAACTCCCGAAGGTGAACGGGACAACTGGGGTCTGTTCGTCCATACGTTCGACATTTTGTTACCTCACGACCTCTATAAAACCCACCCGGAATATTTCGCCTTGGTCAAAGGGCGCCGCAGCACCACGCAACCCTGTCTGTCGAATCCGGCCGTACTGGAGATCATCTGCGACAACCTGGCCACAGCCATGGAACAAAATCCCGACGCTCAATACTGGTCGGTCAGCAGCAACGACAACTTCCAATACTGTCAGTGCGAGCATTGTGCCGCCATCGATGCCGAAGAGGGTTCACCGGCCGGCTCGGTGATTCGTTTCGTCAATCAGGTGGCCCAGCGCTTCCCCGACAAGACCATCTCGACCCTGGGCTATCAATACACCCGCAAGGCGCCCAAAACCAAACCTGCCCCCAATGTCAACATCATGTTCTGCAGCATCGAGTGCAACCGGGCCAAACCCATTGCCGAAGACTCGACCAGCGCCGATTTCTGCCGCGACATGGAAGACTGGGCCCGCCTGACCGACAACATCTTCATGTGGGACTACGCCGTCAGCTTCAACGAATTGCAACGCCCCTTCCCCAACTGGTACATTCTGCAGCCCAACCTCCAGTACTTCGCCTCTCATGGCGTCAAGACCTTCTTCGAACAGTGCTGCGGTATTCAGGGCGGCGAACTTTGCGAAATGCGCAGCTATATCGTTTCGAAACTGTTGTGGGATCCCTATCAGGACTTCGACGCCCTGATGAACGACTTCCTCCAGGGATATTACGGCAAGGGAGCCCCCTACATCCGACAATACATCGACCTGATCTGTCGGAACATGCAGCAATCGGGCCAATGGTTGGGTCTGCACCGCTACGCCGTGGAATACGCCGACACCTGGCTTTCGGCCGACAACATGGAACAATATCTCTCTCTGATGGATCAGGCGGTAACCGCCACGGCCGATGATCCCGAAATCCAAACCCGGGTCAAGATTGCCCGCAAACCGCTCTATTTCGCGGCCATGGAGATCGGCCGTAAAGATCCCTACGGTCCCCGCGGTTTCCTCGAAGAGAAAGACGGGAAGTGGCAGGCCAAACAAGAGTGGCTGGATCAGCTGGATGAATTCACCGAACTCTGTAAGCAACAAGGAGTTTGGCGCGTTACCGAACACCACAGCACCCCGGACGAATACCGCGACCAGATGCTCTACATGGCACAGGTGCAGCAAGAGGGCAACCTGGCTTACCGCAAACCGGTTACGGCCAACGTCCCCTTCAGCGAAAAACGGGACGGACAAGGACAGGGCCTGCCGCTACTGACCGACGGCTTGCACGGCACACAGATCTGGATCACCCAATGGTTAGGTTTCTATCAACCCACCGTCGAATTGACGGTCGATCTGGAAAAAACGGAAACCGTCCGTCACATCGACTCACGCCATCTGCAGATTTTGTGGGAATCGGCCTTCCTGCCCGAACGCATCGAAGCCCTGACTTCCCTGGACGGCAAACACTTCACACCAGCCGGCCGACCCGTCACCCACACCGTCACCAAAGATCCCTTTTTCGGAACGAAACGCTATGATTTCGATTTCGAGCCCCGACAGGCCCGTTACGTCAAACTGCGCATTCACAGCCTCGACATCTGTCCTGTATGGCACTACTATTCAGGCGACGACGCCCTGATGTTCATCGACGAAATCGTAGTACGCTAACCTTACTATTTTTGAAAAAACAGCAGCGACCGAATGTTAGTTCGGTCGCTGCTGCCATATATAAGATTCTTTTTACTCTCTCTTACCAGACAAGTCTTTCACTTACTGTTCCTTTGTTTTGGAAAACGGTTTAATCACCAGGAACGAGGGCAACTGTTCAATCCAGGCGCTCTGCAGTTGGGTGATATTCAGCCAGCAGGTATAACTGATGATCACCAGATCTTTCCCTTGCAGAAATTCGCTAAAAGAGTGCCCGGGCTCATCCATGTGGCAATGTTCCCGTTCCGGCGAAGGTTGGGCGGCAATTTCGGCCTCCACTTCGGGCAGGAAGGTCGAATCGGCCACGCGCACCGTCACATCGGCCCCTCCGGCCACCGATGAGGTATACAACAGCAGATTCCGATCCCGTTGGTCGGCCAACAACACCCCGATGTGCCGGGCCGCTTCCCGATAGCCCCGATTCACGAACACCCCGAAAGTCGAAGGAATGTGACTGAACAAACGTTTGGACTTATCCCGCGCCGACTCGCCCGGAAAGAACCATTGATTGGTCCGAAGGCGGTAATTGATGCGGTTCAATTCCGCCGGCAGGAACAAACTGCTGCTGCGCGGCACGACATAGTCAGAGATAAAATTGGGACCGGCCCCCAACAATACGAAATCATACTGCTCGCGACGGACAATCTCCAACAGATCTTTCTGATAGTGGTCAGTCACTCCGTAAACCGTTTCGATCGGGAACCCGAGGCGCTTGCTTTCAGCCTCCACCGGAGCAAAACTATCCCGCGAAAAACGTCCGGCATACATCGGGTTGGTTTCGGTTCCGATGGTAAAGTGCAGAGCCGTCACTTTAGCCCCTTGGGCATAACGACCGCACAGCATCCGAACAATCCGCAAAAAGACCGGAGCGCTGGACGGACGGGCAAAGGCGATCAGAATCCGGGGTCGGAACAGAACCGGCCGTGATTCTTCGCGAGATGGGCCATGCGACCGATGCGCAAATAACTTTTCGATCAACATCAGGGAAGGAGTCGCCATGAAGGTGGTAAACAGGGCCATAATCACGAAGATCACATAGATGGACGAAGGCAGAATACCCATTTCATAACCGATATTCAGCACGATCAGCTCCATCAATCCCCGGGTATTCATCAGCACCCCGATCGAAAGGCTGTCTTTCCACGACTCACCGACAAAGCGTGCCGAGAAAGCCGCTCCACACAGTTTCCCGACAATCGAGACGGCGATAAACAATCCGCAGACCGCCCACAAATACGGTGTATTGAGCAGACCGATTTCGGTACGCAGACCCGTAAAGACAAAAAACAACGGCAGGAAAAGCACCAGTGCGACATCTTCGACCTTTTCGGTCATCACCCTCCGGAAGCTGATGTTGTCGGGCATGATCACCCCGGCCACAAAGGCCCCGAACAAGGCGTGAATACCCAGCACCTCCGTAATATAAGAAGAGAGAATCAGCACCAGAAAAATAAACGCCACCAGGGTTTTGTTGACCACTTCCTGACTGTGATAGATGTCCCCGATCTTTTTCATGAACGGTCTCACGGCCAGGAACATGAACAGTACATAAGCCACCGAGGCCAACAACGTAAATCCGGCACTGGCTACGCTTCCGGCCTTGGCGATCGCGATAATGGCCGCCAACAGACACCACGCCGTGATGTCATTATTGGCCGCACTGGCGATAGCCAGCATTCCCATGGGGGTTTTGCCCAGGTTGCGCTCCTGAATAATCCGGGCCAGCACGGGGAAAGCCGTAATACTCACCGAGATCCCCACAAACAGGGCAAACGGCAGAAAAGTCGTGTGCGAAGCGCCAAACTCCGGAAAGACGAAATACGAGAGAACCACTCCCAGGAAAAACGGTACAATGATACTGGCGTGACTGATCACCAGGGTTTCGCTGGCCTTTTTACGCAGGATGCTCAGGTCGAGCTCCATGCCAATGATAAACATAAACAGGACCAGCCCGATCTGGCTGATGATGTTCAACGGTTCCAGCGAATCGGGGGAGAAAAGAAAAGTAAAAGCCTCCGGAAAAAAATAGCCCAACACCGAAGGGCCCAGGACAATCCCGGCACAGATTTCACCGATCACCCCCGGTTGCCCCAGGTATTTGAACAGGAAGGAAAAGATCCGGACGGCGATCAGAATCGAGATAATTTGCAACAAGAGCAGCGGCAACGGATGAGACAGGTGGGTCTTCATCGACTGCCAGAACAACTCGAAAGCGGTCAGGTTTTCGGCTGCGGTCGGTTGATCGGCGTGCAGATCATGGGTCACCCCAACTACTGGAGCCTCCACCATCGTACCGTCAAAACGCTCGCCCAAACACATAACCCCCCAGATCAATGCGCCGAAAACCAGCAACATCAATCCATAAAACAGGTAATTTCGTTGGATTCGCTTCTGCCTCATAGATACGACGGAGATAAACAAAGATAAAATTTTTTCGCGAATTTCCCACACGCTCCGCCATCTACATGATTGTCAAGCTCGTTTTCCCCTGCTATCCAGCTGCAGAACGAAGGACCCCGGACATACCCCTCACATCCTCTGCCACACGTTTCCGCCATTCCGATCGTCACCGG
>JAHZDG010000049.1 GCA_019422485.1 Alistipes sp. | reverse complement strand
CTGCATTTCGAGAAAACTTCGGAGATTTGTGCCGCGAAGAAAAGATCCTAAAACGCGTCCCGACCGGATTCGACAAAAACTTCCCGGGAGCCGAATACCTGAAGCTCACCTCGTTCTATGTCTATAAAATGTTTCCGGATCAGGCGGTCTGTCACCCCTCTTTTGTTACGGAGGCGCTTCGCACTTTCGAGCAAATGGCACCCTTGCATCTTTTTCTCAATCGGGCTCTTCAATCCGAGTAAACGCAATTCCCAACTCACTTTCAACGGATTACCGATCCATATTCACTCGGCAGCGGTTATCTATTCTCACCCCAATCGCTCCCTCCGAGAATCTCCCGATCTGCATTAGGCAATCCCGAGGAAAAAATGTACTTTTGCAAAAATTCGTCAATCCGGGATCTGAACCCCAAATCCGACCGATATGAACATTCAATGGCCGAAAAGACGTCATGTATCCCTGTTGCTGGGCGGAATGATCTGCCTGGGAATGCTGAGCGGATGCCTCGAAGAATCGAAGTATATCACCGACCGCATCGGCATCGCTTTGGCCCCGCGCAACAACAACTGGGGAGCTGCCGTCTCCAAATACGGGACCGTTACCGCAGCGTCCTACTCCCTGCCCTATTATCTTGCCAACGCTAAGGCCAGCAGCACAACAACCGACAGCGCCAGCCAGCGTTCCCAATTAATCAGCATGGCCTATCCGGAAGAAAATCCCTGCCGGGTCATCATTATTTCGCCGGTCGGACAAGATGCCCAAAGTCTGGACAGCATTGTCAAATCGCAAATTCCGTTGATCTTTTTCGAACGCCCGGTCGAGAATGTCGATTATGCCTACCTGGTTACCGGTGACAATGAACAGGCCGGACAACTCGCCGCTTCATTTATTCTCGACACCTTAGGTTCCGTCACACCCAACGTATTGGTCCTGGAAGCGGCCGACACCAATTACCAGATTCGCCTGCAAGCGTTCCGCTCCCAACTGGGCATCCCCACCATCGACTCTTTGGTCAGCTCTCCGACCAAAGCTGTCGGTAAGGCCATGATGACATCCGTTCTGGAATCCGAAGGATCGGAATCGATCAATGCCGTTTATACCGCTGACGACGACCTGGCATTAGGGGTATTGGACGCCCTGAAGGAAACACAAAACACCTCCGTAAAAGTGGTGGTAGGTTGCGGCGGCGAACAAGCCCTGCTGGATCTCATCCAATCCACCGACAACCGCGCCATTGCAACGACGCTTTATGATCCGGCCATGATTCGCAGCTGCGTAGAGGTAGCCTATCGAATCGCCATTCTGGGTGAGACCCCGGCTCAAAAGGAAGAACATCACCCCTCCGTATTGATCGACCGCTCGAACCTGGCCGAATACCTCGACACCGAATCATATTATTAACCTTTTATCGGGTCATACGGGCATAACCGATCCTTTTCATCCGTCGGTTATGGCTGTATACCCTAACATTTCAACGCATGGAAGCCATTCGACTGACCCATACGGACGATCCTTTGTTTACCCCCGTGTGGGAGATCTACCAAAACAGTTTCCCTCTCTCAGAACAACGCACCTTGGCCCATCAACAAACGGCCCTGCGTTCATCGGATTTCTATTTCATGGTTTACCGGGAGGAAAACACCATCGTAGGACTTATCGGTTATTGGGAAATCGACGACTATTTATACATCGAGCACTACGCCATCAATCCCGCATTGCGCGGCGGAGGCTACGGCAGCCGCATTCTGGAGGATCTGATCCGACACACCCCACGCACGGTTATTCTGGAAATCGACGAAGTCAAGGATGAGATTTCGACGCGACGACTGCATTTCTATCAACGCTTAGGGTTTGTCATGAACCCCTATCGGCATCCTCTGCACCGTTATCGCGAGGGCGACGAACATCAGGACGCCATCTTACACATCCTGACCTATCCGCACACAATCGATGCGGCAACCTATGAACGCTTCTGCCAGGACCTGACCGACATTGTCATGAAACGGGACTAACCCCGATCAACGAAGACCATGAGTCGACACGCCAAACCGCTCCTTTCCGCAAAGCTCCGATGGGCTATTCTGACGGCCGTGGCGATTGCCGTGCTGTTGAGTATGGTTCAGATCACCACAGACCCACCCTTGCTGTTAGGAGAGCGATGGTTTGTCGGAGGCGGCTGGCTGCAAATCATCCTGGCCGCCGCAGCCGGCGGATGGTTATATACCCGTATGTACCCGGTTTCCACCCGAAGCCGATGGAGAAAAAGAACATGGCTGTTCTTCACGCTGATCTTCTTTACCCAACTGCTTTTAGGGCTCTGTCTGGATCCGGTATTTCTGCTGAGCGGAGAACTGCATTTCCCGGTACCGGATCTTATTTTAGGCGGTGCCATCTATCGCTGGCAGATCGGATTCATGCCACTCCTTTTTCTCATCACCGTTCTTTTATCCGGAGGTGCGTGGTGCCATCAGCTCTGCTATTTCGGCGCTTTGGATGCTTGGGCCGCCCGAAAAGCCGATCATGTCCACCCTCTCGACTCTTCCCGCCGACAACAGATCCGGCTGAGCATTCTGACTCTTTTTATTATCGTCGCCCTGAGTTTACGATTGTTCGGCGTGTCCGCCTTGTGGGCCACCGTATGGGCAGCCGGAGTCGGAGGACTGGGTCTCTGCGTGCTTCTTTTCGGATCCTTTCCCCGTCGCCAAATGATCCATTGCACCCTTTATTGTCCGCTCGGCACCGCAGTTTCGTATATCAAACAGTTCTCTCCCTGGCGATTCCGCATCACCGATCGATGCACCGGCTGTCTGCGCTGCACCGCTCATTGTCCTTATGGCGCCCTGACTCGCTCCGACATCCAACAAGGAAAGCCCGGCCGCAGTTGCACCCTCTGCGGCGATTGTCTCCCCCACTGCCCTCATCAGGCGCTGGGTTATCACTTTCCCGGCTTGAAAACCTCCACTGCCGAACGACTCTGGTTATCTGTCGGGGTCACTCTCTATGTCTGCTTTTTGATGCTGGCCCGCATCTGAAACCGTTGCCGAATCTGACAACGAAATGGCCCTAAAAACAGGTTGGTGCCACCGCCCAGCGATAACACCAACCCCACTAACTACTAACTATTAACCTAACTTCTACAACAATTACCTAACTGACATAGGGTTGCGTAGAAACCTTCAGAACGTGCCCCTCAGGCTGTGTTCTGCGAGCTTGTTCGCTCGTATTTCTTACTTCGAAAACTCGAAGTCTATTTATTTTCACTCAAAAAAGGAAATTTTCGCGGCACAAAAATAACATTTTTTCGTTTTTCTGCAAAATCTTATCTCTCTAACAAGCATTTAAGCGCTTTCTCTATCATTTTCCGCCTTTCAGTCATTTGTTGCAAAAATCAAAACTCTTCACAACAGAACCTCATCCATTTCTTTTATTTTTTGTATCTTTAACGAAACGATAAGCTTAATTCGTATATACCGCATCAGAAAAAATAAAAAATGGATCTCTATCACACTTCAGCCGGAGAAATCGGCATTCAACCCATTGGACACGGTTCGGTCATGTTGCGCTGGCATGACAAAATCGTGCAGATTGATCCTTACAGCGCCGTGGCCGACTACAGCCAACTTCCCAAGGCCGATCTGATTTTAGTCACCCATGACCACTACGATCATTACGACCCGACCGCTATTGAAGCCACCCGGAAAGAGGGAACGATCCTGATCGGGAAATTTCCGGACGACACCCCGATCGTCCAGCGGATTCCGCTCGACAACGGAGAAAAGACCCAGTGGGAAGGCATCGACATTCAGTCCGTAGCAGCTTACAATCAGATTCATTTCCGTGCCCCCGGAGAGCCGTTCCATCCCAAAGGTTTCGGCAATGGCTATTTACTAAAAGCAGGAAACCTAATCCTCTATATTGCCGGAGACACCGAACTGATTCCTGAAATGCATCACTTGGGACCGATCGACATCGCGTTCATGCCGCAAAACCTTCCCTATACCATGGATCTGGAGATGTTCATTGAAGCAGCGAAAGTGGTTCGGCCTCGTATTCTGTACCCTTATCATTACGAGAACATCGACCGTGAGGCCTTGGCCAAAGCCTTACCCGATATAGAACTGCGCTGGAAATAGCAAAATAAATACCGATTAGCTCTCGTCTACTTAGTGGGTAGCGATATAGATCCAGTCAAAACACTGCTCGGCCGCCGGAGCTACATAATAATCCTCCGGAGTTAAGGAGCAAGTCAGCGTTCGATGGGCGATCAACAACTGCCGACGAGTCATCCGGTTGTATAAATTGTACGGAATCCGAAACAACAAACGGGGCAACCAGCGGTGAAATTTCAACACATCCCGCTGTAACAAATGTTGAACCGTTTGTTTATTTTTTTCGTAGTACTCCATGGCTTTAGGTCCGCCGAACACCCCCATGGGTTCCACTTCCCGAAACCGATACCGCAACAAATTATAGAGTTCATCTCCTAAATATTCCCGCACGTACCAGGGATTACGCGTCAAGGACATTTGCCGATTGGGCGAGATCAGGATCAGGCGCCCTCCCGGACGCAACATTCGATGCAGTTCACGAATCATCTCAAAATCATCCCGACTGTGCACCAGCACGTGATAGGAAATAATAAAATCGAAACTTCCGCTAGCTTGAATGAAAGGAGGTTGAGCGACCCGATGGAATTCGACATGTTCCCAACGTGTCGGATCGATCCGACACGCATGGCGACTAACAATCGTCAAACTGCGCACACGAGGAGTCAGCAAATCCATACCTTCCGGATAGCAGTCACTGATTTCCAATACATCACCCGACACCAGCCCGGAGATATAGGTATAGATCGCCCGGCGGCGTTGATACTGGAAATTATCGGACATATCCCGTGTAGAGGAGGTATCAGGCATAAGATCCGAAATTAAAACCGAAACAAAGATAAGGATTCCCGATAATTAAAAAAATTTTTAAATCACTTCCACACCACGTTCCTTCAACAACGCCAATCCCAGATCCTTCAACTTATATTTCTGGATTTTGCCGCTGGCCGTCATGGGATAGCTATCCACAAAGAATATGTATTTCGGAATTTTATAGCGAGCGATCTGACCCCGACAGAACAATTTCACTTCTTCTTCGGTCAGCGTCTGTCCGTCTTTCACCTTAATAAAGGCCCCTACCTCTTCGCCATATTTCGGCGAGGGAATTCCCGAGACTTCCACACTTTCAATTTGAGGCATATTATACAGGAAGTTTTCGATCTCCCGCGGATAGATATTTTCTCCGCCCCGGATAATCATCTCCTTGATACGCCCCGTGATTCGGAAATAGCCCTGTTCGTCCATCACCCCCAGGTCGCCCGAGTGCAAAAAGCCGTTTTCGTCGATAATGGCCGCCGTGGCTTCAGGATTCTTGTAGTACCCTTTCATGATATTGTAGCCCTTGCAGCACATCTCACCCTGAACCCCGACGGGACATTCCTGATTCGTTTCGGGATCGAGCACCTTTACTTCCACAAACGGCAACGAACGGCCAACGGTCGTTGCCCGAATTTCCGGAGAGTCGGTCACCCGGGTAGCCGTCATCCCCGGAGAGGATTCGGTCAACCCATACACACTAATGATATCCCGGCAATACATTTTGTCCATCACCTGTTTCAGGGTTTCGATCGGACAAGGAGCCCCAGCCATAATCCCGGTACGCAACGACGACAGATCGAACATATCGAACATCGGGTGGTTCAATTCAGCAATAAACATGGTCGGCACACCGTACAGCGAGGTACATTTTTCCTTTTGCACAGAGGCCAACACCTTCAACGGATCGAAATCTTCCACCATCACCATCGTGGCCCCATGCGTAATGACGGCACACAACGACAACACACACCCGAAACAGTGGAACAACGGTACACACGTCAGCACCCGATCGGCCTGCGTATAACGCATACACTCCCCGACCGTCAGCCCGTTATTCAAAATATTGTGGTGCGTCAGCATCACCCCTTTCGGAAATCCGGTCGTACCCGAGGTATACTGCATATTCACCTCGTCATGCGGATCGACCTTCGCACTCGCCTCCCTCAAAGCCCGGTCGTCATCATAATGACCGCGCACCAACAACTCGGTCGTTGTATACATACCGCGCTGTTTTTCATGGCCAATGTAGACCACATTGCGTAGTTCCGGGAACTTTTCGGAGCGCATCTTGCCGCGTTCGCAGACATAGAGTTCGGGCACCAGATCGTACATAATCTGCACATAGTCGCTATCCCTATAACCGTTCACCATACACATGGTGTGAATATCTGCATTCTTAAGGATATACGCCACTTCGGCAGACTTATAATTGGTATTGACCGTCACCAGCACCGCCCCGATTTTAGCCGAAGCAAAGAAAATCGTCAACCAATCCGGCACATTTTTGGCCCACACCCCGATTTTACTCCCTTTGGTCACGCCGATCGAGAGAAAACCTCGAGCCAAATCGTCAACCCGTTCATTAAAGGTTTTATAGGTAAATCGCAAATCCCGGTCGGGATAGACGATAAAATCCTGATCGGGGGTTTCGGCAGCCCATTTTTCGAGCAGTCCCCCCATGGTATAATCGATCAACTGCATAACTTCTCCTCGCGGGTCTGCCCCATCGCCCGCATGATTGAATGAAATGACAAACCTTCAACCGGCAGATCCGGGGCCGAACCTGCCTTACCCTTAGAAATATATCCAGCCGTTTGCAGTCATTCGGACATGGGAACGTTCCGAATCCATGCCTGGACAGGGTATCGAATTCGTATAATTTTACGAAGCCCAAAAATTAAAATGGCGTATAGGTCACGGCCAAAACCTGAGCCTTTTCCCCTTCACCCGGGGTCGTCAGAATATGGGGCACAAACGAATCGTAATAAATACTATCTCCCTGTTCGAGGGTATACGATTCATTGCCATACGCCAACACGGCTTTCCCTTCGAGGACATACAGAAACTCTTCTCCTTCATGCTGTGAAGGTTCTGCACCCTCAGGATTAAGGTAGTTGACCTCAATGAGCAGAGGCTCCATCGTGCGATCGCTTTTTTCCTGGGCCAGCGAGTAGAAATTCAAATGATTGCGCACTTCGGTATTGTCATTGGAAGTGCTGATCGTCGGAGTTAACTTCTTGTTGTAGTGAACGGCCGGCGACTGACACTCTTCCCCATCGAGAATCGTACCCAGGCGCAGTTTCAACGCCTGCGCAATACGAATCAGGGTCGCCATCGAAGGCTTATGCTCTCCATTTTCGATCATTTCCAGCTGACGGGGATGCAAAGCCGTCTCGGCTGCCAGATCCTGGAGGGACATTCCGTTCTCTTCCCGGAATTGTTTGATCTTTCGTCCGATTCTGTTAGTCATGAAAATGAATGTTTAAATGAATTTTTATTCTAATTTAGCAGGCTGAACGCAAGCCTGCAATCTGAGGAAAGTTAAAATTACGAGCCCCAACAGCACGTATAGATTTCAAAGGCAAGTTTCAATTTTTAACAACAAAGGATTTTTCTTAACTTTGAAAATTTAAATCCGATTCGTTATGAAAATTACCATCATAGGCGGCGGCAACATGGGAGGAGCTATGGCCCGAGGCATGGCTGCCGGCAAGATCGTGCCCGCCTCAAATATTTATGTCACGACCAAAAGTGAAGCTTCCGCACAGAAGATCAGCGACTGCGACCCCCGGATACATACCGGCACCGACAACCGAAAGGCCGTCGAAGGAGCCGATCTGATCATTTTAGCCATCAAGCCGTGGCTTTTGGAAGGCGTGATCGAGGAGATCAAGTCCGGACTCGATTACACGCGTCAGTCCATCGCATCGGTGGTGGCCGGCGTCAATTTCGAATCGCTGCAACGTATGCTCGACAACGGCAGCGGTGTACGCCCTACCCTGTTCCGTATCATTCCCAATACCGCCATTTCAATCGGCGAGAGCGTCACCTTCATCGCGGCAGAAGGGGCCGACGAACAACAAATCGACACGCTGAAACGTATCTTCGATGAATTGGGACTTACGCTGGTCATTCCGGAAGCGATGATGCCTGCCGGAACCTCATTGGCTTCATGCGGCATTGCCTTTGCGCTCCGATACATGCGCGACTCCATGCAAGGAGGCGTTGAATTGGGGTTCACCCCCCAGGAAGCACGTCAGATCGTTATGCAAACCGTTCGGGGAGCGCTGGAAATGCTGGCTCACAATGACACGATGCCCCAAACCGAAATCGACAAGGTAACCACTCCGGGAGGCATCACCTTGAAAGGCCTCTCCGCCATGGATGAAGCCGGATTCACAGCCGCCGTCAAAGCCGGATTAATCAAAAGCCGATAACTTATGAAGTACCGATTCAAACGTATCGTCGTCAAAGTGGGCAGCAACGTATTGGCTCGCCCCGACGGCACCCTGGATATCACCCGCATGTCGGCCCTGGTCGATCAGGTCGCCGAACTGACCCGCAACGGCGTAGAGGTTATTCTGGTTTCGTCCGGTGCCGTTGCCTCGGGACGCAGCGAGCTATCCCTGCCCCAAGGCCGCAAACTCGATCCGGTTTCGGCCCGCCAACTTTTTTCGGCTGTCGGTCAGGCCAAGCTCATCAACCGTTATTATGAGTTGTTCCGCGACCATCGCATCGCCTGCGGACAGGTACTCACCACCAAAGAGAACTTCGGCACCCGTCGTCACTACCTCAATCAGCAGAGCTGCATGAACGTCATGTTGGAAAACGGAGTCATCCCGATCGTCAACGAAAACGACACCATTTCGGTCACCGAATTGATGTTCACCGACAACGATGAGCTCTCGGGCATGATCGCCACCATGATGGATGCCGAGGTCCTGATCATTCTCAGCAACATCGACGGTATTTTCAACGGCAGTCCATCGGATCCGGCCTCGCAGGTGATCCGCGAAATCGATCCGCGCCACAGCGACCTGTCGGCCTACATCCAGACCGGAAAATCGCAATTCGGCCGCGGCGGCATGCTGACCAAAAGCCGCATCGCCAACCAGGTAGCTAATGAAGGCATCGAAGTAATCGTGGCCAACGGAAAGAGGGATAATATTTTGACAGACCTTCTAAAACCCAATAGCGACACGATTTCGACCCGCTTTCTGCCCGCCGAGAAGAGCCTCTCTTCGGTCAAAAAATGGATCGCCAATTCAGAAGGTTTTGCCAAAGGCGAACTGCATATCAATGCTCAGGCCTGCGAAGCCCTGAACCGACCCAAAGCAACCAGCCTGTTAGCGGTGGGGATTGAAAAGGTGGAAGGCGCTTTCGAAAAAGACGATATCGTACGCATCATGTCACCGGAAGGAGTGCTCATTGGTGTAGGGCGGGTATCATTCGACAGTGAACGGGTTCGCCGCATGATCGGCAAAAAAGGCGGGAAACCCATCGTTCATTACGATTACCTATACCTTCATTAACCCTTCAATTAAAAATATTCAAACCGGTAAATTTCAAGGATAATGTCTATCATAAAAGATTTGGAACTGGCTCGTCAGGCGTCCCTCGAACTCAACCTGCTCGACGAAACGAAAATCAATGCAGTGTTGCGTGATATCGCCGATGCAGCCGAAGCAAAAACCGAACAAATCCTGCAGGCCAATGCACAAGATCTGGCTCGCATGGACCGCCAACATCCGATGTACGACCGACTGATGCTGACTCCCGAACGCATCGCGGGCATTGCGGCCGACATGCGCAATGTAGCATCCCTGCCTTCACCACTGGGTCAAGTATTAAGTAATACGACACGTCCCAATGGTATGCGGATCAAGAAAGTATCTGTCCCATTCGGTGTAATCGGCATCATCTATGAGGCGCGTCCCAATGTCAGTTTCGATGTCTTTTCCCTCTGTTTCAAGTCCGGAAGCGCCTGCATACTTAAAGGGGGACATGATGCAGCATGCTCTAACGAGGCGATTGTCAAGCTGATTCGTGAAGTCCTGAAAGCGCATGCACTGGACGAACACCTCGTCACCTTGTTATCCAATGACCGGACGGCCACCACCGAATTACTGCAAGCCGTGGGATACGTCGATCTGATCATTCCCCGAGGCAGCAAAGGCCTGATCGATTTTGTCCGGCAGAACGCCCGAGTTCCGGTGATCGAAACCGGAGCCGGCATCTGCCACACCTACTTCGATGCCGAAGGTGACCTCGAAATCGGATCCAACGTCATTTTCAACGCCAAAACGCGTCGGGTCAGCGTCTGCAACGCCATGGACTGTCTGATTATCCATCGCGACCGATTGACTGACCTGCCTACTCTGTGTCGTAGATTGGCAGACAAACACGTAATTCTCTACGCCGATCCGGAATCCTACCAGGCTCTCGAAGGCAATTATCCGACAAAACTCTTACAAAAAGCCGACGATCAGAGCTTCGGCACCGAATTCCTCGATTATAAAATGGCGATTCGCACGGTGGGTTCCTTGGACGAAGCGATCGAACATATCGCCCGTTACTCTTCCAAACACAGCGAATCGATCATCAGCCGCAACCCGGAAACGCTCGAGAACTTCCAGAAAAGAGTCGACGCGGCTTGTGTTTACGCCAACGTTTCCACGGCTTTTACCGACGGGGCGCAATTCGGGTTCGGAGCCGAAATCGGTATCAGCACCCAAAAACTGCATGCCCGCGGGCCGATGGCACTGCATGAACTTACCACTTACAAATACCTGATCACCGGAAACGGGCAAACCCGTTCATAGCCGAATTTCGACCTCGTCACGGTAAAAATACGCCCGTTCGACGTGATTGGTATTATTCTTGTGAATCAGAAGGTATCAAACCTTCTGATTTTTTATTGCCATGTGTTTCCGTTCCAAAATCCACGTTCCCGAGTTACCCGATTTCGATGCTGCCCGCTATTTGGGTCAATGGTATGAAATCGCACGATTAGACCATATTTTTGAAAGAGGAATGCAACGGGTGGTCGCCCACTATTCGTTACGTCCCGATGGCAAAATCAACGTATTGAATCGGGGTTATCTTCCCGATAAAAATCGCTGGAAAGAGGCTAAAGCCATCGCTCACCCAACGTCAGTAAAAAATTTTCTGAAAGTCTATTTCATTCCCCTGATCGGGGGGCGTTATCGCGTAGCTTATGTGGACTCGGATTACTCCATAGCCGTCGTTTCCGGAGGAAATCTGCGCTACTTATGGCTTTTGGCCCGCAATCCCCACCCCTCGACCGAGCAGATCGACATCATGCTGAACGAAGCTCGCAAATTGGGATATGACACCTCCCGATTGATCTACCCGGAACAAGAATAACCCGAAAAAGACGATCAACCGCTCCCTTCAAAATCCGGGTCTATCGCAACCCCTATAAAAAAGCACACCCGACTGCGCTACAACAGTCGGGTGTGCTTTTATGGGGAAAAGTCAGCTTCTAACGAATATTGGCAATGCTGATGATGTCGGCAAACACCCCGGCTGCCGTCACATCCTCTCCGGCTCCATACCCTTTAATGACCATCGGGTACTCTTTATAGCGTTCCGTCGTCAACATAATCACGTTGTTGCTGCCGGCCAGTTGATAGAAAGGACTTTCGGCACCCACTTCCCGCAGCGCCACTTCGGTCCGTCCTTCATCCAGCGTAGCCACGAAACGCAGCCGTTTCCCGGATGCTTCCATCTCGCGCCGTTTCTGCTCGAACTCGGCATCCATCTGTGGAATCCGCTGCCAGAATTCATCCACACTCCCTTCGAAATAGGATTCGGGAATAAACAAGGTCTTTTTGACATCGCTCTGTTCCACCCGATAACCAGCTTCCCGGGAAAGGATCACCAACTTGCGGATCACATCCGTACCACTGAGGTCGATGCGTGGATCGGGTTCTGCATAACCGGCCTCTTTGGCCATCCGAATCGCCTGACTGAAAGGAATCGTCTCGCTCATCTCATTAAAGATGAAATTGAGGGTCCCCGACAGAACGGCCTCGATACGCAATATACGGTCACCACTGTTGATCAAATCGCTGATCGTATTGATAATCGGCAACCCTGCCCCCACATTGGTCTCAAACAGGAACTTCACACCCCGTTTACGTGCGGTACTTTTCAGTTCGCTGTAACGTTCATAATCGGCAGAAGCGGCAATTTTATTGGCCGTCACTACCGAAACGTTATGATCGAGCAGCTCTTCATAAATGGCCGACACCTCACCGCTGGCCGTACAATCCACGAACACCGAGTTGAAGATGTTCATCGAAAGAATTTCATCCCGGAACTTATCGGGCGACGAAACCCGTTCTGACTGATTCAACGCATCGCGGTAATTCGACAAATCAATGCCTTCCCGATTCACAATATAGCGTTTGGAGTTGGTGATACCCACCACCCGCAACTGCAAACCGTTGGTCGATTTGAGCTTCTCCTGCTGGGCACAGATCTGTTCCAACAGTTTGTGACCCACATGGCCGACGCCCGCTACAAAGAGGTTCAGCACCTGATATTCCGACAGGAAGAACGAATCGTGAATCACGTTGATCGACTTGCGCAGGTTTTCCAGGGTCACCACAAAAGAGATATTGGTTTCCGAAGCCCCCTGGGCACAGGCAATCACGTTGATCCCGTTGCGACCGAGCGTACCGAACAGCTTACCGGCGATACCCGGCACATGGCGCATGTTTTCACCCACGATCGCCACCGTTGCCAGGTTCCGATCCAGATGAACCGGATTGATTTCCCCCATGGCGATCTCCTGGGCGAATTCATTCGACAGCACTTCCGCCGCCAGGTCGGCATCGGCATTACATACCCCGATCGAAGTCGTATTTTCCGACGCAGCCTGAGAAACGAAGAACACACTGATCCCCGATTTCGACAGCGCCTTGAAGATGCGGTAGTTCACCCCGATCACACCGACCATCCCCAAACCTCGGATGGTGATCAAGCAAGTGTCATTGATCGACGAAATCCCCTTGATCGCCCGTGTCTTATCGGCCGATTTCTCTTTGGAGATATAGGTCCCCGGAGAAGAGGGATTGAACGTATTCTTGATCAGAATCGGGATATTGTTATGGAAAGCCGGGAAGATCGTAGGCGGGTAGATCACTTTGGCCCCGAAGTTCGACAGCTCCATGGCTTCCACGAAACTCAAGTGTTCGATGATATAAGCCCCGCTGATCACCTTGGGATCGGCCGTCATGAATCCATCCACGTCGGTCCACAGTTCCAAGGACGAGGCACCCAATGTGGCGGCCAATACCGATGCGGTATAGTCCGATCCGCCACGTCCCAAGTTGGTCACATCCCCCGTCGTCGCATCCGAAGCGATAAATCCGGGCACGATTGTGACGGGAGGCAATGTGTCGAAATGTTCGCGAATCAGTTTCTCGGTAATCGCAAAATCGACGATATGTTTTCCGTAATACGGTTTGGTCTTGATGAAATCCCGGGCGTCACTCAGTTTCGATCCGGCAATCATGGCATGCACCAACACACTGGAGAGACGTTCCCCGTAGCTGACAATCGTATCGGAAGTCTTAGGTGAAAGATCCCGAATGAGCGACACACCGGTCAAAATATTGGCCAGTTCGCTCAATAAGGCGCCGACCTTTTCACGGGTCGGCATAAGCATCTCCGGCATGGACACCTGTTCGGTCATCTCGCTGTGGCGCGAGATCAAATCTTCCAACTCCGTCTTATAAGACGGATCGGCCTGCGAGGCCAGCCGTGCCGTACGCAAAAGCTGGTCGGTCACTCCGCTCAGGGCCGAAACCACCACGATCACCTCTTCGGTGCAGGCTTCCACCACCTGCTTGACCTGCGACAGGCCCTGAAGAGATCCCACGGAAGTTCCGCCGAATTTCAATACTTTCATAGCTTCCAGTTAAAATAAAATGATAAGATTGCAATTTTATAAAATTTTTGAGAAATTTCCTAATCCCTTCACCAGACCTTCCCGCCCATTCAACAACCAGATGCAAGCCTCGACAAATTTCTCAGAACAGAGTCATTTAAGGCCGATTTTCCCGGCATTTCCATCCGCGAAGGGCACCATTCGATTCCTTCAAATTAGAAAACTTCGTTTTCATTTGTCTCTGCGCTCACCTTTGTCTATATTTGTCGTTTGCATTGTTTAACCAAATTTTATTTATCATGAGACTTCAGGAAATATTGGCTATATCGGGTCAGAGCGGGTTGTATAAATATATCGCCCAAAGCAAAAACGGCATCATCGTCGAATCCGTCGTAGACGGACGTCGTTTCAGCACCTCGGCCCACGCCCGCGTCAGTTCACTGGGCGAAATCGCCATCTACACCGAAGGTGAAGACCTGCCTCTAGCACGAGTTTTCGAAGCCCTGTTCGCCAAAACCGGCGGGAAAGAGACCATTTCAGCCAAAGCGGCTCCCGAAGAGTTGAAAAAACTTTTCGCCGAAGTATTGCCCGACTATGACCGTGATCGCGTTCGGGTATCGGACATGAAAAAGGTTATCGCCTGGTACAACATTCTGGTTGCAGCCGGTATGACCGAATTCAAAACCGCCAGAGATGAAGCCGAGGAAGCCGAAGAACAAGGTCAAGAAGAATCTGAAACCACTGAAAAATAACCTACTATCCATGAAAAAAACCGTATTGTTACTCTGTGCCTCTTTGTTGGCGGTATCGGCTACCCAAGCCCAAAGCCTGGAAGAGCGCTTCAAGAAACACCTTTACACCCTGGCCAGCGACGAGTTTGCCGGACGCGAACCGGGAACCCGGGGCGACACCCTGGCCGCCAATTACATC
>JAHZDG010000048.1 GCA_019422485.1 Alistipes sp. | reverse complement strand
TCATCCAATCCATCGGTGCCTCTTCGGGCGTAATCGTGGCCGGCGCCATCTTTACCCTCCCGGCTCTCTACATCCTGGGACTCGAAGCCCAATTTTATCAGATTTTTCTCTCTTCCCTATTGGGCGGATTCCTGGGCATCCTGCTGCTGATTCCTTTCCGAAAATATTTCGTCAAGGACATGCAGGGTAAATACCCCTTCCCCGAAGCCACAGCAACCACCGAAGTGCTGGTCTCCGGCGAAAAAAAAGGAGATCAAGCCAAACTATTGGCTGTCAGCGGTCTGATCGGCGGTCTGTATGACTTCGTCATCAGCACGTTCGGCTGGTGGACCGAAGTGATTTCGACCCGCATTGCCGCCTGGGGCACTGTGCTGGCCGACAAAACCAAACTGGTATTTAAGGTAAACACCGGAGCCGCTGTCTTGGGGCTCGGCTACATCATCGGACTGAAATATGCCGCCATTATTTGTGCCGGCTCGTTCACCGTATGGTTTGTGCTGATTCCCTTTATCAGCCACTTTGCACCCGGTCAAACCATTGCCGTCGGCGAAGGCGTGCAAACCCTGCTGGGGAACATGACCCCCGAAGAAATCTTCACCCATTATGCCCGCCATATCGGCATCGGAGGCATCGCCATGGCCGGGGTGATCGGGATCATCCGTTCGTCGAAAATCATTCGTCAGGCTCTGGGTCTGGCCGTCAGCGAACTGGGCGGCAAGAAAAAAGTCGAAACCAACACCCTGAGAACCCAGCGCGACCTCTCCATGAAACTGATCCTCACCCTGCTGATTGCCGTACTGGCTACCGTACTGGTATTCTTCCAGTTCGGAGTGCTAGGTAACTGGTTCCATACGATCGTCGCCCTGTTGATCGTCTTCGTGATCTCGTTCCTGTTCACCACCGTGGCCGCCAACGCCATTGCTATCGTGGGGACCAACCCCGTTTCGGGTATGACCCTGATGACCCTGATCCTCAGCTCGCTGGTTCTGGTGAGCGTCGGACTGAGCGGCACCAGCGGCATGACCGCCGCCATGATCATCGGCGGGGTAGTCTGCACGGCGCTGGCTATGGCCGGAGGGTTCATCACCGACCTGAAGATCGGTTTCTGGCTCGGCACCACCCCCGCCAAACAGGAAGGCTGGAAATTCCTCGGTACCGCCGTATCGGCAGCCACCGTGGCAGGCGTCATGATGATCCTCAACCGCACTTACGGATTCGTAGGCGAAGGAGCCCTGGTCGCTCCCCAGGCCAACGCCATGGCTGCCGTCATCAAACCCCTGATGGAAGGCGGTTCGACTCCCTGGATGCTCTATTTTGCCGGCGCGGCCCTGGCACTGATTCTGACCATGATCGGCGTACCCGCTCTAGCTTTTGCTTTAGGGATGTTCATTCCGCTGGAGCTCAACACCCCGTTGCTGGTCGGCGGTCTGATCAGCTGGTTTGTCGCCGGACGTCCCGGCAGCGAAGCCCAAAAGAAAGCCCGTCGTGAACGCGGAACCCTGATCGCTTCAGGCTTTATCGCCGGCGGAGCCCTGATGGGTGTCGTAAGCGCCCTGCTGAAATATTTCGGCGCCGACTGGTTCGCTGCGGGTTGGAACGCCTCCCGCGGAGCCGAAGTCATGGGCGTCGTGATGTATATCGCAATTATCGTTTACTTTATCTGGGACAGCCTGAGGGCTAAACCCGAAAAAGAATAAAGACTATGGAATTCAGAGAACAACTCTTGGAACGTTTCCTGCGCTATGTGGCCATCGACACCCAGAGCGATCCCGAAAGCGAAACGTTTCCCTCTTCAGCCAAGCAACTCAACCTGTTGAATCTGCTGCTGGAAGAGATGATCGGCATGGGCCTGACCGAAACCGAAATAGACCCGAACGGTTATGTTATGGGAACGATTCCCGCCACGCCGGGACTCGAAGACAAACCGGTCATCGGATTCATCTCGCATGTCGACACCAGCCCCGAAATGAGCGGTGCCGGCATTCAACCCCGCCTGATCGAGAATTACGACGGGAAAGATATCCGCCTGAATCGCGAACTGGTTATGAAAGTCGCCGAATTCCCCGAATTGGCGTTCTTCAAAGGACATACCCTGATCACCACGGACGGCACCACGCTGCTGGGAGCCGACGATAAAGCCGGCATCGCCGAAATCATGACCATGGCCTGCTGGCTGATGGATCACCCCGAAATCGCACACGGCAAGATCCGCATCGCCTTCACTCCGGACGAAGAGATCGGCCGGGGGGTGGATTATTTCAATGTCGAAGGGTTCGGTGCCCGGTTTGCCTACACGGTGGACGGCGGATTCGAAGGTGAACTCGAGTACGAAAACTTCAACGCCGCCAGCGCCAAAATCGCCATCCAGGGCCGCAACATCCATCCGGGATATGCCAAAGACAAGATGATCAATGCACTGCACGTCGCCTGCGAACTGGAATCGCTGCTGCCCGCTGCAGAACGTCCTGAACATACGGCCGAATATGAAGGGTTCTACCATTTGGTGTCCCTGAGCGGCTCGGTGGAAGAGGCTTCGATGGAATACATCATCCGTGACCACGATCGCGCCAAATTCGAAGCACGAAAACATTTGATGGAAAGTGCCGTTCGTCTGCTCAATGAACGGTATGGAGAAGGGGTTGTCGAATTGACCCTCAAAGATCAGTATTACAACATGAAGGAGATGGTCGAACCCTATCCCGAACTGATCGAAAAGGCTCAACAGGCCATGAAACTGGCCGGGGTAACGCCTGTCGTACGACCCATTCGTGGCGGTACGGACGGTTCCCGGCTCTCCTACATGGGACTGCCCTGCCCCAACCTGTTCACCGGCGGCATGAATTTCCACGGGAAGTTCGAATACTGCTCTTTGGACACCATGTGCAAAGCGGTACACACCCTGCTCGAACTGACGAAACTCTGGGGCCGCTAAACGGATTCAAGTTGTCTGAAGCTTATTGCGGAACGACACTTCCCTGAGGCGGGCCGGAAGAAAACAGCAAGCCTCTACCGGCCCTCAAAGTATCGCTCCATATAACAAAAAAGACAGGCCATAGCCTGTCTTTTTTGTTTATTCTCATTGATTAGGCGCGGCGAGCCGATCGGCGTTTTTTCCCCACCGGCTTCAGCAAACGGGTCATCATGAAAGATTGCTTGTGAAACAAAAACAGCGGCAAAGAGACCCCAATCACCAAAGCAAACATGACAAACAACGAGGTCAACCCGTTCTGAAAAATATCGACCACCAACTGTTGTTGTACCTGAGGGCTTTTTGCCTCCATAAACCGCAACAGTGACAGAATCGTCTTATAGGCGTACATCCCCGGGATCATCGGCAGCAGCGACGGAAACGAAAATATCTCCGCCGGGCAATGGATCAACTTGGCCGCCAACATACTGAACATACCGATGGTAAACGCCGCAAAAAACGAGGCTGTCGGTAACCCCAGCGAGGTATGAGTCAGCAAATAGAGGCGCAGGGCATGTCCCACGGCGGCCAAAACGGCCGAAATGGCAATAGCCCGTTTCGGTGGATTGGAGATCACGGCAAACCCCAATGCCGCCACCGCCGCAAAAAAGGCATCCCCTAATAGCGTTCCTATCAGATTTCCGTTCATAGCGCGTAAGTTCCCAAAATAAGCAAGGTGGCCGACAAGCCCAGCGAAATACAAATAATCAGACTCAATGCATTGACCGCCCGAGAAATACCGATCAACACATAGCCTTCCAACAGATCGATGATCGAATTGATCAACGGCACTCCCGGAATCAGGAACAACACGCTGGCCCCCAAGGCAATTTGAGGGGTTTCACCCAACGAGGCCCACACCCCGAGCGAAGCAATCATCGAAGCTACAAAAGCCGACAGTATAAATACGGCAAAGTGATTGATATGCCGCAAAGTCATCTCCTGCCGCAACAAGAACCCTATCAAGGTTGCCACAAAAACCAATCCCATCGCCCAAAAGTCGCCGCCGAACAACCGACAGAAAGAGGCATTGGCAAACGAAACCAACCATAATACCCACCAGCGTGACAGGCGAGGTTTGGTCACAATCGCATTGAATTGCTCCCGCAACTCATACATGGTCAAATGATTGTCATGAGCCTGCCAGCTCAGGGTGCTGAGGTTGGAGATAATTTCGAAATTGAAGGCCGCCGGGCGTATCGCCCGCAGCGAAGTCCGACGCACGCTGTCGTCCTGACGCTGAAGAATATGCAGGGTAATGTGACGTTGGAAGATGGTCATTTCGGCCTCGTATCCGAACGATCCGGCGATACGGGTCACATTGCGCACAACCCGCGAAGTGTGTACCCCGGCCCCCATCAATGTGGTTGCATAATCCAACAAAAAGTTCGACAACTCCCTCACCGCCACCGGCTTGATTTTTGCCTGAATCTCGTGCAGACAGGTGTCACACAACGGCTCGTCTTCATACACACGACGCACATAATCCTGCTGTTCCCGATTCAGGGTGACAGCCTTCTCCGATGCCTGAAGCGAACGCTCAGACTCATCAACAACAGCTTTATGACAACGGGGACAGGTTTTCATCGCAACAGGGATTTACTTTCGGTGTTTTCTCTCACACGGCTCTCGCTCCTGACCTCTCTTTAGTCGACTTTCACCGAAGCCTTGGGCATTCAGGGACAAAGATACACAAAATCAGTAAAATCCCTCCAACCCTCCTTTCCCTCCGGAACGCTTTCCCGGGAATTATCCTATCTTTGTTTCTCCAAATCTTTCAATCCAAATGAAAATCGTCATTTTGGACGGATATTGCGTCAATCCGGGCGACCTCTCGTGGCAGGGGCTCGAAACCCTGGGAGCATTGGTTGTATACGACTACACGGCTCCGAACGAAACCCTCGAACGCTGCCGGGAAGCCGATGCCGTCTTAACCAACAAAACCTGCCTTTCTGCGGAGATACTCTCCGCTCTGCCCCGTTTGAAATACATCGGCGTACTGGCTACCGGTTACAACGTCGTGGACCTGGACGCCGCTCGCCGACAGGGGATTACCGTCACCAACATTCCGGCCTACAGTACCCATTCGGTCGCGCAAATGGTCTTTGCTCATGTGCTGAACATCACGCAACAAGTTGGACACCACGCCACCCGCGTTCGGGAAGGCGCCTGGACACACAATCGTGACTTCTGTTTTTGGGACACTCCTCAAATCGAATTGCAGGGGAAAACCATGGGGGTCATCGGATTCGGACACACGGGATCGGCCGTCGCTTCATTAGCCTTGGCTTTCGGAATGCAGGTATTGGCCTACACCTCCAAGGCGGCGAATCAACTGCCTCTGGGCGTCACCAAAGCTACCCTTGAAGAGCTCTTCTCCCGGAGCGACATCGTCAGCATACATGCACCCCTCACTCCCGAAACACACGGACTGGTCAATGCCGATCGACTGGCCCTGATGAAACCGACCGCTCTGCTGATCAATACCAGTCGGGGACCGCTGGTGGATGAACAGGCTTTGGCCGACGCCCTCAATCAGGAGAAAATCCGAGCCGCAGGATTGGATGTACTCTCCAGCGAACCGCCTCAGGCCGACAACCCGCTGCTGAGTGCCAAACACTGTTATATCACGCCCCATATTGCTTGGGCCACGCTCGAAGCCCGCAGTCGTCTGATCGAAATCGCGGTCGACAACCTGCGTGCTTTCCTTGCCGGACAACCGATCCATCGGGTCGACTAACCCATCCTCTTTACCAATAAAGGAACGGCGCATCCGCAGCAAATCGGATGCGCCGTTCTTTTGTTCGATCCATCACAACAGAGCGTCTATCCCTGCCATGATCCAGCTCTAAGGAAACGCAATCTCCAACATGCAGGGGCAGTGATCCGAATGCCGGGCTTCCGGCCAAATCTCAGCCCCCTGCAACAACGGTTCGACGTCCTGAGTCACCATACAATAATCGATGCGCCACCCTTTGTTATTGGCACGGGCATTGGCCCGAAAACTCCACCAGGTGTATTGATGCGGTTCGGGATGGAAATATCGGAACGTATCCACAAATCCACTCTCCAGGAAACGAGTCATCCACTCCCGTTCTTCCGGCAAAAACCCACTGCTGTTCGCATTCCGCACCGGATCATGAATGTCGATTTCCCGATGACAGATATTGTAATCCCCGCACAGAATCAAGCGGGGCCGCTCCTTCCGCAAATCATTGACATAGCGATAAAACGCGTCGAGCCACTCCATTTTGAAGGCCTGGCGTTCCTCACCCGAGGTCCCCGACGGATGATAAACACTGACAATGGAGAGATCGCCGTAATCAGCCCGAAGGAAACGTCCCTCATTATCATATTTCTCGATTCCCATCCCGGCAACGACACGATCCGGCTCCCGAAGGCTGAGGATCGCCACTCCGCTGTAACCCTTTTTCTGGGCCGAGTGATAATAGGCATGATATCCCAATGACTCAAAAGTATCGGCGGGAATCTGTTCGGGTTGGGCTTTGGTCTCCTGCAGACACACCACATCGGGGCGTTGTGTGGAGAGCCATTCGAGCAGGCCTTTGTTCAGGGCACTGCGCACTCCGTTGACATTATAGGTAACTATCTTCATATTCAAAACAAATCGATTGAGATTCTCCTTTATCCTGTAAAGCGGCCTCCCAGGCCAGTAGTTCTCTTTTGCGGTCGAGCCCCCAGCGATAACCGCCGAGTCTGCCCGAACCCTGCACCACCCGATGACAGGGAATCAGCCCCGACACCGGATTATCTCCCACCGCCGAACCGACTGCCCGACACGCCGTCGGCCGACCGATCCAACGCGCCAGTTCGCCATACGAAACCTGTTGCCCCGGCCGGATTCTCGAAAGGGCCCGCCAAACCTGGCATTGAAACTCCGTACCCCACAGATGAACTCTGACCGAAACCGGCTCCGAGTCAAAACGCAACAACGCCAAAGCCCGTTCCTGTTCGGCCGTTCTCTGCTCGCGCAAAGCTGCCTCAGGAAACTGTTTTCGGAGTTCCACCCAAGCCTGTCGGGGCGTTTCACTCCAGCCCAAGAAGCAAACCCCTCGTTCCGAAGATGCCACTACGGCAGTTCCCCACAAAGTCGGCCGGAAAGCATAACAAATCTCTCGGCTTGAAGCGCGTTTTTCAGAACAAGACTCGATCTGCAAAATCACTTGATGAGCCCCTTTCATCACAACGGGATCCGCCTCCGATCGAAACCTCTCATTAAAAGGCAGGTCGCTACACCGGCGCGGTACTCGATGCTTTTCAAAACGCTGCCAATGCGACAAAAATCGCTCCGGTGTTACGCCCGTGACCCGCACGAATGCCTCACAAAACGGGGCAGGCGACAGAGCGCCAGCCGCAGCCAGTCCTTCCGGTGTCCACGACGGCTCCACTGTACGACGCAACGTATCGAGAGCCCGTGCCACAGACTCGAATGCAGGATCCAAAGCGTCTGCCATATTCCACTTTCACAAAAGATTCCTTACAAAGATACACCTCTCTTCGAAAGAGACAAGCCTTTAGCCTTTCTTTTCAACACCCCCACTCCTCTACGAAAAAACGCAGCACCGAGGCTGCGTTTTCTAATCAGAATATCACGTAAAAGCACGTGCCGTTTCGGAGCTATGCTTCCGAAGAGCCCGTTCCGCCATTCGACTTGGCTTTAGCGCCGGCTCCCCGACGGGAAGCCGTTCGACGACTCCCCGTACTTTTAGGCGTCGCAGGCCGTACCGGCATCTCCGAACCGTTAATCGCCATCTCCGTAGCGTTGGTGGTAGCCAACGTATTGGGATCGGTGTAAGTCGCTTTATGACGCGACGAACGAAGCGGACGAACCCGCTGCGTCGCCGTTTTTTCGCTCTTCACCGGCGCCTTCATGCCGTCGAGATGCACTTCCAGCGCCTGTACCGAAATCACGACCTCCCGGATCGAAATCCACAACGAAATCACCAACAACACCAGCGCAATACCGAACGTATATACCGCCGCCGTCTGGAACCCGATGTAGATCAAAAACGTACATAACACACACAACAACAGGCTGCTCACCCCGAAAATCTGCATCGACCGGGACATGTAGAGCCGTTTGCGCAAATTGTCCAACTGTCGTTGGGTGATCGGAGTGGGATTTTTGTCGTGTTCGGCCTTCAGGTTGCGGATCACCTGGGCATAGGAGAGGAAACGATTCGTATAGGCCAGCAGAATCAAGGAAACCGCCGAAAAGAGAATCGAAGGGGTGGTAAGCGTTAATTCTTCCATAAACATAACGTTAGATTTTTTTGCTTTGCCATTGGGCTTTTTTCAGATACAAATAGGAGAAAACCAAGACACAAATCGCATACACGTGTTCTGAAGTCCAACAAACGGCGACATCGGCCCGACGAACCACGGCTACATAACCCACGAAAATGACATAAATGATCAGCGCGGCAAATTCCATCCACATGGCCGAACGGGTATTTCCCGTTCCGGAGACCGTATTGAAGAGGATCAGGGCCGGCGTGGCGATCAGATAAGACGACGCCATCACCCGCATCGAAGCCACGGCCGCCGCCATCAATTCGGGATCATCGGTGTAGAGCCTCAACAGCACCGACGGGAACAACAACATAAAAGCCATCAGCGGCAAAATGATGCCATAACACAGACGGATAATTCGCCGGCTCGTATACAGCACCTGATCACTTTGTCCGGCTCCCATCAGGTTGCTGACCAGCGAGCTGGCGGTCGAAGCAAAGGACTGAAGCACCAGAAAGGCCAAGGCCGAGACATTCCGCACGATGTTGCTGACCGCCAGCGAGCGTTCCCCCAGGTGTTCGATCACCACGAAGAAGACGAACCATACGGCCACCGAAGTAAACGACTGCAACATGGTCCACACCGACACTCCGAGCATATGTCCCAACAACGAACGCGAGAAACCGATGAAATGAAACAGCCGATAACGTGTCCAGTCCACCTTGAAATAGGTATACAACACGAAGAAGAGGGCCGAAATCGCCTCGGCAATCGAAGATCCCATGGCGGCACCGGCGATACCCAAGGCCGGGCATCCCAGTTTTCCAAACACCAGCACATAGTTAAGCGCCACATTCGACAGCACCATCACCAGCGAATTCAGGGTAAGAATTTTCGTACGGGTAATGCCGACATAGAAAGCCCGGAACATCAGCGAAACGAAGGCAAAAAAGAAGCCGTAGACCCGCCAATGGATATACTGTTCGGTCGCTCTGCACACATCCGGGGAATCGATCGCATACCGAAGGATCGCTCCCGAGAAGAGTTTGGTGAAGAGGAACATCAGTGTGGCCACCCCTAACAGAAAAAAGACTCCCTGTTGAAAGAGCGCACCGATATCACGGAACTTCCCCTCTCCGTTGCGTCGACCGATCAGGATTTGTGCCCCGAGGCTGAACCCGAAAGCCACCATGAAAAAGACCAGATAGAACACCCCGCCCAAAGCAGCCGCACCCAACTCCACCTCGCCGACCCGCCCCATGAAAGCGGTATCGGTCATGCCGATGAGATTCTCCATCAACAGACTGATTAACACAGGATAAACCACCTGCCAGATATGTCGGTTGGAAAGCGTCGGACGAGTCATCTGCGATCGGTTTTGAGGTGCAAAGGTACCATTTTATTCCTAATTCATTAATTTTGGGAGTAAATTATACATCCGATTTTTCCCAACGAATCATACACTAAAAAATGCCTCAAAAGATCATCAATCAACAATTTCCGGTATTGGAAATGAGTTGTGCCGTCTGTGCCGCCAACGTCGAACAGGCCGCTGCCGCCCTGCCCGGAGTTCAGCGGGCTTCCGTCAATTTCGCCTCCAATCTACTGGATATCACATACGATCGTACGATCCTGACCCCCGAAGACATTCGTTCGGCCATTCGCAGTGCCGGTTACGACCTGATCATCGAACAGGACAACACGCGGCAACGACAGGAAGAAGCTCAACGGGCTCACTATCGTGAACTTCGCAGAAGTGTCATCGGGGCCTGGAGTCTTTCCATTCCGGTAGCCCTGCTGGGCATGTTCGCTCCGCAAACGACACTCATACAAATCGTCATGTTTGTATTGACCCTCTCGGCCATGCTGTTTTTCGGCCGCTCGTTCTATATTCATGCCGTCCAACAGATCCGTCACGGACGTATGGGAATGGATACCCTGGTTGCACTCAGCACCTCCATCGCCTTTCTGTTCAGTCTGTTCAATACGTTTTACCCCGATTTCTGGTACAGTCGGGGACTGACTCCGCACGTGTATTACGAAGCGGCCTGCGTCATCATCGCTTTTGTTCTGCTCGGAAAACTGCTCGAAGAACGCGCCAAAGGCAATACCTCTTCGGCCATCAAAAAACTGATGGGCCTGCAACCCCAAACCGCCCGGGTATGGCGAAATGACGCCGAAGAAGACATTCCGATCGCCTCGCTGCGCGTCGGAGAGACGGTGATTGTCCGTCCGGGCGAACGCATTCCGGTAGACGGACAACTCATCGAAGGCACTTCTTTCGTAGACGAAAGCATGATCACCGGCGAACCCATGCCGGTCGAAAAAAAGATCGGCGACACGGTTGTATCCGGTACGATCAATCAACGCGGCTCTGGCCGGATCGTAGCCTCCCGGGTGGGCGACGACACCCTGCTGGCCCAGATCATCCGTACCGTCCAACAGGCCCAAGGCAGCAAGGCACCCGTACAGCGAATCGCCGACCGCATCGCCTCGATCTTCGTACCTGCGGTCATGGCCATCGCCCTCGTCACATTCGTGATCTGGATGGTGGCAGGAGGAAGCGACGCCTTCTCGTACGCCCTGCTTTCGATGGTTTCCGTATTAGTGATCGCCTGTCCCTGTGCCCTCGGACTGGCTACCCCCACGGCCCTGATGGTCGGCATCGGCCGGGGCGCACAACAACAGATTCTGATCCGTGACGCCACCGCCTTGGAAAACATGTGCCGGATCGACACCCTGGTACTCGACAAAACCGGCACCCTGACCCAAGGCCGTCCGACCGTCACCGAATGGCTGTGGATTGCCCCGGAAGAGGCCCAGTACAAGAGCCTGCTCTATTCCGCCGAAGCCCGATCCGAACACCCGCTCGGGGCAGCCATCGTTCGTTTCCTGCAGGAAGAAGGATTCGGAGGCACCGAAATCGGTCATTTCGAAAGCCTGACCGGACAAGGCGTCTCTTTCACCGCCGACGGCCGTGCCTATTGGGCCGGCAATCGTCACCTGATGCAGAAACGGGGATGTACCCTGAATCCCGATATCGCTTCTCTGACTGACTCCTGGCAGGCGGAAGGGAAAAGCACGATCTTTTTCGGACGCGAAGAACAGCTGATCGCCGTGATCGTCATCAGCGACCCGCTCAAACCCTCCACACCGGAAGCCCTGGGACAGCTCCGAAAGTTGGGTTTGGAAGTGTGCATGCTGACCGGCGACAGCCAACGAACCGCCTCGTCTCTGGCCCGGACGTTAGGGATTACACGCTTTGCCGCCGAAGTATTGCCGGCCGAAAAAGAAGAGTTCATCGCCCGACTGCAAGCCGAAGGCCGTAAAGTGGCCATGGTCGGCGACGGTATCAACGACTCGCAGGCCCTGGCCCGTGCCGATGTAGGGATCGCCATGGGAGGCGGAACCGATATCGCCATGGAAGTGGCCGCCGTAACGCTGATGAACTCCGACCTGAGAGCTCTGCCTCGCGCCTACACCCTCTCCCGGGACACGGTACGCGCCATTCACCAAAACCTTTTCTGGGCGTTCATCTACAACCTGATCGGCATTCCGATCGCAGCCGGCGTTCTGTATCCGCTGTGGGGCATTCTGCTCAACCCCATGGTCGCCAGCGCCGCCATGGCGTTCAGTTCCGTATCGGTCGTCCTGAACAGCCTGCGACTGAAATGGAAATAGTAGCCACAAACGATCTCAACAACCCGTTAAATGTTATGTCATATGGAAGAAATTCGCAACTTTAAGACCAATGCCAAATGCGGCGGATGCGTAGCCGCCATCGGCGCAGAACTCAACCGCATCATGCCGGCCGAAAACTGGCATATCGATCTCACCTCGCCCGACAAAACGTTGTCGGTCAAAAGCAAACTGTCCGACGAGGCGATTCTGGAAGCCGTCTCCCGGGCAGGATTCGTAGCGCAGAAATTATAACTCTTTCGCCCCGATTCACAACAAACGACGCCTCCCATCCAGGAGGCGTCGTTCGAAAGTCATAAAACAAAAAGGAAACGGTCGTACATCGAATCAGTATCCCAACAAAACTAATTCATTATCCCCAACAAGGATAACTCTCAACCCGGAACAGACCCTTTCGGTCTCCTTACGCCGACCGTTTCCATTCTTTTATCATACCCTTTGTCTGACAAAGACAAAGATAGGAGCTTTTGGGGGCGAATCTGACTCTTTTTATCCGCAAAAATGTCCGATAAGTAGGAAAGAACCCCCTGAAAAATGTTTAGCGAGAAAATAAATTCGTATATTTATTATTCTTGCAACAAAATGAATCCCTATGACGCAAGCCTCTCCAGAAGTACCTCCCACGCCTTGGGATGCAGAACAGGATGATCTGCTTTTCCGCATTTTCACCATTTCAGGCAATGCACTCTCCCCTGCTCAAGAATCCATGGTCTATCCTCGGAAGATGCAGGGAAGTGCCGTTTGTATCTGCCTGCAGGGCGAAAATGAAGTGGTCATCGACCATAAGGCCTATTCGTTTCACAAAAACGATATGTTCGTCCTTTTCCCCGAAGCGGTCTATCAACCCATCTCCCGCAGCGAAGATTTCGTCGGGTATATATTGGACGGAAGCGGTGAAGGAAAACCCCTCGAAAACATCGATTATGCGGCTGCCTTGCCCCTCTATTTCCATATTCGGGAGAATCCCTGCATCCAATTGACCGACGCAGACGTCGACATGCTGGTCAAATTGGGCGACATGGTTAAAGAAAAGGTCCGTCGTATGGACCACCCCTATCGTAAGGAGATCGCCAGCCATCTGATGATTGCCATGCTATACGAGATCAGCGCCATCTACCAACGCGGACAACCGCTGATCCAACGCAGCCGCAACCGGAATCAGGAACTGTTCGAACGTTTTTTGTTTCTGGTGACCCAGCACTGTAAAAACGAACGACGCCTGGAATTTTATGCCCAACAGATGTTTCTGACCCCGAAATATCTCTCTTCGGTGATCAAGCAGGTTTCCGGTCGCAGCGCATCGGAATGGATTTCCCACACGGTGATTCTCAATGCCAAGACCATGCTGCGCTCCTCATCCATGACCGTTCAGCAAATTTCGAACGAACTCAACTTTCCGAACCCCTCTTTTTTCGGTCAGTTCTTCAAAAAACATACGGGAATTACCCCAAAAGAATATCAACAGCAAGACTGATCCGGTCTGTTAGCCCACAAACAAGCCGCTGCCTCAAGAAAGGACAGCGGCTTCTTTGCTTCCAATCGTATGAAGATTTTGGGGCCTCAACAGCCTACTCTTTTTTCCAAGCATGGGTGATTTCGATCACATACATTTTGTGAAAATCGCCCGAAGGATACCATTTTTCAGGAATCGTCGTATCGATAAAATGGCTGGGATCCATCCATTCGGCATACAGTTTCCGGCCTTCCAACACCAGCGAAGCCTCTTCAAAGGAGACATTCCCGGAAGGCATATGCCACGGAGTCAAACCCGCCGACGCCACTTTGTCCGTATCACGACCCGAATGCGACCCGCAGAACTTCAGAGCCGGACGATACTGCTCCTCAAAAAACGATAAGGTCATCGTATCGCGACGTTCCGTGAATTCATACGTATAGCGTTGCGGACGGATGAAAACAAACGCTACGGGCTTGTTCCACAAAAAGCCCATACCGCCCCAACTGGCCGTCATGGTATTGAATTTTTCGGCCGTACCGGCACTGATCAGCATCCAGTCATCGCCAATCAGGCGAACCACATTCCGCTCAATTTCCCGCGGATCCACTTGCTTCATCATCGTTTTATCTTTTATGTATAAACATTCTCTGTCAGTCTTCGCCACCCCTTTCCGAGCCCCCTCTATCGGGAGGTTTCCTCGGCCGGGAAAGGCAACTGCGGCGTCTGTTCCCGTTGCAAATAGGACTCGATCAGGCGGCTGACGGCATAATCGCCCAAAGCCGTCTCGTCAATCCGTAGATAACGTTCCAGGCCCGTCGTCAACGTCGGCACCTCCACCTCATAAAACCGGGCATGAATCACCCGATGCGACAACACATGAGGCGGCATGTCGGTCACCCGCCATATCCGTTCCTCTCCTCCGCCGAAGAGTCGTTGATAGGCCTCGCTTTCCCGCAAGCGATCATATTCGATCGCCGCTTCGGTCTCGATCAACGGAAATTCATACAGATGTTGCCAAATATCCTTCTCTTCCCTGCGGGCCAAGAGCGTCTGCCCGGCACAATGCACCCGAAAGTAGTTGAAATAGCGGGCTTTCACCGCTTTTTTAGGCGACTTGACCGGCAACTGTTCCACCCGTTCACTGCCCGACGCCCAGGCCAGACAACGTTCCGAAAGCGGACACTGTCGACAATCGGGACGACGCGGCAGACATTGCAAGGCCCCCAGCTCCATGAGCGCCTGATTATAACGTCCCGGTTCCGTCCGATCGAGCAGTTCATTCGCCAATGCCGCAAAGTGTTTGCGCCCTTCGGTGGTGTCGATCGGCAAATCGAGATCGAACAAACGTGACAACACCCGGTAGACATTGCCGTCTACAGTCGCATAGGGCAGTCCATAAGCAATCGAACAAACCGCCGCCGCGGTATAATCCCCCACCCCCTTGAGCGAACGGACCTCCTCATAACGTTCCGGGAACTGTCCGCCGAAACGCTCCATGATCTCCTTCGCCGCAGTATGCAGACTCCGGGCCCGGCTGTAATAGCCCAGTCCCTGCCAATACTTCAGCACCTCGTCGATATCGGCTTCCGCCAGCGACTGCACATCAGGGAAACGTTCCGTAAAACGCAGATAATAGGCCAATCCCTGAGCTACTCGGGTCTGTTGCAGGATCACTTCCGAGATCCAGATCCGATAAGGATCGCGGGTCTGCCGCCAGGGCAGCTCCCGTCGATGGGTTTCGTACCAATCCAGCAGCAAATCGCTGATCGTGTTCCGGCTCATATCAGATCGGCTACTTCGGCCCCGGTGAAACGGACCAGATCCTCCGGAGCGATCCGGATCTGCAATCCGCGCACCCCGGCACTGATATAAATCGCCTCAAAATCGAGACAGCTCTGATGAATATAGGTAGGATAGTTCTTTTTCATGCCGATGGGAGAACATCCGCCCCGAATATAACCGGTGGCCGGCAACAACTCTTTGAGATGAATCATCGCCACGTTCTTGTTGCCCGAAGCCCGGGCGGCTTTTTTCAGGTCGACCTCACCGTCCCCGGGAACGACACACACCAACAGCCCGTTCTTATCCCCCCGCAACACCAGGGTCTTAAACACCTGTTCGATCTTTTCACCCAGCTGTTCAGCCACATGAGTGGCAGCCAGGTTCTGTTCATCCACCTCGTAAGGGATCAATTCGTAAGCGATCCCCGCCCGATCCAACAACCGGGCCGCATTGGTTTTATTGATCTTCATAATGACATTTACTCCGTCGAGCGAAGATAACGGATTCGTTCGGAAATAAAAAACCAATCGAACCGTTCTTTATAAAAGAACGATTTGGTATCAATGTTGTACCATTCCGCAATGTGAATCTTTTTATATTATCACTTATGGACAATTATCCCATCTCATTCGGAGGCCAGACCGTCACCCTGATCGGCTCCCACCTCCAAGTCGGCGACAAAGCCCCTCAATTCTCCGTTCTGGACAGCAGCCTGCAAAGTGTCAGCTCCGAAAACTGGAAAGACAAAATACTCGTCATCAGCGTATTCCCTTCTGTCGACACGCCGGTGTGCGCCTTACAGAACAAACGCTTCAATCAGGAAGCTACCCGACTGAATGAACAGGTGGAAGTGGTGTCAATC
>JAHZDG010000047.1:13667-16032 GCA_019422485.1 Alistipes sp. | reverse complement strand
GATGCCAAATCGGGCACAATGTGGTATTCGCCACGCTGAACCACGGACTCCAGCCGGAAGATCGAGGCAACACCTACCCTGCGCCTATCGTATTGGGAAAAAATGTGTGGGTAGGTTCAAACGCCACCATTCTGCAAGGCGTCACCATAGGAGACAATGCCATTATTGCAGCCGGGGCCGTTGTAACCAAAGACGTCGCAGCCAACACCATCGTGGGTGGCGTTCCTGCCAAGTTCATCAAACAGATCTAAATACCGGAGATCCGACAACTTTCAAACATCACATGCAGTCCTTTGCGGGCTGCATTTTTATTGACTGCCCTTGATCAGATACCTGCAAGAAGCAGTGAATTTGGGCAGGGAAAAATAGAATTTCAACCACATTGGGATACGCTACAGAATACGGGGTACGACTATTCCCGGCAAGGTCTATCTTCACAAAGAATGCCCTTTCGTATAAAGTTGAGGATCAACACTGCGATCGGCCCACTTACCAATCCGTTCATAGGACAACAAACGACACAGGAAATCCGTGAAACGCCCATATTTCCGATAGAAAATATTAAACAGAAAATAGGAAGGCATCTGACGATAAGACTTCGGCCTTCTCCGCCAAATGTTTTTCCAGGAATAAATCTGATCATAAATCCATAAATACCCCTGATACAACTCGTCCGGAGTCAAATTCTTCGGTCGATAAACCACGTGAGCCGTATCATACAATGCCAAGTCATCCTCTATAATGGATCCGTCCGCCTTCATTCGCTCATAGAGCTTTGTCCCGGGATAAGGAGTCAGAATATGGGAAGTCACCGTTTCGATCCGATTTTTCACAATCCAATCGAGGGTCCGCTGAAAAGTTTCGGAAGTGTCTTCATCCAAACCGAGAACAAAGCTTGCATTGATCATAATCCCTCGGCGATGAATCTCATACACAGCCTTGTCATACTCATCGACGTGGATCTGCACTTTATGAACGCCGTCCATCGCTCCTCCGCTAATACTTTCAAAGCCGATGAACATCCCCATACATCCACTATCTTTCATCTGATCCAGCAGTTCCACATCTTTGGCAACATTGATGGACACCGCACAATGCCACCGGATATGAAGCGGCTTAAGAGCCGTCAGCAATTGACGAGTCCAACGAGGATTCCCATTAAAGTTATCGTCGATAAACATGATATGTTTTCGCCCGGTCGCTTGAATATCGGCCACCACATCTTCAATCGGTCGCAACAAATATGAGCGCTCCGAGGAAGAATTATAACAAAAATCGCAACGAAACGGACATCCTCTACTCGTATGAATGATATTACAATAGAGATAGTCAGCTGAAGGAATAAGTGAATAGGCCGGCGAAAGAATATCTTGACCGGTCATGGATCGAGAGCAACGATATTCCTTTTGTAAACAACCCTTTTCGAGATCTTCCACTATCTGAGGCCAAGTCAATTCAGCCGGACCGATACAAAGTGCATCGAAGGCATTCTCGGGTACAGTTTCGGAGGCGGTAGTAATATGAATGCCTCCGGCAATTACTTTAGAGCCACGTTGCCGAAACTCCCGGGCGATTTCCATAGTCCGAGGCAGCAAATTGACCGTCACCGTAATGCCCACCACATCTGGATGGTCATTCCACACAAGAGGGCGAATATTTTCATTTTCCACCACAACCCTATGTTTCCCGGCAAACATCCCGGCTATAGTATACAAACCCAAAGGTGGAGAGATACGGATTTTCAAACCCGTATCCATAGGCCTCTTATTCATCATGGGTTGTATTAATTTAATGTACATAGGAAAAACAAAAGATATCTTATTCTTTACTTAAAATACATCCAAGCATTCATAAGAACATTTAATCGAACGCTAAACCATTCCGAAGCCTGCCTTCGATATGCAACAGAATGACCTTTAACAAATGTAACAAAATATCTCTGATCTAAAACCGACTTTACCACACCTGCCCAAACGGCTTCAACCTCTTTCTTCATTTTTCCGCAACCCGGCAAATCCCATCGATCCGAGAAAGCCGTCAAGCAATTTTTAAAAAATTTGGCAAAACGCTAGTTTTTGTCTAATTTTAAGGGCTATTTAAAGCCTGTTGACTATGACGACACGAAATTACAAACTCAAGAAAGAAGGCGGTTTAGCTCCCGGAGCCGACCCCGCAGACATTATCCGTAAATTCGAAAAAGTCTTTACCAACATATACTCCTCGGAAACCAGCGGTTCGATGTATATCGCTCGCGAAATCGAAAATTGCATCCGCGAAAAACAAACGCTGGGTGAAATGTGTATTTTGGGACTCACTACCGGGAAATCGCCGGTCGGAGTCTATCGGGCTTTGGTCCACATTCACC
>JAHZDG010000047.1:5294-13657 GCA_019422485.1 Alistipes sp. | reverse complement strand
GAGTTTCAAAAATGTCGTCGTATTCAGCCTCGACGAATTTTTCCCGATCTACCCCAGAGAACAGCAGAGCCGCAACTACCTGATTCACGAAAGCCTGCTGAATCATATCGATATTCTGCCCGAAAACATTCACATTCCGGACGGCACCATTCCCCAGGGAAAAGTAACCGCCTTCTGTAAAGAATATGAAAGCCTGATCGAACAATACGACGGTCTCGATCTGCTGATTTTGGGCACCGGAGTGCAAGGCCAGCTCGGCTTCAACGAACCGGGTTCGTACACCAATACCCGTACCCGTTTGGTGGCGCTGGGGAACGAAAGCCGCAAAGCCGTCAGTTCGATTTTCTATGGTATCGAAAACGTTCCCCGCAAGGCGGTTACCATGGGACTGGCCACCATTCTGGATGCCAAACGCATTATTCTCATGGCATGGGGCGAAGACAAAGCCAATGTTGTCAAAGCCATCGTCGAAGGGCAAGAAGATTCAGCCATTCCGGCAACATGCCTGCAGAAACATGAAAACATGGAGGTGGTTGTAGACGAAGGGGCTGCACAAGAACTGACCCGCATCAAAACCCCCTGGCTGGTGGGAACCTGCACCTGGCCGCCCCGGTTTATCCGTACGGCCGTACTGTGGCTCTGCAAAAAGGTCCAAAAGCCCATTCTGAAACTGACCTATCAAGACTACATCGACAACCGTCTCGGCCAATTACTGGAAATTACCGGACGGGCATACGACAACATCAACATTCAGGTTTTCAACGACCTGCAACACACCATTACAGGCTGGCCGGGCGGCAAGCCCAATGCCGACGACTCGACCCGTCCGGAACGGGCTACCCCCTACCCCAAACGAATCGTCATCTTCAGTCCTCACCCCGATGACGACGTCATTTCGATGGGAGGTACGTTCATGCGCCTGATCGACCAGGGTCACGACGTACATGTCGCCTATCAGACCTCGGGCAACATCGCCGTCATGGACGACGTTGTTTTACAGACCTTGGATACGGCTCGTGAATGCGGTTTTGCCGACCGTTACAACGAAGTGAGCGACATCATCCGACACAAACGCAAAGGAGAACCCGAACCGTTGGAACTGCGCCAACTGAAAGGGTCCATCCGACGCGCCGAAGCCAAAGCCGCTTGCCGGCAGATGGGCCTGACCGACGAAACGAAAATTCACTTTCTGAATATGCCGTTCTATGAAACGGGCGGGGTTAAAAAAGGTTTGCTGACCGACAAGGATATTCAACTGGTAGTCGATCTGTTGCGTCAGGTACAACCTCATCAGATCTATGCCGCCGGAGACCTCTCTGACCCGCATGGCACGCACCGGGTCTGCATCGAAGCCGTTTTGGCTGCCCTGGAAGTGGTCCATGACGAACCTTGGGTAAAAGAGTGCCGTATGTGGCTCTACCGGGGTGCATGGCAGGAATGGGACCTCGACATGGTGGATATGGCCGTACCGTTGAGTCCCGACGAAGTGCTGCAAAAACGCCACGCCATCTATCGGCATGTTTCCCAAAAGGACGTGGTGCCGTTCCCGGGCGAAGACAAACGGGAATTCTGGCAGCGGGCCGAAGAACGCAACCAAAATACCGCCCGCCTATACGACCAATTGGGCATGGCCGAATATCAGGCTATCGAAGTATTTGTTCGACTCAAACTATAATTCAATTATACGACACTGTCATGAGACTGATTATCCAACCTGACAACGCCACCGTCGGCCAATGGGCTGCCGCATACATCGTTCGCAGAATCAAAGAACACCAAAGCCGTACAGACCGTCCTTTCGTTTTGGGACTTCCCACCGGATCGACGCCTTTGAGCACCTATCAGGAATTGATCCGGTACAACAAGGCCGGGGTCGTATCGTTTGCCAATGTCATCACCTTCAACATGGACGAATATGTGGGCATCCCGCAGGATCACCCCGAAAGCTATCATTCGTTCATGTGGAATAATCTGTTCAGTCACATCGACATCAAACCCGAGAACGTCAATATCCTGAACGGAAACGCGCCTGATCTGGCCGCCGAATGCGCCTCTTATGAACAACGCATCGCAGAAGCCGGAGGCATCGACCTGTTTCTGGGCGGTATCGGACCCGACGGCCACTTGGCTTTCAACGAGCCGTTCTCGTCGCTCCAATCGCGCACTCGGGTCAAAACCCTGACCAAAGATACGCTGATCGCCAACTCCCGCTTTTTCGGCGGCGACATCAACCAAGTTCCGAAAACGGCGCTGACCGTGGGTGTAGGAACCGTGATGAGCGCCCGCGAAGTGCTGATTCTGGCCATGGGCCACAACAAAGCCCGGGCTCTGGCTGCCGGCGTAGAAGGGGCCTACAACCACCAATGGACCATCAGCGCCATCCAACTGCATCCGGCCGGCATTCTGGTGTGCGACGAAGACGCCACCGACGAACTGAAAGTCGGCACTTACAAATACTTTAAAGACATCGAATCGGCCAACCTCGATCCCAAATCGCTTTTGGCCTCCTTGTAATTCAATCATTCCGAAACCAACACGCATACTTACGTGGCAGACGAAAAAATTATCTTTTCCATGGTGGGCGTCAGCAAAACGTTCACCAACCAGAAAAAAGTTCTGAATAACATCTACCTCTCGTTCTTTTACGGGGCCAAGATCGGAATCATCGGTCTGAACGGATCGGGAAAATCGACCCTGATGAAGATCATCGCCGGTCTGGATAAAAACTTCCAGGGCGAGGTAGTCTTTTCACCGGGCTATACGGTAGGCTATCTGGAACAGGACCCGCACCTGGACGACACCAAGACCGTTCGGGAAGTGGTCGAAGAGGGCTGCGCCGATTTGGTGGCCCTGCTCAAAGAGTATGAAGAGGTCAATGCCAAGTTCATGGAACCCATGGACGATGACGAGATGGCCCGTCTGATCGAACGTCAGGGAGAGCTGACCGAACTGATCGACAACCAGAACGGCTGGGAGTTGGACGCCATGCTTGAACGAGCCATGGATGCCCTGCGCTGTCCCGATCCCGACCAATCCGTGAAACATCTCTCAGGAGGTGAACGACGCCGGGTTGCTTTGTGCCGTCTTCTGTTGCAGCAACCCGATGTACTGTTGCTGGACGAACCGACCAACCACCTCGATGCCGAAAGTATCGACTGGCTGGAAGCTCATTTGCGCCAATACAAGGGGACGGTGATCGCTGTTACCCACGACCGTTACTTCCTGGATAACGTAGCCGGTTGGATTCTGGAACTCGACCGCGGCGAAGGCATTCCCTGGAAAGGCAACTATTCGAGCTGGCTGGAACAGAAGTCCAAACGCCTGGAAATGGAAGAGAAACAGGAAAGCAAACGTCGCAAGACTCTGGAACGAGAATTGGAATGGGTACGCATGGCGCCCAAAGCTCGTCATGCCAAGAGCAAAGCCCGTTTGGCGGCCTATGACAAGATGCTGAACGAAGACAGTCGTCAGAAAGAAGAGAAACTGGAAATCTTCATTCCGAACGGTCCCCGTTTGGGCGATGTCGTGATCGAAGCGCAAGACGTTTCGATGGGTTACGGCGACCGTCTGCTGTACGAACACCTCAATTTTTCACTTCCGCCCGCCGGCATCGTAGGGGTTATCGGTCCCAACGGAGTCGGGAAAACCACCCTGTTCCGTCTGATCATGGGGCTGGAAAAACCGCTGAGCGGTTCGTTCCGAGTTGGAGAAACGGTCAAGATTGCCTATGTCGACCAGCAACACGCCTCGATCGATCCGGAAAAGACGGTTTACCAGGTGATCTCTCAGGACAGCGAACTGTTGCAGTTGGGCGGACGCAGCGTCAATGCCCGCGCCTATGTTTCACGCTTCAACTTCAGCGGTGCCGATCAGGAGAAAAAATGTGGCATGCTCTCGGGCGGTGAACGCAACCGATTGCATTTAGCCCTGGCCCTCAAGGAAGAAGGCAACGTCTTGTTGCTGGACGAACCGACCAACGACATCGACGTCAATACGCTGCGTGCATTGGAAGAAGGCCTTGAAAACTTTGCGGGCTGTGCCGTGGTTATTTCGCACGACCGCTGGTTCCTGGACCGCATCGCCACCCACATTCTGGCATTCGAAGGCGACTCGCAAGTCGTCTTCTTCGAGGGCAGTTACAGCGAATATGAAGAAAACAAACGCAAGCGACTGGGAGATGACACACCCCATCGCGTAAAATACCGCAAACTGGTGGCCGACTAACGATCCACCCGTTCACCAAAAGCAGAATCATAAAACACCAATCATGGGAGTACAAAAACCATCCATCCCCAAAGGAACCCGCGATTTCGGCCCGGCCGAAATGATCCGACGCAACTACATTTTCGACACGATAAAAAGCGTTTTCCAACTGTATGGCTACCTGCCGCTGGAAACGCCGGCCATGGAAAACCTTTCCACCCTGTTGGGCAAATACGGCGAAGAAGGTGACAAACTGTTGTTCAAGATTCTCAATTCAGGCGATTTTCTCAGAGGAGTGACCGCCGAACAATGGGAAGAAAAGAACCTGAATGCCCTGTCGACCCGTTTGTGCGAAAAAGGACTTCGGTATGACCTGACGGTACCGTTCGCCCGTTATGTCGTGCAACACCAAAACGAAATTTCCTTCCCGTTCAAACGTTACCAGATCCAACCCGTATGGCGTGCCGACCGTCCGCAGAAAGGACGTTACCGCGAATTCTATCAGTGCGACGTGGATGTCATCGGCAGCCGCAGCCTGCTCAATGAAGTCGAACTGGTAGGCATTGTCGAAAAAGTGTTCGAACGGCTGGGCATCGGCGTGATTCTGAAGATGAATAACCGTAAGATTCTGTACGGAATCGCCGAAACCATCGGATATGCCGACAAGATGATGGATATTACCATCGCCATCGACAAACTGGAAAAGATCGGGCTGGAAGCTGTCAACGCCGAACTGGCCGAAAAAGGCATCTGCGCCGAAGCGATTGCAGCCCTGCAACCCATTCTGGAACTCAAAGGAACGAACGCCGAGAAACTGGCGAAATTGCGTCAGGCTATTGGCGGCAGCGAGACCGGCCTGAAAGGGATCGAAGAGATGGAAACCATCTTCGGATATGTGGAAAAACTGGGTCTTTCCCTGACCGTGGAACTCGACCTGTCGCTGGCCCGAGGTCTGAACTACTACACGGGGGCCATCTTTGAGGTCAAAGCTCGTGACTATGCCATCGGCAGCATCTGCGGAGGGGGGCGTTACGACGATCTGACCGGCATTTTCGGCATGCCAGGCATGTCTGGTGTCGGCATTTCGTTCGGTGCCGACCGCATTTATGACGTGATGACGGGACTGAACCTCTTCCCCGATTCGGCCCAAGCCGTCACTCAGGTTTTGTTCCTCAATTTTGGAGAAGAAGAACAGTTGCAATCCCTGCGTCTGATGAAAGCACTCCGAGAAAAGGGTATCTCGTGCGAAATTTACCCCGAAAACGCCAAGATGAAAAAGCAGATGGAATATGCCAACCGCCGGGGGGTACCGTTCGTGGCGATTCTCGGAAGCGAAGAACTGGCGGCCGGAAAAGTGACGCTGAAAAACATGAATAGCGGAGAACAGCAGAGTTTGCTGTTCGACGAACTTCCGAACGCTTTCACCCGATAGTCGTTCAGAGGCAGCAATAGGGCCGTTCCTGTCGGAGCGGCCCTGACTATACCCGCTAAAATCAACCTATACGCAATCGGACACTATATTTTGCCGTTCTATTTTCATCCGACAAAACATAATCCGATTAAAAACCGAAACCATGAAAAACTTTCGATACGCTTTTTTACTCCTCACCAGCGTTCTGGGAGTTCTGAGCGGAGGAGTTCAAGCCCAAACCCACGACGTGGAAGAGGGACAAAATGCCCTGATGCAACTGCAGAAATTCAATCAGTTCTACCGCTACCTGAACGGAACCTATGTCGATACGATCAACAACAAACAACTGATCGAAAAGGCCATTTCCGAAGTATTGCAACAGCTCGACCCCCACTCTTCCTACTTAACCGCCGAAGAGATGGTCGGTGTACGCGAAACCTTTGACGGCAGCTTTAGCGGAATCGGCATCGAATTCAATGTGCTGCACGATACGATCATCGTCGTCAATGTCATTGCGGGCGGACCTTCGGAAGCCGTAGGGCTGTTACCCAATGACCGCATCGTCAAAGTAGACGGCAAAAATGTGGTCGGAACCAAGCAAATGGGGGTTCCCAAACTGCTGCGCGGCCCCAAAGGCAGTCGGGTCGAACTGGAGGTCGTTCGTTCGGGGATGGACCAACCGCTCGACTTCAGCATTGTCCGGGACAATATTCCGATCAATACGGTGGATGCCGCCTACAAGCTGGATTCCCTCACGGGGTATATCCGCGTCAACCGATTCGCCAACCAGACCTACGCTGAGTTCGAAGAGGCTTTCCAGAAATTAGGCCCGGTCGAAGCGCTGGTGCTCGACCTGAGAAGCAACGGAGGCGGGTTATTGGATCAGGCGGTCGAACTGAGCAACTTCTTCCTGCCTAAAGGGGCTGTCATCGTCTCGACCGAAGGACGTCACGTTCCTCCCTTCCGGCTGATGGCCCAACAGGATGGGCGCTTCACCGAGGGGAAGGTCATCGTCCTGACCAACGAATTGTCAGCATCCGGTAGTGAAATTGTCGCCGGAGCCATCCAGGATTGGGACCGGGGACTGATCATCGGGCGCCGTACTTTCGGCAAAGGTTTGGTGCAAAGACAATTCCCCCTGCAAGACAGTTCGGCTGTCCGTATCACGGTCGCCCGTTACCATACCCCCAGCGGACGCGTCATTCAACGCCCCTACGAAAAGGGAAAACGCGATGAATACGATCAGGATCTGATCAAACGCATCCAACACGACAGTACGGCCACCTCCATGGACAGCAGCCAAGTCTATAAAACCCTGCGCACGGGACGTACCGTTTACGGCGGCGGAGGTATCGCACCCGATATTACGGTCGAGACCGACACCTTACCGTACACCGACTATTGGAGCGGTCTGATCCGCCAGGGGATTTTGATCGAATATGTGATTTCCTACATGGATCAGCACCGCAAAGAGCTGGAACAACTCTATCCGGACATCGAAACCTATCTGCAGAAGTTCCAACCTGACGAGGCCATGCTTTCCCAGCTTCAAGAAGCGGCCGCCCAAAAAGAAATCAAAGCCACACCCGAGGATCTGGAGCGTTCCCGCGAACTGATAATCACCCAACTAAAGGCTCTTATCGCCCAGAAGCTATGGGGCATGAACGAGTACTTTATCGTGATCAACCAGCAAGATGAAACCGTCCAAAAAGCACGGGAAGTTTTACAGGAATGGCCTCGCTTCAGCCAGGGAATCATCTCCTCGTCAAAAAATTAGTCTCTGACAACTTGGATGTTTCGAATTCTTTTCTTACTTTTATGTAACAACCTATTGAAATTGGGCCATGAAGATTTATGAGTACCGCAAAGATGGCGAACAGGAAGGTAGCGAAGACGTCTACTCAAAACCGGTTCGCGCTGGCCGTCGCACCTATTTTTTTGATGTAAAAGCCACCCGTGCCAACGACTATTTTCTGACCATCACCGAAAGTCGGAAAAAGGAGAGCGGAAACGGCACTTTCTCGTTTGAAAAGCAAAAAATACACCTGTATAAGGAAGATTTTCAAAAATTTGTCGAAGGACTGGAAGAAGTGATCGCCTACATTCGCCAACACAAACCCGAATGCTTCAATCCGGACGGGTCGGTTGTCAACCCCATTACGGATAAAAACGGGTGATCCAGATTCTCCTTCCCTACCCTAACAACCGGAACTCGAGCATAGAGTTCCGGTTGTTTTTTGAAGATCCGACCCGCTCGGTTATCTTTGTGGCATGAAAAAAGTCATCGTCGGATTCAGCGGAGGAATTGACAGCACCGCCACGGCACTCATACTTCGTGAGGCAGGCTATACGGTACGGCTACTGACGCTACAAACCACCGATGATGTCGGGTTGCTCGACCGAGCCTGCCGACGAGCCGAACAATTAGGTTTTCCCTGGGAGAGTCTCGACGTGCGCGAAAGATTTCAGCGCGAAGTGATCGACTATTTTCTTGAAAGTTACCGCCGGGGCGAGACGCCTTCTCCCTGTGCGGTTTGCAATGCACGCATCAAATGGCCTCTACTCTACGAAGCCATGCGTCAAAAGGAATACGATCGGATCGCCACCGGACATTATGTACGCATAGAATCCGTTGGTGGAAGGTATTTTATCCGGAAAGGCGTCGACCCGAGCAAAGACCAATCCTACTACTTATGGGATCTTCCCCAGGAATACCTGCAATGCGCATTGACACCCCTGGGAGCATTTT
>JAHZDG010000047.1:0-5284 GCA_019422485.1 Alistipes sp. | reverse complement strand
TATGAGTATATGCTTTCTATCGGGGCTTTCCTGTGCGGAGTATCTGCAAAGGCATCTACCGGTAAACCCGGGAGAAATTATCGATGAGACGGGTCATGTGATCGGCCGACATGCCGGTTATGCCCTCTATACGATCGGACAGAAAAAAGGGCTCCAGCTTGATCAGGGAGGGAAGGTAGTGACGGGTATCGATCCGCTGCATAATCGACTACGGGTCGGCCTACCCCACACTTTACGCCACCACCACTTGATATTACACTCCTACCGGATCACGGATCCGACCCTGTTACAATCCCTCGGTTCCTTCAGCGTTCGCATTCGAGGCATCGGCCAAAACCCCGGCGGACAGGCTCATCTAATCGAGCAAACCGCCGAGACCTTGCACCTCTATTTGGAAGAGCCAGCCCTGGCCGCAAGTCCGGGACAACCGGTGGTACTATACGATCAGGATCGGGTATTGGGAGGCGGCTTTTTGAAAAGCTATTTTTAGAAATCCGCCAAAATCCCCCGGGCGGAACACTCATATATGAAAAATTATTGGTAAACTTGCGTTCTAAATCTTTCAACGACATGGGTATCGCTCGAAAAACATACAACTGGGTCCTCAGTTGGGCCAATAGTCCGTGGGGAGCTACCGCGCTCTTCATCCTTGCTTTCGCCGAATCGAGTTTCTTCCCCATTCCGCCCGACGTACTGCTCATCGCCTTATGTCTGGGCTGTGTCACCCGCTGGTATCGGTATGTCATTCTTTGTACGGTCGGCTCGATTTTGGGTGCCTTGGCCGGATATGCCATCGGCCACTTCCTGTGGCAAACCCCCAGCGGTGAATTTACCGCCATCGCCAATTTCTTCTTCCGGGTCATTCCGGGATTCAGCCACGCCGAATACGAACACATCAGCGAACTGTACAACCAATACAACTTCTGGATCGTCTTCACGGCTGGATTTACCCCCATCCCCTACAAACTGATCACCATCACGGCCGGGGTATTCAAACTCAACCTACCGATGTTCATCATCGCATCGATCATCAGCCGAGGACTCCGTTTTCTGCTGATCGGTTGGCTGATCTATCGCTTCGGCGAGCCCATCAAAGGCTTCATCGAGAAATATTTCAACTGGTTGGCCATTGCATTCACCGTGCTGTTGATCGGCGGTTTTCTGGCCATTAAATACCTCTTTTAATGAAAACCTACGGACTGATCGGATACCCGTTGGGCCATTCGTTTTCGGCACGTTATTTTGCCGACAAATTCACACGGGAACAGATCTCGGACTGCCAGTATCTGAACTTCCCGATCGAATCCATCGACCGGCTGCCCGAAATACTCCAACAGGAAAAAAGCCTGCAGGGATTCAATGTAACCATTCCTTACAAACAGGCCGTTTTCGCCTACCTGAATGACCTGAGCGACGAAGCCCGCGCCATCGGGGCCGTAAATTGCGTAAAAATCAGCCCTAACGGTCTCAAAGGGTTCAATACCGACGCCTACGGTTTCTCCCGTTCTTTACTGAGTCTGATCGGCGACCAACGCCCCAAAGCGTTGGTGTTGGGTACCGGAGGCGCTTCCAAAGCCGTTTGCTACGTCCTGACCCAACTGAACATCCCGTATCGGCTGGTTTCCCGGCAATCGGGCAATGACCGGCTCAGTTACGCCGAAATAACCCCTGAACTCATTCGCCAAACACCGCTGATCATCAATGCCACCCCTCTGGGTACCTTTCCCAACGTAGAAGGGTGTCCTGATATTCCTTACGAGGCGTTAGGTTCCGACCATTTCCTGTTCGATCTGGTTTACAACCCGGCGGTCACCGAATTTCTGAAACGGGGCGCCGATCAAGGGGCCCACACCCAAAACGGCTACGACATGCTCGTCGGACAGGCCGAAAAAGCCTGGGAAATCTGGAACTCCCCTTCTCTTTAACACGCCCTCACCTTTTCCCAGCGGACCCAGCCGCGGAAAAGCATTTTCCTCACAGAGAGTCATCATTCCGTAAAGCCCATACAAAAAGGAGCTATCTTTTCAGATAGCTCCTTTTTTCATAGATGGATCGATGGAGATCTATTCCATTTCGATCAGTACCGTATGGTTCTTAACGTTTTCCCCGGCCTTGACACAAATCTTCTTGACGGTCCCGGCCTTCTGGGCTACGATGTTATTATTCATCTTCATCGCCTTGAACAGGATCAACAGGTCACCCGGTTTCACCTGATCGCCTTCCTTGACCATCACCTCTACAATCGTACCCGGAATGTGGCAAACGATGTTTTTCGGGTTGACGGGTACCCAAGGCTTACGTTCCCGATACATCTTGTTATAGGTGGTCTGGAACGTACCGTAGGCGGTTTCCAACGTTTCGTATTTCTTTTCTTCTGACATACGCGTACGATTTAGAACGGAGGATTCCCGTGTTTCTTGGCCGGTTGATGACGGCTCTTGTGAGCAGCCACATGCAGGGCGTGCTGAATGAATTTACGGGTATCTGCCGGAGCGATCACCGAATCGATGTAACCGCGCGATGCAGCTACATAAGGATTGGCAAATTTTTCTTTGTATTCCTGAATTTTCTGTTCACGCATTTTGACCGGATCTTCGGCGCCCATGATTTCCTTGCGGAAGATGATGTTGGCAGCCCCTTCGGGACCCATAACGGCGATTTCGGCGTTGGGCCATGCGAAAACGAAGTCGGCACGCAGGTGACGCGAACCCATGGCGATGTAACCCCCACCGTAAGCCTTACGCAGAATCACGGTAATCGAAGGTACGGTAGCTTCGCTGTAAGCGTACAGCAGTTTGGCACCGTGACGGATCACACCGGCATGTTCCTGGTCGATACCCGGCAGGTAACCCGGAAGGTCTTCCAAAGTTACGATAGGAATACCGAATGCGTCGCAGAAACGGATGAAACGAGCGGCTTTGTCCGAAGAGTCGCAGTCGAGCACCCCGGCCAACACCATCGGCTGGTTGGCAATGAAACCGACCGTTTCGCCATCGATACGACCGAAACCGACTACGATATTGGCGGCAAACAGTTCCATCACTTCCAGGAAGTCGCTACCATCGACCAACGATTTGATGACATCACGCACATCGTAGGGAACCGTCGGATCGGCCGGAACGATCGAAGTGATATCGTATTGAGGTTTCGGATCAGCCGGAGCGGCTTTCTGAGCCGGAATGTTATTGGCGGGCGGGATCATCGAGATCAGCTTACGGATCTGGCCGAAGCATTCTTCTTCGCTGGTGGCAAAGAAGTGGGCATTCCCGGTCTGTTCGCTGTGTACGCGGGCACCCCCCAGTTCTTCCATCGAAATTTCTTCACCCAGTACGGTTTTGATCACTTCCGGACCGGTGATAAACATCTTCGAGATGTTTTCTACCACGAACACGAAGTCGGTCAAAGCCGGAGAATAAACAGCACCACCGGCGCAAGGACCCAGAATCACCGAGATCTGAGGAATCACACCGCTGGAAAGGGTATTGCGGAAAAAGATTTCCCCGTAACCGGCCAGGGCATTCACCCCTTCCTGAATACGGGCGCCACCCGAGTCGTTGATACCGATCAACGGAATACGCATATTGAGCGCGTAGTCCATGATTTTGGTGATCTTACGGGCGTGCATAAAGCCCAGCGACCCCCCGGCTACGGTAAAGTCCTGAGCAAAAATAGCGATCGGTGAACCGCAGATCGACCCCGTACCGATGATTACACCATCGCCCGGGAGTGATTTGTCCTGCATACCGAAATCGCGGCCGTCGTGTTCGACGAACAAATCATACTCATGAAAAGAATCGGGGTCCAACAGGGCGATAATACGTTCGCGGGCTGTCAATTTCCCCATAGCCTTTTGCTTCTCGATAGCCTTTTCGCCACCACCGACAGCGATCTTTTCGATACGCTGCTGAAGCTCGAGGACTTTCTTATCTTCCACTGACATAAGATTAATTTTTAGTTAGTTATCGGGTTGTTTTACCTGAAAATTCAATAGTTGAGATTACAAGTTTACAAATTATTTTCCAAAACCGGCAATTTTGGCTCCGGTTAATCGTCTTTTCAGGCTATATTTTCCTGATAGACAAATTCATCCGTAATTCCAGAAAGCGTCACCGGTTTTTCCCCGGGGAAAATACCGAAAAGCGCCGAACCCGAACCCGACAAAGCCGCATACAAAGCACCGTCGGCATAGAGGCTCTCCTTCAGTTGTTGCAGCCGGGGAAACTGGGCAAAGACCGAGGGTTCAAAATCATTAAAGACCCGATCCTTCCATTCGGCAATCGGGTGAGCCAGGCGATCCAAAAGAGACTCGCCGCGAGCATCTGGCACCACCCGCGCATAGGCCTGAGCGGTCGAAACGCCAAACGGAGGTTTGACAATGACCAAGCGATAGCCCTGCAGAGAAAGATCGACCGGCGACAAAATCTCTCCGCGCCCCGTTGCCAAGGCCGGACGCCCCGAGACAAAAAAAGCGGTATCGCTTCCGATTTCGGCAGCCACGGACTCCATCTCCGTTTCACTCATCCCCAAACCGAACATTTCGACCAACCCGCGAATGACATACGCCGCATTGGCCGAACCTCCACCCAAACCGGCACCCATGGGCACCACTTTATGCAGATGCATTTTCACCCCTCCGAGCGGACGGCGTTTGCTCAATGCCTCATAAGCCCTGACACAAAGATTTTTATCCACCGGACCCTCGACCGGCAATCCGGACGAAGAGAAAGAGACCCCTTGTCCCTTCCAGGGAATCATTTCCAAAGCGTCACACAATCCCTGTACGGGATACATGACGGTTTCGAGTTCATGGTAACCGTCTGCACGTTTAGCCAAAATGCGCAGACCCAGATTTATTTTACAGTTCGGGAATAAAATCATTTTTCGCAACACAATCGGGTGAGCATGTCCACGCACCCTTTCACAAACAATAAAAGTATCGTAAAAAAAGGAAACGTCCAAATCGAAAGAGTTTCCCGGCAAAGAGTTTGCCGATGAATCACTATATTTGTATCCGAATTAAGAGTGGCCCTGTCCCATGGAATTCCGCACCCCCGTTCATATCGAACCGTTTCAACAACCTATTGACCATCACAGCAAAGGGTTGTTGCTGGGATCGTGTTTCACCGAACACATTGGGGCGCGTATGCAAGAAGCCAAACTGCCGGTTACGATCAACCCTTTCGGGATTTTATTCAATCCGGCCTCCATTGCCTCGACCCTAGATCGATTGAGCTCTCCCCGCCCCTTTTCCGAACAAGATCTGATTGCTCACCATGATCTCTGG
>JAHZDG010000046.1:13766-16251 GCA_019422485.1 Alistipes sp. | reverse complement strand
TTGTCCGACGAATTCGGTGGTCCATCCGGACTTCCCGGCCGACAAGGTCCATCCGATCGATGCGTCGGCCCTCCCCTCACCCGAATCAATCTTGTCGTTGTGTCGGGCTCGCCGTTCGAACCGGGCTTTTTCTTCGAAGCCGATTCCTTCGGAGTATCTGGAGCAAATTGTGGAGGCAGCTCATCGGGCACCGACCGCCAGCAACAAACAAGAGGTGGGCTTTACCCTGATTACCGATCCTCAAAAATTGAAAGAGGTGACCGATATTACGGTCTCTACGTTTTCTTCGTTGATCCGAACGTTGGAAAATCCGCTTCTGAAACCGTTGATCAAAATGTTTATTCCGGATGGATATCACTATTTGCCGACTTTCCATCGGCTGGAGGATGCTCATGCTCGAGGCAAAGATCTGATTTTACGCGGGGCGACGGCTCTCCTGTTGATTCATACTCCGAGAGACAGTCGTTTCGGAAGCGCGGATGCCAATTTGGCCTATCAGAATGCTTCGCTGATGGCGGAAGCACTGGATGTCAATCAATTTTATACGGGGTTTGTCTGCTCGGCTTTGGCGCAGGATCGGAAACACCGCCTGGAAAATGCGTTGGGTATCGACGAACAGATTCATGCCGGAATGGCCTTGGGTATGCCGCTTTTCCGTTTCCCGAACTATATCGACAAAAAAGAGATCCGGCTCAAACGTTGGTAACGGTTCGATCCGGATCTCGGTGAATTCTGGCGCTCTGCTCAGGGATTATTCCATCTCTTCGAGCAGGGCGTTTTGCACATAGGTCTGATAGTCTTCGATGGCTCGGCCAATGACATCATAGGCGGTTTCTACCCCATAGATCGCTGCCAATACACATCGCGGATGACGGTCGCTGGGCAGATCCTTATAGGTGGTAAAATAGTGTACCAGACGGTCGATGATCTGGAGCGGCACATCGTGAATATCTCGATAGGAGCTGTATATCGCGTCGTTCTCCAATACGGCAATCAGTTTGTCGTCGGCCCGGTCCTGATCCAACAACCGGAATCCTCCGATCGGACGGGCTTTGACAATAATGTCACCATGCGTAATGTCCTTTTCGGTCAATACGCAGATGTCGATCGGGTCATTGTCCCCCTGAATGTCGTTTCGGCCCAGTTGCAGATTAGTCAACTCTGCCACCCGATCCGCACTGTAGGTGCGCGGCAGAAAGCCGTACAAGGCCGGGACGATGTTGGAATACTTTTGGGGGCGGTCGATGGAAAGGTAACCGGTTTGTTTATCGACTTCGTATTTGACCGTATCGGTCGGTACCATTTCGATAAACGACGTCACAATTTCGGGCACCTGATCCCCCAGACTGATCCCATGCCACGGATGGGATTTGAACGTGCGAATTTTGTTCATAACCTCTGATACTAAAACCGTTCTTTCCTCACAAATCTTCAGCAGACGGATGAACGGCGCTTAAAATAACCATTTATACAAGGACAAATATAAGCAAAAAGAGTTCCATTAAAACGTTTTTTCATCTCTTTCTCTCTTTCCTTTGTCCTGTGTTTGTAGGCGTAATGTTATAAATAAACGCTGTCGATGACCGGCGTATCAGGCCTTTTGATTACTGATTTTAAACTGGATGGTGAGACCGGTCCCGGAACGGTTTCAATCTCTACATTTTCATCGATATACAGCGACGGGTTCATGCCTGAACTGATAATCACTTTGATGAGCGGATTTTGTTCGGCAAACAGTACGTTCAGGATTGTATTGTGTCTGAGGTCCAATTCGCTCAAACGGTTATTGTTGACATTCAGACTCGTCAGAGCCGGCAAGGTGCTGACATCCAAAGATGTTAAGGCCCCGTCGTTCAAATAGATATTATCCAGATTGGGACAATTTCCGAAGCTGACTTCCTGCAAAAGGGAATTGTGATGGGCAATGACATAATTGAGCGTAGGGGCATCTCCAAAGTCCAATGTAAGCAGGGGATTGTGGTGACAGCCCAACGTGTGCAGATTGGCAAGGTTGGTGATGGGTAAGAATGACAATTGATTTTCCGAACACAGGAAATACCACAATCGGGAATCTTCAGCAATATAGAGGTTTTGTAAGTAGTTTTGGTCGCAACGGAAATGTTCGATAGTCGAGTTGTTCGTGATGTCCAGTGTTTGGATTTGGTTGAAATGACAATAGAAATGGTAGAGTTTTTTATTGTGAGAGACATCCAGTGCGGTCAGTTGTCCGTTATTGCAATGCAAATAGAGCAGTTCCGGATTCTGAGATACGTCCAAAGTCGTCAGTTGGTGTGTCCGGCAATAGATTTCCGTCAATTTCGGGCAACCCGTTACATTCAGGGAGGTCAGCGGGTTTTCGGAGCAATCGAATCCTTCTAGATTGGGACACATCGACAGATCCAGTGAAGTGATTTGATTTTGTTTGCAATTCAAACGGCGCAGTTTCGGGTTTCCGCTCAAATCCACTTCAGTCACCTGATTGTTG
>JAHZDG010000046.1:10074-13756 GCA_019422485.1 Alistipes sp. | reverse complement strand
AACTCTTCCAGGTTCATAAAGTCCTGAATCCCTTCCAGAGAAGTTATGTTCAGAGAGATGAAAGTCTCCTGTTGACTCGATTCATCCAGTTGTTCGGCATTCAGAATGACGATTTGTTCGACTTCAGACGGAACCAGTACCCCATCGCCGTCCAGATCGAATTGTTTCAACAAAAAGGCTTCGAAATTCGGATCGGGAACGGTGGTTTTCCATCCCTGCGTGACCTGGAACGAGATACTCTTATCCTTGTTGGTCAGGGTAACGGTTCCGGTACGGTTTTCCCCGCTGTGATTGGGGTCTATCTGGAACGTCAACGTCGTGGCTGTCGAAGCTTTTGAGGTCGAAATGATCTGGTGAATCCATTCCGGTGCCGTTACTTGAATGGCGTCATTGGCAGAAACTTCTACCTGAATGCTTTCTCCCACGGAACGGATCTCTGCCGAGGACGGTTCATTGACAAAAGAAATTTCGGGAGCTTCTTCTGTTTGTTTTTGAGGAGTTTCGCTCTCAGGTCCTCTTTCTGGTTCTTTGTCCTTTTCTTTTTGACAGCATGTCAATGCGAAACAAAGGCTTAACAGCCCCAATAGATGACGATACGAACGCATAGTTAGTAGAGTTTATGGAAGAACCTAAGTTCTTTGTTTTGTCACTCTACCCCAGTTTGTCTATGTCTGCCCTAAAACAAACGAACGAAGATCATCCTGTTAGTCTTCATAAGATCGGGAAAAATCGGCGGATTTCAAAATATTTTGCTCATTTATTCTGCTAAAGGGCCGATTTTAGACGATATACGCCTTGTGACTGGGTCGAAAACGTGAGAATATAATAGCCCGTTTCGTCTTGGGTCGCTTTAGCTTCCTCGTCTTCGACATAAAAAGGAGTTTGGCAACGTACGGTGCATGAACCGTCTTGAGATGATCGGATGGTGGCTGCGGTCAGATTCCCTTCGCTCCATTGCATGTCGACTTCGAAACCACCTCGTGCCCGAAGACCGCGCACTTCTCCGGTGGACCATACCGCAGGAAGAGCCGGCAACAAGTGTAACTCTTCGTTGTGGCTTTGCAGCAGCATTTCTGCTACCCCGGCGGTGGCGCCGAAATTACCGTCGATCTGGAACGGCGGATGTGCATCGAACAGATTTTCATAAATGCCGCTTCCGCTGTTTTTATCGGTTGTATATACGACGCCCTGTGCGTTGGTCAGGGTCATGGCATTGTGCAGAATCAAATGAGCATGATCTCCATCGAGCAACCGGGCCCAGAAGGCAATTTTCCAGGCTCGACTCCATCCCGTTCCGAAATCACCGCGGGCTTCGAGCGACACCCGGGCGGCATCGGCAAAAGCACGGTTATTCATCGGGGAGATCGATGTGCCGGGATAAAGCCCGATCAGATGAGAGGCGTGTCGGTGCTGATCTTTGGAATCATCTTCCAGGTGTTTCCATTCGCGTAATTGACCCCACGAACCGATGGCCAGCCCTTTATCCAGCCGGTTCAGTTTCTGCTCCAACAGAGTCACGAATTCGGGGTCCGTACCCAGCGTATTTCCGGCTTTCAACGTGCTGTTGAACAGTTCCCAGATCAACTGTTGCGCATAAGGAATGCCGCTCTCCCAAGGGCCGTGTTCGGGAGACCACTCGTTGGGCGCAACCAAGGTGCCGTCATCGTCGACGATCAGACGGTCGATCCAAAATTCGCAGGCCGATTTCATGACTGGATAGGCGACTTCTGCCAGGTATTCGGTGTCGGGATTGAACAGATAGTGATCCCAAAGGTGCATGCAATACCAGGCGTTGGCCGGACGGTTCCAGTTCCAATCCGAGTAACCGAATACATTGTTTTGGGTTTTGAGCGCCCAGCCACCGCATTCCAGTTCGGCGGCCATCGCCCGCCATGACGGATGGATCAGGGCTTCGTTGTAGATGTAGCGCAGGAAGGGCTCATGGCATTCGGCCAGATTGGTTACCTCAGCCGGCCAGTAGTTCATCTGTACATTGATGTTGGAGTGAATGTCGCTGCGCCAGGGGGGCGTATTGCTGTTGTTCCACAGTCCCTGAAGGTTGGACGGCAGATTGAGGCCGGCTCGGGAGCAGGCGATCATCAGGTAGCGTCCGTATTGGAAATAGAGTACATCCGCTGCCGGATGGTAGCTGCCGGCATTGTAGGCAGCAAAGAGTTCGTTGGTCGGCAGGGTCGGTGTCGTGTCGCCCAACCACAGATAGACCCGGTCGTACAGGGCACAGTAATCTGCTACATGGGCTTCCCGTACTGCTCGGAAACCTTTTTGGATCGCTTGTGTATGGGCTGTGCGGAGGTCTTTTTTCCACTCCTTGTGCGTCAGATAATCTTCGGCGAGGGGATCGTAGTCGGTACCGGCACTCAGCCATAACGTCACGGCATCGGCTCCTTTGACCTGTAGTGAAGTATCCGTTGTGGTCAGGGTGCCCCCTTCGGGAACCACCGTTACAAGCGCTTCGTAAGAGAGTACGTCCAACTTGCCGCTGATGGAAGCCTGTCCGTCTGTAAACTGACGAGACCCGCCGGTGTGTGCGTCTTTTATGTGTAACGTGAAACCGATCTGACCCTTTTTGCTGGCCGTCAGCCGTACGGCAATCACATCGTCCGGAAAACTGGCGATATATTCACGCGTATAAGCGACTTTGCCGATCCGATATTGGGTGCGGGCTACCGCCTGTTCGATATTCAATTCCCGTCGGTAGTTCGTAAAATCGGTTCCGTGGTCGAAATCGAGGTAAATATCCCCGAAATTCTGGTAGTTTCCTCCTTCGGTGCGGCTGCCGGTCCAGAGGGTTTTATCGTTGAATTGCAGGTGTTCTTGAGCTACTCCACCGAAAACCATCGCTCCGATACGTCCATTTCCGATGGGTAATGCTTCGCTCATCCAGTCCTCGGCCGGTTGGGCGTACCACAATACTTGAGTGGTTTTATCCGATTGCTTTTTAGCGGAAATATCTGTGGATGAAAATACCAGCGACAGCAGGCACAAGGCCCACCCTGCTCTTCTTAGGTTTTGCTTCATGGCAATGTCGGTTTCAACAAAAATTTTTCTAAAATACGAAAAATTCGGCGGAGCCCCAACGCTCTGTTCGAAAATTGCGTATCTTGGATCGGAAAAATGGCAGGTATGACCGACGAATTTCAGCTTTCAGGAGATCGGTGCGGGTGGTGTGGAACCGACCCGTTGTATGTCCGTTATCACGATGAAGAGTGGGGCCGGGAGGTGTTCGATGATCGCGTTCTGTTTGAGTTTTTGGTGCTCGAAAGTGCGCAGGCCGGTTTGAGTTGGATTACCATTCTGCGTCGACGGGAAAATTACCGGAAAGCATTTGCAAATTTCGATGCCGAGTGCGTGGCTCGTTTTACGGATGACGATATCGATCGCTTGATGCAGGATTCCGGCATTATTCGTCACCGTCGCAAAATCGAAGCCACCCGGGAGAATGCCCGGATTTTCCTGTCGATTCGCCGGGAATTCGGTAGCTTTCGAGACTATTTGCTACGTTTTCTACCCGAACGAAAGCCGCTGGTCAATCATTGGAAGACTTTTTCTGAAATTCCGGTGACCACTCCCCTGTCGGATGCCATTAGCCGAGATCTGAAAAAACGAGGATTCCGGTTTTTCGGCAGCACGATTTGTTATGCCTATCTGCAGGCCGTCGGAC
>JAHZDG010000046.1:0-10064 GCA_019422485.1 Alistipes sp. | reverse complement strand
TCCCTATCGTTTTCCTCAGTAGGCATCGACCAGACGATAAAGCTCGGGGCTTTCAGTCTGTCTCAAGAGGAGGGTTTAGGGTTTGATAACCGTTGACGGCAGGGCGGCATCTGCCGGTTTGATGCTGATGATTTCGTCGACGATATATTTGGAGTATCCACGCCAGGGCAAGGCCCCCAGGTACTCTTTGTAGTGCAGTTCGACCACTTGTCCGCCCACACTCATCAGCTCTTTGGCCACGGTCGGATCAGCAACCGAAAAGACAAATTCATTGGACTGAATACCTCCCGATGCGTTCGACCAAAAACCGGATTGAATCAGTTTGCCTTCATAGGTTTTGAAGACAAACCCCTTGTAAACGACAAAGTTCAGTTGCCCGGTCTTCACCCCTTCACCATACGGAAAGTAGTAGCGAATGCCTACGAAGGCTACCAAGGCCACCCCCAGAACGAGGATCGTAATGTTGCGGATGCGTTTCCACAGGCGTGGTTTCGGCGTTGTTTGGTTGACTTGCATGATGAATGTCTTTTAATGGTGCTCTGACTAACAAAGATACATTTTTTGTCTTTGCGCCCTACCCTGTCGACCGTTGTTTGTCAACTGAAAAATCTCGGAAAAATTCGGAGGAATGCCAGTGTCTGTGCCGAGGATAGTTCCGCATGACTGAAAGCAGGCTCTTGCTAAAATCGGGCCATAGTAAGTGTCGTATTCTAAAATGACAGATTTTTTGGCTTGGGTGTTCCGGAATATTCTCTTTCATGAGCAGAGGCAATAAAAAACGAGGCGACCCGTAGAGATCGCCTCGTTCCGCTTCAAGTTTCGTTTATCGAATAAACAACAGTTCACGATATTTGGGCAGAGGCCACATTTCGTTGTCCACGATCATTTCCAACTTGTCGATGTGGTAGCGAATCGGGTCGAACAGCGCGGCCACCGTGTCATGGTAAGCAATGGCTTTGGTGCGTTCGTCGGCAATGCCATTGGCCTGTTTGCGGGCTTCTACCAGCTGTGCGGTCAATTCGCGAATCTTGGTCATGTGGTCGGAGAGTTTTTCGACCAAAGCGACGTCCTGTGCTGAGAGCTGATCGCTCTTTTCTCCGGAAAACAGACTCTTGATCTTAAAGAGCTTGTCCAGTAACAGGCTTTCGTAACGTGAAGCCACCGGCAAGACATGATTCAGTGCCAGGTCGCCCAGAACACGGGCTTCGATCTGAATCTTCTTGGTGTAGGTTTCCCATTTGACTTCCGCTCGGGCATGCAGTTCTTTTTCACTCAGTACGCCTGTCTGGGCAAACATCTTGACGTTGGACGGTTCCAAATACTGGTCGAAGATTTCGGGTACCGAATTCACGCAATCCAAACCGCGGCGTTTGGCTTCTTCTTTCCACTCGTCGGTATAACCGTTTCCGTCAAAGTGAATGGCTTTGCAGGTAGCGATGTATTCTCCCAGCAGGGCGAACAGGGCCGCTTCGAACTCTTCTCCGGCGGACAGACGAGCTTCCAGGTCGGCTTTGAAGGTGCGCAGCTGATCGGCGACTGCCGTATTGAGCACTGTCATGGCTCCGGCGCAGTTTTCGGAAGACCCTACCGCCCGGAATTCAAACCGGTTGCCGGTGAAGGCGAAGGGCGAGGTCCGGTTGCGGTCCGTGTTGTCGATCAACAGTTCGGGAATATGGGTCAGACCTTCCATTTTCAGGCCGCATTTGTCGCCGAAGACCAAAGTATCGTTCCCGCCACTGTGTTCGATTTTGTCCAGCACTTCCGAAATCTGACTGCCGAGGAAGATCGAAATGATGGCAGGAGGTGCTTCATTCGCACCCAAACGATGGGCGTTGGTTGCGCTCGATATGCTGGCTTTCAACAATCCGTTGTGTTTGTAAACCGCCATCATGACATTCACCAGGAAGGTAACAAACTGCAGATTGTCTTTCGGCGTTTTGCCCGGAGAGAGCAGGTTTACTCCGGTATCAGTTCCCAATGACCAGTTGTTGTGTTTCCCGGATCCGTTGATGCCTTTGAACGGTTTTTCGTGCAGCAGAACCCGGAAACTGTGCCGACGAGAGACTTTCTTCAGAATGGACATCAGCAGCAGGTTGTGGTCGTTGGCCAGATTGGTTTCCTCGAAAATCGGAGCCAATTCGAACTGGTTCGGGGCCACTTCATTATGACGGGTTTTGACCGGAATACCCAGTTTCCAGCATTCGTATTCCAGGTCTTTCATGAAGGCCATGACGCGGGTCGGGATCGCACCGAAATAGTGGTCTTCCAGCTGCTGGTTTTTGGCGCTTTCATGCCCCATGAGGGTACGGCCGGTCAGCATCAGATCCGGACGGGCTGCCCACAGACCTTCGTCCACCAGGAAATATTCCTGTTCCCAACCGAGATAAGAGAAAACGCGATTGACCTTCGGATCGAAATAACGGCAAACTTCCGTAGCTGCCCGATCCACGGCTTCGAGCGAACGCAACAGAGGTACTTTGTAGTCCAGGGCTTCACCGGTATAGGCGATAAAAATCGTCGGAATACACAGCGTGGTATCTACGATAAAGGCCGGTGACGTCGGGTCCCATGCCGAATAGCCACGGGCTTCGAAGGTGTTGCGAATCCCGCCGCTGGGGAAGCTCGAGGCGTCGGGTTCCTGCTGAATCAGCAGTTTTCCGGAGAACTCTTCAATGACCCCGCCGCGACCATCTTTTTCTACAAAGGCGTCGTGTTTTTCGGCGGTTCCTCCGGTCAGGGGTTGGAACCAGTGGGTGTAGTGGGTGGCTCCCATGTCCATGGCCCATTGTTTCATGCCGGCAGCGATGCTGTCGGCTACGCTACGCTGCAAAGGAGTGCCGTCAAGCATCGTATGACGCAACGCCTTGTAGGTTTGTGTCGGCAGATACTTGCGCATTTTCTCATCATCAAAAACATATTTCCCGAAAAACTCCGAAGGTCTTTCCTTGGGTGCGGGAACATCAAGCGCTTTGCGCTGAATGGCGTCTTCGACCATTTTAAACCTGAGCATGGACATAAAATAAAATTTAGAAAAAGGTTGAGTGTCGATTTGGAGAAGAGCGGCAGCCAAACAGGAATTTTGTTCTGCCTCGCCGCCGCTATTCTACGCAACCGGCCAAAACTTAAACTAATGGATCCTCTTGTAGAGTTTCACGATGCAAATATATGTATTTTTCATTATTGTATTCACTTTTTATGGGGGTATTTGAGAAAATAATTGCATTTTTATTGGTATACCCCCATGTATTTTGATAGTTGATCTAAAAAAACAATAAAATGCAGTCATGCTACACTGAAAAGAAAAACAAAAAAAGCGGAACCGTTTTTACGGTTCCGCTGATCTTACCGGATAGAGTCCGGTTCTTTATTGGTTGTTAAATGCTATAAGTGCATCGTAGAATGCCTTGATATTGGCTTCCGGTACTTCGGGCGGAGTATCACACCCGGATGACAGAACGAAGTTCTTATAGCCTTTGGTGCGTTCCAACAGTTCTGTCGTGGCAGCCCGCATTTCTTCAGGCGTAGCCACCTTGAACAGAGCCACTGGATCGAGGTTCCCCATCACAGCCACATCCGAAGGTGAATCTTCCAGGGCTTTTACCATGTCGATCTTATTACCGAAGTGCAGAGCCCAAGCACCGGTCATGACCATGGCGGGCGTGCAGTGCCCCATATTACCGCAGTTGTGCAGGATCACCAGGAAGTTTTCGTCCTGAACGGCATCCACGATCTCTTTGACGTAAACCGAAGAGAAACGTTCGCAGTCTTCATTGGAGAGCAGACCGGCAGCCGGTTCAGCCAAAACCACCCCATTGGCCCCCACTTTTTTCAATTCAAGAATATACTTCTTAATGAAATCGGTACATTTGCGCAACAACAGGTTGATGGTGTCGGGTTCCACATAGCAAGCCATCATGATTTCGGTCATGTCGAACAGACGTCCTGCCAACGAGAAAGGCCCAATTGCTCCGGAAAGGATCGGTTTGTCGATGTTTTCCACCGCCAGTTTATTGGCCAACAGATACTGAGGAACACGTCCTGCCGTCAGATCCGGAACCTGGAGCGCTTCCACCGAAGCATAATCCGATACCAGACGTCCTACCACACTGGGCACTTCGTCTTTCGGGAAAGAGATTTCGCAACCGAATGCTTCGGCTTCAACGGTCAAATCCATAATTACCGTTGCGGCGACACTCAACGGATAAGCTTCGTTGACTGCCTTGATCGCTTCGAAGTGAACGCGACCATCCGTTACGGCATCATACACCTGTTTGCCGATCATCTCGATACCGGGGTGGGTCATGATCGGCAGAGCAACACGCTTTTCGCTGCTGATCAGGTCTTCCACCCATTTTTTCATATTTCTCATATATTCTGGTTTATTTAGATATGGGTTATTCGTTAAACTTGTTCCATGGTGCGACGACGGAAACAGTCCACTCGAGGGCACAAACTGCAGGCGGTGATTTTCGGATCGAGCGTTTCACCGATTCCGATGAGGCCGCTCACCGATTTGATCGGATGCATCAAATAGCTGTCATTGATCGTCACTCGGAGATTGGCCAATGATATTGGCCCGGGCAGAACGAACTGGAACGGTTGGCTCCATTCAACAGTTCATCCAACTTATTTTTCGCATACAGTCCCATTTTTTCGGCAGTAGCCGATCCGATGGCATCTGCCACGAATTCATAGAGGATATCCCCCTGCTGTTTGACGCGATCAGCCCAATCGTCATAAGCCTGACCGGCTGTAACGATAAAAAGGGCAAAATGATGAGCTCCCTGCACGATTCTGCCGATGTTCTTCGGGGTGTCAAATACCGTTCCCTCAATAACGACGGAATGATCTTCAACTTTCCCGGGGAAAATTTTCAAGACATAAGCGGGTTTCACCTCCCGTTCCAGGTCGGCCAACATACGTGTGACCAAAGAACAGGTCTGCGGATCAGGCTCTACCCCGCCCCGATAGCCCATGCTGGCATAGACATCGGACAGGGTGAGTCCTAATTCCGAGAATGAGATGACGGCAGAGGCGCGCATCGTTTATAATGTTTTAGGCTGAAACCAGTTTACGGGCCAAAGCAACCGCACCGTTGGCGTTTTCGCTATAACCGTCGGCACCGATCTGCTGAGCAAATGCTTCGGTTACAGGAGCACCACCGATCATTACTTTGACATCCTGACGTACACCGGCAGCTACCAAAGCGTCGATGACTTCTTTCATGTAGTTCATCGTGGTGGTCAGCAGAGCAGACATGCAGATGATATCGGCTTTGTGTTCTTTGGCTGCTTCGATGAATTTTTCGCTGGAGATATCGACACCCAGGTTGATCACTTCGAAACCGCAACCTTCCAACATCGAGGCAACCAAGTTTTTCCCGATGTCATGCAGGTCACCTTTTACGGTACCGATTACCACTTTACCCATCGATACGCTGTTAGCGCCTTTCATCAGCGGGCGGAGAATATCCAAAGAGCCTTTCATGGCGCGGGCAGCCATCAGCAAGTTGGGAACGAAGGCTTCGCCATTCTGAAAACGAAGACCGATTTCTTCCATGGCTTTGATCATGTACCCGTTGATGATTTCTTGGGGTTCGATTCCTTCAGCCACGGCCTGATTGGTCACTTCCACCGACTGTTCCAGTTTCCCGTTCAGGATTGCGTCGTAAAGCAGATTTAAATCCGTCATAATCTTGAAATATTAAAAGAGTTTAGGTTTGATTTGCTGGTAAAAATAACAATTATTTCGCAGTTATGCTTTGCGTAAGAAACGTCCCGGAGGGTGATTCCGGGACGTTATGCCAGGAAAAACAGTGATTCAGTTTGAATTACAGTTTTTCAACTTTGCGGAAATTGGGAGCCAGCACCTGCATGAGTACCCATGCCAGGATATAGGCTACGGCACAGATGACAAACATAATGCCGTATCCGATCGTAATGTCACCCAATGCTTTGAAGTGGTCGAAGAGCAAACCGGCTGCTTTGGCGATCAGGATACCACCCAAAGCACCTGCCATACCTCCGATACCGGTTACCGAAGCAACGGCTTTTTTGGGGAACATATCCGACACCGTTGCAAAGATGTTGGCAGACCAAGCGCAGTGAGCACCGCAAGCCAAACCGATAATGATAATGGCGTACCACATATTAACGTCACCGGCGCTCTGTGCGAAGAGAACCAACAGCGGAACCAATGCATACAGCAACATGGCCACTTTACGAGCTCGTCCGGCAGCCCAGCCCCGGTCGATGAAGAATTTAGGCAACCAACCGCCCAAGATACTTCCGACGCTGGAGAAGGTGTAAACGAAAATCAACGGCAATGAAACCTGCATACCGCTCAGGCCATACTGTACTTCCAAGAAGGCAGGCAGCCAGAACAGGAAGAACCACCAGATCGGGTCGGTCAGGAATTTCCCGAAGAAGAAAGCCCAAGTCTGACGCAGCGTGAGCAGTTCCTTCCAAGTAACGCGTTCTTCAGGAGCATTGGCTTCAGTCTGTGTTTTTTCTGCTTCAGCATCACTGTTGATGTAGTCGTATTCGGCTTTTGACAGACGTTTGTGTTTCGAGGGATCGGCATAGAAAATTTCCCAGAAAACGATCCACAAGAATCCGACACCCCCGGTCAGGATAAAGGCCCATTGCCAACCCCAATGGATAGCAATCCAGGGCACCAGCAAAGGAGCTACGATGGCTCCGATATTGGCCCCCGAGTTATACAGCCCGGTAGCAAAAGCTCTTTCCTTCTGAGGGAACCATTCGGCTACGGTTTTGTTGGCTGCGGGGAAGTTACCCGATTCACCGACGCCCAACAACGCACGGGCAGCAGCAAATCCTCCGGTCCCACGGACTACACCGTGCAATACAGCTGCCAAGCTCCAAACAACGAGCGAAAGCGTGTATCCGATTTTGGTACCCAGTTTATCGATGACACGCCCTGCGAATAACAGGCTGACAGCATAAGCAACTTGGAAGCAAATCACGATATTCCCGTAATCATTTTCCGTCCAGGAGAACTCCTCGGTAAGCAACTCCTTGAGCAGGCCGATAACGGCCCGGTCAAGGTAGTTGATTGTCGTGGCGAAGAACAGCAAGGCGCAAATCACCCAGCGGTATCGCCCGATCTTTGCATTGACCTCATTGAACTTGTTCATATAAAAAGTTTGGGTTAGTAGTCTAATATTTACCGTATTCCATCAGGGTATCCCACATAGCCCAGAAGTTGGCTGCGGAGACATCATCCTGAATATTGTGTACCGGAGCGAAGACGAAACCACCGCCCGGAGCCATGATATCGAGGATACGTTTTACTTCATCGCTGACTTCTTCGGGCGTCCCTTTGCACAGGGTCGACTGGGTGTCGATACCACCGCCCCAGAAGACGAGGTCCTTACCGAAGTCACGTTTCAAACCTTTGAGTTCCATATCGTGAGCCGTGAACTGTACCGGGTTGTAAATATCCAGACCGGCTTCGATCAGGTCGGGCAGGATCGGACGTACGGCACCGCAGGTGTGCATGAAATTCTTGATGTGCGGCATACGTTTTTTTGTGTAGGCCCAGATCCGTTTGAAGCGGGGGATCACCAGTTTACGCAGGTCGTCAGGAGAGATCAGCGTCGATTTCTGCGTACCCAGGTCATCGCATTCGGATACCACCTGAATCTTATCTTGCAGACCTTGTTCTTCGATCCAATCGAACAGAGATTCCCAGTAGTCCAGTTTGTGTTGGGTCACTTGTTCGAGCAGTGCTTCCACCCCGGCCGGATCCACGAAAATATCCATGTACCATTTTTCATAGCCGCGGATACGCAGCGACATTTCGGTCAAACCGGCGCAGTTACGGTCGGCAATCCCGCAGTAGTCGCCCAGAGCCGGAGCTTGTTCGGCGATATCGGCACGCATCTGTTCCACATAGTTCGACCATTTGGGCACACTCCAGTGTTTCAGCCCTTCGGTGATCGAATCGTATTGTTCAAGCGGGTGAGAGAATTGGTTGTAGTAGAGGTCTTTGGTTTCGTCCAGTTTCCAGAGGCAGTCCCAATGGTCAACCAATGACCAAACACTTCCTTCTTTGGTACGGATTTGTTCGTAGTTGATTACACGACGGGCACCCAAACGACGGGTATCCGATTTCAGAGCCACCAGAGTTTCTTCGACCGGCGTTACGATTTGTGAAATCGGGTCTACTTCTTTTTCAAAATCGGTCGAAAGGCCGCGTTCTTTCATTGCATTCAGGAAAGCGCCCTTGCAAATACCGGTTACGGTAGTTCCCGAAAGGTCATACGGAACCCGGTCGGCTTCCTGATGATTAATGGCTTTGATTACACGTTCTCTGCTGTTCATGGTATTTTAGTTTAACGGTCAATTAACTGTATTTAATCGTAAAACGGTCAAGGTTGTTCAATCGTTCGGCAAATTCCTGTACCTGTTTGGCCGGCACTTGTTTCAGGTTGTCGAGCAGATGTTCTTCGCGGCTGGCAGTCACTAGCGGTACAATCACCGGAGAACTGAGCGCCATCCATGAAAGCACCAGTTGAGAAGGTGTGCAACCGTACTCCGACGCCGATTCCCGCAACAGACGAAGGCGGTTACGGTTCAGGATGGAATCATATTGTATAGGCAGCTGAGCATCAGAATGTTCGTATAAACCGCCCAGCAACGGAGAATAAGCCATCACCAACAACTCTCTCCGTGCACAATAATCAATCTGTTCGGGAGTAAGCACTTTCTGTGTGCCAAAATCGGCGCCGAGCACAGGCTGCAAACAAGAATATCTCTGTTGCAATACTGAATAGGTAGGCAAATTGTGTTGACGAGCGACGCAACCGACTTCTGCCAGCGGCCATGCATCGAAATTGCTGGCCCCGATGGCACGGATTTTACCGCTCTTGATCAAGGTTTCGAAAGCCTTCAACGTTTCTTCGATAGGCGTATCCAAATCTTGAGTATGTGCGAAGTAGATATCTATATAGTCCGTTCCCAGACGGGTCAGACTTTTTTCGCATTCCGAAATAATATATTTGGCAGCCAGGCTGCGGGGAATATCTCCATAAGGGAACCCTACTTTAGAGGTGATCACGTAACGATCCCGTGGATGATCTTTGAGCCAGCGCCCCACAACCTGTTCGCTTTCTCCGCCTTGGAAACCGGGAACCCATGAGGCATATTTATTGGCTGAATCCAGGAAGTTCCCGCCGTGAGCGGCATAGACATCCATCAATCGCAGCGAAGTCTTTTCATCGACTTTGCTGCCGAAATACATCGTTCCCAAACAATAATCGCTGAGAGGAATTCCCAGCCCAGGTAAAGTAACGGTTCTCATGGTGTATCTTTAGATATACACAAAGATACACAATTGTGAGCAAGGGATCGAGAAAGGTAAATCAGTGGAATTGAAAGTTTATTATCTTTCTTTAAATAAGTGAGTTATGTGTAAAAGAGACGGATTAGATAACAAATTTACCCTCTGTATAGTAGTATAGAGTATCACAGATAATGACTATTCAAAATGAACCGCGGTCAATGAAACAACTTGGATTGATCAAATGATCGAAACGTCCCTCTTTGACCATTTGCACGACAGCATGTCCCATTTGGGCAAAATCGGTGGAAATGACCGATACTCCGGAGGTCGATATCACGCTTTTGATGGGGGTATCGTTGTAGGAGATCAGCCCCAGGTCTTGCCCCAACACATAATGTTTTTCGTGGGCCATCTGTACCAAGGCAATCAGATCCTCGTCATCGATCACGATATAGGCTTCACCCTGATGAATCCGAGGTCGTTCATTGGCACGAACAATACGATGATCCATCCGCATGTCTCGGCAAAAATCCACAAATCCGTTCATCAGCTCGACTGGAGGTGAGGTCACCGAATCCCGAAAATAGAGAACCAGTCGATCGTATTTCCACATACGGTCTCCGGTGGAGGTCAATCCTCGTACCATATCCTGGTGAAAATCCTGAAATACCCCGTGATATTCCTGCTGCAAGCTGCGAGGATGGCGTCCCAACAGATAAAGTCGTTCGGGAGGCAAGGCTCCCAACACTTCTTCGAGG
>JAHZDG010000045.1:13170-16453 GCA_019422485.1 Alistipes sp. | reverse complement strand
CCTAAACCCGTATACCGTGTTTTTTCTCGCAGAATATCCAATTTTTCCTGTAACTCCTGGGTGTCGATGCGATCGGCTTTGTTCAGGATAACGGCAATCTTTTGATCTGCACGCAGGTCGACTGTATCCAGTTGGGGCATCATGGCTTCAATGGATTCCCGGGCATCAATGACTAACAATACAATGGCGGCCTGATCCAAACGTTGATAAGTACGTTCAATACCCAAACTTTCCAAGGGATCGTCGGTCTGGCGAATCCCTGCCGTGTCAATAAACCGAAAAAGAACCCCGTCGATATTTACGGTATCTTCAATCACATCACGAGTAGTCCCTGCAATATCGGAAACCAATGCTTTTTCTTCATTCACTAAAGCGTTGAGTAGGGTGGATTTTCCTACATTCGGACTGCCGACAATGGCTACGGGAACTCCGTTTTTGAGAATATTTCCCAACTTAAAGGAGTTCTTGAGTCGAGATAACTTAATAAATATGGTATTCATTAAGTTATCTATCTCTTTGCGGTCTGCAAATTCAACGTCTTCCTCTGAAAAGTCCAGCTCCAGTTCCAACAAGGAAACCAAGTGAAGCAGTTGAGCGCGCAGTTGGGCAAATTCTTCCGAATAACCTCCGCGAATCTGACGGCTGGCCAATTGATGAGAGGCCCGACTGTCAGCCGCAATGATGTCGGCCACGGCTTCGGCTTGGGAAAGGTCCATTTTCCCGTTCAGGAATGCCCGCATGGTGAATTCTCCGGGACGAGCTGCGCGAGCGCCATGGAGTTGACACAGACGCAAAATTTCCTGCTGGATATAAGTCGACGCATGGCAGGAAATTTCCAACATTTCCTCTCCGGTGTAAGAGTAGGGCGTATGAAAAACCGAAATCAGAACATCGTCGATGGTTCGGCCCTGATCTTGAATCGTGCCGTAATGGATCGTATAGCCTTTCTGTTGGGCTAAACGTTCGCCGGATTTGCCATGAAAGAGGGCGTCACCTATTTCCATGGCCTGGGGGCCACTCAGTCTGATAACGGCAATGGCTCCGCCTTGTCCGGTGGCAATAGCTACGATCGTATCTTGTGAAGAGATCATTGTGCCGAGACTTTAAGCTGCTGACCCACACGCAATCGATTTGCACTGGCCAATTTGTTCCACTTTAATAACTGGTTGACACTGACACCATATTTTTTTCCGATAGCACTCAAAGTGTCCCCTTTTCTTACTTTGTAATATTTAGGCTCGGGTAGGGGGGTGTGTGCCCAATCTGTCGAATCCTTTACCATCCCGTCTTTGCGTAGATGGTTATTCATATAGATCGAATCTTTGGCGTATATTTCCTGTTCGTGCGCAATAAAGCGACATACATCCTGCTGAGGCAAGGTCAATGGATAGGGCTTGACCGCCGCGGGAATGATGTCCAGTTTGTATTGAGGATTGAGCATCCGGAGCAATTCCAGCGGAATATTCAATGTCGAAGCTACCTGCTCCAAGTGCATGTTTCGCTTGATTTCGATGGTATCTGTTACCAGGGGTACCGTAGGATCATTAGCCTGAATGTTGTGCTCAGAAGCGTAATTATAGGCATAATTCAGAGCGACAAAAGCCGGAATGTAATTTCGCGTTTCTCGAGGCAGGTAATTGTAGATATCCCAATAGGTTTTAGCGTTGTTGCCGGCCCGTTGGAGCGCTTTGTTGACATTGCCCGGTCCGCAGTTGTAAGATGCAATAGCCAGTGTCCAGTCGCCGTAAATGTTATATAGTTCTTTCAGATAGGCACAAGCGGCACGGGTTGCTTCTTCGGGGTTACGACGTTGATCCACCATTGAAGAGATCTCTAATCCATAATGGCGGCCGGTGTTAAGCATGAACTGCCATAAGCCCGTTGCTCCAACCCGTGAAACGGCCGTCGGATTCAAAGCCGATTCTACTACGGAAAGGAATTTCAATTCCAGCGGCAAGCCCTGACGTTCCAACTCACGTTCGATCATTGGAAAATAGTATTTTGATTCGCCTAACATGCGTTTCGTAATCCCTCGGTGGGTGGTTGTATAAGCCAGAATGTATTTTCGAACTACTTCATTGTATGGCAAATGGATCGGAGAAACCAGACTGTTCAACCGGCGGCGATATTCGGCGTCTGTGACCGTGCCGATCGCTTGAAGATAACGGGTGGTATCCAGGTTGATATAGTCGTCGATAAAGTCATTTTGAACCGAATCCAAGTATTTGAATTTCCAGTCGGCCACTAATGAATCATACGCAATCGGGGTATAACGGAGTTCAAAGGTGGTTTTAACTGAAGTGTCCCGGGCGTCTTCATCCGGTTCAGACGCGGTATGGTACTCCCAGGAGAGCCGTTCCTCCAGTTCTTCTTCGTCGACACGAGCCATCATCTGGGCGGACAGCGTAGAGAGACTCAATGTACTCAGAAAACCTAAAACGAGGGTATACCTTAATTTGCTCATGATCATCAGAATCTAAGTTTGAAGGAGAGCCCCAATCCGTTAGCGGGCGTATTGTTTCGGGTATAGTATTGCATCAGGGTAGGCTCCACGGTAAATGCCAGATCGTCGCTGATGTCATAATCTTTCAGATTGGCATCCACATGGGCATCAATGACGTTCAGAATATACAGGCCGGCCGTAATGATGATACAGAGATCTCGATTGCGTCGGAAGTTGTTCTTCAACGTCTTCAAATAATCATCGGTTACCCAGCTCTGATCGGCGAATTCGTCTATAGTGTTGTCGTTTCCGTCGGTACGCAGTTGGTAAGCCCGACGATAACGGTTATATCCCCGTGAGTTGTAATCGATGACGTATGCCATGGTAGCAAATGCCCCCACAATGATCGGGGTTTTCCAGTAACTGCGGTTGTAGATTTGGCCGGCACCCGGACAGATCATTGATAGAGTGGTGGCTTTCTTTGCATCGGTAGCCGGTCCGTTGTAGTTCATAACCCCGTCTCCCAGAAAATACATATAGGAGGCGATGGCTCCCACGAACAACAGGGAACGGGTGGTGTTTTTCACGATCATTTCTCGTTGTACGGGGTTGAGTACCGAACGGTCGGCTCCGGTGGCCTGCAGATTCTCGAAATTGTCTCTCAGACGAGTGTACTGTTTGTTTTGCTGGAAACCGAAATAGGCCAACGTTCCGGTGACCCCATATAAAATAGGAACCTTCCAAGCCTGTTTATTGTAAACTTGCGAAAAGCCCGGCAAGGGAAGCGACAAGGCAATGACCCGTGAGATCGGAATCGTATCCCGGAACAACTTGCTGTAA
>JAHZDG010000045.1:0-13160 GCA_019422485.1 Alistipes sp. | reverse complement strand
TGTAACGCACCACGGAGGTGTCGGCTTCCTCCCGTTTGCGTTTCTTTTTCGAGAGCGCGGCAGAGTCAACCTCGACCGGTATTTCTTTCAGATCAGTGACTGTAGAGTCGAGTTTAACTAATGAGTCGGCCGGCGTTTCGACTTTGATCTCTTTCAAGATCCCGCCTTCGACCTTATAACGGGTTTGTGCGGAAGGAGGTGCTGGCGCGGAAGCGGGTACGGGTGCGGATTTTTTCGACTGGGCGGACAGAGAGCCGATCGTTCCCATACAGAGGAGAGCGATCAACAGAAAAATCCGAGAAATGTCCGGTCGTTTTTGTCGCATAGAGAGAAACCTGTGTCGAATTATTTGATGGACGAGTCCAATTGAGCCAAGATGCGGCGAATATCGTCATCGTTATTGAAGCCGATAACGATTTTACCGCCCCCTTTATTGTTCTTTCGGATGCTGATTTCTTGTGTAAATACTTTCTCGAGTTGCTCAACCAAACGAGTGTATTCTTCAGGAAACTCTTCGTCGACTTCTTCCCGAGAAGCTTTGGGCGAGGTGAGGGCCTTCACCATCTCTTCCGTTTGTCGAACCGAAAGACCTTTTTTGACGATTTTTTTGACCAGCGCAATTTGTTGCTGGGGGTCTTCCAGGGTGATCAAGGCGCGGGCATGTCCCATGCTGATCAACTCTTCACGCAAAGCAAGCTGCACTTCGGCCGGAAGTTTAAGTAAACGCATGTAATTGGCTACCGTAGAGCGTCTTTTTCCTATCCTCTCGGCTAGCATATCTTGCGTAAGACTGCACTCTTCCACCAGGCGGCGCAAACTCAGTGCCACTTCAATGGCATTGAGATCCTGACGCTGTACGTTTTCCACAATGGCCATTTCCAGCAAGGTTTGGTCATCCACTTCCGGGCGGATGTAGGCGGGAATGGTTTCGGCCTGTGCCAACTGGGAGGCTCTCCAACGTCGTTCCCCGCTGATGATCATATATTTGCCATTAGCTTCCTTTTTGACGGTGATGGGTTGGATCACACCCAAGGTCCGGATGGAATCCGCCAACTCCTGCAGGGTGTCCTCATCGAAAAGGGTACGGGGTTGTTTGGGGTTGGGAACAATCAGGTTGATATCGATCTCTTCGAACGTGCTGCCGCTTTTGCTTGCCGGCAGTTCTTTGTTTTCAATTTCGAAAATGGCTCCTAAGCCGCGGCCCAGGCCTTTGCCTTTGGGTTTCGTACTCATGCGTTCGCTTTCTTGTTTTTCTTGATAAATTCTTTTGCCAGATTCAGGTAGTTGATGCTTCCGGTCGAAGAGGCATCGTACAGCACGGCCGGCTTGCCGTAACTGGGCGCTTCACTCAGACGGGTGTTGCGTTGAATAATGGTTTCGAACACCAAATCGCCGAAATGTTCCTTGACTTCGCCGGCTACCTGATTGGCCAATCTCAATCGTGAATCGTACATCGTCAGCAGGAAGCCTTCGATTTCCAGTTGCGGATTGAGTTTGGTTTTCGTCATTTTGATGGTGTTGAACAATTTGCTCAAACCTTCCAGTGCAAAATATTCACATTGTACGGGAATCAGCACCCCGTCGGCAGCCACCAGAGCATTGAGCGTGGTCATTCCCAACGAAGGCGAGCAGTCGATCAGAATAAAATCATAATCCTTTTTGATCGGTTCCAGCATGGTTTTCATGCGGCGTTGCCCGTCTTCCAGGTCGGCCAATTCGGTTTCGGCGCCCACCAGGTTGATGTTCGAGGGGAGGACGCTGAGTTTTTTGATGCCCGGCACCGAATGGATGCAGGTTTCCGGTTTGGTTTCGCCGATCAGGCAGGTATACGTATTATTGTCGTCGTCGGTGATTTCCAATCCCAATCCGGAGGTGGCGTTGGCCTGAGGATCGGCATCCACCAAAAGGATTTTCTTGCCCAGAACAGCCAGACTGGCAGCCAGATTGATGGCGGTGGTGGTTTTGCCAACGCCTCCTTTCTGGTTGGCCAATGCGATGATTTTTCCCATAAATTCGCTTCGATTAAGTATGCAATATTACACAAAATTTCGCAGATATCGGCAAACCGGATCGGTCGCTTTTTGAATCTGCCGACGGAACTCTCTGGGCGACGAGGATTTTTCATTTATAATATCTATCTTTGAAGCTGATTTCGAAATAATCTTCGAGATCGGATCGAACTTGGATCGACCCGAACCAATTAATCAATAAGGTGTGCGATATTGTCGCAAGAACCAAATAGAGGAAGATGATGGATTTGAAGAAAAGAAGTTTCCTGACCCTGCTGGATTTTTCGTCGCAGGAAATCGCCTATCTGTTGGATTTGGCAGCTCGGTTGAAAGCCGATAAATATTTGAATCGCGAAAAAAAGACCCTGGTCGGTAAAAATATCGCTCTGATTTTTGAAAAGGACTCGACCCGTACGCGCTGCTCGTTCGAGGTGGCGGCTTACGATCAGGGGGCCCGGGTAACCTACCTGGGGCCGACCGGTTCGCAGATCGGGAAAAAGGAATCCATTAAAGATACGGCCCGTGTATTGGGTCGCATGTATGATGCCATCGAGTATCGCGGATATGCCCAGAAAGTGGTGAAGATGTTGTCCGAATACTCGGGTGTTCCGGTATGGAACGGTCTGACCACGGAATTCCATCCCACACAGGCACTGGCGGACATGCTGACGATGCGTGAACACAGCTCAAAACCGCTGCAGGAAATCAAGTTCTGCTTTTTGGGAGATGCCCACAACAACGTGGCCAACTCTTTGATGATTGCTGCCGCGAAAATGGGGATGGATTACCGGGCGATTTCACCGGCCGCCTGCGCGCCCGATCCTTCGCTGGTGCAGCAATGCCGTCGATTGGCCGAAGAGAGCGGAGCCAAAATCACGGTGACCGACGATGTGGCCCAAGGGGTAGCCGGTTGCGATTTCGTCTATACGGACGTATGGGTTTCGATGGGAGAACCCGACGAGTTGTGGAAACAGCGTATCGAACTGCTCAGTCCCTATCAGGTGAACCGGAAAGTGATGGAAGCGACGGGTAATCCCGATTGCCGTTTCATGCACTGTCTGCCGGCCTTCCACAACCTGGAAACCAAAGTCGGAAAAGATATCTACGAAAAATTCGGAATCTCTGAAATGGAAGTGACCGACGAAGTGTTCGAATCATCGGCTTCGGTTGTTTTCGATGAGGCTGAAAATCGTCTTCATACCATCAAGGCTGTGATGGTGGCCACCCTGGGGGAATAACGAAACGTCAGTAAGATACAGATGGCAAACGATCAGTCGTTGAAATCCTTTTTTACGGCCAGAGCAGCTTATCCGTCAAGATTGGACATCTTGGCTTTATTGGGCGTCTTTCTGGCGGCAACGGTTCTCTCGTCGCTGGTGTCGGGGGTTCTCCAGAAAGCAGGAGTCCTGTCGGCCGGTTTGGGGACGTTTGTGGCTTATGTCCTGCAGTTCGTGCTGACCATCGCATTTGCCTGGATTCAGCGTCGCCGGCGAATGCCCCGTGAAGCCGCCGGACTGAAATTCGGGCTCAGTCGCGTGGATTTTACCGTTATTCTTTGGGGAATGATCGTGGTGCTGGCGACCGGACTGGTCATTGAACCGCTTTTGGCGTTGCTGCCCGATGCTTTTATGGAAGCCATCAGCTCGCTGATGGGGCGGGGTGGATGGATGATGTTGACCTCCATTGTTGTCGCTCCCATTCTTGAAGAAATTTTGTTCCGGGGGATCATCCAGGATTCATTAACCTATAAATACGGCCCCTGGAAAGGAATCCTGTTGGGGGCCGCTGTTTTCGGGATCGTCCATATCATTCCTCAGCAGGTGATCAATGCATTTCTGATCGGGATTGTGTTGGGGTACATTTATTATCAGACCCGCTCATTGATTCCGGTCATAGTCATCCACTGCATCAATAATGCGATTGCCTACTTTTCTTGGGTCATGGCCGGGGAAAAATTGCTCTCTACCCGCCAACAACTGGGGAACGACACCACTTATTATATTGTCTACGCCTTGGCGGTCCTCATTTTTGTGATTGCCTTTATCTGCATGACCCTCAGTATTCGCCGGGCAGAAGCCCGTAAACTGGCCGAAAAGGAGGAACAGGCAGGGCTTCAGAAAACGGATTCCCGAACGGAAAATACTAAGACGGACGCTTCTGACGTTACTATACAATAAATCATATCGAAGACGGCTTTATGAATCGGAAAATCATGATAGTAACGGCAGGCGTTTTGTTCGGACTGGTTTCGTGCCGACAGTTCTCCAATCCTTTTGCCGGTGAGAAAGTGTTGGCGGAAGTGGGGGATGCCACGTTATACGAGCCGGATGTGGTGTCGATCTATACGCCCGAAATGACGGCGGAGGATAGCGCTAAAATCCTGAAAAGCTATGTGGATCAATGGGTCAAGACGCAGCTCAAGATTCAGGAGGCCGAACAGATGTTCCACAGCAGTCAGGAGGACATCGATAAAATGGTCGAAGAGTATCGCAACTCTTTGCTGATTCATAAACTTGACCAATACTGCGTCGATCACCAGCTCGACACCCTGTTTACCGATGAGCAGGTAAAGGAATATTACGAGAAGAACAAACAAACCTTTATTCTGGATAAAACCGTCCTGAAAGCACGTATGGTACGGGTGCCGAAAAACTATCGGCAAAGCAATAAACTTAAGGAGCTGATGCTCTCATCGCGCGATCAGGACTATCAGGATTTTGTGGAGTTGTGTGCCAAAAATGGGTTTGAGTTGGTGGAACTGAACCAGTGGACTGAAATGCCGGCCTTGCTGGCCCTGTTGCCGGTCAGCCGCAACACGAATTATGATTATGTATTGACGGAAGGGAAAATCCATGAATTTTCCAACCAGGACTCTAAATTTTTTGTGCGGACCTTGGCTTGCCGCAAAGCAGGCGATTATGCTCCGCTGGAAAGTGTGACGGATGTCATCCGGCGAATGGTATTCAATGCTCGCCGTCAGGAGATCATCCGCCGTTATGAAGACAGCCTGTACCGGGAAGCTTCGGCAGATAAAGATATTGTTTTACATCTTAAATGAGATGAATCATGTGGAGAACCAAGACTTTGTTGTGTTTGATAGGGTGTTTTTCGACCTTTTGCTTCGTGACGCGGGGAGTCGCCCAAGAGGCGGTAATGGTCGATAAGGTGGTAGCGGTCGTCGGAAACTCGATGATTTTGTATTCGGATCTGGTTCAAACCAGTAAAGCCTTGGCTGAACAGCGTCTTCAGCAAGGGTACACCTCGGACCGGGATCCTCTGTGCGAAGCGCTGGAACACCTGATTACGCAGAAAATTTTGTACAATCAGGCCCAGATTGACTCCATTCAAATTGCAACGGATAATATTGCCAAACTCGTTGAAGAGGCTTTGGATCGCGAAATCGAAGAACGCGGTTCGCAGCGAGCTTTGGAACAGTTCTATCACAAACCCATCTTCGAAATCCGTAGCGACCTGATGAATCGTTACGAAGAGATGCAGTATGCGATGACAATGGAGAGCACCATCAAGGATAAAACGACGATCATTCCCGGTGAAGTGGAACGTTACTACAAAAGCTTGCCGAAAGACTCGCTGCCGTTGATTCCTGAACAGTATGTCTACTCTCAGATTGTGCGTTATCCGCCTTCCATCGAAGAAGCGAAACTGCGGACCCGGACCCGTCTGTTGGAAATGCGTGAACGCATTCTGAATGGTACGTCGTTCGAATTGTTGGCCCGGATGTACTCGGAAGACCCGGGATCGACGCTTCGGGGCGGGGAAATGGAACCGATGCCCAAAGAAAGTTTCGTGCAGCCTTTTGCGGACGCTATGGTCAAACTGAAACCGGGGCAGGTTTCCGAAGTGGTCGAAACCGAATATGGGTTCCACTTGATCCAGCTGCTCGACGTGAAGGGTTCTCTGTACCACGTGCGTCACATTCTGTTGAAACCGCAATTTACGGTTGATGAACTGCAGACTTCGTTCATTTTGTTCGACAGCCTGCGGAATGAAATTCAGCAGAACAAAATGACTTTTGAAGAGGCGGTTACGCAATATTCCGACGACCGTTTCTCGAAAAATAACGGCGGGGTGGTTTCCAACCTGGAAATGATGGAAGCCATGAACCATTCCGATGCGCGGGACGCTTCGACCTCTTTCCTGCGTGAAGAGTTGCCTCCTGAAGTGTTCAAGGTGATGAAAAACATGAAAGAAGGCGATATTTCCGAACCGTTTGCTTCACAGGATTATCGGGGGAACCTGCTGTGCCGGATGATCCGTCTGGACAAGATCATTCCCTCTCATCCGGCCACTCTCTCCGGAGACTTTCTGCGGGTAGAGGAAATGGCGCTCCAGAATAAGCAGGAAAAAGAATACAAAGCTTGGTTGGACAAGATCATTGACGGGATGTTTATTCGTGTCAATGACGAATTCAAAAGCTGTGAATTCGAAAATAAAGCATTAATCAAATAGTTTAGATCGGTCGTGATTCGGAAGCCTTTATTGCTGCTGGCTGGTATCATAGGGTGGTGCGGAGTCTCTTTGCTGTGGGCTCAACCGCCTGCTGCTTCGAAATCCGAACCGGCAGAGTCGTCGGTTGTCCAAGAGAAAACAGCGCAACCGCAACCGGTGACGGGTGGCAAAAAGACAACTGCGCCATCGGTAGCTCAGACTGGCAGTTCGGCCAGCGAGCAGAGTGCCCGCTCAGGCAGTCAGTCCGCTCGCCGTACGACTTCGGCGGTTCAGGGGAGCGAAGATACCGTAGCCCAAGAATCCAAAGTCGTCGATTTTACGGCCGATCTGATGCGCCCGGTCAAAGTGGGAGACTCGTCGGCATTAAGTTTGGTGGGGCACGTGATTTTCCATCACAACGGTGCCGTCATTACCTGTGACAGTGCCATCCGCTACAACGACCGCCAGATGGACTGCTTCCAAAATGTCATCATCAATCAGGATACGATCTTTATCTATGGCGACCGGGTCGAATACAACGGCTTTATCAATACCGCACGGGTTTATGCGCCGTTGATTAAGGTCGTAGACAAAGATGCGGTTTTCTATACCTATAATTTTTCGTTCAATACCCTTGACAATATCGGCCATTACACCGGCGGGGGAACGATGCTCCAGGGTGAAAACCGCCTGGAATCGCAAGAAGGATTCTATTATGTGAACGATCGGGTATTGGTGGGGGTCAATGACGTAGAGATGGAAAACCCCGATTACAGCATGCGTTCCGATTCGGTGAGCTACAATCTGAACACGGAAGTCGCTTCGTTTTATACGCGTTCGTACATTTGGAACAGCGATGACGAATTCCTGACGGCTGTTCGGGGCCAGTATGATCGCAAGTTGGAAAAATATACCTTTACCGACAGCTCCTATATTCTGACTGCCGCACAAGAGGTATGGGCCGACACGTTGATTTACGACCAGCCGACCGGAGACGCCGTTTTGCTGAGTAACGTTCAGGTGGTGGATGAAGAGCAGAAAGCTCTGGCATTCGGTGATTATGTGCAATATTGGGGGCAGGAGCGTAAGGCTTTGTTGACTCGTAACCCAGTCATCGCCAGCTACGAAACCCGCACCGACTCTTTGGCTCAACGCGAAGATTCTTTGGCGACCGATTCCATTCCACAGGTCGATACGTTGTACCTGCGGGCCGACTCCATGTTCCTGTATACGATCAATCGTTTCGATACCTTGGCCACGGACTCCCTTTCTCAAGATACGTTGCAGATCGATTCGATGGAAAAGGCCGATCTGGAAACGCTTTCTGCGGAGGATGAGACGGCAGGTACTTCCTCTGAAGAAACTGCAGAAGAAGAGTCCGTAACTCCGGCCGATCAGGCGGCTGAAGAAGTAGAAAAGGAGGAGGTGCCGACAAGCGAACCTTTGAGCCTGAAAGAACAGAAAAAGATTGAAAAACAGCAGAGGAAAGAGGCTCAACGTCAAGCCCGAGAAGAAGCGCGCCGTTTGAAACGCGAAAAACGCCGGGCCACCCTGCTGGAAAAGATGGCCAAACGCATACAGGCCGACTCAATCGCCCGAGCCGATTCATTGGCCAGGGTCGATTCGCTGAAGCAGCAGGCTTTGGCAGACTCTTTGGCGGCTGCTTCGGCCGATACGCTTTCTCTGGGTTCGGGGGCGGATTCGGTTTCTCAATCGCAGGATTCGTTGTTGCGCCAATTGTTCGCCTACCACAATGTCAAAGTATATCGTACCGACTTCCAGGCGGTTTGTGACTCCATGGCCGGCTTTACCCTCGATTCAACCCTGCATATGTATATCAATCCGGTGCTGTGGAATGACAAGAATCAGGTAACGGCTTCGGTCGTCGATATCTACACCCGGAATCAAATGATTCAACGGGCTGTTTTTGTGGGAGATCCGATTATGAGTTCCCAGGTGGACAGCATACATTACAACCAGATTAAAGGTCGGGAAATCCAGAGTTATTTCCGGGACGGGCAGATGTTCCGCACCGATGTGAACGGGAATGGACAGACGTACTATTACATGGAGGATCAGGATAGTCTGGGAAGGTATATTACCGGCTTCATGACCATGGAGTGTGCCAATAACAGTTTCTATTTTGAAGACCAACAGATCGTCCAAATTACCTGGAGAGAGAACCTGAACTATCAAATCTACCCGATTGAAAAGATTCCGGAAACCATTTCACAGACCCTGCCGGGCTTTAAATGGGAAGGAGCTCGTCGTCCTTCCTTGACGGATGTGTTCGACCGGACAGTGCGGCCCTCTCAGCGTGATTATTATCGTTCGATCGACAAACCGAACTATCCGATCACGGATAAAATCAATCGTTGTCGCGAGCAACTGATCAAAGAGGGATCATGGCGGGATCGAAACGATCCTTTGAGTGAAGAAGCCGTCGAATTTTTGCAAAGTCTTCAGACCGTGAATCTATAATGACAGTTCAACTGCCATATGCAAGAGCGACTCAACGGAGCCGCTCTTGGTGTTTCTAATAGATAGGTCGATACGTTCATTTCGCACAGAAAACCAGGCAGGAGAAAGCCTGTTGGAATTTTCAGGGACGGCTTTTTACCGCCAAATAAAAGGTTAAGAAATGGGACGGCGTCAGATTTCACCGGCTTCGTAGAGCAGAATCAGCATTTCGATTTGACGGTCTTCGCCATAGCGGTCGTAGTCGTCTTTCAGGTTGGCTCCGAAAATCCGAGCCACTCCCTGCCACATAAAAGCACTGAAACTACCCCGCAAATCTTTGACCAATTGATAAGAGGTCCGGTTGGTCTCCCGGTCGATCAGTTTAATGAGAATCTTTCCCTGGGCAAAGGTCATTTGTCGTAATACTGGGGTGTATTTTTCCTTGAGCTTCCGCTCCATGGCTTTTACGAAGGCTTGCTGTTCACGTTTGGTCCGCAAACTCAGTAGGTGGTTTTCCATGGCTTTCAGGGTGGCATTGGCCTCTTTGGCGATGGGGTATACCTTTTTGAGGTTGTAGATCAGCTGTGCGTAACGCCGGGTGTCGGCCTTGCGTGGAAATACGTAGACGGGGGAAATATTGATGACGGTTACCGTATCTTTCCCTTCAAGCCGGCGATAGGCGCGCGTAAAGCCTCCCGGTTGAGCAAAAAGTTCTGCTCGCGGTACCGCCAGGCAGGCCAGGGCGAAGAGGATAAGTCGTCTACGTTTCATGCGAAATCGTAAATAATTCGTACCTTTGCAAAGGTAGTCAGAAAACCGAAATATTGGCTTTGTCCACATGAATATAACGGTTTCGATGCCGAAAAATTATTCGCAAAATTGTCCTATAAAACAGTAACCGATATGCATTGTCAACAGCAAGTAACACCGCGTGTCTTTTGGACCGGTGTGAACGATCGCCGCAAAGAACTCTTTGAAAATATTTGGCCGCTGCCCAAAGGCGTTTCCTATAATTCATACCTGATTCGGGATGAAAAGTGCGTGCTGATGGATACCGTGGAAAACGGAAGCGACGCCTCGTATCTGGATTGGATTACCGACACCCTGGAAGGACGGGCTTTGGATTATCTGGTGGTGCATCATATGGAACTGGATCACGCCGGAGAGATCGAAAACCTGCTGAACCGCTATCCCGACGTCAAGATCATCGGGAACAACAAAACGTTCAAGGTGCTGCAAGCCTACTACGGCGAATTGCCCAATCTGGTGGAAGTGAAAGACGGTGAAGAGTTGAATATCGGTTATCATACCCTGAAATTCGTCTTCACGCCTTGGGTGCACTGGCCCGAAACCATGATGACCTATGAAATGACCGACGGATTGCTCTTTTCGGGCGATGCTTTCGGGATGTTCGGGACACTGGATGGCGGTGTATTCGACGATCAGGTGAATTTCGAAGTGCACGAATCCGAAATGCGTCGTTATTACTCGAATATCGTGGGTAAATACAGCTCGATGGTACAGAAAGCCTTGGCCAAACTCTCCGGCGTGAAAGTTAATACGATCTGCCCGTTGCACGGCTTGGTTTGGCGCAGCGATCCGGCTCGGGTGATCGGTTTGTACGACCGTTGGAGCCGTCAGGAAGGAGAAGACGGGGTTGTCGTTGTGTATGCCTCGATGTATGGCAATACGGCACGCATGGCCGATTACATTGCCTTCAAGATGGCTCAGCAGGGCGTCAAGAAGATCCAGGTGTTCGATGTTTCGAAAACCCACATTTCATATCTGATCAACGAAATCTGGAATTATAAGGGGGTTATTCTGGGTAGCTGTGCCTACAATACGCAGATGTTCCCGCTGATGCACCAGCTGACCCATGAGCTGCAGTGCATGGGCGTGAAGAATAAATACCTGGGCATTTTCGGTACCTACAGCTGGAATGGGGGAGGCGTACGCAACCTCGACCTCTTCGCACAGGAAATCGGATGGGAAAGAGTGGCTCCTTCGGCTGAAATTCTGGGTCGTCCGACGGCTGCCAAATACGAAGCCTGCGATGTGCTGGCTGAAGCCATGGCGGCAAAACTGCTGCAAAAATAGACGGGGATCCGATCGTTTGCGGATCAGCAACGCCTGAGTTTGTCGATCCGGAAGAACCGAACGACACAAAGAAACAAAGAGAGAGGGAAAGTATGAACGATAAGAGACGGATTGTTTTCGAAACCCTGGATCGGATGCAGATTCCGTATGAAGTGCAAGAACATCCGGCTGCCTTTACCATGGAGGAGCTCGAACGGTTGGGCCTCCTGCAAAAAGGGGAGATCCCCAAAAATCTCTTTCTGCGGGATGCTTCGGGGAAACGCCATTTTCTGGTCACGGTCGCTCATGCCCGTGCCGTCGACACGAAATGGTTGAGAACCCAGATCGGATGTAGCCGGCTGAGTTTCGGTTCCGAAGAGCGGCTCGAGCGATGCTTGAAATTGACGCCCGGATCGGTCGGTCCTTTTGGGGTTTTGAACGATTCGCAATTGGCCGTCGAGGTCTTTTTCGACCGCTCGCTGATGGACCTGCCGCGCATCGGGGTACATCCCAACGACAATACCGCAACGGTGTGGATCGATCCTCGGGATTTGGTGCGTATCGTGACCGAAGACGGTCATTCGTTGAAATTCCTAAATTGGGAAGAAGCATAAATTTCCCCGATTTTTCTTAAAAAATATTAAAAATAAATCGTATATTTGAAGTCCTGAGAATTCAATTATTCGCTAAAACATAACAACTATGAGTACAAAATTTCAGCCGGGTGTTATTTCCGGCGCTCAACTTCAGGAATTGTTCGCTTATGCCAAACAGAAAGGTTTTGCTATTCCTGCCGTCAATGTAACGGGGACCGATACCATGAATGCCGTCATGGAAGCCGCTCGCACCGTGAATGCTCCGGTGATGATCCAGCTTTCGAACGGGGGTGCCGCTTTCGTAGCCGGTAAAGGCCTTTCTAACGAAGGTAATAAAGCTGCCATCCTGGGCGCCGTTTCGGCTGCCAAACACGTACATCTGTTGGCCGAATCGTATGGTGTTCCCGTTGTGCTGCATACCGACCACGCTGCCAAAAAATTGCTGCCTTGGATCGACGGCCTGCTGGATGAAGGTGAAAAATATTACAAAGTTCATGGCAAACCCCTCTTCAGCTCGCACATGCTCGACTTGTCGGAAGAACCCCTCAAGGAAAACATCGAAATCTGCAAGAAGTATCTCGAACGCATGAGCAAAATCGACATGACCCTCGAAATCGAACTGGGTATCACCGGTGGTGAAGAAGACGGTGTCGACAACTCGCACGTTCATGTATCGAAACTCTATACGCAGCCCGAAGACGTATGCTACGCTTACGAAGAACTGAGCAAAATCAGCCCCAACTTCACCATCGCTGCTTCGTTCGGGAACGTACACGGTGTTTACAAACCCGGTAACGTCGTATTGAGCCCCGAAATCCTGAAAAACTCACAGGAGTACATCCAGAATAAACTGGGTACGGCCGAACGTCCGGTGAACTTCGTATTCCACGGTGGTTCGGGTTCGGAACCCGAAAAAATCCAGGAAGCTATCCGCTACGGGGTAGTAAAGATGAACCTGGACACCGATACCCAATGGGCTTTCTGGAACGGTATCCGCAAATACTACAACGACAAGAAAGACTATCTGCAGGGTCAGCTGGGTAACCCCGAAGGTCCCGATAAGCCCAACAAGAAATTCTACGATCCTCGCGCATGGTTGCGTAAAGGGGAAGAATCGATCATCGAACGTCTGAAAATTTCCTTCCAGGATCTTAACGCTATCGATGTATTGTAATCGATCATGAAACATTCGGCGATGAACAATGTACAACTTCTTCTGTACATTGTTCATCGTCTTTATGAATAACCTATCAAAAGCAAGAATAAATCATGGATGCTATTGCAATTTTGACCGGTGGTGGTCCCGCTCCCGGTATGAATACGGTGGTGGGCAGCGTTGCCAAAACCTTTTTGACTCAAGGCTATCGGGTAATCGGCCTGCATGGCGGATATTCGGGTCTGTTCAACCCTTCGCCCAAAACGACGGATATCGACTTCCTGTTGGCTGACGATATTTTCAACCGCGGGGGATCGTACCTGACCATGAGCCGTTTCAAACCGACGGACAAAAATTTCGAAGAAGATTTCAACCTCGATTTCTTCGTTAAAAATAACATCAAACTGTTGGTGA
>JAHZDG010000044.1 GCA_019422485.1 Alistipes sp. | reverse complement strand
TTTTTATGGAAGCTCTTTGTAAGACGCATATCGGGAAGATAACATCCGATCGAAGCTATCACCTCCCCGTTCTTGAAGACGGGAGCCGCAATGCAGGCGAAGTGCTGATTGATCACCGTAAAACAGTTTTTAGCCCTGATTTCCGAGAGGCAATTCAGCAAATCTTCTTTTGTCTTGACCTCGGGCCAATCTTTCCCCGGCATACCTGCCAGTTTAAGAAAATTGTTGAGTTTTTCAGAACTGTATTGGGCGATTATGACCTTTGCCGTTGTAGCCTGCCATGCCTTCATCTCGTAGATTATTTTCGCCTCTATCGGATGATTGGCCGTTACACTGTAAAGATTTATACGCTTGTCGTTCTTTATAACCGACAACATGACATTTTCGTTGACCTCTTTGCATAATGAGTCGATAAGAGGTTTTAGCAGCGTCACGATCCGGTCGGGATCATTGTTTACTCCTACAATAGCAAAAAGTTTCTCACCCAGAACATAACCTTTGCGATAGCTTATTTGTTCGATGAAGCCGATCTCTTTGAGAGCCTTGAGAATATTTGCACAGGTAGCTCTGTTCATATTCAGCGTATCAGCTATCTCCGACAAAGGGACCTCTCGTTTTCTGTTCTTTGAAAGATAAACAAGTATTTCTTCGACTCTTCCTATGACCTGTATCATATATCGGTACTTAATTGGCTTATTTTTAACACACAAAGTTAGTTTTATTTTTTTAATCTCTTTAAGACTCAGTTTGAAATTTTGCCAATCTTTTTTGAAAACAAGTCAAGACATTTCAAAAATTAAAGTGGATGCAATCGAAATCGGTTTGCAGCCACTTTAATTGTACTCGTTAAAAGAATCGTTTTTAATCTCCGAGTGTCTTGGAGTAGACAACCGTTATGTCGAACACCCTCAACGAAGCTCCGTCGATAAACTCCATCGTATAGGACTTTCCTTCAATGGTATTGATAATTTGGGTCCCTTGCGTCGCCGTCGTAGGGAAAGTTACAGTCTCCGTAACTGGCGCAGTCAGACTGGGCGCTTTAAGCGAAGGCGATGAAAAATATTTTCCGACCGGACTCTGGGGATTTTCCTGCACCCTGAATCTCTTGGCCGTCGTATTGCCGTGGCTCATGGATACGGATTTCAAGTATCTTCCGGGGATTCCGGGAAGTTTGATCCAAGCGTTACTCTTGGCGCCGAAAAGCAATACGTTATGATCCAATCCGGAAGCCTTGTAGTGCTGATAGGTCGCGCTGTTCTTGCCCTTGCTTATCGTGAAAATGAAATCCTTGTCGGCGGGAGCGCCGTCGAGCATATAATTGTAGGTATAGGAGTACTCCTCACCGTCGGCATTCTGATCGGCAACGGGTACGAAGGCGCCCAAAGGATTCTCGTCATTCTCGTTGTAGAACGAAAGCTCGATCGTTATAACATCGGGCAGCGTATCATCCAATGTTCCGTCGAATGCGTTGAAATCGCTGCGGGGGACGGTAATGCCATCCGTCTCTCCAAGGGTGCGGACAAGGGTATTTCCGTCGCCATAATCGACCGTGATGCGCAGGCCCTCGGCGTAGAATTGAGGCAAGACGGAAATATAATAGGAACCCGTTTTCAGACATCCGTCGAGGGTCTCTGCATCCGATCCGCTCACAGGGGCAATCGTAACGGAAGACGACTGTTGTTTACCGGGCGTCGCAGTCCAGAACGCTTCGCCGGCACTCTCGAGCCGGGCGTAATCCACATCGACATGGCCGGACATGAACTCGCCGCCTATCGACTCGACAGTTATTGATTTTGCCGTCGAATCGCTCATGGCGACCTTGATAAGTCCCGAGAGATTTTTCATCGGATTAATCTTGTAAGCTGTCTTGTTGCCGTTTATCTTACCCGCAGAGATTATCGCATTCTCTGCGTAGGAATTTACGGTTCCAACCCGTTGAACATTATCCAGCGCTACACGCAGGATACCATCCGAAGTGCACGTGATACCGTCGGAGCCGGTGGAAAAAACGGCATACTTCGGCCTGTTGCCGCCCCATTTGTGCGAATAGAATATGGCTTTGGTCCCATTATCGGTCGTACCGAGTTTGAACCCTGCGTTATTCTCGTCGAAGACAAGAAGCGAATCCCTTCTGGACCAACTTATTGAACTGTTGCCGTCCGTGGTCTTCATCGGTTCTGAAGTAACGGTGATACGAACAAAGTTCGGATTGTTCCATACTGTACCCTCATCGACATTCTCGTTGCAAGCGGATGCAAACCATGCAATGAGTGGAAGAATCATTGAAAATCCAGTTTTCATAATATCAGTTTTTGGGGAATTCATATATCAAAAATCAATTACGTACATGTTCACGGTCTCTCTTGTAGCTAATCTTCGCCACCACGAACATCAGTATGCCGCAGCCTACCCAGATAATCGCAAGTATAGGGAATGTCGAATTGAGAGAGCCCATGCTCTGTTTGATGCAGCCAAGAATCAGAGGGGCAAAGGCCCCGACTGCAAAACCGGTCATGCCCATTACGCTCGCGCAGGAGGCATGAAGCCTTTCAGGCGTAACGTCATACAGCACAGAATAGGTGTTTGCATCGAAGAAAGCTCGGAAAAGCCCCCACCCTGCGAAGCAGCAATAGACTATCGCAAGGGACGAATCCCCGCCCATGAAACTCAAAAATACCGCGCCGCACAGCAGGCCGAAAGCCTGAAGGTACATGCGGTATTTACTCTCTTTAAGCGCCAGCCTGTCGGACAGCGAACCTGCAAGCAGCACACCGATAAAAGCAGCCACATAGGTCCAAAACATCGAATTGAAACCCGCCTCGGCCTGGGTCTGCCCGAACTCCTCCTGAAGGTAGGCCGGAACCCATGTCATAAATCCCGAGATCACGAAGATCAGCCCGCTGAAGCCGATTGTCAGCACCAAAGCGGTGGGAGTGGTGAACACCGTCTTGAAACCATCCAGAAAGCCGGGTTTCGATTCCGCGGCAGAGGCGGAAGTTTCGGCCGGTTTGTTGTCAAGCCGGATGATCATCAGAATGCCCCACAGCACACCCACTCCGCCGAAAATGAGGAAAGAGTACTGCCATCCCAATTTATCGGCGATCAGACCGGCCAGCCAGCCTGCCAGAATGACGCCGACATAATAGGCGGTCTGATGAATCGACATCGCACGGGCCCGGGTATCGGTGTGATACTGGGCGAGTATCGAATAGTTGGAAGGACCGAAAAGGGCTTCGCCTCCGCCCGTGGCGATGGAACGCAGCAGTATCAGCATCACGAAACTGTTGGCATAGCCCGTAAACATGGTTGCAACGCTGAAAAACAGAACGCTGAACGTAACGACGAATTTGCGCGAGAAGCGGTCGCCCATCCATCCTCCGATCGGCACCACAACCGCAAAGGCAAGATTGAATATCGTGGCGATGAGGCCAACGGATGTATCCGTCAGGTTCAGAGCATCCCGTATGGCGGGTAAAACGGTATTGAACACCTGACGGTCTCCCTGATTCAGCAGGTAAGCCATCCACAGCAGGAACAATACCTCCCACTTATACATTTTGCCTTCATGGAACTTTTTCATGGCGCTCAATGGTATCTCTTCATGTTTTTACCCTCGCGGACAAACCACGACTGATCAAGAGTCAGAATATCCTGCGAGGTAATGAATGCCGGCGAATCATATACGGGAACGGTGTAGACGGTTCTTCCTTCGGAACGCTCAATATGCGATTCCTCGATCTTGTATACATTACCCGTAAGCAAATCGACCCAAACGGGATTTTGAATCGGATTCCCTGCCACCGACACGGTTGTCTGCCTGGTAATGTTGTCATTGGAGGGCATGGCGGAAGCATCCCAGAAAACGACGACCGGTGTGTCAGTCTCACGATCCTTCCAGTCATAAACGACACAATTTTCCACCCCTTGGAGCGTAGAGCCGACCCGCTCGGGAGAGAGGCATTCCAAAGCATCGTTAAAGACCGACACTGCATTTTGAATTGCATAGTATGCTGTCTTCACTTTGAGCACACGGAAGCCGTCGGCTTGCCCCGCAGTCTTCAAAAGGCCATATCGAAGCAATCCGTAGTGCTGCTTCACGGCTCTGTATTCGAGATCGCAAAGATGGAACACCTCGGTATCGTCACCGTGCCCCAGATCGCCGAGCGATCGGCGCAAATCATACTTGGCTTGAGTCAGCTCGGTCCAAAACACATTCGAAAGAGCACCGTTCCGACACCATTCGCTTTGAGTGCCGCCCTCTCCCTGCATGAGCCTTATATTCGGGGTGTGTCGGGCCACAATCCTGCGGCTTTCCTCGACTTCCTCATATCCCGCATCGGGATTGTGTTTATAGTGATGGTAGGCTATGGTGTTAAAAAGATAGGCTTTACCCCGTTTTTCAAGCTCTTTGACAAAGGGTTCGATCCACTTCGGATCAGCCTTTGTCAAGGCGAATGCCGCAATCCTGGCATTGGGGATGATACTGCGCAGAATTTCGGCTGTGCGGACGGCAAAGTCCGTCGCCTGCTCTATGGTGTTGCCCGAAGTCTTACCGTTAGGCTCGTTCCAAATGCACCAGTCGATCACCACGCCTTTGTAATGTTCTGCTATTGCCTGAACCCATCTGTCCCAGGCGGCAAGGCCCTCTTCGGAAGAGGGGAACCCGGCGTTAAGATGGCGTCCTCCGCCACCCTCATAGGCGGGATTGCCGTAGCTGAGTTCCATCCACACGTCCACGCCCATTCTTTTGGCATCCAGCACACACTGATCGAGCCATGCGAAATCATACATTCCGGGGTCTTTTTCGCAGCGTGCCCATCCCGCCTGCTGACGGATGCGCGCGATGCCCAGAGGGGCGACATAACCGCGAACAGCCCGCCAATCGGCATGTTCTCGGTCCATGCCGCCGCAGTCGAGCGTCCAGCGCGACGAGGAGATTTCCGATACGGATTTCGGTCGCAGAGTACCCATGATCTCCATATCGATCTTGATGTCGGTCTGTACTCTGGTAGGGCTGTCGTCAATCACAACGCCCGGAGTATGCATCGTCGCAGCCAACATAGTTGCTAACAGAATATTCATTTTCAAGGAGTATTAGTAGGTTTTTTGATACATACATAGACGTCCGCCATCGACCACATGATTGGAGCCTGTGATGAACGAAGCGTTTTCGCTGCACATGAAGAGGATTACATCCACAAGTTCATCGAGTTCGGCGGCACGGCCCAGAAGCGTGGGCATTCCGGACATGGCCGCACGCGAGAGTACGGGACCGGGAGTGACGCAGAGCGCCCTCACCCCATGAGGGGCCCCTGCGATGGCAAGCCCCTTGACGAAGTTGAAAAGGCCCGATTTGGCGGTGCCGTACATCGCACCCGTGCCGTCGCCCTCAAACCCGGTCACGGAACCGAGAATGACGATGACGCCGGACTTCTTCGCAACCATTTGAGGCATCAGCGCCCTCGAAAAATAGACGGGGCCTTTGAGGTTCACGTCCAGTCCCCAGTCGATCACCTCTATCGGCTGTTCGTAAAAGGGAACCATGCTGTTCAGGCAGCGAGCCTCGTATCCTCCGGCACACGCCACAAGACAATCGGCGCCTCCCAGCTTTTCAGCCTCGGCGGCAACCTCCATTGCATAGCCGAAATCGCGGACATCCCCCTTCATGGGGACAGCGGCCCCGCCGATGGCTTCGGCCTCCGCTTTCAACATCGCTTCGTTGATGTCACACATGATGACCTTCGCGCCGAGCCGTACAAATTCTTTCGACGCATAAAGCCCCATTCCGCTTGCGGCGCCTGTCACTACGACAAGCTTGCCGCCAAATTCAATCTCTTTCATTATCGGTAGTATTTCTTTACGAATTTCATCATATCGTCATAGCATTTGTCGAGTTCAGCCTTCTGAATCCCGGTAAGCTCGATGTCGCGGAGTACCCACTTCGATTTATTTTCTTTCGTGTATGTCCCATGCGCACCGTCGGGTTCCGCCGCATAGGTTCTGGATAGCATATTGCCGAACAGCCCGAGGCGCATGAGGTAATAGAGCGAATAGCCGCGAAGACTGTCGTAGGGCAGGAACCTTTGGTCTATCAAAAGACGGTAAAGCGCATATGCTTCGGTGAGACGCCCCTTTTTATCCCCCTCCTTCATCGACTTCCAGATCATTGAGACGATCGGAGCATAAGCTACTCTCTCCGAGATGAGACCGGCCGTACCGATCTGACGCCGCTGGTAAAGCCATTGCCACCCGCCCCATGCCGAGAATACGGTTTTAATCGCATCGCGGGCTTCGAGCTCGCTCTGCTGCCGGGCGTTGGCCTCCAATTTGTCGGACTCCTCCTTGATCCAGCCATAGATGTCGGGATACTTTCGGGCAAGTCCCACAAGAAAGTCGACACTCGGCGTCGGACAGGCGTCGTTCACGTATGTCTGGATAATGACAGGTCTCCTGGCCACCTTGGCGAGTGCATCGAAATAGGCCTGCTGTTCGGCTTCGGTGGCGCCATAATAGGGAGGACGCGCCGCAAGGACGATATCGACGCCCGATTCGGCAGCAAGTCTCTCGGCTTCACGGGCGAAGACGAGCATCTCCTCGGTGTCGTCTCCGTTGACCCCGAGGGCGAGAACGGTCTTCGTCGGATTTTTCCGCCACTCCCCGACTAAAGCCGCCATGCCGGCGAAACGTTCCTCCTTTGTCAAAAGGTCCACCGAGTCGTTCGATTGAGGCCATATCACTCCGGCCGTATCCCATTGGGCGGCGAAGCGCGCCTCCTTGATCAAACTCGGATAATCGACCGTCCCGTCGGCATGGTATGGAGTCGAAAGGATGAGGAAAGGCCCCTCGATGTTCGCGGCAATCAGCAGCTGCGAAGCTACCAGAAAATAAAAGGCAAAAAATAATTTTTTCATATCATAAACGTTATCTCCAGTATACTTCCGCAGGATTCTGTCCGAGATTCGGATCGGATTTGTTCACATCCAAACAGGTGTTATATATGAGTTCATCGTAGGGATAGGAGCTGATCAATCCTTTGCGCACGAGGGCCGGGTCCTCGTCGTACCTGAAATCCCGGCCATAATAGATCGTACGATAGCCGCTATAATCGGTTCCATCCCGGGTGTAGTCCTCCTGTTCGTTGAGATAAAGGAAGGCGTTTTTAGGTTTGGCAATGTTCTCGGCAAGCCATCGCGCTCCCATACGATGGGTATCGAAATATTCATGGTGTTCGAAAGGCATCTCGTAACATCTCTCCCAAAAGATGGCGTTGACCAACGCTTCTTTAGAGTTGTTGAACTTCGAAGCTGTCCAGGCCTGGGGCTCTGCGGCAGGTTCTCCGTCGACGGAATTGCGGGCGCGTTCGAGAATTACGTTCACATAGTCGACGGCCTTCGTTCCGTAGGCATCCGAAGCGGACTCGCATAAATTCGCACAAGCTTCAGCGGCAATCAGATAAACCTCCGCCAGACGCATCACGTAGAGATCCGCATTGCCAACGCTGTTGTCGTAGGTCGGATCGTAATATTTCTTGTAATACGGAAGTCCGTAGTGTTTCATCATGGTCTCATTGCCGGGAAAAATCCGATTGTCCGCGGGATAACAGTTGTAGAGAGTCTTGTTTTGTCCGGGATAGGAATTATAGATCAGATTGACACTCAACCGGGGATCGGGACAGCCGACATAGACGTTTTTATTATAGGAGCCGGTGCCTTTCTGCCCGCCGTAATCTTCGCACCACTTCTGGAAGAACCAGCGATCGGGGCGACAACGTCCGAAATTATCCACATTGGAGGTTCCCATATAACGATTGGGCAAAGCCCACATAGTCAGTCCGCTATTCGCGTCACCCGCTTCCGGAGAGCGAGGCATGACCCAAATGCGCTCTTTGAGCTGCCAATCCCCGGCCTCGGTCCATCGGAACAACTGCCGATAGTCGGGACAAAGTTCGAACGGACCATGATCGATCACATCTTCGGCATCGGAAAGAGCCTTCCGGAAAGCGTCTCCGGCATCGGCAATTTCGATCTCCGAAAAATCAGGGGTGCGATTGACCCAAAAATTGTCATCCGGATGGGCGAGGAGGGTTCCGATCGTGAGATAAACAAGGGAACGGCAGGCTACGGCCGCATAGTTGCAAACTCTGCCGGAAGCATTGCCTCCCGCGATTTCGACCATTCTGTTCCAATCGCGCATTTGAGCCACGGCAAGATTGAGATCCTTGATTATCTGGCAATATACAACCCAGAAATCCGCTCTGGGACCATAAACCTCGCTTAACGACGTAGGGGCTTCGGTATGAAGCGTAACATCGCCGTAAAGGCGCACCAAATAGAAATATGCCATCGCCCTCAGGAAATAGATTTCGCCCTCGATCTCTTTCTTGTAAGCGTCATCCACCGGGCTTGACTGCATCGCTGCGAGAAGCGAGTTGCAGAGATAGATCGACCTGTAAAAGCTCGTAAAGGAGTCGTAGGCCTCGGGATGCTGCGAGAATCGGGTGAACTTCAGGCAGCATGCCCATCTTTCGAGCGGATTGGTCAGCGCGCTGGTATTGCTCCAATGTGCGAGGCCCGAGGCCGGGGCCAGCCACTCGCAGAAAGTACCCGATTTGAACCCGCTGGAGGCGAGCTGTCGGTGGATGCCGAGAACATTGGCTTCAAGCGCCTCCGGCGAAGAAACCATCACGGAACCGTCGTACGAAGTCGTTATTTTCTCTTCGAGAAAATCCACGCAACTCACCAGGAATACGCCCAGAAAGACGGATGTGTATTTTATTATGCTTTTCATAATTAGAATGTTAGCTTAAGGTCAAACATATAAGTGCGTGCTGCGGGATAAGCTCCCATGTCGATACCGTATCTTAAAACGTTTCCGTAGATATTCACATCGGGATCATAGCCGGAATAGTTGGTCCAGCAAAAGAGGTTCTTTGCCGAAACGCCCACATATATGTTCTTGAGTATGGAGCGTTTGCTTTTGATTTTAATATTGTACGCAAGAGATAGGTTGGCCAGTCGGAGATAGGAACCGTCCTCGACGAAACGATCCGTACACCAACTCATATCGGTCGTTCTATAAGCCGAAACTGCCGGAAATCCGGCATTCGGATTTTCAGGGCTCCATGTATCGAACACCGCGGCCCGGAGCCTGTTTTGGCTGTTGGTCGACAGGTCGCTGAGGGCGGCCAGCTGCTGGTTGTAGACGTCGTTGCCATACGAACCGATGAACGACGCGGAAAGCGAAAAGTTCTTGTAATGAAAAGCCGTATTGAAACCGTAGGTGAAATCGGGATTGGGATCGCCTACAACGACTCTGTCGTCGGAGGTTATCACTCCGTCCTTGTTTGTGTCGACGAAGTTGACGGAACCCTCGCCGCGCACCTCGCCGTCAGCGAGCGGGACGCCGGTTTTTCCGGCGGGAACCAGCCCGTCGGTCGGCATCGCATAGAAGAGGCACATCGGCTGTCCAACGATAAAAACATTGATGTAATCATGGCAGACGGCTGCTTGCGAGAGTAAGTTTCCCGAGAAATACTCCACCTCCTGTATCGGCTGATCAGGGTAGACGTACATCTTCGCCTTGTTCGCTCCACTCGGATCTATCGACAGGATCTTGTTGCGGTTCAAGGAAAAGTTTCCGCCAATTGTCCATCCAATGTTTTTCTTGTCGAGAATCACGGCGTCAAGAGTGACTTCGAAGCCCTTGTTCTCGATGGACCCCATGTTCACATAAGGATTCGTAACTCCGGCCGATCCTGCAAGTATCTTGGTCTGGAGAAGGTCCTCCGTCTTTTTGTAATATGCGTCGGCCGTGAAAGAGAGACGACCGTCGAAAAGGCTCAAATCCAACCCCACATTATACTGCGAAGTGGTTTCCCATTTCAGATCCCTGGACGGAAGATTGAGCGAAGCGAGCGAAATCAGTTTGTGCGTATCGTTGTCGTGTGTCGACACCGCACTGGTAGAATATCTTTTAATCGTCTGATACGACGGAATTCCCTGGTTGCCGACCATACCCCACCCCAGACGAAGCTTTGCCGACGAAACGGCAGGGATATGGAACCATCTCTCTTCGCTCAGACGCCATGCGAAGGCCAGCGAAGGGAACTGCGCCCACTTGTTTCCGGCGGCGAACTTCGACGAGCCGTCGAAACGATAGGTTGCGGTAAGGATATACCTTTCGTCATAATTGTATACGGCTCGGGCGAAGAAAGACATCAGCTGATTGTACGATTCCCCATATCCGAGCCATGTATAGGGGGCCGAATTGAGCGTGGAGGACATGCCTTTCCACTGATCGACATTCGTCCCCTCGACGCTTTGCGTTCTGGTGATGGCTTGCGAGGCCGATTGTCCCAAAGTGCCGGAAATGAAGTGCTTCCCGAATTTCTTGTTAACGATCAGAAGGTTGTCCCAATTCAAATTAAGGAGATCGGCATGGGCGACGGCACCGTTCGAACCTGTTGCCTGCGTGTTGATTCTGCTTGATTTGAACATCAGGCGTTCGTTGGTCCGGAAGTCGGCGCCGAGGGTGGTTTTGAACGTAAGCCACGGAAGAATCTCATACTGTCCGTACAGGCTCGGAGTAACACGCATCTCGGTTCTCTCACTCTGATAATCGCTGAGCCATCTGTCGGGACCGGTGACAGGGGCGCCGTCATCGTTGACCTCCGTACCCTCATCGTCATATTCGACGATATGGCGCAAAGGCCTTGTCATAAGCATGCTCAACACCATCGAAGAGGCCGGAGTTTGCGCAATGGTCGCACCCGCCCCCTGGGTCATATAGGACTTGAGATAGGAGAAGGAGGTGCGGGTTCCGATTTTGAACTTGCCGATAGTCCTGTCGAGATTGAGGCGAAGAGTCAGATTCTCGTATCCCGTACCTTTGATGACACCCTCGTTGTCGTAGTAACCGATTGAAAAACGGTAATCCGTATTATGGGGCCGCCCCGCAATTGTAAGATAGTAGCGCTGCGTTATGCTCGTGCGAGTCGAGTAATCCTGCCAATCCACCGGAGTATAGGTGCCGTTGTCCACCTTGTCCGTAAAGACAGTATAGAGTGTCGAGCTGGGATCAACGCCCTTGAGATCAAGATACTTCACATAATCGTCGGCATCCATCAAGCCGAACTTTTTGTATATATTGCTGATGCTCACGCCGCTGGAGAATGTTATAACCGGTTTTTCCCGGCTGGCCGACTTCGTCGTGATGAGGATCACGCCGTTGGCGCCCTGCGAGCCATAGATCGCAGTCGCAGATGCATCTTTGAGAATCTCCATCGAAGCGATGTCCTGGGGATTGATTCCCATCAAACCGTTATTGGCTTCAGACACGCCGGAATCGCCGCCGCCATGCGAGCCTACGGAGATTGATCCGTTGGTATTCATAATGATGCCGTCCACAACATAAAGAGGCTGCGACGAGGAGTTGAACGAACTTGCACCGCGGATCGTGACACTTACTCCGCTGTCCGGAGCCGCACTATTCGATACGACCTGCACGCCGGCGGCCTGCCCCTGAAGGAGTTGGTCGATCGAGGAGACTTGCGAAGCCCGGTTCTCGTCGATCTTCACCGAAGTTACCGAGCCCGTGATGTCGCTTTTTCGCATAGCTCCGTAACCGACTACGATAACCTCGTCGAGCTGCTTGCTGTCCTCTTCGAGGACAATATCAATGACGGTGCGGTTTCCCACCTCGACGGATTGAGTGACGTAGGAGATACTGGAAAACACGAGTTTCGAAGCTTTTCCCGCTTTGGGCCTGAAGGTTATGGAATATTTCCCCTCTTTATCGGTTACAACACCCGTATTGCTGCCATCGACCATTACGGTGGAACCGATGACAGGCTCTCCGTTGGAATCCTTGACAGTCCCTTTGACGGTTATGCTGTTCTGGGCGAAGGCTTCTCCTGAAATGAAGAGTAATCCTGTCAGGATGCAGGCATATATATGATGTATGATATTTTTCATGGTCATTGGCTGTTAAAATTTGAGGCTTACACCAAGAGCGACAGAACGGATAAGAGGGAAAGAGCCATAGTCGACGCCGTTGCCCCGCACCGTCACTCCAAAGCTGTTGACATCGGGATTCCAACCGCTGTATCCGGAAATGGTAAAGAGGTTTCGGACTGCGAGATTTACCTTGAAATCTTTGATCCATTTGGCTCTGACAGGAATGTCGTAAGAGAAACACAGACAGTCGAGCCGGAGGTAATCGCCCTTTTCCAAGTCGTCGGAAGAGATATAATCACGTCCCTTTTCAACCAGCTTGTTGGCATTGATGATGTTGAATCCGCCGGCGGCAGAGAATCTGGCATCGACGGTAAGACCGTACAGGCGGAGCGTGGTTCCAAGCCCTCCGGCATATTCCGGAAGGGTGTTGCCAAGAATGTCGAGGTCGGCAGATGCCGCTTCTCCTTTCTTGTTCAATTTGTGGCCATATGCCTGGGATACCGATTTCCCTTCCTCGTTTGCAGCTGTATACATGCCATTCGTAAGACCGGGCGTGTGGCGGTCCAGCTTGTGGAGTGAGGCGACGCTGTTGGTGTTGAACGAAGCATTGGCATAGAGTGTCCATACCACGTTTCTGTGCTGGATAATACGGAAATCGACGTCGATTTCGAAGCCCTTGTTCTCAATGGTGGAGCATCTCTCCTCCAAAACAGACCAGTTGGCGGTTTCGACCCACAAGCCTGCCAATACTTTCCCGAAATTGCAGATCTTGAAGTTGTCGTCGGTCTTCTTGTCGTAATACTTGAGCGCGAGATTGAACCGGTCGTTCATAAATCCGATGTTGAACCCTACGTTATACTCCTTGCTGATAAGACGGTTGATGCCGTCGAAATAGAGTTCCGTACCGGTTTCAACCTCCGGAACATTGGAAATATAGTTTGCAAGGAACTCGTACGGTAAAACCGTTTCATGCCCTGCCTCACCATATCCTCCGATGATCTTCAATGAGGATACGGCTTTGTTGTTCGCGAGCAGAAGTCTCTTGAAATCCACATAAGCATCGACTGCGGGGAAAAATGTCGGATTGCTCTCGAACCGGCCGGTCTTGTCGAAACGCGCCGCAGCGCTGATCCCGGCATAACCGTCGAAGTCGTAACCGACGTATGCGTAGGCGCCCCACTGGCTGTACTTACGGTCGAATCTCCGGATGGCGTGCTGACTCGCTGAAGCCGACAGCCCCTTACCTCTTAAAAAAGGCAGATCGAAATCAGTGCCACACATGGCATTGGTCTTGTCCATGTTGCCTTTCAAGTCGAAAGCGAGAGACGCTTTAAGGCGGTGCTTCACGGCAAAATTCCTGTTAAAGTTGAGTTCTCCCTTGGCATTATACGCGAAAAGGAAATTATTGAGAATGTCGGCAGCGCCTGAAAAATCCTTGCCGAAAGAGGTGCCGTCGCCAAACCAGATGTAACGCGACTGATTTTGGTAGTCCATGCCTCCCGTCATTTTGAGATTGAGACCGCGAATGATATCGACCTGCAACCACACGGAGTTGACAACACGGTAATCCAAAACCTCATCGTCATAGGAATCCAACCATCCTGCGACCTTATCGTCGGGAAATAGGTCGGGATAGCGTGCACTTATCATCGTGGAAGGCGCCCCGATATAGTTCGCGCCGCTGGTTGAGAGCAGTTTACCGTAGCTCAAGTTCGAGTTAAGACCGAATTTGAAGACTTTGTTGGCCATCGTCTCAAAATTGGCTGCCAATCCGCCGACAATTGAATTGGTGCATTTTACGGCCGCGTTGCTCTGATGCAGAAAGCCCGATATATTATAGTAGGAATTATTTCCGATCGAGCCGTTGACGCCTAACTTGTGCATATGGTTGACGCCGGTTCTGAAAGCATCCCCCTTTTCGGAGGAGAAATCGACGCCGACATGCGACGAAAGCCAAATGTTACGGGCAATTGAAGAGGTCCGTCTCGTCTTGATAACGATGACGCCATTGGCTCCTGACATACCGTACAACGCGGTTGCCGATAGGTCCTTGATGACCTCTATCGACGCAATGTCACCGGGATTGAGCCACCCGAAGCTACTGACAGGAGAGGTATAGCTCTGTCCGGAATAGTCGGGAAGGACATCCCCTTTTGTGGTAAAACCGCCATTGAGATAGAAAGCATTCAAATTGTGGTTCACAGATGATCCGATTACCGCTCCGTCTACAATCCACAGCGGCTGTGAATCGCCTCGCAGCGTATTGAGGCCTCGGATGTTGACATTGAAGGCTCCATTGGGGTTACCGTCGATAGACGAGACCCTTGCACCGGAAACCTCTCCTCTGATCAGTTCTGCCGGACTCATCGCAACTGTTTTTCCGACACAAAGAGAATCCGTCACTACCACCTTGGCGGAAACCTGTGTGCGTAAACAGATCGACAACAAGCAGATAACTGCAATAGTTTGTTTGTGATTCATGGTTATTGTTTGGTTTGGTTGCGTTCTTCTACTATCACCTCGTACCACAAGGTCTTGTACTTCGGATTGATTTCAAGGACAGCTTCTCCGGATTCGTTTTCAATGACAGAAACCTCTTCGGTACGTTTCCCTTCCGAATCCAAAGCATAACACGTTACCTTTCCGCCGAGACCGGCGAAAGCGAGCCGCGCCTCAATTCCCTCACACAGTACAGGAGCCGTACCCAATCTTCCGCCGTCAGGTTCGGAACAGGAAATTTTGCCCGGAGTGTCAAGTCCGACGATCTTCGCATCGGTGTTGTGGACAAGACCCGTTGCGGCAAGCAGGTAGCATCCAGGCCGCAGCAAATTACCCGGAGCGGATTCGCCTATCGGCGATGCAAGGGTCAACGACAAAGTCAGCCAGTCAAGCCTTGTCCTGCCCGGAATAAGTCGCATCCCCCGATACATGAAGGTGCGCCCCTTTACAAATCCCGAGAAAATTTTGGTATTCCGGGTGTCTGCCATGAAGAATCCCGCATCCTTTTCCTGCCAGTTCCACGTAAGCTCACCCGTGCTGCTCTGCATCAATTTATTTGTATAGGCATCTTTTATCGATGACGGCACGTCCTCCTCGCTTCGAATCACGGTACGGCTCTCGCCCGAAAAGAAATCGGGATACTCCTCGATCCGGGTCCCCGACTTTACGGCTAACGGGAGGCTGTTCAGAAGGTCCGAACCATGTCGTCCGGGAGCATCTGCCGCCTGCCTTTTCGCCACTTTCAGTATATCGCTCTCCTCTTTCGACGGAAAAGCGAAAACCAGACGGTCGTCGCCGCTTCTCACGTCGCCCCGCACGAACATAGCCCAACAGGCTGGGAAGTGGACGAGTTTCTGGGGGGCGGAACACATATCGAACATAGGACAAATGTACTCCCTCTCATAGTCCGTATCGAGTATCCATGCGAACTGCATGAGTGCCGACCAGTTCTGGAATGCCCCCATAGCGGCCAGCATCACATTACCTTCGGCGCAATAGAAATTGAGGTTCGGATGGTCATATTCGCTGACTGTAAATGGCTTGCCGAGAATACGCGCTTGCGCCAGTTTGGTAAAGGTATTACCCGGATGTCCGTAGCTGTTGACCACAGAGCCGTTTCTCAGATTCCAATGGGTTGTGTCCCACTTGCCGCCAGGAAACGCAGGATGGCACCAATAACCGTGAATATCGCAATAATCCATTGCGGCCTGAACTCGGTTGAATCCGTATCCCAGCTGCGTACCGGTCACCGGCTGCCGGATTTTCAGATTCGCCTTCATATTGTCGTACAGCCCCGTGAAATATCCGGACTCCAATAGTGCCAAAAACTCGGTGAAATCATTTGCGCGCTGCGGAAACAGAGACCAATTATACTTGTAGGGCCAATCGACATTTCCTTTCTTGAGACTCTTCGACCTGGGCAGAATTTGAGCCACATCGGCTTCGGTTCCTTCTGCCCATGCTTTTTTCAAAGTCTCCGTATCGCCGTACTTATCGAGAAGCCAGCCGTTCCACTTCTCGATCATTTCGCTCTTGTATGGCTCGATGAGAGCCGTGAACTTATGTTTGGGAGAGAACCACGAATAGACGATCGAATTTTCGTTGGCAAGCTCCATCATGCCGATCGATGCATCATCCTTATAGGCAATGTCGGTATAGGGGTTTACATGATTGAGGATCTCGCTGTGGAATCTTTTCTGAAGTTCGATCATCCTCTCATTGACGTTATCAATGCCATTTTTATAATAAGGAAGCAGGTTCGCATTCACAAATCCGTTCAACCATCCGAACTTTCTTGCAATATTCAACTGGAAATAGACGTAGATACCTTTCTCTTTCAGCTTCGCAAAGAGATAGTCAAAACGTTCTAACTGCACCGGTTCAATAAAAGAGTCGAAAACCGGATAGCCTTCTTTTGGCGTTCTGTGGCTGACATAGTGCATACGCACGATGTTTATTCCGTAACGGGTGAGTTCCTCGGCCAATTTATCTGCGGAGGCATGGTCGGGGAAGCATCCCGTCATACCTATGTTAGTGCCGATAAAGCGAATGGGCCGACCGGTTTCGTCGACGAAAAATTCTCCGGCCGGAGCTATGAAACCCTTCGGCCCCACACTCCGGCCCACAGCGGTCCAAGTTCCGACATTTGTGATATTCTCCGGCGCATTGTGGGTCGGCTGGAATGGAAACATTGGTGCAAAGTTACCCGATGCTTCAATCATTGCGAGAAGATCGGGATTGAGTCGCGGCGTTTCTTGGGCATGAAGATTGGCGAGAGCGAGCATTAGCGCATAGAATGTCAAACAGAAAGATTTTCTCATTTTCTTTGACCATTTAACTTTGAGTTATCGCAAATATAAAAACTATTTTATATTTTACAAAAAAATAATATAATTTTATATTATAAAATAGTGGAAGAAAAGGGGGGCTGATTAGGGGATAATCATACAAACCTCACGATGGCCCCCCCCCTCGGCTTCCAAGGG
>JAHZDG010000043.1:13059-16948 GCA_019422485.1 Alistipes sp. | reverse complement strand
CCGCAGGGGAGTTGTGCGAACGACATCCCGACTCCATCCATTACTTCCCGGCCTACGAGATCGTGATGGACGAGTTGCGCGACTATCGATTCTATCAGGCCGACATGATGCCTCCGTCGGACGTAGCCATTCAATATGTTTGGGAACGATTTGCCGCATCGGCTCTCACGTCGGGCTGCCGGACCCTCATATCTCAGATCGAGGCGCTGCAAAATGCCATGAAACACCGACCGTTCAACCCTCACAGCGAAGCTCATCGCCAGTTCCGAGCCCGCATGAAGACAGAAGCCGAACGTCTGCAGCGCACCATGCCCAACCTCGACTTCTCTTCCGAAATCACCTACTTTACCGATTGATCTATGAGCCACGAAATCCGACATATCCACTGTCCTCGTTGCGGAGCCGACATACGTATTCCCTGGTTTTGGGTAATTGGAATCGAAGGAATTTTCCGCTGCCGGACTTGCCGGCAACCCTTCAAAACCGGTTATAAAATGGGGGCTGTTCTCTCGGCCTTTGGGCTTTGTCTGAGTATGGCCATCGTACAGGTCATGGTCTATCTGCTGAGTATCTATTCGATGCCGGTATTCGTTCTGTTGATGATACCAATGTGGATTTTCTTAGCCTTCCTGATGCGCAAGGCCTGGATGCTGCACCGTGTTCGTCAGGCAGTCCGCCGCACGCCTCGGGAGCCCGAAAACAACACCACAGAGAACACGCCCGAGGAGTCCACCCCACCCCAAACCCCCGAAGAGGAATATTTCTCCCTGCAAAGGCTACCGGATGACACGCCTTTCGAAGCGGAAGAATCTCACGCTTTCGACTCCTCCGAAGAGGAAGAGGATACGGACGAGGACAAACAGCCCGTCATCAAAAACCCATTTACCGGCGAGACGTTTTAGGAAAGTTTTTATACCTTTGTCTCCGACTTAAAAATACCCTTCCCAAAGGGTCAAGTCCCGATTTTCTACAACCTTTCATTGCCGAAAACCATGAAATTGCCCGCTATATTCCGCATGCTGTGTTTGGGATGTTTAAGTGTAGGTCTAACCCTGCCGAGTTCTGCCCAAAACGGTCCGAAACCCAAACTGGTCGTACAAATCGTCATCAGCCAGATGCGTTACGATTACCTGCAGCGGTTCTACGACAATTTCTCGCAAAGTGGATTCCGCACTTTTCTGGACGAGGGCGTCACCTATACCAATGCCTACTACAACTACATGCTGACCAACACCGAAGCGGGTCTGGCTACGCTTTCAACCGGCACCTCGCCGGCTCAGCACGGTGTGATCGCCCCCGCGTGGATTGACTTTACGACCGGAAACCGAGTCAACCTGATCGAAGACCGACAGGTCAAAGGCCTCGATTGCGAAGAGGGTGCCGGCTGCTACTCCCCTATCAACCTGACCGCCGCCACACTGGGCGACCGTCTCAAGGAGAGTGACCCTGCCTCCAAAGTGATCTCCATTGCACTGTCTCCGGCCTCGGCCATCATCAGTGGAGGATCGTCAGCCGACGTTTATTGGTGCTACACCGATCACGGCACCTGGGTATCCAGCAGTTTCTATTTTCCCGAACTGCCCGCCTGGGTCAAACAATACAACAGCGAAAAACATTATACGAATTTTCTCGATCGCAACTGGGAGCCCAGTCGTCCTTTTGACTCCTATCACAACACAGATCGCAGTGTGATCGACTTCGTCACCGAAAAAAAATTCCGACTCAAAGAGTTTTTCAAAAACCTGTTCACCGCATCCGATCCCAATGATGAACGATTCGATGTAGAAGCTCTCCAATACTCACCTTTCGGCAACAGCATGGTCACACACTTTGCCCGCCAAGCCTTCATCAGCGAAACGCTCGGGAAGGATGAGCACACCGACCTGCTGACGATCTGTTACGATACGCCTCGATATGTCAGCGAACATTTCGGTCCCCGCTCCATCGAGCTGGAGGACATGTACTATAAACTGGATGCCGAAATCGGCGAAATGATTCAGTTCATTTTCTCGCAGGTCAAACCCGAAGAGACCATCATCGTACTGACCTCCGACCACGGTACCAGCGACACATTCCGCGAACCGAGCCGCATCCCGATGGGTCAGTTCAATGCCGATCAGTTCAAAATGATCATGAACGGATTTCTCAGCGCCCAATACGAACCGGGAAACTGGATCATCGACTATATGGATCGCCAATTGTACCTGAATCGCGAAATGATCTATAAATACGGCTTCGACCTGGCCGAAGTTCAAACACGTGCCGCCAACTTCGCACTCCAATTCCGGGGGGTATCGGCTGCCATGACCTCCGCCTCCATGCAAAGCGGATACTTTGGGAAAGGATACGCCGAAAAGATACAAAACAGCTTCTACCCGAAACGTTCGGGAGATGTCACCATTAATCTGATGCCGGGCTGGATCGAACTGCGGGAAGGCGTGGTTTCGATGAGCGGCTCGCTCTATGAATACGACACCCATGTACCGCTGATGTGGCTGGGCGGCGGAATCGGAAAGAACCAAATCGACCGCACGGTTTCCCTCAGCGATGTCGCCCCTACCCTCGCCCGCATCATGCAAATTCCGGTACCCAACGCTTCGACGGGTAACGCCATGGAAGAAATCGTTCGATAAATCGCTATACACAATGAGCATCAACGAAATTCAAGACGCCATCATCGACGAATTTTCCGTTTTCGACGACTGGTTGGACAAATACGACTATCTGATCGAATTGAGTCGCGAACTGCCTCCCATCGACGAAAAACATCGCAATGACCAATATGTCATCAAGGGCTGTCAATCCAGAGTATGGGTCGACGCCGAACTGCGCGACGGCCGCATCTATTACACGGCCGACAGCGATGCCATCATCACCAAAGGCATCATTGCCCTACTGATCCGGGTACTCAACGGACAAACGCCCGACGATATTCTGTCGGCCGACCTCTACTTCATCGACCGCATCGGGCTGAAAGAGAACCTCTCTCCGACACGGGCCAACGGTTTGTTGGCCATGATCAAACAGATGAGACTCTATGCCCTGGCCTACAAAAGCAAAATGTAACACACCATGACAACACCGCAGGAAATCATTCGCATCGAACAAGACATCATCCTGACGCTCAAAAATATTTACGACCCTGAAATACCAGTCAATATCTACGATCTGGGCCTGATCTACGAAATCGACGTAGAACCCGACGGCGTGGCCAACATCCGCATGACCCTCACCGCACCGAACTGCCCGATGGCCGATCAACTGCTCGAAGATATTCACACCCAGGTCGGCAAAGTAAACGGCGTCAAAGAAGTCAATATCAGCCTGACGTTCGATCCCCCCTGGGACCGCAGCATGATCTCAGAAGAGAGTTTGCTAGAACTGGGGCTTTTGTAAGATTTCACATACCCCGGTAAATTCTGCCATAAAGCATTTTTCAGAAAAATTTATATCTTTGTCAGGATGTCTGTTTCAGGCATCCTGATTTATTTTTTCGCATTTTCCTTCAGTCCGATTCTATGTCTTCGATCTTGCAGCAAGAACTGCTCAAGTTGGTGTGGGTCAATAAACTTTATACGCCACAGTCTCTGAAAACCCGCGAGGGACACTCTGTGGCCGTGATCCATCCCGGACAAATCAATCCGGCCTCGGGCCCCGATATCCTCGGAGCTCAGGTCGAAATCGACGGAATCCAGTATAGCGGCCCCATCGCCATCCATGTCAACGCCTCTCACTGGCGCCAGCAACTGCACCACATCGACATGGGATACGACAACTGCATCCTCCATGTGGTTCAGCATGATGATGCCACCGTATGCCGGGTGCAGGACGGACAACCCATTCCCACGGTGACCATCCGTTATCCCGAGGCATTGGATACCACCTATCA
>JAHZDG010000043.1:0-13049 GCA_019422485.1 Alistipes sp. | reverse complement strand
ACCAGCTGACCGAAGGAAACAATGGGCCCTGGTTGTGCGGACATCTGCTCCGGTCGATGGAGAGCGTCAACCGCTATCACCTGCTGACGCGATTGATGATCGAACGTCTGGAACGCAAATACAATGACTTCCTAGCCCTATACGCCCAAGGAGGAAATAATTGGAATGAGGCGTTTTACATCACGCTATTCATCGCCATCGGAACCGGCAAGAACAAAGAAGCGTTTACCAAATTGGCTCAACGAGTCTCTTATACCAATCTTTGCCGCGTCAAAGAATCCCTTCTATCTGTGGAAGGCTTGCTGTTGGGCGCTGCCGGTCTGTTAAACACCGAGCAAACCGGCCGATTCCCCGATGCCTATACCGTTCGGTTACAGGAAGAGGGTGATCATCTGTGCCGCCGTTTCGGCATTCAGCCCATGCAGGCCCGAGAGTGGGAAACCCTCAAATGCCGTCCCGGGAACCACCCAGTGATTCGTATTGCCGAACTCGCCTCTTTGCTCTGCTCCAAAGAGTTTCTGTTCTCCCGATTGATCGACTGCACCACGCCCGATGAAATTCGCCAGATTCTGTGTGCTGAAACTTCGGAATACTGGTTCACGCACCATCTGCCAAGCCGTCGCAGTGACTTTTCGGTCAAACGCATCGGCAGGATGACTCAAAATTCCCTGATCATCAACCTGGTGGTTCCGATGATGTTCACCTATGGCAAAACAAACGGCAACGAACAGCTGCAAGAACGGGCCCTCGAAATTCTCGAGAAAGTCGAAGCCGAACGCAACGAGTACATCAAAACGTGGAGCCAGACCGGCATTATGGTCGAAAACGCCTTTTTCTCGCAGGCCCTGATTCAACTATCCAAAGAATATTGCCTGAAAAAACGGTGTGCAAGTTGTAATCTGGGCAAGATCATCTTGTGTTCTCAGGAAAAACCCCTATCTTTATCCGATATTTTATAAACCTTTCACAGAAACATCAATATGAGTTTAGTCACCGGAATGCTGAAACTGTTCTTCGGAACAAAAAGCGATAAAGACCGAAAAGAGATAGAGCCTTATGTGGAAAAGATCAAGGCCGTCTATCCTTCCGTCGATCAGTTAAGCGATGACCAACTACGTGCCCGCAGTGCCGCTTTACGCCAGGCGATCGCCGACTACATCGCCGCCGACGAAGCCAAAATCGTCGAACTGAAAGCGCAGCTGGAACATGCCGACACCTCGTTGGACGACAAGGAACGCATTTCAAAACAAATCGACGAACTAACCGCCGAAATCGACCGTAAAATCGAAGTCAAACTGGACGAAATTCTGCCCGAAGCCTTCGCTATCGTTAAAAGTACGGCCCGTCGTTTTTCCCAGAACCCGCAAATCCGCGTAAAAGCCACCGATTTTGACCGCGACCTGGCTGCCACCAAAGACTTCGTCACCATCGAAGGAGATACGGCCATTTACGCCAACAGTTGGATGGCCGGCGGTAACAAAATCACCTGGGACATGGTGCACTACGACAGCCAGTTGTTCGGTGGGGTCGTTCTGCACAAAGGGAAAATCGCCGAAATGGCCACCGGGGAAGGTAAAACCCTGGTTGCTACCCTGCCTGTCTTCCTGAACGCTTTGGCCGGCAAAGGGGTTCACATCGTGACCGTGAACGACTACCTGGCTCGACGCGACTCGGAATGGATGGGGCCGATTTATGAATTCCACGGTCTGTCGGTCGACTGCATCGACCTGCATCAACCCAACTCGGCCGCCCGCCGCAAAGCCTACATGGCTGACATTACTTTCGGGACCAATAACGAATACGGGTTCGACTACCTGCGCGATAACATGGCCATCTCTCCGGAAGACCTCGTTCAGCGCAAGCACCACTACGCCATCGTCGACGAAGTGGACTCGGTGTTGATCGACGATGCCCGTACCCCGCTGATCATTGCCGGTCCGGTTCCCAAGGGCGACGATCAGATGTTCGAACAATACCGCGGAGTCGTCGAACATTTGTTCAACGAACAACGTGCGTTGGTTACCCAATTGTTGGCCGATGCCAAGAAACTGATTTCAGAAGGAAAAACCGAAGAAGGCGGCATTTTGCTCTATCGGGCTCACAAAGGTCTGCCCAAATACAAACCGCTGATCAAATACCTCAGCGAACCGGGTATCAAGGCCCTGATGCAAAAGACCGAAAACGTCTACATGCAGGACAACAACCGCCGTATGCCCGAAATCGTCGACGCCCTCTATTTCGTTATCGACGAAAAGCTCAACTCGGTGGAACTGCAGGATAAAGGTCACGATTTCCTGGCCCGTCAGGTGGGTGAAGAAGGCTTCTTCGTACTGCCCAACATGGGTAACATCATGGCCGACATTGAAAAGAGCGGCCTCTCGCCCGAAGAAAAAGCAGCCAAACAGGACGAAGTGCTCAACGACTACGCCATCAAATCGGAACGTGTACACACCATCAACCAGCTGCTCAAAGCCTACAGCATGTTCGAAAAGGATGTCGAATATGTGGTGATGGACAACAAAGTGAAGATCGTCGATGAACAGACAGGGCGTATTCTCGAAGGGCGTCGTTATTCGGACGGTCTGCACCAGGCCATCGAAGCCAAAGAACGGGTGAAAGTGGAAGCTGCCACCCAGACCTTCGCTACGGTGACTTTGCAAAACTACTTCCGCATGTATCACAAACTGGCCGGGATGACCGGTACGGCCGAAACCGAAGCCAGCGAATTCTGGAGCATCTACAAACTGGATGTGGTGGTCATCCCCACCAACCGTCCTGTTATCCGCGAAGATAAAGACGACCTGATCTACAAGACCAAACGCGAAAAATACGCCGCCGTTATCGACCAGATCGACGAATTGATCAAACAGGGTCGTCCGGTATTGGTCGGCACCACTTCGGTGGAAATTTCGGAACTGCTCAGCCGCATGCTGAAACTGCGTGGCATCAAACACAACGTTCTGAATGCCAAACAGCACCAGCTGGAAGCACAGGTCGTGGCCGAAGCCGGACAAACGGGTCAGGTAACCATTGCCACCAACATGGCCGGTCGTGGTACCGACATCAAGCTGTCACCCGAAGTCAAAGCCGCCGGTGGTCTGGCGATTATCGGGACCGAACGGCACGAATCCCGCCGTGTGGACCGTCAGTTGCGCGGACGTGCCGGACGTCAGGGTGACCCGGGATCGTCTCAATTCTTCGTTTCGCTGGAAGACAACCTGATGCGTCTGTTCGGTTCGGAACGTATCGCCGGGCTGATGGACCGCATGGGGCTGAAAGAAGGTGAAGTGATCCAAGCCGGCATGATGTCCAAAGCCATCGAACGCGCCCAGAAGAAAGTGGAAGAAAACAACTTCGGGATTCGTAAACGTCTGCTCGAATACGACGACGTGATGAACGCCCAGCGTGAAGTAATCTATACCCGCCGCCGCCACGCTCTGTATGGCGAACGGATCGAAGTGGACCTGAACAACATCATCATGGACTATGCCGAATCGTTTGTGGATGCATATGGCGATAGCGATTTTGAAGAGTTCAAGTTCAACATGATCCGCCAGGTGGCCGTTCAACCTTCGTTTGACGAAACCACCTACAAGGCATCCAGCAAAGAAACGCTGATCGGCATGGTAGTCAAAGACTTCCAGGATGCCTACAATCGTCGTTTGAACTCGGTGGCTTCGACCGCATATCCGGTCATCAAGAAAGTCTTCGAAGAACAGGGTGCCCAATTCGAAAATGTCTATATTCCCATTTCGGACGGCATCCGGGGCTACAACGTTCCGGTCAACCTGAAGAAAGCCTACGACAGCCAGTGCAAGGAGATCTTCAAAAGCTTCAGCAAGATCGTCATGCTGAGCACCATCGACGAAAACTGGAAAGACCACCTGCGCGAAATGGACGACCTGCGTCAGAGTGTTCAAAATGCTTCTTACGAACAGAAAGATCCGCTGTTGATCTACAAATTCGAATCGTTCGAACTGTTCCGCAAGATGCTGGACAAAGTGAACCGTGAAGTTTTGTCGACCCTCTTCAAGGCCTTCATTCCCATCCGGGAAAATCCTGAAGCTGCGGCCAGCACCCAACAACCGGTTCAGCGTCCGACATGTCTCAAATGCAGACCTCCCGCATGGAAGCCGCTGCAGCGGTCAGTCAAGGCCCCAGCAAACCGGCTCCGATGCATGCCGAAAAGAAAATCGGACGTAACGATCCCTGCCCCTGCGGAAGCGGCAAGAAATACAAACAATGCCACGGGAAAGGGCTCTAATCCACGGATGACTCTCTTTTCATTATAAAGTCAAACCCTCAAAGACGCCGGTTTTCTTAAGCAAAACCGGCGTCTTTTATTTCAAATTTTCAGGTTTTATACTATTTTTGCGAGCAAACCTTTAAAACTAACCCTATGAAATTACACTCTTTCGTAGCGGCTATTTTCTGTTTATGCGCCCCGATGATGTTGCCGGCACAAAACGAAGTCTGCGACTGGGAGACCGCCTTCCGAATCAAACAGGAAGTGGCCAAACATTCACAAATCGATTCGCTCATCTACCGAATCATCGACGCGACCGGACCGCGTCTGACCGGATCTGACCGCATGGAAGCCGGCTATGAAGCCGCTCTGGCCCAGATGAAAGCCTTTGGGCTGGAAAACGTCCGCAAAGAATTTGCCCGGGATTGGCATCGGGGAGGCTGGGATGTCACCAAAGCCTATTGTGCCATGACCGTTCCCTATTATATGCATATCTATCCCCTACCGGTCGGTTGGAGCGGTGGAACCGACGGTCTGAAAAAAGGAGAATTGATGATCGTCACTGCCCGCAATTTCGACGAACTGCACAGCTATGCCGGTAAGGTCAAAGGGAAAATCGTTCTGTTAGGTTCGGCTCACCGCTATAAGATGAACGACAATCCGTATCCGCTCCGCATTCCGGATGAAGAGTTGCAGAAACTGGAGGAAAATTATCCGATCACCGGATTTGGGGCTCCCCGTAAGAACCGCACCCGTCCTCCTTTCGCTTATGACGACATCGTGGACTTTTTGCAGAAGGAAGGAGCCATTGCCGTCCTGAATAACAGCGGCGACTTCAATGTTCCCCGTACGACCCACTACGACTTCAAGCAAGGCAATAAGCCCTCGCTGTGTCAGTTAAATATCACCAGCGAAGCCCACGGTCTGATGCAACGAATGATCGAACACGGCGAAAAGGTAAGCATGGAAGTAGACGTAGCCGTTAAATATACCCCCGGGCGTAAAATCTACAACATCATCGGTGAAATTCCGGGCACCGATCCCGCCTTGAAAGATCAGATCGTCATGCTCGGTGCCCACCTCGACTCTCATCAGGGGGGAACGGGTGCCACCGATAACGGCGGCGGATGCGTAACGATGCTCGAAGCGATGCGCACCCTCAAAGCGCTGGGCATTCAACCCCGTCGTACGATTCGCATCGCACTCTGGGGCGGTGAAGAGATGGGTCTGCATGGCTCGGGCGGTTATGTGGAACAGCACGTATACGACCCCACAACCAACACCAAAAAAGAAGAATACGACAAGATCTCTGTTTATTTCAACGCCGATTATGGTCCGGGGCGTTTCCGGGGTATTTACACCCAGGACAACCTGATGGCCGGACCCATTTTCCGCGCCTGGATGGAACCCTATCACGACATGGGGCTGACGACCGTATCAAATCGCAGCATGGGAAGTACCGACCACATGCCGTTCGACGATGCCGGTATTCCCGGTTTCCAATTCATTCAGGACTATATCGAATGGACACGGGGAGCTCATCAGGCCATGGACTATTCGGACCGTCTGGTAGTGGCCGACCTGAAACACAATGCCGCTGTAATGGCATGGTTCGTCTACAATGCCGCCATGCGGGATGAAATGATGCCCCGCAAACCCAAACCGTAACTCCAGATCTTCTCACCCATAAAAAAGAAGGACTCTGCCATAGAGTCCTTCTTTTTTATATCACAGTGTTGCCAGCCAGCGGAAAGGCCTGTCAAAATTCACTCCTTCTCCAAGACATCGGCAACTTCCTTTTCGGCCTTGCGAAGTTTTTCCTTGCACAGTTTGATCAACTCTGCCGCCCGCTTAACCTGAGCGCCCAATTCATCGACATTCATCTGTTCGTTGTTGAACTTTTCCAAAATAGCCTCGACCTCTTCGATCGCCTGCGTATACGTTACTTTTGTTTTTTCCATATCTTTTAATCTACTTTTCCGCAATTACTTGCCGTACTTCCGCTTCGATACGGCCTTCATACAACTGTATATCCACCCGGTCTCCGTCCTGCAAGGCCTCAATTCCGGTCAGGGCTTTCCCTTGACAACTCACCACCGCAAAACCTCGTTTCAAAATGTGCCGGGGATCCTGACCTGCCACCAACTCGCCCATCCATTTCAGCTCCTGTTTCCGGGCCTGCAAATAGTCCCGTGTCGCATTCGACAAGTTCTTGGAAAGCGGACCCAAAGCGGCTGATCGCGTCGCCAAATAATAGGTCGCAGCCTGTTGCAGCCGAGTGCGATAAGCCTCCATCCGATACATTCCCTGTTGCACCGCACGACCGGTCAGCCGATGCAGTGAACTTTGCAACTGTTCCAAACGAATTTCCAGAGTGTGAATCATCTCCGTCGAAACCATCCGCAAGGCAAACGCGCTGTTTTGAAGACGTTGCTTTTGAACGTCCAACAGCGAAACCGCTTCCGAAGCCAAAGCATCGAGCAATTCATCCAACCGGGCGTCGAAGGTTTCGATCTCCTCTTTCAGATAAACGGCCACCGCCGTAGGGGTTTTCAAAGAGACGGCAGCGACCAGGTCAGCCACGCTTTGGTCCTTGTCATGGCCAATCCCCGTCAAAACAGGCAAGGGAAATTGCGCCAAATGACAACACAGCCGATACGAGTCGAAAGCCCCCAAATCACTTTGGGATCCTCCACCCCGAATCAACACCAGTGCATCGAATTCCTCCAAGCGTTCAGCGACCCGTTCCAACGCCGCAATCACGGCCTCTTCCGCGCCGGCCCCCTGCATGAACGAGTCGAACAACTCCACCTCGAAACGAAACGGAGAAGCCCCCAATTCACGCATAAAATCCTGATAACCGGCGGCATTGCGCGACGAAATCACAGCAATGCGCTGCATCACCCAAGGCAAGGGAATTTCCCGGTTCATATCGAAAACCCCTTCCTGTTTCAGCCGATCGATCGTTTCCTGACGTTGACGCTGCATATCACCCAACGTATAGTTCGGGTCAATGTCGACAATCTGCAACGACAGCCCGTACAGTTCATGATAAGAGACGACCACTTTGACCAAAACATTCAATCCGGCCGACAAAGCCTGTCCCGTGGTCTCCCGGAAATAGGGATCCAACATCTGAAAAGTCGACCGCCAGATCACCGCCGAAGCTTTGGCCCGAGGCACATGGTTCGTCCCACCCTTTTCGACCAGCTCCAGGTAGCAGTGACCCGAATAGTTGACTTTCAACTCGCTGATTTCGGCCGTCACCCAATACGGCAGCGGATGAGCACGATCGATTCCCTGCTTGATAAGCGTCTGCAACTGACTCAGACTAATGGATTCAGCCATCGTTCGATCAATTATTAACCCGGAAAACTTTTTGCACGCCCTTGATCCGCAACAGATTGTGAATCACCATATCCACCATCTGGGTGCTGGTCACCTCGATATTGATGAGCCCCGAAAGCACACCGGCCGCCGAGCCCAAATTCATCGACCGGATATTGATCTTCAAATCCCGGTTAATAACCTCGGCGATCTTATTGACCAAGCCCGTAGTATCTTCGGCCTGAAGACGGATCGTTGCACGGAAGGATCCGGTCACCGCCTCTTTCTGCCAGCGCGCCGGCAACACCCGATAAGGATACAGCTCCTTCAAACGCAAAGCGTTCGGGCAATCGATCCGGTGAATGGTAATCCCATTGCTGACCGTTGTAAAACCGAAAATTTCATCCCCATAAATCGGGTTGCAGCATTTTGCCAGTTTATATTCGATGTTGCTCAGCGATTCGTCGATCACCAACGCGTCATCACTTCCGGCCTGTATCCGTGCTGGCGTTTTAACCGCACGAGTTCCCTCATCCGGTATGTTTTCTGCATTCAGATAGCGCAGCAACAACTCCTTAATCTCACCCAGTCCAATTTTTTCCTGGGCGATCATGCCATACAGTTCGGTCCCTGTCTTCTTCTTATAATGTTTGCACAGAAAAGTCACCGCATCGTCCATCGGAATGGACAATTTCCAGTTCTTGAGTTTTCGCTCCAACTCTTCCCGACCCAACAACGCTGCCTTGGCCTGTTCCTCTCGCAAAAACGCCTTGATCCGCGTGCGAGCTTTGCCGGTCGTAACAAAATTCAACCAGTCAGCCTTGGGTTTTTGGGTCTTGGAGGTCAGAATCTCCACGATGTCGCCGTTGCGCAACACCTCTTTGAAAGAGACGTTCCGGTGGTTGATTTTCCCTCCCACACAGGAAGAACCCAGTCCGGAATGGATCTCAAAGGCAAAATCCAAGACCGTCGCACCCTCGTTCATTTTTCGCAAATCGCCATTGGGCGTAAAAACGAAGATTTCTCCGGACGACAGTTTGGCATCGAAACGATCGGTCAAACCCTCCATCTGAGCCGATTCCATGGTCTCCCGCAACTTGGCAAACCACTCTTCGGTACCCATACCATCGCGTTTCACCCCTTTGTAGCGCCAGTGCGCCGCCACTCCTCGTTCCGCAATTTCATCCATCCGTTCGGAACGAATCTGAATCTCAACCCAGCGGCCGGTATCGGTCACCACCGTCGTATGCAACGATTCGTACCCATTCGATTTCGGAATCGAAATCCAGTCTCGCATACGATCCGGATTCGGCGTATAGAAATCCGTCACAATAGAATAGACGCCCCAACACAAGGCTTTCTCCTGTTCCTGCGGACAATCGATCACAATCCGGATGGCAAACAGGTCGAAAACCTCTTCAAAAGGTATATGCATCCGCTTCATCTTCCGCCAAATCGAATAGATCGACTTGGTACGGCTTTTCAGATGATAGCGATAGCCCTGCTGCTGCATCTTCTCTTCGATCGGTTTGACAAAAGCCTGAATGAACTGATCACGTTCATCGGCCGTATCTACCAACCGTTTCTGGATATAAGCATAGTCTTTCGGTTCCAGGTATTTCAGCGAGATGTCCTCCATTTCGCTCTTGATGGGATAGAGCCCCAACTTATGAGCGATCTGAGAGTAAAGATGCAAGCTTTCCCAGGATTTTTTCTTGCGTTTTTCCGGAGGGAACATCTCCAATGCCCTCATCACCTCCAGTCGATCGGCCAACTTGATCAAAATCACCCGAGGGTCCGTCGAGTAGGAAACGATCAGCTCCCGAAAATTATCGATCTGATCATCGGATTCTTTGGTATCGACGTCCGAGATATTGCACAATCCCTGAAGAATTCCGATACAAGCATCCCCATAACGTTTACCGACTTCCGAAGCCTCCATCAACCCCAACCGCACTACATCATGCAGCAAGGTCGAAATGGTCGAATTTCGCCCCAAACCAATCTCCTGAATAACAATCGAGGCTGTATTCAACGAGTGCAGCACCAATGGAGTACCGTCATGCCGAGTACGCCCCTCGAGTTTTTCAGCCGCTAAAGCCAAAGCATCGGAGATCATCCGATAGCTCAGTTCACTAAAAGTATTTTTTACCAGCTCCAAAAAGGGTTTCCAATAGGCTGGAGCCAATTTAATCTCTCTCTCTTCGACAGCCATACGCCCCTATATTTAGATATTCAACATGTTATTGATTCAAGGATGTTTCGAGAAAGCTTCCGTATCTGTATAACGATCCGATTCGTCAATTTAGTTCATTACAGAACCACTATCCGTATCATCACATCAACAGTTTTGCCAGCCTTAAAAGTAACATTTTTTCCCGAGAACTCCACATAAATGTAAGCACTCCCCGTTTCCTCTCACCCAACCCTCCAACAAAAACGGGGATGTTCATGATGAACATCCCCGTTTTCTGAAAGATCACTTAGCTTATTTGCGCAAGAACTTACGCGGTTTCACCATATTTTCAGGAGAGAGGATGTTATCCAGCTCTTCTTTGCTCATCAATTTCTTTTCCAGCACCAGGTCATAAATACCTTTTCCGGTTTTCAAGGCCGTCTGTGCCAATTCTGACGAAACTTCATAACCCAGATAAGGATTCAAGGCCGTTACCAGACCGATGCTGTTCATCACCATGCGACGGCATACATCTGCATTGGCTGTAATGCCGACGATGCATTTTTCACGCAGGGTATTCATCCCGTTCACCAACATTTCAATGCTTTCGAACAGGCTGTGTACGATGATCGGTTCCATGACATTCAGTTCCAACTGACCGGCTTCGGCAGCAACCGTTACCGTCAAGTCGTTCCCGATTACCTTGAAGGCCACCTGATTGACCACTTCAGGGATCACCGGATTGACCTTACCCGGCATGATGGACGAACCGGGCTGCATGGGAGGCAAGTTGATTTCGTTGAGACCCGTACGAGGACCCGACGAGAGCAGACGCAAGTCGTTGCAGATCTTCGACAACTTCACAGCCATACGTTTGAGAGCCGACGAGTTCATTACGAAGGCACCGGTATCGTTCGTAGCTTCGATCATGTTGGTGGCAGCCACCAAAGGAAGCCCCGTAATTTCACGCAGATATTTGATACACAGAGGTGAATAATCCGGATCGGCATTGATTCCCGTCCCGATGGCCGTAGCCCCCATGTTCACTTCCAGGAAGAGTTTGAGGTTCTGTTTGAGACGTTCCACTTCTTCGGCAAGGTTGGCGGCATAGGCTTCGAATTCCTGACCCAGCGTCATGGGAACCGCATCCTGCAACTGAGTACGTCCCATCTTAATGACCCCGGCGAATTCCGTACCTTTGGCCCGGAAAGCTTCAACCAGCCCCTGCAGTGAATAGATCATCTTTTCCACGCTGTTGATCAACGCAATCTTAACGGCCGTCGGATAGGCATCGTTGGTCGACTGCGACAAATTGACGTGGTTGTTGGGATGGCAGTATTTGTATTCGCCTTTCTTATGGCCCATCAATTCCAACGCACGGTTGGCAATCACTTCATTCGCATTCATGTTGGTCGAGGTACCGGCACCACCCTGCACCATGTCCACGACAAAATGATCGTCGAATTTCCCGGCGCGCACTTCCTGACATGCTATAATAATGGCTTCGGCAATCTTCCCATCCAGCAGACCCAGGTCACGGTTCGCACAAGCGGCAGCTTCTTTGACCATGGCGAATGCCTTAATCAATTCCGGGAAGAAGTGGAGACGGACACGGCTAATGTGGAAGTTTTCCATAGCACGCATGGTCTGCACCCCAAAATAGTACTCTACGGGAATTTCTTTATTCCCCAGCAAATCGTGTTCGGTACGCGTTTCGCCCGACAACGTTTTTTTTGTAATGTCCATGAGTTAGTATTTGATGTTTTAAAGTTTAAATTCGTAACAAAAATCCCGTAATGGAGCCCAAATTTAATCAAATTAACACAATTTGGTTAAAAATCCGCCATAAAAAAAGACCAGTACTTTCAGCACCGGTCTTTCAAACGGGTTAAACCCCTTATTTTGTTACAGATAGAGTTTCAATAAATCCGCCATTTTTGTCGCCAAAACCTGAGCTTCACGGGCAGCAGCCGCAGCAAAATCCTCGTCTTTACCGGCATAAATAATTCCCCGCGAGGAGTTGACCAACAAACCGCAGCGACGATTCATACCATAACGGGCCACCTCTTCGAGGCTCCCCCCCTGAGCACCGACGCCGGGTACCAGCAGAAAATGATCGGGAATCAGGTCCCGGATTCCTTTCAGCATCCGGGCTTGCGTGGCGCCGACCACATACATCATATTCTCTTCACTGCCCCATTCGCGCGAAACGTCAATCACCTTTTCATACAGGCAACCTCCGTCTTCGAGACGCAACAACTCGAAATCAGCCGCACTCGGATTGGAAGTCAGGGCCAGCAACACCGCCCATTTCCCTTCGAACTTCAGGAACGGATCCACCGTATCGCGACCCATATAAGGCGACAAGGTTACCCCATCAACCAGATCCTCCGTATAAAAAGCCCGGGCATACATTTGCGAAGTATTTCCGATATCGCCCCGTTTTGCATCGGCGATAATCATGATCTCCGGATATTTTTCCCGGATGTAACGGACCGTTTTTTCGAAACTGATCCAACCCTTGGCTCCATTGTCTTCATAGAAAGCCAAATTGGGTTTGTAACAAACCGCATATGGAGCCGTCGCATCCACGATAGCCCGGTTAAAGGCAAACACCGGATCGTCTTCTTTCAACAAATGAACCGGAATTTTATTCAGATCGGTATCCAGGCCCACGCACAGGAACGATCCTTTGGCACGAATCTGTTCGAATAACTGATTTGACGTCATATCGTATTAGATAGAATTGACCTTATTTCAACAAAATTTCCTTTTCGACGGATCTTCTCCGGTTTCGACACGATCAGTCCGAAGCCAAACACTCCGTCGAGCGATCCCAAATTCCGTTGTATGACTATTGTTCGCTTTCCTTGAGGCGTTCGGCATTTTCGGCCACCTGCAACTTGTCGATAATTTCCTGCAAATCGCCATCCATCACGTCACTCAGGTTATACAGCGTCAGGTTGATACGGTGATCCGTCACTCGACCCTGCGGGTAGTTGTAGGTACGAATTTTCGCACTGCGGTCCCCGGTCGACACCATCGTTTTCCGTTTGCTGGCGATTTCATCCAGATACTTCTGGTACTCGAGGTTATAGATACGGGTACGCAACTCTTCGAACGCCTTGTCGAAGTTCTTCAGCTGCGACTTCTGGTCCTGACACTGCACCACGATCCCTGTCGGAATGTGGGTCAGACGAATGGCCGAATAGGTCGTATTGACCGACTGTCCACCCGGGCCCGAAGCACAGAAAATATCCTTGCGGACATCGTTCATGTTGATCTCCAGATCGAACTCTT
>JAHZDG010000042.1:9150-17244 GCA_019422485.1 Alistipes sp. | reverse complement strand
TTGAACAGCACCAACAGGAAGGAAGCCAAAGTCATCAGTTCCCAGGCGAACAGGAACAGGAAACCGTCCCGGGCCACCACCACCATCAGCATGGAGAAATACATGACCATCAAGCAGAAGTAATGCAGCGACACCTGCACCTGCGGTTTCTCTTGAGCATGGGGTTCCACATATCCCCGGGCGTAAAAGGTAACCGAAACAACCGCCAACGACAGAATCAGCAAAAAGAGAGCCGACAAGGCATCGACCACCTCATACTGATCGCCGAAAAGGACATTACTCACGCCCCGATACACCTGGATGGCATCTTGAGACAATACGCCCAAGGCCTCCACGACCGAGATAATCGCTCCGACGGCAACTATTCCAAGCGTCCAGAACCATTTTCCCTGCCGGGGGATCAAAAACACCAATATGGCCAGCACAGGAAGCCAAATCAAAGAGGAAGTGAACATCGTTCTATTCGTTTATCAATGCTACGGTATGTACAGCAACCAAGGCTGCGGTTTCGGTTCTCAGGCGGCTGCGACCCAATGAAATGGGACGATAGCCATGCTGCAGGGCCAGAGCGATTTCAGCCGGCGAAAAATCGCCTTCAGGGCCAATCAATACCCGCACATCGACTCCGGGCTGAACCAGATTTTTCATCAGGACCTTATCCTCTCCCGGTTCGCAATGGGCGATCAGCTTCAAACCGTCAAAAGGCAGCGATACCCATTCTGCAAACGGAGTGACAGGTTCAATACGAGGCAAATAAGCTTTTTGAGATTGTTTGATCGCACCTACCGCGATCTTTTCCAGACGATCGGTTCGCAACACCCGACGTTCGCTATGATCGGTCGACAAGAGGGTGATCACATCCACCCCGATTTCCGTTGCCTTTTCCACCAGCCACTCGATGCGATCGGCATTTTTGGTCGGGGCCACCGCCAACTGCATCCGATAGGCCCGGCGTTCAAACTCCGGTTGGATCTCCCGCACCGCCACCTCACAATTTTTCATCGAACCGTTCGTTATCTCTGCACGGGCCAAGGTTCCCTGACCGTCAGTCAGAAAGAGCTCATCGCCCTCCCCCAGACGCAGCACCCGCACAATATGCCGGGACTCCTCCTCCGAAAACACATAAACGCCTTGCGAGAAATCCACCTCGGGAGCGTAAAATAATTGCATGATACTCTGCTTTATATTATTTTTGCTTGCGGAGCGACCGGCCGAAGCGGTGCAAAGGTATAAAACCTCCGGCGATCCATCAACAAATCACGTCATTAATTATGAGAAAACTGTTATTGCCCGCCCTCGGCTGTTTGCTGATGGGCACCCTCTCCGGATGTCAGGATAAGGCCGTAGAGGTGAACCCGTTTTTCACTGTCTGGGAGACTCCTTTTGGGGTTCCGCCCTTCGACAAGATCAAAGACAAGCACTATAAACCGGCGATCGAAGAGGGCATCGCACGCCACGAAGCCCAAATCGACTCCATTGTGCGCAATACCGAAATGCCTTCGTTCGCCAATGTGATCGAAGCGTTGGAAAACAGCGGCGAACTGCTCAGCAATGCCTATACGGTCTTTTCATTGGTTAAGGCGGCCGATGCCACCGACTCCATGCAGCTGATCGACGCTGAAATCACCCCGATGGTATCGACCCACTACGACAACATCTACCTGAACGATGCGCTGTTCAAAAAGGTCAAAGCCGTCTACGACCAGAAAGACCAGCTGGATCTCGATCCCCAGCAGCTCCGTCTGACCGAAAAAATCTATAAACGTTTCGTACGGGCCGGCGCCTTGCTGACCCCCGAACAGAAAACGCAGCTGCGTAAAATCAACGAACAGCTGTCGCAACTGGGCGTGCAGTTCAGCAAAAACCTGTTGACTGAAAACAACGACTACACCCTGGTGATCGAAAAGCCCGAAGACTTGGCCGGCATTCCGGCCGGAGCCCGTCAGGCTGCCCAGCAAGAGGCCGAATCGCGCGGCATGGAAGGCAAATTCGTCTTCACGCTCAGCAAGCCGAGCCTTATTCCGTTCCTGACCTATTCCGAAAAACCCGAGCTACGCCGTCAAATGTATGAAGCCTATCTGGAACGCGGCAACCACGGCAACGCATCAGACAACAAACAGATCGTCTCCGACATGGCCCGTCTGCGGATGCAGAAAGCACAGCTGATGGGTTACCCCACATATGCCGCTTTTGTGCTGGATGATGTCATGGCCTCGACGCCCGAAAATGCCTACCGGCTGTTGGATCAGATCTGGACACCGGCCCTGGCTTTGGCCTCCAAAGAACTGGAGGAGATGAAACAGATCAAAAAACAGGAAACCGGCAGCGACGAATTGAATAGCTGGGACTGGTGGTATTACGCTGAAAAAGTGCGTAAAAACAAATACGATCTGGACGAAGAGATGATCCGTCCTTATCTCTCTTTGGATTATGTCACTTCCGGAGTATTCCAACTAGCCAATCGACTGTGGGGCACTTCTTTCCGTCCGGTAGCCGTTCCCTACTACAATTCTGAATGCGTTGCTTATGAAGTGTTGGACAAAGACGACACCCATTTAGGCATTCTTTATTTCGACTTCTTCCCGCGGCCCGGCAAACAAGGTGGCGCCTGGTGCGGCACCTATCGCGATCCGCAATACAAAGAAGGGAAACGGGTAGCTCCCGTAGTCACCATCGTAGCCAACTTCACCCGCCCGTTGGACGAAACCCAACCGGCTCTGCTGAATCTGGACGAAGCCGCCACGCTGTTCCATGAATTCGGACACGCCATGCACTCGCTTTTCTCTCAGGTACATTATAAAAGTTTGGCCGAAGTGGAACGGGACTTTGTCGAGCTGCCCTCACAAATTATGGAAAACTGGGCGTTCAATCCCGAAATGTTAAAGATCTACGCCAAACACTACCAAACCAACACTGACATGCCGGAAGATCTTGTCAATAAGATCAAAAAGAGCCGCTATTTCAATCAAGGATTTATGACGACGGAATTGACGGCCGCTTCGCTTTCCGACCTGGATATCCACTCGATCACCCAGGATCAGCCCATCGATGTAAACGCTTTTGAAAAAGAAGCGCTCTACACCAAACGAGGCATGATCCCGCAGATCGAACCCCGTTACCGTTATCCCTATTTCAGTCACATTTTCGATGGCGGTTATGCGGCCGGATATTACAGTTACCTGTGGGCCGAAGTGCTGGATAAAGATGCCTTCGAAGCCTTTGTCGAAAGCGGCGACCTGTTCAACCGCGAAGTAGCCGACTCCTATCGCCGGAATATTCTGGAAAAAGGCGGCAGCGAAGACGGTATGACGATGTATAAAAACTTCCGGGGCGCAGAACCTGACATTAAGCCGCTGTTGCGCAACCGGGGTCTGATTCCGGCTGAACCGGAGCCTTCGGCAGATTCTCTGCAGAAAGCCTCGACTCCCGCACCCAACACCGCAGCTATCTAATTTTCACGCATACTTACAAAAAACACCCCGAGAGCATTTGGCTTTCGGGGTGTTTTTTATGCTTTTCAAAGCGTATTCCCACGCCGGAGCGGTTTTTCTTACTAATACAAATTATGTGCGCCCTACTTTCATCACCCATGTCCACAAAAGAAAAACGACGCTCCGAAAATACGGAGCGTCGTTTTCAGTATACAGCTTGACGGACTATTCGAGCAACTTCGCTTCTTTATCCACCTGAACGATTTTACCCAAATTCAGGGATTTCAGACCGGCCAGCTGCGTCTTGGCATCGCCGACTACCACGATAATCATATCGTCATAGTTCAGGTATTTGTCGATGCAGGCTTTGGCCTGATCCAACGTCATGCTCTTCAAAATGGCTTCACGCTGCTTCGGATAATCGACCGGCAGATGATAAACCGCAATCATCCGCAACATATTCAACAACGCATTCGGCGTTTCAAAAGAGCCGTTCATGGTCAGCAACAACGCTTTGCAAGAGGATACCAGATCTTCCTGCGTATAGTTCTGTCCGTAGGTCGACAGGATTTCCCGGAACAGTTCGACAGACTCTTTGGTGACGGTAGCCTGCACGCTCGAACGGGCTGAGAAAGTATTGCTGAGCAATCCCTGCGTAAAGCCCGAATAAGCGCCATAGGTGTATCCGTGTTGCAAGCGCAGAATATCGAACAACAAACTGCCCGAAGAGGCTCCCAAATGATCGTTGACAACCACCAGCGGATAGGCATCCGGATTGTCGATCGACAGCGACTTCGACCCTACAACAACATAGGATTGGCGAGCACCGGGATAGTCCACAAAATAGAGTTTGGCTTCCGAGGTGGCATCCGATTCCTTCACCATCGGAGCGGGAACCGGCGTACTCTTCCAGTTTTTGGTCAACGAAGCCAACGAGCGTTCCACTTCCTGTTGCGTCAAACCGCCCACAAAATTCATCTTCGCGATGGACTGCGAAACATTGGCCGTATAGAAATTCTTGACATCTTCGAGCGTCAGGGCCTGTACCGTCTGTTCCGTTCCGTCCGGAGCATACCCCAAAATGCTGTTTTCACCGAAAAGCAGTCGTTTGAACACATTGGTTCCGATCGTCGAAGGATCCGTATCGCCCTGACGAATATTGTCCAACGTACGCTGTTTCACCAGCTCGAAGCTGGCTTCATCGTCCAGACGAGGACGTGTCAGGATCTCTTCCACCAATTTCATCACTTCCGGATAGTTCTTCAGCAAACAGTTCCCGGTCAGGGCCATGCTTTCCGTTCCAGCCTGCACCTGGATCTGAGCACCCAACTGTCCAATGGCATCTTCCAATTCAGCCGCCGTCTTATCGGCCGTTCCTTCATTCATCATCGCTGCCGTCAGTCGGGCCAAACCTGCCTTTTGAGGCGTATCCAACAACATGCCGTTATTGAGGTCGATGGAGAAATAAACCAACGGCAATTCTTTATATTCGATCCCTCGCAGTTCCATTCCGCTGGGGAGTTTCGTGCTCCAAATGGCCGGGATATTCAATTCCGGGGTATTGGGCAGCAAATCGGGTTCCTTGCTCCGGTCAAAGGATGACGGGGTTCGTTCATAAGGATCGTCCACCACTTTCCCCGCTTCCGAATTGAGGGCCTGTTCATCGATCGACTCCTGATCCACTACAGCCGGCACCGATCCACTCAGCACCAGATCCGTCTGACCTTTAGGCACGATGCTGACCGACAGATAGTTTTTCCCTTTGATGTACTGATTGTAAACACGCATCACATCTTCGGGGGTCACCTGACGATAGGCTTCCAATTCCTTCAACATCCGGTCAGGTGCACCGCCGAACACATTATTCTGAGCCATGGCGATGGCTTTGCCATTGGTCGAAGTCAGCCGATTATAGGTCCGCGTTTCTTCGATCGCTTTATAGCGTTCCAGGTCTTTGGGGTCAACTCCATTCTTTTCGAAACGGGCATAAGCCTCTTCGATCCCTGCATAAACATCGTCGAGTTTCACATTCGGGAAGGTAGTCGCATCCAGCAAAATCATACCGGCCAATTCCAGCTGCTGGCTGGACATATAAACCGCCGGCACCAGTTTCCGTTCTTCGACCAGCACCTGATAGATCGGCGATTTTTTGTCGCCGGCCAGGATATTGGCAAGGAAATCGAGCGCATACCCATCTTTACTATACATTTCCACCCCGGGATAAGCCAGCAGCAACATGGGAGCATTCGCAAACGAATCTTCATACTCGATGCGTTTGGTCGAATCCAGCGTCACGTTCTGCACCTGGGGTGCTTCCGGTTTCGGACGGGCCGGAATCTCGCCAAAATATTTTTGAATCAGTTCTTTGGTCTGCGCCGGATCGAAATCCCCGGCTACCACCAAAGTCGCATTGCTGGGCGTATAGTAGAGGTTGTAAAACTCCTTGACGTCTTCGACGGTCGCACTGCGCAGGTCGGGAATTTCCCCGATCACCGTCCAGCTATAAGGATGGCCTTTCGGGAAGAGGTTCTTGACCAACAGATCCCATGCCAGACCGTAAGGGGCATTTTCCCCCTGACGTTTTTCATTCGACACCACGTCGATTTCGCGTTTCAGCCCGCCTTCGGTCACCGTATTGATGAAATAGCCCATCCGATCGGACTCCATCCACAGCACTTTTTCCAGGGCATTGCGCGGAACCGTTTCAAAATAAACCGTACCGTCATTGCTGGTACCTCCGTTGAACGAACCGCCCAACTCATCGATTTTCTGGAAGAAGGCATTGCGCGGCAAATTTTCCGAACGCTGGAAAAGCATGTGTTCGAAAAAGTGGGCAAAACCGGTCTTTCCGGGTTTTTCACGGTTACTTCCCACATGATACTGGATCGCCACCGAAACCACCGGATCGGAACGGTCTTCATGCAGAACAACTTCCAAACCATTTGAGAGCTTATACTTCTCATACTCCAGCGACGCATCGCCCCCGGAACTCTTACAACTACTTACTGCGGCCATAACCGAAACAAGTAAACAAGGCATTAAACATTTTTTCATGAGTCGGGATTTTATAATTGACTGATCATTTTTTACTTTCTCACAGGGTCTCTCCCCGACAAACTTTCCACAAGTGTCCTGAAAGACAAAAGTAACATTTATAACCGATTATCAGGGCATTTTTCGTATTTTTGTTTCCAGAGTATTCATTTCATTGCCTTATTTATGAAGATTTTGCCTCGAATGATCGCCCTTCTGTGCCTCGTACCGGCCCTGGAGAGCGAAGCCCAAAATGCTTTCGAATTCAAAAATCCCCCCGCCAACTACCGCCCTACTCCCTTATGGTTTTGGAATGACACCCGGATCACCCGGCAAGGAATCGACACTCAACTGCCGGACTTGCGGGACAAATGCGGCTACGGAGGGATCTCCATTTTGCCTTTCGGCGCAAAATTCGAACCGAGATACCTCACCTCCGACTATTTCGATCTGTATGGTTATGCCATTCAACGGGCCGGCGAACTGGGGTTGAAAATGGCGCTGTATGACGAATACGGATTCCCCAGCGGAAGCGGAGGCGCCATCAACGGAGATGGAGTACCCCGTTTCACCAACCGCTACCCGTCGCTGACGCTCAAACGCCTCGACAAAATCGAAGAGGAAATTACGGGGGGAATCTCCTATCACCGACCCGCCTCCCGGGATGGGGTCTTGATGGGGGTAGTCGCCATGAATACCGAAACCCGGGAACGCGTCGACCTGACGGACAAGATCACCGAAGGGGTGATCGTCTGGAACGTTCCTCAAGGACGGTGGAAAATCATGCAGTTCGTGTGCGTGACCGACGGCGATCCCAACATGGATTATCTGAGTCGGGAAGCAGCCGATGCCTACATCGAAATGACCCACCAAGCCTATTACAAACGTTTTCCGGATGCTTTCGGGACGACCATCGTCCAGACATTTTACGACGAGCCGACCCTCTACCGCGCCCAGGGACGGGTATGGACACCCGCTTTTAACAAGATCTATGAACAACGGTACGGCGAAAGCCCCGTACTGCTCTATCCGGCCCTTTGGTACAACATCGGTCCGGATACACAGGCAGCCCGCAATGCCCTGTTCTCATTACGAAGCGATCTCTACGCCGAGGCCTATCCCCGGGCCATCGACGAGTGGAGCCGGGCTCACGGTCTGCGAGCCACCGGCCATCAGGACAACGAAGAGATCCTCAATCCGGTCGGCACGTCAGGCGACCTGATGAAATGTTTCCAATACCTGAGCGTTCCCGGCATCGACAAGATCGGAGGCAACCGTCCGGCGGAAAAATTCTATTCTGTGATCGCCTCCGCCGCCTATAACTGGGATCACTCGCTGGTCATGTCCGAAACCTACGGCGCCATGGGCAATCTCTCCTGGGACAGCATCTACTGCATCGCCATGGATCAATTCACGCAGGGCATCAACGTTTTCATTCCCCACGCAGCCTGGTATAACGACCAGAACGTGACGTTTCTCCCCGAACTCTCTTCCCGCAATGCGCTGTATGCCGACGGACTCTATGATTTCAGCACCTTTTTGGGGCGTCTGCAGCTGATGTTGCAGAACAACGATCGGGTGGTTTCGGAAATTGCCGTTCTCTACCCCATCCACACCATGCAGGGAGATC
>JAHZDG010000042.1:0-9140 GCA_019422485.1 Alistipes sp. | reverse complement strand
GGCCCGCTCACTCCGTATGAAGGCGGTGTTTCGATCCCCTATCTGGATTATGTCGAAGTAGGTGAGATGCTCACCCAGCGTATAGGCCGCCACTATCAATGGTTGCACCCCGAAGTACTGGCCGGGAAATGCACCGTAGACAAAAAAGGATTGACCCTCAATAACGCCATCCAGTACAACACGTTCCGCACCCTGATCATCCCGGCCTCTAAAACCATCAGTGTCTCCACCCTGGAACAGGCTCTCGCTCTGTTTAAGGCCGGCGGACGAATCATTTTCACTTCTCAACTGCCCACCCGTTCCGCAGAAATGGGCCAAGATGCCCGCATCGGCGAACTGATGAACGAATTGCTTCCCGCCGCCACACGTTACAATGAAAACAAAGAAGGCGGTCAGGTCCATTTTGTCGCTCAATTGACGCCCGAGGCTTTACAAAAAGCTTTGCGATCCGAAGATCCTGCCGACATTGCCTTCGACGCCGCCAAACCGCTCCGATACATTCACAAAGAACGCGACGGGAAAGCCCTTTTCTATTTGGCCAACCTCGAGCCCACCGCCTATCGCAGCGACGTGATCTTACGCGGGAAAATGCGTCTGGAGGCATGGAATCCGCATACCGGAGAAAGCGCACCGGTCTCGGTCCGCTACGAAAAACAGGGCAAGGAGATCGTCACACGCCTTACCCTCGACTTACCCGAACGTCACTCTCTTTTCCTGCTGGAAAGATAAAAACCCCTCCTCATACTTTCAAAGACTCCGAATCATCGGAGTCTTTTTGTTTCTATGCACCCCTGATCTGACGGAGCCCGATTATTCTCTCCCTGATCGAGGCTATCCCCAAACTTTCAAAACAGACTCCGTCTCCGAAGCATTTTGCGCTCAAGAGGATGTTTATCCTGATTCCTATCTTCAGTCACCGTTCCTATTTCCAATACATGTCCGCTCCAGGCATAAAAAAGTGCAGCCCCGTTTCCGGGGCTGCACAAATCGAATCATCCGTATCGGTTACTTCAATTCTTTGATCCGGATATTCCGGAAGCTTACTTCCGAGCCATGACCCAAGAAGCCGATATGACCGCTCTTGTTCAACAGACCCGGGTGTTCCTTGTGGTCCATCGTTGCCTTACCATTGTCGCTGGCCTTGGCAATATCTCCATCCACAATCACCTGACCGTTGAGCGTCACCTTGATGTGATTTCCGTCGGCAATCACTTCCTGATAATTCCATTCTCCCATCGGTTTGAGGGCACCCCGTTTAGCCGGAATCACCCCATAAACCGACCCGTGATATTGATACTGCTCGAGCTTGCTGTAGATCGGAGCATCATTATCCAGGATCTGCAACTCCATCCCAACATAAGCAGCATCGCCTTCCATCGGGGTCCGGATTCCCAATCCGTTATTCGCCCCGGGCGTCAGCTTAAACTCGAAACGGAACACGAAATTGTCGAACTCATCTTTGGTGTAGAGATTTCCTCCGTGTCCATTGGCCGGATGCAGCGTAATGGTTCCATTTTCCATGACATAATCCTGGGTATTCCCCGTCCATTCATGCATATTCTGACCGTCGAACAGCAGACGGAAACCTTCAGCGGCTTCCTCTTCCGAGAGGCGATACGGTTCAGGACGTTCCAACTCATGAATACAGAGGTTACGGTAAGCTACCCGCGTCCCATGTGCCTGCAACTCGATCTGCTCCATGGCAGGAATCGGCAACGAACGATCCCAAAAGTTTTCCAGGATCACATTGTCCACCACCTTTTCACCGTTCAGCACAACCGTTACACGGTCACCGACCATTTTGATGTAGAACGTATTCCAATGGCCCAACTTATTATCGGCCACGTGAGAGGGTTTACTGGGGTTGATCTTGTTATTATACAAACCGCCAGAGCCCACCTGTGCACCCACATTGCGACGGGCCGTATCCCACATCTGCACCTGAGGAGTACCCCGCAGATAAATACCGGCATCAGCTTCATCGCTGTCGGGATAGAGCAGCCAGTCGACATACATTTCGAAATCGCCATACTGTTTTTCCGTGCAGATATTGTCGTAACCGTCGCCGGTAAACGTCAACAGACCGTCGATCACTTCCCAATCACGACGCATGATTTCGTCGGCAGCCTTTTGCTTTTCGGCCAGTTCCTGCGGAGACATGGCTGCCCGTTTGATCGGATTTTCCACCAAGCCTTTCCAACCGGTCAGGTCTTTGCCGTTGAACATCGACACCCAACCGCCTTCTTGAGGCATTGTTTTCAGTCGATCCAACACGGCCGAACGACCATAGTCATCCAAACGGCCTTCGTTGGCCCGAAGAGCTTTTTCAGCCACTTCGCGAATGGCCGGGCCATACAAATCGCCACGGTCCGACACGATATTATAAATATTGTCGGCCGCCAGCTGACGCACGCTTTGATCCGGATCGTCCAAATAATTACCCAAAGTCATCAAAGCCTGCATCGTACGATTCGTTGCCATGGTCGACAGGATCAATTTTTTCTGATCAGCCGTACGAGCCAGTTCCAACATTTCACCCAGCATGATCTGTTTCATTTCCGGCGTTTCGCTGCTGGCTTTCACCCGAGCGACATAACCCGACAGAATTTCGTCAAAATGGGCGGTATCCCCTCCTTTGGCAATGTCATACAAATAGGAGGTCGATTGCACATCGGGCCATGCCAACAAGGCTTCAATGGCCTGCGTTTTTTCAAACTCATCGCCCTGTTGATACCCCTGAGCAATGGTTTCCAATACCGAGGGATCGCCCGTCGAGGCCAATACCACATAATAACGGGCGGCTTTATCTTCGCTGCGAGCCATCTGGGCCTGTACCGCCGACACACGTTCAGCTACGGGCATGTCTTCCAAGGCAGCGATCACCGCATCCTGTACCTTCGACAGATTTTCTTCCGAAGTCGTTTCCAGCAAGCCATACAAGGCTTCGAGATTGGTCGGAGTCACCACGTCTTTCAGGGCCGTATAAGCAGCCGCAGACACGTCTGCATTCCGGCTCGAAGTCAGGTCCAAAACTACCGTCGCTTTATCCGAGGCTCGTTTGGCCGCCAGAATCGACAGAGCCTCTACTTTCCCGGCATCCGATCCTCCCGTCAACACTTCAGCCACGGCATCGACCACCGGTTCCGGAGACGACAACAAACATGCCCGAGCGATTTCGCGCAGGGTATCCGGCGTAGAAGTTCCCGAAAGCACTTCGATCAAACGAGCGTTGAGACCTTCCGCTTTCAAACGAATGGCAGCCCACATGGCAGCCGAACTCAATTCGACATTTTCATCACCGATCCACGGCATAATGGCCGGCACAGCCGCCTGGACGCCCTGCAGACCCAACCAGGTAATCCAATCGATTTTCACTTCGGGTTTCACTTTCGGCAGACGGGCAATCAGCGTAGCGTAAAATGCATCATCGGCATAAGGGGCGGCAAAACGTAAGGCCGTATTGCGATAATTCCGATCAGCATCCATAGCTGCTTTGGTCAATTGAGGCAAAGCCACAGCCCCTTTCGACTGAACCAAGTTATACAACTTGCCGATACGGGTTACCGGAGCTTCGGTATACACGGTCGGGAAACCATTACGTGCTTGCGAAATAGCTTCCAGGGCACAACGAGCCGGATCCCCAAAACGAGGATCATCGACCAGGTCTACCAGCGCTTTCACGCTTTCCGATTGACCGCACTGTTGCAGCAAACGGATGTAAAAAGCTTTGATTTCAGGATCCTTGCTGGCCTGCAAAGCCCGAACGATCCCTTCGGCAAACATTTTGCGCGAATTTTCATAGCCCGGAGTCGTCACATAAGCGGCCCAACCGCTCAAGGCATATACCACCGGTACATTATTCGTATTGTCCAACATCGAGGTCAGCATATCCACCCCCTCGGCACCGGATGAGATCAGATCTTCCATCAGGCGCTTATACTCGACTCCTTCGGGAGCCGGCATCAATGCCAGCGCATCCGACACCTTGGTCCGTGGCGTCCGATTGGCCGCGGTCTGCGCTCCGGCCACAACTACGGTGAGCGCCAGGGCCACCGTCAACAATATCTTTTTCATGTTCATGATTGTTTTCTTTTGGATTCGGGTTTTCAGATTTTCCAAGGTGCACGCATCGGTTGATCGATCAAGCGGTTGGCTGCGTCGTCATCCACAAACAGCAAGGTCTTGGGATCGAACTTCAGGTTGCGGCCCAAACGCAGGGCTACTGCCCCCATATTAACAATCGTCGCGCTTCGGAAAGCATTCTGTTCATTGAGCGCAAATTTCTGACGGGTCCGCACGCACTTAACGAAATCGGTTTCCTGCGGCAGCGGATCGGGGAATTCTGCCAATTTACGTTCCCAATCCGGAATATCGCATTCGAAGTTCGGATACAATTTACCGTTAGGCCCTTCGATGTAAGCGTCGTTGGGATCCCCGTTGTCTTCTCCATACAGAATGATCTGGCAACCATCCTCGTATTTATAGGCGATCTTACGCCATGTGCCCACAGCATCTGGATGTTGTTGGGGCGCATCGATTTCCACAGAGATCGGGCTGGTATCGTCCTTGCCCAGGAAATACTGAACCGGGTCGATGTAGTGCTGTCCCATATCGCCCAGACCACCGGCATCGTAATCCCAATACCCACGGAAAGTCGAATGCACACGGTGAGAGTTGTAGGGTTTATAAGGAGCCGGCCCCAACCACATGTCGTAATCGAGTTCAGCCGGTACTTTCTGTTCCGGAAGAACGGTTTCCCCGACCCAGAAGAATTTCCAGTTAAATCCGGTATGTTTGCTGATCGTCACCTTCAGAGGCCATCCCAGCAGACCACTGTCCACCAGTTTTTTGATCTTGGCCACCGTGGTATTCATGCCGTAAAAATTATCTGTAAAACGGAACCAGGTGTTCAAACGGAAAATATTGCCATTCTGTTTGATGGCTTCCACCACTCGTTTCCCTTCGCCAATGGTACGCGTCATGGGTTTTTCGCACCAGATATCTTTACCGGCCCGAGCGGCATCCGCCGCCATGATTCCATGCCAATGCGGAGGCGTAGCGATATGAACGATATCGACATTGGGATCTTCGATCAGTTTGCGATAATCGTGATAGGCGGCAATTTTTTCTCCGGCCAACTGAAGACCGGCATCCAGGTGATTTTGGTCCACGTCGCAAATCGCCACCAAACGAGTTCCGGCATAGCCATAATGCCCGCGGCCCATACCACCGACCCCAATGATCCCCTTCGTCAATTGGTCACTGGGAGCCGTATATCCGGGCCCGCCCAAGACATGACGAGGCACAACGGTTAAAGCGGCCATTCCCGCGAAAGTTTTCAAAAAATCTCTTCTTTTCATCGATCCGTTATTTTGATGATTTCGGTATACTGTAACAGAAAAGTCAGGGCACAAGGCCCATTGTTCAAATATACGACTTTTACGTTAAATCTCTGACACGTCAGTCTGTTTTTTGTTCAACGTCGCCTGTCGGGCTGCGCGGAAAAACGAGCTGCAATCATTTTACAGACACAAAAAAAACAAACACAAAAAAACACCTCTCCGGTTTTCTCAAACCAGAGAGGTGTTGTGGTAGCCCTGTCGCGACTCGAACGCGAATTTACAGTTTAGGAAACTATCGTTCTATCCCTTGAACTACAAGGCCTTAACCGTATATTTTAGAGGCCCGTACCGGAGTTCAATGTTTCGAACAATTTCGGCGTTCTCTAAAACGACTTCAACAACTCCGTATTCACGCATCCCTCGTTTTTGTGCCTCGCAGGCCCGGCTTCCTTTCGCCCGAGTCGAAGCACCGAGAAAGGAACAGCTATTCTTTGGAGAAGTTACCGCCGTCGTATGCCCACTTGAGGTAAATAGCACCCCAGGTATATCCACCTCCGAATGCAGCCAAGATCAGATTGTCACCCTTGCACAAGCGACTTTCATAATCCCACAGACACAACGGAATGGTAGCAGCCGTGGTATTTCCGAATTTATCGATATTGATCATGCATTTTTCCCGCGGCAAGCCCATACGATTGGCCGTAGCATCGATAATACGCAGGTTGGCCTGATGAGGTACCAAATAGCGAATATCGTCCGGCGTCAGGTTGTTGCGTTCCATCACGGCCACTGAGGTATCGGCCATATTGGAAACCGCAGCCTTAAAGACCATCGGACCGTCCTGATGCACATAGTGCCATTTATTTTCGACCGTTTCATGGGTAGCCGGATAAGCCGAACCACCGGCTTTCATATACAGGTGCTGGCCGCCACCGCCATCCGAATGCAGATCGGCATCCAACAAACCAAATCCTTCGGTATTGGCTTCGAGCAGTACGGCTGCAGCCCCGTCCCCAAAGATCGGACAGGTATTGCGATCCTCATAGTTAATGATCGACGACATTTTATCACCTCCGACCACAATCACCTTTTTGAAGGTTCCGCTTTCGATGTACTTGGCGGCGGTATTCAGTGCGAACAGGAAACCGCTGCACGCAGCCGACAGGTCGAACCCGAAAGCATTTTTCATCCCCGTTTTATAGCAGATCAAATTCGCCGTCGAAGGGAAGAGCATATCGGGCGTTACGGTCGCACAAATAACCATTTGCACGTCCAGGGGATCGGTGCCGGTTTTTTCCAACAAGTCGCGCACGGCGCGTTCCCCCATATAAGAGGTTCCCAGACCTTCGCCTTTGAGGATATGTCGGGTTTTGATGCCGATACGGGACATGATCCACTCATCGGAAGTATCCACCATTCGGCTCAATTCGAAATTGTCAAGGATATAATCGGGCAGGTAGGCACCCGTTCCGGTGATCGCTGCGGTGATTTTTTTCGTCATCGTTTAAAAATTTCTCGTAGTTTGTCAGCCACTCCAGCCTTAATCGTTTTTTCGGTCTGGAGGATCATATTCTTGATAGCCAGGGGGCTGGAACAACCGTGTCCGATCAGAACCGTCGAGTTGATTCCCAACACGGGCGTACCTCCCACGTTTTCATAATTGTAATGATCGAAGAAGGTGTTTTGCAACCCCTGGGCCTGTGCCATCAAATAAAAGCCTTCGGTCTGCTTCAGAATGGTATTACCGACAAAGCCGTCGCATACCACTACATCGGCAATGGTCCCGTCAAACAAATGTTTCGCTTCAATATTGCCCACAAAGTTGAAATCCTGACTTCCTTCCATCAGCTCATAAGCCGCTTTGGTCTGGAGGTTGCCTTTTTCCTTCTCTTCTCCGATATTCAACAGGGCGACGCGGGGAGCATCCTTACCCATGACGCTTTTGGCATAGGTGCTTCCAATGATTCCGTACTGATACAACACGTCGGGTTTGCAGTCCACATTCAGACCGACATCCAGCAGCAAGACGCCTCCGCCATCCAACGTGGGAGCCAGCGACGAAATAGCCGGCCGAATCACGCCTTCGATCTGTTTGACGGTGTACATACATCCCACCATCATCGCACCGGTGCTACCGGCGCTGGCGAAGCCGTCGATTTTGCCGTTCATCAGATGCATGAATCCCACAACGATGCTCGAATCGGTCTTTTTACTGAATGTTTGGGTCGGGTTGTCGCCCATTTCGATCACTTCGCTCGTAGGCACGATTTCGAAACTGTCGACTGAGACGTGTTCCCGTTCCAAGATTTCGGTAATGCGGTCTTTATCGCCGAACAGCACGATGCGGCTTTGGGGTTCGATTTCCCGCAAAGCAGCAATAGCTCCCAAAACCGTAGCTTCGGGAGCAAAATCTCCGCCCATCGCGTCAACTCCTATTTTTATCATAGTCATTGGGGCTTTCCGCGAGCGATATTATTCGGCTTTCTTTTCGATAGCGATCCGTCCCCGGTAGAAGCCGCATTCGGGGCAAACCCGGTGATACAGGACAGCTGCGCCGCAGTTCGGACAAGTAACCACGTTGGGTACAGCGGCTTTGTAATGCGTTCTTCTTTTGTCTCTTCTCGTGCTGGAGACTTTGTGCTTAGGATGTGCCATTATAAATTCGTTTTAATAAAATTCCTATTTATTCTTTTCCAGTTCTTCTTTCACCTTTTCCAGAGCACTCCAGGGATTATCCCCGGCGGTTTGTTCGGGATGCGTAGCCTGTTGAACGATCTGATCAAACTCCTGTTCACTGACAATCCTGAAACGCGACAGCATATCGGGATTACACAGGCTATGTCCTTCGGCATCCATCGGATGCACCCGTTGATATGGGAGGCTCAGGCTAATACTTTCGTAAATATACTGAGCCAGATTGAGTTCGGTTTCATTGGGGCTGATCCACATGATTTCGCCGTCGCTTTCCTGTTCGGTTTCGGAGAAACGAACCTGCAACGTACCCTGATAGGCAAACGGCAGCATGAATTCCTCCAGACAACGGTCACAAACCACTTCGACTTCGCCCGCCATATCGAAAGCGAGACTCATCATACGGCTCTGTTTTTCCAGATCGACTTTCACCCGACCGTGGCCGCGATGCAGTTCCGACCCTTCGAACGCTTGGAAGAAGCGGTCATCCACCTCGAACTCAAAGGTATGACTACCAACTTTCAAGCCCTTGTACGGAATGGTATAATTTTTCAGAACACTCATCGCTCTTCAAAAACAGCCCACAAATGTATATATTTTTCAGTGAAATGCAAAAAAACTCGCTCCATTTCGTCACAAGCCCTGTGCTTTGGCAATCAGGCTCAGATCGCAAAGGGCGATCGCCACGGCCGCCTCGACGACCACCGGAGCCCGCATGGCGATGCATGCGTCATGACGTCCTTTGACAATCAGTTTTTCAGGACGTCCAGTTTCGGTCGAGAGGGTCATCTGGGGCGACGAAATACTGGCCGTCGGCTTGATTGCAGCCCGAACGACGATCTCGTTCCCATTGGTAATGCCTCCCACGATTCCGCCGGCATGATTCGTCGCGGTGGTTCCATCCATCGACACAATCGGGTCGTTATGTTCGCTCCCTTTCATACGAGCGGCCGCAAAACCGCTTCCGAATTCCACGCCTTTGACCGCCGGAACCGAAAAGAGCAAATGAGCGATCACGCTCTCCGCCGAATCGAAGAAAGGTTCACCCCAGCCCACCGGGACACCTTGCACCCGGCACTCGATCAGGCCGCCGCTCGAATCCTGACT
>JAHZDG010000041.1:13389-18389 GCA_019422485.1 Alistipes sp. | reverse complement strand
AACCGGCCGCTACCGACCAGGTGAAAGTTTTGTATGAAGGCAAACTGAAAAACGGGAAAGTGTTCGATTCGACCTACGAACGTGGCGATACGGCTCAATTTGGTCTGAATCAGGTGATCCCCGGTTGGGCTGAAGGTTTGCAGTTGATCGGTAAAGGTGGTAAGATCAAATTGTGGATTCCGTCGGATCTGGCTTACGGTCAGCAGGGTGCTGGTGGGGCTATCGGTCCTAACGAAGCGCTGGCCTTCGAAGTTGAATTGATCGACATTTTGCCGGCCGATTCGACCGCTACGAAATAATTTCGAATTTCTCTAAAAAGAGGCTGTCTCCATCGGGACAGCCTCTTTTTTGTTCCGTATGAAATAGGTCCGTATAGGGTTAAGATCAGGGTGTCCCGAAACGTGTGGAAGGTCATGGAAGACTGGTTGGACCCTGTTGGAAGGACGGGAATGTCCTGTGATAGAAAAAATAGCAGAGAGAAGAAAGAGGCTTATTTAACGATAAGCACTCGGATGATCTCCTGTCCGGTCGCTTGGTTGATGGCCTGACGCAAGGCTTCTCGACGCATGAATACCTCGTTGCGGACCACCGAGGAGGCCAGGTAGACCGTCATCCGACCGTTGCCGACTTCGATTTTGGTGGTATAGGAGGCGATCAGCGAACCCACCAGTTGGGGCCATACGTCCGGTACACGGGCCTCGGCGATCTTGCGGGCGATGGTGGGGGAGGAGGTGAAAAAGTCGTCAATTACCTCTCCGATGCGGATCGGGTCGCGTCGTCTCATGGTTGGTTGGGGATAGAGGTGGAACTCGGAGTGTTGTCGGTTTCCGTTGATTCGGAAGAGGGGGCATCCGTGGATTCATTCGGATCCGAGGATGGAGTCGGTGCCGTTGCCGGGAAAACCTGACCTTGCCGCACTTCGAACAGGGTGTACTCGCAACCGTTGCTTTGCAGGATGCCCTCCAGGCGGACATCGTTGCAGTCAGTAATGAAAATCTGAGAGAAGCGCTCGTCGGAAACCAGTTCGATCAGGCGTCTGACGCGGGCCATATCCAATTTGTCGAAGATGTCGTCCAGCAACAGAATCGGACGATGTTTGCCTTGAGCGGCTACCAGATCGTATTGGGCCAGCTTGAGGGCGACCAAAAACGATTTTTGTTGCCCTTGGGAGCCGTATTTTCGCAAGGGATAGCCTCCGATGGTCATCCGAATGTCGTCGCGATGGACGCCTCCGGTCGTGAATTGGTTGATACGGTCCCGTTGGTCATTGCGGCGAAGCAGTTCTTCGAAGGGAGTGTCGTTGAGTTCCGAACGATATTGCAACTCCACCTCTTCCCGGTCGTCGGAGAGGGTGGCGTAATAGCGGGCCACGATTGGAGCCAGTTCTTCGACCAGCCGGGCCCGGCGATCGTGGATCGCGGTGCCCAACATCGCCAGTTGAAGATTGAATACCGAAAGCATCTCCTCAAAATGGGGCGTAGACTGGTTTTTGAGCCATTTGTTGCGTTCGGCCAGAATCCGGTTGTATTTGATGAGGGTGGATAGGTATTCGCGGTCGAGCTGTGAAATCAGGCTGTTGATGTATTTGCGTCGTTCTTCGCCCGATTCGTTGATCAGCACCGTGTCCGAGGGGGTGACCATGACAATGGGAATCAGCCCGATGTGATCGGACAGCTTTTCATACTCCTTGCCGCCTCGGCAGAGTTTCTTGGGGTGGCCTTTGCTGCACGAGCAGACGATGTTTTCGTTCCGTCCGTCGCGGGACGTATACTGGCCGTTGACCATGAATGCCTCGGTGCCGTGACGGGTACATTGCAAATCGGTGAGATTGAAGGCGCTTTTACACATCGACAGATAGTGGATGGCGTCCAACAGGTTGGTTTTGCCCGTACCATTTTCGCCCACAAAACAGTTGATGCGGGGGGAGAAGTCGATTTGCGCTTCTTCGATATTCTTGAAATTCAGCAGAGAAAGCCGATTCAGGTACACGTTCGGAGGCTTTTGGTTTCTTCAAAGATAGGCTTTTTCCCTCGATTTTCCGAACGCGGCCGCCCCCTTCTCCCTGACGACAGAAGCCGGAAAGCGCTCCAAACCGGTCGATTTGTCGATAACTTTTTCGTAAATAAGGTGATATTTTGCGTGGGGATGCTGGCAAATTGGCGAAAAAAAATTACTTTTGTGGATCAAATGTCCGTATATTCTTTAATTTTAGATACACTATGGCAGACAAAATCAAACAGGGAGAACAAGACCCTGAAGTAGCGATTCAGTCGGCGATCGGGAAAACCGAGAACTTTATTATGGAAAACGGTAAATCACTGTTGACCGCCTTGGTTGTGGTTGTTGTGGTGGTTTGCGGGTTTTTCGGCTATAAATACCTGGTAGCTGAACCTCGGGCAGAAAAGGCCGCCGCCATGATGTTTGTGGCTCAGCAGCAGTTCGCCGTGGATTCGTTCGCACTGGCGCTCAACGGGGACGGCAACAATGCCGGCTTCCTGCAGGTGATTGACAAATATGGTTCGACTCCCGAAGGCAACCTGGCCAAACATTATGCCGGGATTTGCTACCTGCGCATGGGCGATCTGCAGAATGCGCTCAGCTACCTGAAACAATACAAAGCCAGCGGTGAAATTCCGGGTGCTTTGGTAACGGCTCAGAATCTCGGTCTGCAAGGGGATGTTTTGAGTCAGCAGGGTAATTACAAGGAAGCAGTTGCTCTGTATGAGAAGGCGGTAAAAGCCAGTGATAACGTTCTGACGGCACCCTATTACCTGAAAAAGGCCGGGTTGATCTACGAAAAGCTGGGTGATAACGCCAAAGCTTTGGAAGCCTATAAGACGATTCAGACGGACTATGCCGTTAGCATGGAGGCCCGCGATATTCAGAAATTTATCGGTCGTCTGGAACAGCTTTAATTCAGTCGGCGATACAGTCTTGATAAGAAAGGTTGCCTCCTGATGGGGTGGCGACCTTTCGCTCTTTAGATACCTTAGTAAGCATTGACTTAAAACCCAATCATATGGCAACGAACCTTAAAAACCTTTCGACGATCGAAGGAAACCTGCCTTCGGCAGCAGACATGAAATTCGGTATCGTGGTCGCCCAGTGGAACGCACAGGTGACGATGGCATTGAAAGACGGTGCGGTACGCACGTTGTTGAACGCCGGCTGCGAACAGCAGAATATCAGTGTGAAGTATGTGCCGGGGACTTTTGAACTGGCGCTGGGGGCTCAATTTTTCGCCGAATACACCGATGTGGATGCTGTGATCGTGTTGGGTTGTGTGATTCAGGGCGATACGCGCCATTTCGACTTTGTGTGCCAGGGCGTCACCCAGGGTGCCACCGAGTTGATGTTGTCGTGGAATATGCCGGTAGCTTTCGGGGTTTTGACCACCAATAATTTGCAGCAGGCTCTGGATCGTGCCGGCGGCCGATTGGGAAACAAAGGCGATGAAGCAGCCGCTACGGCCATCCAGATGGTGGCGTTGCAGCGGGAAATGGAAGAGGCCGATACGGCTCCGGAAATTAATCGCAACGAACGCCGAAATAATGTGAATTAATCACTCCTTTCGAGGGAATCGATATTGGATCGGGAAGAACGGATGTTCCGTCTCTTCCCGATTTTTTTTGGGGGGGGAACGGAGGGGCGGATGAGTTAGATCGGGCTGAGGATGGCATGGGAATGGAGTGACAGAGCCGCAGGTAGGAGTTGAGGGGCGGAAGGGACCGGAGAGTCCGTTACGTAGTTTGGAAACGAATAGGGGCTTAATTCAGAAAAGCGTTTTGGAGTGTGGTTTTGAACGGGTGTTGTTCTGTGTGCAAGAATTGCGTTTACGGAAAGAGCATGTGTGCAGGAATATTCAGGATGGGAGAGGATGATTCCCGACCGTTCAGGGCATTTCCAAGGTGTTGAGGCGCGGAGCCAGGCGGTTGGCCATTAAGTTGTAGTAACGGGCCTGTTCATAGCCTTCAAAGCTGATCAGACCTTGCGGAGAGGCACTGAAGGCTTCGTCGCAGGCCAGCAGCATCTCCCGGGTCAGGGGGATTTCCTGAAAGTCCACGTTCTCTTCGTGACAGGCCGCTTTTACCAAACGCCGCATGACGCTGTCCGTCGCCCCCTCTTCGATCGGGGAGGTGAACACCTGTCGGTTGTGTACCAGAAACAGCGGCTCATCCTCTACCAGCGTCAATACGCCGTTCATGTTTTCGATCACGGCCCGTTCGCATCCGGTTTGTTCGGCGACCGTACGGCTGTATCGAGCGATCTGTCTCGATACTCCTGTCGGATACCCCATGAACCAGTATTCACAAGGCATGACGGTCAGCATCAGACGCTTGTGCCAAACGGTATAGGAGGGGTAGTACAGTTGCCCGCTGCAGACCAACAGGTATTCCGGTGAAAGATGTGTTTCCGAAGGGTAGACGCGCAAAGTGACGCAATTACCCTGCTTGGGGTAATGGTTGGCGGCGAGGAGTTGTTGCGTCTGTTGTTGCAGGGTTTCAGACGAGAGCGAAAGCGTCTGGCCGTAGGTAGTCTCTAAAAGCTGATTGAGAATCTCCAGGTGGGTTTGCGGGTGCAGCAGCCGATGGGCGCAGGTCGTCATTCGTTGATAAAAGTAGGGCCTTTCGCCGAGCGAGGCGAAATCCGGGCCGTTGTCAGAGGCCCCGCAGACCGTTCCGTTATAACAAAGACTGTCCATAGGCGGTATTCGGCTCAGATCTCTAAAAATGGGTCAGGTTGTTCCAGAAAACCGTGATCGAATGTGGATTCATCAACAGCGGGAAAATAAAGCCGAATAACGCTCCGTACAGATGGGCGTAGTGGTTGATGTGGTCGCCACCCCGGCGGCCCATGTATTGGGAGTAGAGGACGTAAAGAACCCCGAAAACGATACCGGGAATCGGCAGTATGCCGAACAGGTAGAGTTTGTTCCAGGGGCTGAAGAAGATGGTGGTGAAGATGACGGCGGCCACGGCTCCCGAAGCGCCGATAGAGCT
>JAHZDG010000041.1:0-13379 GCA_019422485.1 Alistipes sp. | reverse complement strand
AATGGGGATCGTCGCGGTGGGTGATCAGATCGTGCACCGAGGCGGCGATTGTTCCTCCGAAGTAGAGCAGAATGTAGGTGAGATAACTGTTGGTGATTTCCCCCATTTGTTGGTAGGCTTTCAGAATGCGTTCGAGGTATCCTCCGAAAGAGAGCAGCACGAACATGTTGACCAACAGGTGAACGTAGTCGCCGTGAACGAAGACATGGCTCAATACACGGTATCCTTCGCGGTGGTGAGCCACGCGGTAGGGGATCATGGCCAGTTTTTCGAACAGGGCCGGGTTGCGGAAGCAGCTGGCCGAGATGACAACCGTGATAAAAATCAGAATAAAAGTCATGGGGGGATCCGGGTTTCGGGTTACAGCATCATGATTTTCAGAAGCAGCTCTTGGAGCAGTTCGCCGTCGTTGGCCTGTCCGGTATTCATCCCTTTGCTTTTGAGGTCGTATTCGCGTAACAGACCCAGAATGGCGAATACCTTATGGTTGGGATAGAGCGAGGCGGCTTGCGTATACTCTTTCAGGAAGAAGGCGGTCGGCAATTTGAGCATGCGGGCCAGTTCCTGATCCGAAGGCATGGGGCGTCCCTTTTTCTTCGAGAGCCAGCGTTGGTAGTTGAGGATGAAAATGCGTTGGAAGTGGGTGAAAATGGCCGAGATCGTCAGCAACAACGGATTTTCTTTGGGGTTGCGGGCAAAGTGATCGGCGATCTGCATCGCTTTGGCCAGGTTCTTTTCCGACAGGGCTCGGGTCAGTTCAAAGTTGTTGAACTCTTTGCTGATCCCGATGTTTTGCTCGATGTGGTCGGCTGTGATCGCTCGGGTCCCTTCGGGCAGATAGGTCAGCAGCTTGCTCAGTTCGTTGGTGATTTTGGCAATGTCGGCTCCCAGAAAATCGGTCAGCATGGAGATGGCCTTGGGATCGATCGTGCACCCTTTGGAGCGGACATACTCGGAGAGCCAGGTTGAGATTTCGTAGTCGCGCGGACGCACCGATTCGAATACCACACCGGATTTTTCAATCTGCTTGTAGAGCTGCCACCGTTTGTCCATGTTTTTCTCCTTGTGGCAGAGTACCAGAATCGTGGTAGGCGACAAGGATTGGGTATAGAGCGAGAGCTTTTCCAGTCCACGGAGTTGTTGGGCCTCCTTGACGATAACCACTTGATAGGAGCCCATCATCGGGACCTGACGGCAAAAGTTGATCACGGCTCCGGCTTCGGTGTCTTTGCCGTATACGACCAGTTGATTGAAAGCCTTTTCCTCTTCGGAGAGAATGCTGTCGGCCAGTTGGGTCGAGAGCGAGTCGATGAAATAGGGTTCGTCGCCCATTAACAGATAGACCGGAGCAAACTGCCGGGCTGCAATCTGTTTGCTCAGGGCGTTATGGGCTTCGACCGTATCTCGGAAAGATTTTTTGCCGCTACTTTTGGCCATGGACACCAGAAAAATTCGATTGTTGACAAAGGTACGAAAAAACACGCTAGTCTACAATCTGAAATCATGATTTGGCCATGGTTGCTCGGGAAGGCTTTTGATCGTCGCTTCGTGCCATCCAACGGTTTCTGCAGGGGTATCAATAAAAAACGACGGATTGAATTTCAATCCGTCGTTTTTATGATGCGGGAGTCGGAAATTCCGACCCGGAATCGGTTAGATAGCTGCGCTGATCAGGTATACGGCAGCAACCCCCAAGATGGCGTACAATTCGGGGTATGCAGCCAGAATCAAGGTGTTACCTAGTACGTTGTGACCGTTACCGATGGCAGCGATCCCGTTGGCGCACACTTTGGCCTGCATGTAGCTACTGAACAGGGCAACAACCCCCATGATGATACCGGCGCCGAAGATGGCAGCGGCCTGCAACATCGTGATTTCCGGTACGAGGAAGTTTTTGACCATGAAGAAGCCTACGAATCCGTACAGCCCCTGGCTACCCGGAAGTGCACTTAAGATAAGGTAGTTACCGAATGCCCCGCTGTTCTTTTTCATAGCGCCGACGGCGGACATACCGGCGATGGAGGTCCCGATGGAACTGGCGATCCCGCTGAGTCCGACCATGATAGCTACGCCTACATAGGCTAATAAAATCGGTGTCATAGTTTTTTGATTTTTAGTTTAACATGAATTATGGTTTGTTTTTAATCTTTATCGCTGTGTTTGAGCGGTTTGAAAGCACGCTGTGTCGATTCGAACCCGGCACTCTTGTAGAATTCCACGAAGGTCAGACGCATCGGGTGAACAAATGAGCTCAGCGTAGACATGAACAGGTTGATGCCGTGTCCGATCAGCAGGATGATCAGGGTGACGATGGCTCCTACGACCGGGATATCGGGACTCAACCCGAAGGCCAGCTGGTTGAACACCAGAGCCAGAATTCCCCCTGAAAGTCCGATGGCGAACAGACGGATGTAGCTGAGCACATCGCCCAGGATACCGGTGACGTCATTGTAGGTGTTCCACAGGCCGGCACCCAGGTTGACCAGCGGGTTTTTACCCGGGGAGTTGAGGAACAGCATCATGAACAGTCCGATACCAGCGCAGACCCAGTAAGCGGGAGATTGGGTGTTGAAGCCCTGCACTCCCATGTCGGGCAGCAGGAAGGCGGCCAGCGACGAAACGATCACGATCATCCATCCGAGGGTCGAGAAGGCATACTTGAACCCGAATTGTCGGGTAATGGTAATCACCTTGAGGGTCATGCCGAAGAGCAGTTGGAAGATCCCCAGCCCGATGGCCAGCGTGAACAGATCGTCCGTAACGAGGAAGGCATCTTTCATGCCTGCAAAGATCGGCAGGGTTTTCAGGTCGATGCCGAAGAACGATCCCATCAGGAACCCGAAGACCACGGTAGCTCCGCCGCACAACATGGTGAGTTTGGCGACGCTGTCGAGTTTCGGACCTCCTTTGAGCAACATATACAGCCCGCCGAGGGCCAGCAACAGTCCATAGCCGGCGTCGGCCAGACAGAACCCGAAGAAGATCATGTAGAACGGACCGAAATAACGGGTCAAGTCCATGCTTCCGTATTTGGGCAGGGCATAGAAGTTCCCGATCAGTTCGAACAACCGGGCAAATTTGCCGTTTTTCAACAGTACCGGTACATCGTCTTCCGGGGTGGGGCGTTCTTTGATGTAGAAGGCTCCCGTTGCATCCAGAACGGCTTCCACTTCGGCCTGTTTTTCGGCCGGAGCCCAGCCTTCGAGCAGGATCAGGGTTTCTTCCGCCTCTTTTTGTCCGCTCAGCGACACTTTTTCCAAGTGAAGCTGATCGGTCAGTCGTACACCTTCCTGTTCGAATGCTTCGCGGTAGGGGATACATCCGATGAGAATCGCGCGTTGCTCCTTGATCTTTTCCCGAACCTGATCGGCTTCGGCTTCTTTGCTGCGATAGTCGACCGTCGGAGCCTTGATCGATTGAGCGTCGATGTCAGGTTCTTCGCCCGCAGGGGCAGCTACAATAAAGTAGGTACGCAGGCTGTCCCGGCTGATTTCGCTGAGGGCATATTGCTGTGACCACTCTTCCTGGTGCGATTCGTACTCCTTGGAGAAAAGAGAATAAAAGTGGAGCTCGATTCCTTCTTTACGCAGCATGGCGAGCTGAGAGGCGTTGAATTCACCCCACGGTTGCAACTCTTCGACTTCTTTGGTCAGTCGGTTCAATTCTCCGTTCAGTTCGTCAAGACGGGCTACGGCCTGCCGATAGGCGTCATAAGCGGCTTTTGAGTCGGGGTATGTCCCGGTTGTCGAAGCGGCGGCTGCCCCTTTGGCCCCTTTGATTGAGGCCTGAGCGGCTTCTTCTTTTTCCAGCTCCCGCAGTCGGTTCCCTGCCTGACGATAGGCTTCGATCTGGGTCATCAGAGCACGCTGAGAGTCGGTGGTTTCCCAGTTCGTGATGGTGATGTCCACCAGCCCCAGGTCTTGAAGACGGTTCAGGAATTCCTGATAATCGTTATGATAGAGTATCAGGGAATATTTCATCATGGGTGTGATCATACGGCAGTCCCCCTTTCTTGTTCTTCCTGCTGGTGACGATCCTTGACGATCTTCTGGGATGACTTGGAGAGGTTCTCTTCGTCTTCCAGGAAGCGTTTGATTTTACGGATGGCGTCTTCATAACCTGGAATCTGCACTTTTTCGTACAGGTTTACCTTTTGGGTGGTTTTTTTCCGGGCGCGGTCCAGCAACTCCATTTTACGCAGGTAGAATTCGCGTTCCAATCCCAGTCGAGCCAAGTCCTTGAGCAGGTTAATGCCGTCGGTGATCCACAACGGCGCACTGAACAGATTCAGCGGTTTCTGCTCGTAGACGATGTCGTTCAGCACCGGGATGCGCACGCCGGCGATCTTCTGGATCGAGAGTTTGACCTCCTTGACCTTCAGCAGTTCGGGATCGAACTCCCCCCACAGGGCGGTCATGTAGTCATACTCGTTCACCAGGGCGTCCAGCTTCTCGACGTATTGGGTTGAGATGTCCTTGGCCTTCTTCACCTCCATGCGCAGGGCCGACTCCTTGCTTTTGATGGTTGGCAAGGCACGGTTTCGCATCTTGAGCTGTTTGTCCAGTTCACCGAGCGACGTTTTGTTATATTGAAATTTGATAGCCATAATTTTTCGGTTTTCGTTCCGGGCGCATCGTTAGCCGAGGCTCGGAACCTCATCCATTCCGGCTTGTCGGAGGTGTGTCCGATTACGCCTCTTTGGGCCAGTATTTTTCCATGAGTTCTTCCTTGATTGCCACTTCGGTCTTGGTGAAGTATTTGGCAAACAGTTCCCATGCCCGGTCGAGCATCTCGGTGATGTCGATGTTGATGTCGATGGCCAGCAGGTGTTCCGAGTACTCTTTGGCGAAGGCTAGGGTACGTTCGTCGTAGTCCGACAGGTCGAACCCGTTTTCGAGTTTGGTCTTGGCGTTGGCGGCATCGGCATACAGACGTACGGCGGCATTCATCACCTGCGGATGGTCTTCGCGGGTCTTCTTGCCGATCACCAGCTGTTTCAGACGTGACAGGCTTCGGAACGGGTCGATGATCGTTTTTCCGGTGTCGGAGTCGTTACGCAGGAACAACTGACCTTCGGTGATGTACCCCGTGTTATCGGGCACGGCGTGGGTAATATCCCCACCCGAAAGGGTGGTCACGGCGATAATCGTGATCGAACCGCCGTTGGGCAGCTGCACGGCCTTTTCGTAGATCTTGGCCAGGTCGGAGTAAAGTGAACCGGGCATGGAGTCCTTCGACGGGATCTGGTCCATACGGTTGGACACGATGGCCAGGGCGTCGGCGTACAGGGTCATATCGGTCAGCAGCACCAATACTTTTTCGCCTTTGTCCACAGCGAAGTATTCGGCAGCCGTCAGGGCCATATCCGGCACCAGCAGACGTTCTACCGGCGGGTTTTCGGTCGTGTTCACGAAGCTGACGATACGGTCGAGGGCACCGGCGTTTTCGAAGACGTTCTTGAAGAACAGGAAGTCGTCGTTGGTCAGCCCCATCCCGCCCAGGATGATCTTGTCGGCCTTGGCACGCAGGGCCACCATGGCCATCACCTGGTTGTAGGGCTGATCCGGGTCGGCGAAGAACGGGATTTTCTGACCCGATACGATAGTGTTGTTCAGGTCGATCCCGGCGATCCCCGTGGCGATCAGTTCCGAGGGTTGCAGACGTTTGAACGGGTTCACGGTCGGACCCCCGATTTCACGTTCTTCCCCTTCGGTCAGTTCACCGCCTTCGAGCGGTTCACCGTAGGCGTTGAAGAACCGTCCGGCCAGCGCGTCACTCACGCGCAGTTTGGGAGGTTCCCCGTGGAAAATCACTTCCGAGTCGGTGGCGATGCCGTCCGTCCCGGCAAATACCTGCAGGGTGACCAGATCCCCGTTGAGTCTCACCACCTGAGCCAGTTTGCCGCCTACGGTGGCCAGTTCGTCGTTACCGACACCGCTGGCACGCAGGCTCACCGTAGCTTTGGTGATGTTTTCGATTTTGGTATATATCTTTTGAAATGCTTTCGTTTCCATAATCTCGCGGCTGTTATAAGGTTTCGTGCGATTTTTGTTCCTGGATCGCGGTGTCGATTTCCTGGCGGTACTGTTTGAACTTGTCGCTGCCGAATTCGGCGTAGTTCATCTGTTTGAAGATGTTGATCAGCCGTTTGTAGAACGCTACGCAGGCTTCGAAATCTTCATGGGTGAACTCCTGTTCGCAAATACTCAGCACCAGGTCGTACATGTATTGCTGACGGTCGATGGGGCAGTTGGCGTCCACCTTGTCGAAGGCGTCCTGCTGCAGAATCACGAAGTCGATCAGTTCCGATTTCCAGAAACGGTCGTGGTATTCCACGGGCACCCCGTCGTCCCCCAGAATGTTGATCTGTTCAGAGGCTTCTTTACCGCGTTGCACGAGGGTTTTCCCGCGGCGTACACGATCCACCCATCCTTTTTCGATGCGTTCGTCGAGATATTGGACGATTTCCGGGTATTCGAGGTATTTCGAGTAGCTGTCCAGCGGGTCGACGGCCGGATAGCGTTTACTGTCGGCACGACCCTGAGCCAGTGCATAGAAGCATCGAGCCACTTTCTTGGTCGATTCGGTCACCGGTTCCTTGAGGTTCCCCCCGGCGGGCGATACGGTCCCGATGAAGGTGACCGAACCGGTCTGACCGTTGTTCAGGTAGACCTGACCCGAACGGGCGTAGAAGTTGGCGATGGTGGCTGACAGGTCCATCGGGAAGGCGTCCTGACCGGGCAGCTCTTCCAGACGGTTACTCATTTCACGCAGTGCCTGGGCCCAACGCGAAGTAGAGTCGGCCAGAATCAGCACCTTGAGCCCCATGGCCCGATAATATTCCCCGATGGTCATCCCCGTGTATACGGAGGCTTCACGAGCGGCCACGGGCATGTTGGAGGTGTTACAGATAATCGTGGTACGTTCCATCAGTTTGTGGCCCGTACGGGGGTCGTCCAGTTCGGGGAACTCTGTAAAGATTTCCACCACTTCGTTGGCACGTTCCCCGCAGGCGATCATGATGATAATATCGGCTTCGGCCTGTTTGGCGATGGCGTGCTGCAACACGGTCTTCCCGGCCCCGAACGGTCCGGGAATAAATCCCGTACCCCCTTCGGCCATGGGGTTGAACGTGTCGATAACGCGCACCCCGGTTTCCAGAATGCGGAACGGACGCGGTTTGGAACGATATTGCGTAATGGCTTGTTTGACCGGCCAGCGTTGGATCATGGTGACGTTATGGTCGTTGCCTTCGCTGTCGGTTAGCACGGCCATGGTGTCGGTGATTTTGTAATTGCCGGCAGCGGCGATGCTCTTCACGGTGTATTCGCCCTTGAAGACAAACGGAACCATGATTTTGTGTTTGATCCATTTTTCGGTCACTTCACCCAGCCAGTCTGCGGCCTGAACCCGGTCGCCGACTTTGGCCAACGGGGTGAAATCCCAGGTGCTGTTATAGTCCAGCGGATCGGTTTTCGAACCGCGTTCGATGAACAGGCTTTCCATTTCGGCCAGGTCGTTCTGCAGCCCGTCGTAGTTGCGCGAGAGAATGCCCGGACCGAGGGTTGCTTCCAGCATGTGACCCTCGAATTCCACGTTATCTCCCACGTGCAGACCGCGGGTACTGTCGTATACCTGCACGAAGGCTTTGTCTCCAGTTACCTTGATGACCTCGGCCATCATCCGGGTATCGCCCAACTGTACGTAACAGATTTCGTTCTGGCCTACCGGGCCGTCGATCTGTACCGTTACGATGTTGGAGATAATCCCTACTACTTTTCCGGTTGTTTTCATATGTTTAGGTCTCTTTTTTGTTTGTTGCAGGGTGCGGAGTATCGGCTTCGCACATGGTTTATTGTTGGGCTTCGGCCCGCTGCAGGATCGATTTGTCGGACAGTTCGGCCAACAGACGGTTCAACATCGCTTCGCCCTGTTTGCGGTCGAGCACCGTCCAACGCTGTATGATGTTTGCTTTGGCCAGATAGGCCAACAGGGTGTTGAGGTTGAAGTAATCGAAGGTGGTCAACTCTTCGGCTTTGGTCCAGCGAATCTGATCGAGACGCTGCTCTTTTTCCAACATGTTGGGAGTGTCGAGCAGGGCGATGATCGATTCGATGTAGTCGATTTCACCGCGCAGTCCGAAGTCGTTTGCGGAACTCTGGCTCAGGAATTTGACCAGATCGCCTTCTCCGACCAGTTGTTCGGCGACAGGCCATTTGCGGCTTCGGGCGATGTAGGCGGCCGAGATGTTCCGCAGGGTCTGATCGAAAGCGAACCACTCTCTGACGAATCGGTTGGACGAGGCGGCGCACTGTTCATAGAAAGCGTTCCACAAGGTATTTTCCAGGTTTTTCGACGTGTCGATATCGTCGTCCGACTTGCCTTCCTCCTTGGCGTGATAGGCCAGCAGCGTGCGGGTGATCCAGTCGGGCAGAGCCACATCGACGTCGGTTTTCGACTGACGGATGGTTTCGATCGCTTCGGAGATTTGCTCAGCCGAAAAGTTGCCCAGCGGATTGAATGTTTTTTTGCCGCTGAGCGCCGCGAGCACGTTTTCTACGTCGTAGAACGCGTAGAAGGTCCGCAGCGCCCGGAGGTCACCCTTCGACAGTTCGGGGATGATCTCTTCGCGCAGGGCTACGGCGTCGAAACCTTTGTGGTCGGCTTCGAGGATCAGTTCTTCGAGTCCCGCTACTAAGCTATAATACTGTTTTGCCATGCTTGTTCGGTTTTCAGCGGTCGGGCTGGATTAGGATTTGGCCTCTTGGTCGAAAAGCAGTCCGGCGACTTTGGGACGGAGGTATTCACTCAACAGGGCCTGGAAATCGGCATCGGTGAAGCTGACATAGTAGCTGCCGTCTTTGGGTCCGATTTTGAAGCCGGATTTTACTTTATTGTCGAAAGTGATTTCCAACCCGGCATTCAGGTTGTTCGTGGCGGCCGAAGCCAACACTTGTTCCAGTGCAGCCTGTTTTTCGGCGGGCAGCACGGCTTTCAGATCGACGCGGGCCGACGAGGCGCCGTTCCAGTGGGAAGCGATCTCCAGCAGCAGGCTTTTGATGAATTCGGGCTCGGCATTGGCAGCGCTGATTGCCGCTGCGGTGCTTTTGAAAACGATCAGCGATTCGATTTCGCTTTTCAGGGTGCCGATCATCTGACGTCCGGCCAGACCCAGTTCCGTCAACGTATTTTTCTTGAGGTCTTCGGCATTTTTTTCGGCCTGTTTGCGGAGTTCGTCGGCCTGTTTACGCGCATCGGCGATGATTTGGTCAGCCTGTTTGCGGGCGTCGGCAACCATCTGCTCGGCTTCTTGCTTTCCTTTCGATAACCCTTCTGCGTAGAGTTTCTGGGTTAATTCTTGCAATTTGTTTTCCATGCTTGTGTTTATTTTGTCTTTAGATCATACTTGAAGTTGGTGTTCGGGACGCAGCAGGTCGTTGACCGTTTTGACCGGCGAGAAGACCGTACCGGGTACCTCGACAAAAACCGTATTCCATCGTGCCATCGAACCGTTCCACAGACCGGGTAATTCCAGCGCTTTGAGCGGGCGGCCGTTTTTCGACTTTTCGGAGATGAATCCCGTTTGCGGATCCACATACTGGCTCAGATCGAATCGTTTGCCGTGGCGGTCGCGGGTCGCGCAGACCAGATCCACCGGGTTGAAGTGAGTGGCGGCAGCCATCAGACCTTTTTGTTCGGGGGCGATTTGGGTCGATTCGGCGATTTGCAGCGATTGGCTGCCATCTTCATCTTTGACCCAATAGGGGCCTCCGCCCGGTTCCCCTTCGTTGCGAACCATGCCGCAGACACGGATCGGACGATTGAGACGATCGATCAGCCACTGGCGTTTGCCTTCCGGATCGAGTCCGGTCAACCGATCGGGCAGTTTCAGGCAGAGCTCTTGTTCGAGAAAACGTTCGATCGTCTGAAGGAGCGCTTCGTCCAGGGGGGATTCTTCCAACTGTTTCAGGTAGTCGAAGCATTGGGCCTGCAGCGTGAGCAGTTGCCCGGCCAGAACTTCTTTATAACGTACCGTGTCCGCTTTTCGTGCATCGGTGGTCACGTTGTCGATATTTTTGATGAAGATCAGGTCGGCATCGATCTCGCCCAGGTTTTCCAACAGGGCGCCATGACCGGCGGGACGCAGCAGCAGACTACCGTCGGCTTCCCGGAACGGTTCGTTGTCCGGACCTACCGCCAGGGTGTCGGTCGAGGGTCGTTGACAAGAGTAGCTGACCTGATAGTGTACGCCGTACGCGGCTTCGTACCGGGGCAGGGTTTCCCGTACCCGGGCTTCGAAAGCGGCCTGATGTTCGGGGGATACGGTGAAATGGATATTGACCTGTCCATTTTGTCCGGCGGCGTAGAGGGCTCCTTCACACAGATGTTCTTCCAGTGCGGTGCGGTTTCCGTCGTCGTACCGGTGGAACAGAACCAGCGCTTTGGGTGCCGATCCATAACCCAATCCTTCCGGCGAGAGCATGGTTTCGATCAGGTGATGGGCGTCGGCCTTTTCGCCGGCGGCTTTTTTCAGATTTTCTCCGAACGCAAACCGATCGAGGTTCTGGACGACCTCTTGTACCGGACGGGTTGGCTGCCCATCGGCCAGGAATGCGAACATGTCTTTGAACATACGGGTAGCGGCCCCCGAAGCCGGAACGAATTTGACGATTTGCAAACTGTTCCGTCGAGCGTTGAATACATCTCGAAGTGTTTGTTGTTCTTGCGGGTTCAGTCGTCGGATTCCATCACCGGCCACAGCGGCTCGGTCGATGTTCAGAAAAGGAAAACCACGACGAAAACTTTCCAATTGACGAGTGAGGACTTCTTCCTCGATTCCGTGGCTTTTAAGCTGAGCCAAGTCTTTGTCCGTTAACATATTGCGTATTCTGTTTAGGGTGCTCGGCCGTTTGGGGTCGTATTCGAAAAAATCTTCAGCAAGTTATGAAATTATTTTAAGAAAACAATCTTTAAGAAACTAATAAAACGTTAAATTCTTGACAATGGAACAGGAAATCGGCGATAATGAATAGTTTAAGTTTGAACTTTTTTTGAGGAGAACCTGTATGTTTTGGAAGGGGATCGGAGTCCGGTATGATCAAGGGGAAAGCCGAGGAAAACGCCGATAGAACGTCCAGATATCTTAAATTTTAGCTACCTTTGTTTTTCTGTTCGATCCGCAGCGTAAATGCGGTGGATCGAGAACGACTAATCACAGCAGATTATGTACACACAGACGGATCATCAGTCGCTCAGAACACGGAACAGTTTCGGAATCGAGGTTTCGGCTCGTCATTATGTCGAGTTCGAATCTGCCGAGGATCTGCGGGCTTTTTTCGCTGCCCGTCCGGATGCGGAAGAACCCTATTATATATTGAGCGGGGGCAATAACGTGTTGTTTACCGAAGATTATCCGGGAACGATACTGCATCCCGTTTCGAGGGGAATCACGCTTTTGGAACAGACCGCTGATCGGGTTGTGGTTCGAGTGGCCGGTGGAGTTGAGTGGGATGATTTCGTCGACTGGGCCGTGAGTCATGGATACGGCGGCGTGGAAAATCTGTCGCTGATTCCGGGCTATGTCGGTGCCGCTCCGGTGCAGAATATCGGAGCCTACGGAGCTGAGGCGGCTCAAACTATTCGGGAAGTGGAAGTCTACCTGCCGCGACAGGATGAAGTAAAGTGTTTGGATCGGGAGGCGTGTCGTTTCGCCTATCGGGACAGCCTCTTCAAACGGGAACTGAAAGGACAGGCGATCATTTTGTCGGTTACTTTTGAGCTGTCGTTGCATCCGACCTTTAATTTAGGGTATGGAGATTTGAAAGCACGGGTCGAAGCCTCCGGAGAGGTGACACTCTCGCGTGTCCGTGAAGCGGTCATGGCGATCCGGCGCGAGAAGTTGCCCGATCCGGCGGTTTTGGGCAATGCCGGCAGTTTCTTCAAGAATCCGGTTGTTCCGGTGTCGGTTGCGGAAGCGTTGCGTCAGACCTACTCCGACATGCCGGTTTACGGAGTGGATGAAGCTCGGGTGAAATTAGCGGCCGGATGGTTGATCGATCGTTGTGGCTGGAAAGGCCGGCGCATGGGGCCGGTCGGGGTGCACGATCGTCAGGCCTTGGTATTGGTCAATCATGGCGGGGCGACCGGCCGACAGGTGATGGAGTTGGCACGGGCCATTCAGCAGGATGTCCGGCAACGTTTCGGAGTGGAGATCGAAACGGAGGTCAATGTGCTGTAAGGTGTCGACCGGAGAACGAAAAGACTTAATGTATTCGATATATGTTACTCAACAGGTTTCAGAAATATGTCGCCGATCGGGATATGTTCTCGATGCAGGACCGGATCCTGGTAGCCGTCAGTGGTGGCGTGGATTCGATGGTCATGTTGGCGCTGTTTGCCGAATCGGGTTATCAGATCGGAGTGGCGCATTGCAATTTTCAGTTGCGGGGGCCCGAAGCCGAGGAAGATGAGTTGTTGGTGGAAGAGATGGCTCGTCGGTACGGACTGCCGTTTTATAACCGGCGTTTCGATACGATGGGAGAAGTAGAAGCAACCGGAGAGTCGGTGCAGATGGCCGCTCGCCGTTTGCGTTACACCTGGTTCGATGCCTTGTGTGCCGAACACGGCTATTCACACATTGCCATTGCCCATCAGGCGGATGATTCGGCCGAAACCTTTTTTATTAATCTGTTGCGGGGAACGGGACTGCGGGGCTTGACCGGTATCAATGTCATCAACGGGAAGGTGGTTCGTCCGTTGTTGTTTGCCACGCGCAAGGATATTATCGAGTATGCCCTGAACCATAAGATTCCTTATCGGGAAGACTCTTCCAATTCGTCCACCAAATATATTCGCAACAAGATTCGGTTGGGAATTATTCCTCGGATTCGGGAGATTTCACCGCATTTTGTTTCGACCATGACATCCAATGTGGAGCGTCTGACCGAAGCCCAACAGTTTATTGACCGGGGCATGGATGTGATCCGCCGTGAAAGTATCCACCGGGAAGGCGATACCGATGTGATCGATCTGTCGCGTATTGCGGAAGGCATGCCGATGAAGTTGGTGTTGTTCGAGCTGTTGCGGCCGTACGGTTTCCACGGCGAGGTGATCGACAAGCTGTATCTGGCCATGGAACGAGAATCTACGGGCCGTCGGTTTTATGCCAAAGATCGGGTGGTGTATCTGGATCGGGGCCGGTTGGTGGTGACACCCATTCCCGAGGACGACGAATGTGCGGTTGAGGTGCAGCCCGATACGCAGCGTAAATACGTAGGCGGGGGGATTGTCCTGTTCGAGCATCTGACCATCGATGACATCGATCGCTTACAGCAACCCGATAACATTGCGCTGATCGATGAGGATAAGTTGCAATATCC
>JAHZDG010000040.1:17970-19889 GCA_019422485.1 Alistipes sp. | reverse complement strand
GCCATACATGTTGCACCGCCGCCCCGCCGCTCGGAATGGATGCAGGAAACTCACCCACCAACACCGACAGATCGTTTTCCTTCAACTTGATTTCATTCTCCAGTTTGGGGACCAAGGTCTCGGTACGAGCCAACTCCACCAAACTCTGCCGATAAGGCACTTCGGAAGTCAGTCCACCCTCATAACGCAAAGTGGCAAACCGAACCGCCTCACGCCGTGCACCCAACGTTTGCCGCACAATGGCCAATTCGCGATCCAACGCATTGAGCTCAAAATACATCCGGGCCACCTGCGAAATAATCGTCAACTGCAAGGCCCGTTGCGCCTCGACCGACTGCAGGTAAGCCGCCACGGCAGCCTCATTCTGCCAACGCAAATTACCCCAGATATCCAGCTCCCAGGCAAAGGTCAGATTGGCATGAATTTCCGGGTCATATTTCTTCTGGTTCCCGCCATAATTCAAATACTCTCGATCAGCCAGCACATCGACACCTAAGCGAGGCAACATATCGGCAAATTTGATCCGTTTCTGCGCGATCATCTCCCGAATCCGGGCCGCCGCAATATTGACATCCTTATTATGTTCCAGCGCCTGTTCGATCAAGCCCTGCAAAACCGTATCCTGATACAGGGTGCTCCATCCGATATCGGCAGCCACCCCTTCCGCGAATCCCTGTCGATCGAAAGCCGACGGCAGATCCATCTCCGGGGTTTTATGCACCCGGCCCAATCGACAAGAGGAAAGCCCCAAGCCTACGATCAAAAAAATCACAAATATCGATCGATGTTTCATAGCGTCAGACTTTACGTTTGAAAATTCGAGGAAACCGCAACTCCGGCAGATGCAACTTTTCCCTCACCTTATAAACCATCACGAAAAAGAACGGCACCAACACAATCCCAATCGTGATGGCAAAGATCATCCCAAAAAAGACCCCGGTACCGATCGAATGACGGCTGGCCGATCCCGGTCCACTCGCCATCACCATCGGCAACATCCCCAGCACGAAGGCCAACGAGGTCATCAACACCGGACGGAACCGCAAACGGGCCGCTTCGATGGCAGCCTGTGCCGGAGCCTCTCCGGCATCCACCTTCACCTTGGCAAACTCGATGATCAGAATGGCATTTTTAGCCGCCAAACCGATCAGGGTCACCAAACCGATCTGGAAATAGATATCATTTTCCAATCCCAAGGCCAAAATACCCAGGTACGCGCCCAAGGCGGCAATCGGCAAGGACAACAGCGCAGAAATCGGCACCATCCAGCTTTCGTACTGCGCCGCCAGGAACAAAAAGACAAACAGGAAAACCAAGGCCAATACCAGCCCGGTCTGTCCGGAAGCCTTCTTTTCCTGGAACGAAAGCCCGCTCCAAGCCAAGCCGATATTATCCGGCAGATGTTTTTGGGCTATCTCTTCCAGGGTCGCCATCACTTCACCCGAACTATGTCCGGCCGCCGGTGTAATCTGCATGGGCGCCGACGTAAACATATTGAAACGGGTGATGCTTCCCGGCCCGGTCGTATAGCTGGTCTTCCCCAGTACGGTCAAGGGCACCATGGTTCCGGACGACGTCTTCACGAAGAAGAGATTGATATCAGCCCGAGTGGCACGCATCGACTGATCGGCCTGAATATAAACCCGATAGATACGGTTAAACATATTGAAGTCATTGACGTAAACCGACCCCAGATAGGCTTTCATGGTCGAGAAAATATCCGACATGGGGATTCCCAGCAACATGGCCTGGTCACGATCGACGTCGAAATAGAGCTGCGGGATTTCCGGCTGCAACGATGACGATACCGTAGCGATCGACCGCGAACGAGCCGCATAATAACTGAACGTATCGACCGCAGCCACCAGATCATCCCACGAGGCATCGGACTTGGCCTGCAACTGCAGTTCCACACCACC
>JAHZDG010000040.1:10423-17960 GCA_019422485.1 Alistipes sp. | reverse complement strand
ACACCACCGGCGGCCCCCAACCCAGGCACTACCGGCGGTCGCGACGTATAGACCTTCACCTCCGGATAGTGATACATCTCATCCTGGACATCGCGCATCACTTCGGCCACGCCGGCTTTGCGCTCTTTCCACGGTTTGAGAATCACCGTCAACGTAGCCCGTCCCTGATTGGTCCCCACGCGAGGACTCGACCCGGTGACATTCTGCACATAACGCACCGCCTCGTGATTGTCGATATAGCGAATCGCCCGATCGGTCACTTCACGCATACGCTCCAGAGTCGTTCCTTCCGGCATCTGCAATTCGACCGTGAAGAAACCCTGGTCTTCCTGAGGAATAAATCCCGTGGGAATAAATTTATTGAGCACGAAAATAAAGACCAATACCATACCGAAGCCTGCCATCACCCGACGCGGATGAGCCAAGGCTTTGCCAATCAGTCCAGTGTATCGGCCATTTCCTTTTTCCAGCCATTCATTGATTTTCCGGAAGAGCCAATTGCGAGCCGGCGGCACCGGACGCAGGATAATCGCACACATGGCCGGACTGAGGGTCAAGGCCACCACCGTCGAGATCAGCACCGATACAACGATCGTCACCGAGAACTGACGGAACAACGATCCGGTAATCCCCTGCAGGAAACTTACGGGAATAAATACCGCAGCCAAAACCAAAGAGGTCGCGATCAAGGCTCCGGTCAACTCTTTCATAGCGACATGCGTCGCTTCGCGAGCTTCCAGATGGTGTTCGCGCATATTTCGCTCGACGTTCTCGACCACCACAATGGCATCGTCCACCACAATCCCGATCGCCAACACCAGCCCCAACAGCGTCAACATATTGAGCGAGAATCCCATGATCAACATAAACCCGAAGGTCCCGATCAACGAAATCGGCACTGCGATAATGGGAATCAACGCCATCCGCCAGTTCTGCAACGAGAAGAACACCACAATAATCACCAGGAACAACGCCTCGAACAGTGTTTTATACACCTCGTGGATCGACTCGGCGATATATTCGGTCATATCGAACGGGAAGAGATACTCCAGGCCTTCCGGGAAACTCTGTGAGATTTCGGACATGGCCTTTTTCACCTCCTTCGCTACCTCCATGGCATTGGCTCCGGGCAGCATATAAATCCCCAGGATCGCGGCATTGGCCCCGTTTAGACCACTCTCCGTACTATAAGATGAGGCTTCCAACGAAACGCGCGCCACATCCCGCATCCGAATAAACGAACCGTCACTATTGGCCCGAACGACAATGTCTTCGAAATCTTCTACGGTCGACAAACGTCCCTGCGCCGTAATCGGAATCGCCACATCGACATTCGATACCGGCGGTTTACCCAGTTCCCCGGCAGCCGATTCACGGTTCTGGTCCTTGAGGGCATTCTGCAAATCCTTGACCGTCAAGCCAAAGCTCGCCATCCGATCCGGATATACCCAAATCTGCATCCCGTAATAGCGGCTCCCGATGTTCGAAACCCGACCCACACCCGGAATACGCCGCAACACATCCAATACGTTGATGGTCGCATAGTTACTCAGGTAAATCTCGTCGAATTTGGGGTCATCCGACACCAATGCCAGGGTCAACAACTGGTTCGGGGCCTGTTTCTCGACCGAGATCCCGTTCTGCAACACCTCGGCCGGCAAACGAGCTTCGGCCAGTTTCACACGGTTCTGCACCTCCACCGCCGCAAAATCGGCATTGGTATTCACGTCGAAAGTCACCGTAATGGAGAGCCCGCCCGAGTTGGAGCTGCTCGATTCCATATAGATCATCCCCGGCGTCCCGTTCAGTTCCTGTTCGATCGGCGTCGCCACAGCCTGCGATACCGTCGTGGCATTGGCCCCAGGGTACGAAGCACTGATTTTGACCACCGGCGGCGTGATCTGAGGATATTGCTCCACCGGCAAGGCCACCAGCCCGATGATGCCGACCAGTACGATCAGCACCGAAAGCACCGTCGAAAAGACGGGCCTGTCAATAAAAAATCCCGGTTTCACGGCTAATCCTCCTGATTGGTTTCAGACTGAGACGCAGACGCAGTATCCTTTTTCCCCTTCACCCGGGAAAGGGTTTTGGACGAGAGAGACGTATCGGCAGGAGATAATGTATCGTCTTGCGGCAAGGAATCTTCCTGATTCTTTGCCTCTTCAATTTCACGGATAAGCGTATCGCCCGAATCGTTCCAGGTTACCTTTTCGCCGTGCGTCAGTTTTTGATAACCTTCCACGACAATCTTTTCGTCGGGCGAAAGACCACGTACCACTACGATGCGGTTTCCTTGTTCGGGCCCGGTTTCCACATAGCGTTTTTCCACCACGCTATCGGCCCGCACCACGAAAATAAAGGCCCCGCCTTTCTCGATCGAAACCGCCTTTTTAGGTACGACCATCACGTTCTCGAGGACATCGAGCAACAGTTTGACCCGCGTAAACTGCCCCGGCAGGAAGACCTGATGAGGATTGGGCAACACGGCCCGCACCCCGAACGTTCCGGTTTTGGGATCGACCTGCGGGGAGGCAAAATCGACCACCCCTTTCTGGCCATAAACCGTATTGTCGGCCAGGGTCACCGTCACAGTCGGCTGCCACGAACGCGTCGTATCCAATTCGCCCAGATGAACGTTCCGGCGCTGGCTACGCAAATAGTCCAAAGCCGTCAGTTTGAAATCGACCAACACCGTATCACGCTGTACCACTGTCGCCAGCAACGACGAATTGGATTTACCCACCAGGGTCCCTACGTCTACATAGCGTTCACTGATATAACCCGACAACGGCGAGCGTACCACCGTATAGCTCAATTCCAATTCGGCCTGAGCCAGGTCGGCCTTGCTCATGGCCACACTGGCTACCGCCATATCATAGGCGGCTTCCGCGTTATCCAAATCGAGCCGGCTGGCTGCATTGAGTTCATAGAGCGGACGAATACGTTTGAGGTCACGTTCGGCTTTCGCTTCCTGAGCCTCATCTTTTTTCAGTTGTGCCCGGGCTTTTTCCACCTTGGCTTTGTAGAGTTCATCGTTGATGTAGAACAGCGGCTCATTGGCCACAACCTGTTTCCCTTCATCGAAGGTCATCCGTTCCAAAAAGCCTTCCACCCGAGCGTGGATTTCCACGCTGTTGTAAGCTTTGATTAACCCGGCATATTCGCCGTACATTTCGATGTTATCGACAGAGACGTCTTCCACCTGAACGACAGGCGGTTTCGGAGGCGTTTCCCGACAAGCGCTCAACAACAATGCGCCAAGCAACGGGTACAAAACTTTTCTCATAAGCATAAAGGATTTCGGCACAAAGATAAACGCTTCCCATAAAAAACAAGCACCCCACTCTCTCATTCCCCTTTATTGACCAGGCTCGTATACAGAAAGTTCACATCTTTCTTATTAAACGAACAATCTCCGATTTCATTATATCAAAATGGTTCAATTTTTAACTTTTTTCTTATGATAGCGTTTTTTCTTTCTGCCCAGACAACGCTCCGGATGGCTTTCCAACAAAAACGCGGGCCCCGAAGGGTCCGCGTGAATAAGTTTTCTACAAGCTACGAATCATCTTTTTTCTCCCCGTCCATTTTGTCCGGAGCATCGCCGCTTGGGATGGAGAACGCTGGCTGGGGGTTTATTTTCATCGTACTCTCCGAACCTCCCCCGGATCGATTACTCTTCCTGGGGTTCCAGGTCAAGCTGACCGCTGTACCCGATCATCTGCAGACCGTCCACCCGCACCCGCAGATAAGCCGATCCGTTGGGATAAACCGTCAGGGTCATATACACCGTCCGATCATACTCATTCTGAGCCGAAAGCGTAATCGTCGAAGAGCCTTTCTTGCCGGGTTGCACCTCATAATGTTCCAACGGGGAGGTAAAACGCAGCGTAGGTCCGCCGCCATAAGGCACATCGTAACCCCGTCCCACATACGGCAAATAGAGACTCACCTGCTCATCCCGCACCGACAGAAAATATTGTCCTCTCGAAGGAGTAAAGGTCGCCAGCCCCACCGGCTGCACCAACGTAATATCCAGGTAAAAATCCTGATCATTCACCTGTTTGGTCACTTGTTCCGCAAATTGAGCCTTGCGGGCGCTGCGATTCTGAGCCGAAAGAGAGGCCATCCCGCCACTCAAGATCAGCAAACAGAGACTTATAAACCATGCTTTTTTCATACTGTTCATCATTTTAGTAAGGTAATGCTATGGGTGATCCTTGCAAAAACAGGGCCTGAATCCCTCCCTGCATCCCTCTTTTTTACTTTTCCTGATGATGACAATCACACGCACCGTTGGAACAGGTCTCTTCCGAAGTTTCCATCTCCAAAGTCGCGTGCTGAATATGAAACGATTCCAAGCATTGTTTTATTTTCCGTTTGATCGACGAAGCCGTCTGCCAATCGGCCACCCGCACATGAGCCGTCAGGGCATTTTCCGTGGTACTCAACGCCCAGATATGCACATGATGGACATCCATCACCCCCGGATCGGCCGCCCGCATGGCCTGACATACCATCTCTGGATCGATCCCCTCGGGCACCCCATCCAACGAAAGACGCAGGCTGGCATGCAGCAATTTGGCCGTCGACACCAGAATAACACCGGCAATTACGATCCCGATCACCGGGTCGATCACATTCCATCCCGTCGCCCGAATCACCAGCCCCGACACCAAAACACCCACCGACACCAATGCATCGGCCGCCATATGCAGGTATGCCCCCTTGACATTCAGATCCCGATCCTTGTCCTTCATGAACAGCCAGGCCGTAAACGCATTGACGACGATACCTATCCCGGCCACCCAGGCGACAATTCCGCCCTGAATCGGCTCGGGATGCTGCAGTTTTTGGATACTCGAGACTAAGATCATCCCCACGGCCACCAACAGAATGCAGGCATTGAGCAGAGACACCAGCACCGTACTTTTCTTATAGCCGTAGGTATACCGGGCATTGGGGCGTAATCGCATCAGCCGGAAAGCCAACAAGGCCAAAACCAGTCCGACCACATCGCTCAGGTTGTGTCCGGCGTCGGAAATCAGCGCCATGGAACTCAACCACAAACCGGCCGCGAACTCCACGACCACAAAGACCAGGTTCAACAAAATTCCGAGACGAAAAGCCCGGTTCAAATGATCCGACGATGAGAGGGTATGGACGTGTGCATGACCATGCCCATGATGCGTATGTCCCGCCATAAACAATCCCTTTACCGCCCCGAACAGAGGGGTTATGGCAAAGATAGGAAAAAGCCCGGGATTCAGGCTTTGAAATGAACGATTCCTCCGTAAGGAGCCTGATTTTTAAACACCTCCTCCATGGGCCAGCCGCTGCACAGCGAATAAGCACAGGCAATGATTCCCCCATGACAGAACGCCAGCACCCGTTGATAGGATTGCGAACGCACTTCGTTGAGCCAGGCTTCGACCCGACTGCGTTGATCCAGAAAAGATTCGCCTCCCGGAGGCGCCGTACGAATCCAATCGTCAAACCAGGGTTTGGTTTCGGGATCGGGCAGCCCATCCCAGGGTTGCAGCTCCCACGACCCGAAATTCATCTCCTTCAGACGGGCATCCCAAATCGCTTCCCCATATCCGCACCATTCGGCCAGACGGGTACAACGACTCAACGGGCTGGTATAGACGGCATCGAACGGCCCGTTTTTGATTTCCTGCTCCAAAGCTTCCCGAACCCGGTCCGCCTCTTGCGGGAAAGAGGCCTTCACCGGAACATCGCTCTGTCCGTAACAAATGCCCGTCGGCACATCAACCGAGGTATGTCGCACTAAGATAAGTTCCATCGATGGTATACAAAATGACAATCAACAAATAAAATGCCCATTCGCACAACAGACAGGTCGCTCCGCAACAGTCGCCGGTATACCCTCCGATGCGTTTTTTCATCAACGCTACCAGGCACAGGAACATCACCACCGGTCCCAGCAGCGCCCCCCAATAATAAGGATGCAGCAGAAACAGCAAGGGTAACAGAGCGAACACGACCGTCACGGTACCTTCCGAAAGCGACATCCGGTCATAAACTACTTTGGCTTTGCTCTGCTGTTCGGTGCGGGCATACGGCAACAGGTTGACCAGCTGTGCGGCTGTTCCTTTGGCCAACGGATCTCCGCACAATAACGCCATACAGGCCAACGGCACCGGCAAAGCCATCAACAACCCGGTATAAAACAACAGATAAACGATCAGGGAGATCACACCGTACGTCCCGATATGCGAATCTTTCATGATGGCCAGGATGCGGGTACGGTCACTGCCGCCTCCCCCGAAGCCATCAAAGAAATCGGCCAATCCATCTTCATGCAAGGCTCCGGTCAACAACAGCCGAGCCGCGACAGCCGCCCATACGGCCAACATGGCCGGCATCACCAGACTGGCCAGATACAAGACCCCGGCACTCACACCCGCCGTCAGCCAACCCACCACAGGCCAATAGACCACCACATGTTTATAGGCCTCCGGGGCAGGATGCAGCCATCGCCACAAAGGCAACCGAGTAAAAAAGATAAAAGCAGCCGCTACATTCATCGTTTTCTGATTTTAAGCGGGACGGACCCTTTACCGAAACACAACGCCAACGAGTGCATCGTACCCGATCCCGCATTTTCTTACACAAAATTCCACGCTTCGCCCCGAAAACTTCTGAAAATATCCGGAGAAAAGGTCTGCCCTTTCATCGGAGAAGCCACACTCACAACTTCCCCAAAACATCGTGACCTCATTTCTCCATATAATGAAGAGGAACGATCCGAGATCCTTCCTCTCCCTATTTTCGGGGCCCTATCATAAACAGGATGGAGGACGAACGTTGAATTCCCGACACGCCCTCTTTCCTTCGGGCTCTTCACTAAAAATATTTGGTCACACGAGCATCGTGGAACGAGCTCATTTCGCGGATCATCCGCACGGCCGATTCCACAATCGGATAAGCGCAAATGGCACCCGTGCCTTCCCCCAGACGCAGGTCAAGGTGTAGAATCGGCTGAGCCCCCAAGTAATCGAGCACCAATTTATGTCCCGCTTCGTCACCCTGATGCCCGAAGATCGCATAATGCATTACATCAGGATAGAGTTTGGAAGCCACCAGCAGGCAGTTAGTCATGATAAAACCGTCGATCAGGATCACCATACCCAATTCGGCCGCCCGCAACATGCCGCCCACGGCCATCACCATTTCGTATCCACCGAAATAGCGCATAATATCATAGGTCGAACGATCACCCTTATAATTGTCAGCTGCCCGTTGCAGAATTTCATATTTGCGACGTATCCCGGCCCGATCCAGTCCACTGCCGGCTCCCGTGCAAGCTTCCAAGGGAATCCCCGTCAGAAAGTGCATCCACATCGACGAAGAAGAGGTATTGGCGATCCCCATCTCCCCGAAACTGATGATATTGCAGCCTTCGGCCCGACAATCGTCCACAATTCCGGCTCCCCGTTCCAGGGCCAGTTCGGCTTCTTCTTCGGTCATAGCCGCTTCGTACAGGTAGTTACGCGTTCCTTTACGGATC
>JAHZDG010000040.1:0-10413 GCA_019422485.1 Alistipes sp. | reverse complement strand
CTTCAATGGGCGGAAAATCGAAATCGACCCCTCCGTCGACCACCTTCAAGCCAAAACCATGCTGACGAGCCAGGAAATTCACCCCGGCCCCTCCGTTCAGGAAGTTGGAGATCATCTGGCAGGTCACTTCCTTGGGCGAGAAGCTCACCCCTTCGTCGGCAATCCCGTGATCCGCCGCATAGACCACATTAAAAGGTTTATTGAGCGTGGGTTCCAGCGTCTGCTGAATCCAGCCGATCTGTTTGGCCAACCGTTCCAATACCCCCAACGAACCTTTCGGTTTGGTCAGGTTATCTATTTTACTTTGCAAAGCAGGCAGTATCGCCTCATCGGGTTTCGAAATGTGAAAAGTCTTTTTCATAATTTATGTTCGTATGGGTTAGGCCGCTCAAACGGTCTTCAATTGAATCACTTTACCGACAGCGGAATCCCCGCCACCATCAATACAACATGGTCAGCCCGCGAAGCCACGTATTGATTCATCCAACCCTGCAGATCGTTGAATCGGCGTTGCAACGGGTTTTCGGACGTGCCGCCCATGCCCACTTCGTTGGTTACAAAAATAAAATCGGCCTGTTGGGTGACCAGACGGTCGAACTCGGCTTTGATCTCTTCCAACGCTTCGTCGACCTTCGAATCCAGATCGAAAAAGAAATTGGTACACCACAGCGTCAGACAGTCTACCACCACCGTCCGTCCCGTAAAATCGTGTTGAGAGAGCGCTTTTTCCTCCTCGACCGTCGTCCAGCGAGGTCCCCGATCGGCCTGATGGCGCCGAATCCGGTCCCGATGCTCTTCATCCCACACCCGTGAGGTTGCCAGATAGATCGGATTTTCAGCTCTTTCCAGAGCCAACTGCTGGGCATATCGGCTTTTGCCCGAACGCTGCCCTCCCGTGATAAGCGTAATGCTATGCATGAGCGTATTTCTTTAATTGATCGATCAATTCCGCAAAAGAGCCGACCGCCACCCGTTTCCCGGCACAGTCCAACTCCATGTCAGTCGGAGAAACGACCCTCAATAACCTTTCGACAGGCTGTCCGGCCTCCGAGGCAACCGCCTTAAAACCACTGCGCATCAAGGCATTCTGCACCCAACGCATCCATTCCGCCGGGCATTCCACAACCATCGGCCGCAGGGTTTCGTCTTCCAGCCGGAAGGCCCCGTCACGCACATCGAATTCGATGCCGTTCCGTCCGAAAAAGCGGCTCATCTCTCCCCGAGCCACCAAATCTTCCGTCACCCCGCAGAGCATGCCCAACGACCGGGACAACAACCAAAGTTGGTCAGACAACAGCAACGCCTGCTCGATATCGTGCGTCGATAACAGAATGCTCTTCCCCTGGCGGGCCAGCCGATGGAGCAAATGCATGATTTCGATGCGACTGGTCACGTCCAGATAAGCCGTCGGTTCATCGAGCAGGATCAGCGGACATTGCTGAGCCAAGGCTTTGGCGATCATCACCTTCTGACGTTCTCCGTCCGAAAGTTCCGCCATATAGCTGTCGGCTTTGGCTTCGATGCCGGTTTGCCGGATCGACTCTTCCACGATCTGTTCATCTTCCTGGCTCAGCCGACCGAAAAACCCTACGTACGGGTGCCGGCCCAAAGCCACCAATTCACGCACCCGCAATCCCCCGGCAAAAATCTTGTCCGTCAATACCAGTCCGATCAACCGCGAGCGTTCGCGTTCGGAATAGCTCGACAACGGCCGCCCCTGTATCCGCAGTTCCCCAGCCAAAGCCGGCTGCATCCCGCTGAGTGTCCGCAACAGGGTCGACTTTCCCGCCCCGTTGGGTCCCAGCAGACATACGAGCGACCCCGCCTCCAACGAGAACTCCAACTCTCGTTGCACGCACTTCTCGCGATGACGGTTCTGACGGTAACCGATCGTCAGTTTATGGGCTTCCAGGACGGCTTCCATCAGTTAAAGTATTGTATTTTCTTCTGGTTCACAATCACATAAATAATCACCGGAGCTCCCAGCACCGGCATAATGGCATTCAACGGAATGACGCTGGCCGTACCGGGCAACGTACTGATGAGGTTGCACAGCAGCGACACCGCACCGCCCACCAATAAAGTGGCCGGTAACAACCCCGTATGGTTGGACGAGCCGATCATCAGACGGGCCATATGCGGCACCGCCAGACCGATAAACGAAACCGGCCCGCAAAACGCCGTGGTCGTTGCCGTAAGGATTCCGGTGCTGACAAACATCCACACCCGCACGCGTCCGACCCGCACCCCCAGGTTACGGGCATAGCGTTCTCCCAGCAGCAGGGCATTCATCGGTTTGATCAACAACAGGGCAATCAACAGACCGATGCTCAGCACCACGCAGTAAAACGGCAGCTGACTCAACGCCACCCCCGAAAAGTCTCCCAACCCCCAGACCACATAGGAAAACACTCCTTCCGAAGAGGAGAAGAAGGTCAGCAAGGAGATCACCGAAGAGGCCAAATAACCGACCATCAATCCGATGATCAGCAACATAACATTGCTTTTCACCAGAGTCGAGAAGAAGATAATGATCCCCAGAACCACCGAAGCACCCAAAAACGCGCCCAGAATAATGGAGAGGTAACCCGAGATCGAGAAACCGACCATCGAACCGCCAATGGTTCCACCCAGAAACAACATCACGACCGCCACCCCGAGACTGGCCCCGGTATTGATCCCCAGGATCGAGGGCCCGGCCAACGGGTTATTGAAAACGGTTTGAAGCATCAGACCGGCCACCGCCAGCGCAGCCCCCGTAAACAGTGCGGTCACCGCCTGCGGCAGACGTGCCTGCAGTACGATATACCCCCAGGTTGCCTTTTCGGGTTCGCCTCCGGTCAGAATCCGGCATACCTCGGCAAAAGGAATCGAGACCGAACCCCAAAACAGATTGGCCAGAAAGAGCAGTACGATGCTCACTCCGGTCAAAACGATCAATCTGCGATAGGTATCGGGACGAACAGGTTTCATCGGCCAATGGATTTATTCTTGCATTTTATGAAAATAGCGTGGCGTATAATCCGGCATCAGTTCGGGATGAAGCACCCACACCATATCCGCCAACACATAATCGGGATGAATCGGAATATCCTCGTAATAGGGCGTAGTATGGGTGTTGCAGGCGTAGACCTTCCGGTTGCGGAACGGGGCAAAACGCACATAACCGCCATACTCTTCTTCCAGATCGGCATAGGTCATATCCTGCTGACGGTTATACTTGAAAACCCATACATCGGCATCGGCCGCCCGTTCGAGCACATGTTCGAACGACATGGGAATCGACCCCGAAAGCTCATTGTCCGACCACGGATAATCCGCCCCGGCATCCCGATACAAATTGGCGATATAGCTTTTCCCTCCCGGGATATACCAGGCCGAACCGATCTTATGCTCCGGCAGCAGTTTCGGGCGATCGTTCACTTCGGAAACTTTCGCTTTCAGCTCATGATAGGCTTTTGCCGTCGCTGCGAACAGCGAGTCGGCCAACGCTTCCCGACCGAAGATCAAGCCGTAGAAACGGATCCATTCCGCCCGGCCCAGCGGCGTCAACTCCATATAATCGGTCGTTTCCAAAAGAGGAATGCCGATCTTTTCCACCCGACCATAACTGATCCCCTCCAACGGCGTCGTGATCAAGGCTTCGGGAGCCAGTTCGATGATCCGTTCGATGTTAGGAGCATTCGCATCGCCCACATCGACGATCTCGCCCTGTTGGAGGCGCTGCTGCAGATGCGGGATATTCACATAACGCGATTCACACACGCCCACCAGCGTCTGATCGGCCTGCAAAAAGTCCAGCATGCCGCAATGAGCCGATGAAAAAGCCACCACTCGCTGTAACGGGGTCCGCAACAACGTTCCTTCCGGCAATTCCTCCGGCAGCGGACGGTCGGACGGCACCAACACATACCGATGCAACGTGCGGGTCGTATCCCACGGGTTCCGTACGCTCACCAGCGTATAGTCCTCCGCACGTTCGATGCGGAATCCCCGGGCATAGGTCAGCGAATCGGATGCATAGTTGAGCGTTTGCTCCGATCGGGAGCCGGCTCCGCCGCAAGCCATCCAACCCCAAACGACTCCAAGCAGGAAAAGCGCTTTTATATTATTCATAATAGAGCCAAAATTAACACACATATTCCCAAAAACAAAACCTCGCTGCGCAGGCAAACCCGCAGTGCGATCCGCAGATCCGCCAGACCCAACGTCTTTTCGTGATGACCGATATAAGGTTTGTCGACCCGCTGTCCGAAATAGAAATTCGGACCTCCGAAACGACAATCGAGCAAACCGGCCATAGCAGATTCAGGATAGCCCGAATTGGGGCTGGCATGGCAACGTCCATACTTTTTCACAAACCGCCACAAGCCCGGCCGACCGGCACACAAGATCATCAGAGCGGCGGTCAAACGAGCCGGCACATAATTGGCTACATCGTCGATATGAGCGGCCCATCGCCCAAAACGACCATAACGTTCCGTCTTGTAACCGATCATCGAATCGAGGGTATTTACCATTTTGTAGGCGAACATGCCCGGCAACCCCAGACACAAAAACCAAAACAACGGAGCAATCACCCCATCGCTGAGGTTTTCAGCCAACGTTTCCAAGGCGGCGGTCCGGATCTGCTGGTCGTTCAGCGCCGACGTATCCCGTCCCACAATGCGACTCAGACGACGCCGCCCTGCTTCGGTCCCCTGTTCCAGGGCCTCGAAGACCGACTGCACTTCCCGCGCCAGTGTCCGCCCCGACAGGCAGTAAAACACTCCTACCGCCGATACGGCCGCAGCTACCCACGGATTCCAACGCACCAATCCATACAAAATTCCTGCGGTCAACACCCCCACGCCCAAAATACTGAGCAGGGCAAAAAGGGCACCTCGGGTCACCCGATGTTCACCCCGATTCAGACGGCGTTCACCCCAGGCGATCCAATGCCCGAAGGCCACCACCGGATGCGGCCAGCGTTCGGGATCCCCCAGACACCGGTCAGCCACCCAGCCAACCACCAACGGACATACGCCTATCAATATCGATTCATCCATTCTGCAATCGCTTGAACACACCGGTCATTCTCTTCGGGGCGCTGGGTGGCCAACCGGAAATGGCCCTCGCCATACCCCCTGAAATTGGAGGCGTCCCGAATCAACAGCCCATGTTCCCGGGCCAGATATTCTTTCAACTCCGCACTTTTCCCCTGAGCGAGCACCCCGGTAAAAAAGTGACAGTCACTGGGTAAGGTCTCTACCCCCGGAATCGACCCGACCGCCTGCCGGAAACGGGCCGCCTCCGCCAGATAAGAGGCTAACGGCAGGGTAAATTCCGCTTCATGATCCAACAGATAACGACCGGCCTCCACCGCCAGGGCATTGACCGACCACGGCATCCGATGCATCGCAATGCGCCGGATCAGACCCTCTGAGGCCGTCAGGTAACCCAACCGCAAACCCGCAACGGCATATTGTTTGGTCATCGAATGCACCACAATGACATTGTCGAGCGCACACGCCCGGTGCACATCCAACACCGGCCGCAACGTAAACGCTGCATAAGAGTGATCGACTACAAACGTCCGAGCGGGATGAGTCTCGATCAAACGGCACAAACGTTCGGGATCGACTGTTTTTCCGTCCGGATTGTTGGGATTACACAACCAGACCAAGCCCTCGCCAGCCAAAGGAGCCTCTCCCTCGAGCAAGACATCCAGGTCCACAAACGTCATCCGATGGCCGTGCAACGCACAAGCGTCCTCATATTCGCTGAACGAGGGGACGACAATCACCGAATGACGTCCGCCCCACGCCTGAGCAATCAGATAAAAGGCCTCGGTCGCCCCATTGGTCACACAGACATTTTCGGGGGCAAGGTCCCAATGCCGGGCCAAACGGTCGGCCAGCGAAGCGGCATCCGGTTCCGGGTAACCCGACAATCGTTCCAGGCAGCCCGACAAATGGCGCCACAAGCCCGACAAATCGGCCCCATACCACACATTCGAGCTGAAATTGACCCGAATGCGGTCTCCATAGCGATAAGCATCGTCTCCGTGTCCCCGTAACATAACTATTCCTTTTCCGGGACAGAGTGATCTCCATCCAAAATACGATATATCAATTCCATATCGACATGCTGACGAACATGATCCGCCAACTTATCGTACTGTTCCTCCTTGAAAGCCCGGTAATCGAAAGTCGAACGCTGCTGCACCTTATCCAGATAAGGTTTCAGAACGGCATCCATGACCGTAGCGTTATCCAACACCCCGTGGATATAGGTTCCCATACAACGTTCGTCGATATAACATCCTTCCGGCGTACCGTCCGCCAAACGAGTCAGAGCTTCGGGCGTTTCACCCTCTACCGGAGTCGTTACCCCCATATGGATTTCGTATCCCTGACACGGTGCCGATTCATCCCGCCAGGTAAACTGCACCTGGCGTGTCACCTTCTCCCCGGTCAAGGTCGTACTCATCGGCAACAAGCCCAAACCCGGCATACGACTCAGATCGCTCTCGACCCGATCGGGGTCATGAATCTCCCGCCCCATCATCTGATAGCCGCCACAGATACCGATGACCGTTTTGCCGTCGCGCCGAGCCTGTACCACCGCCTGCGCTACACCATTGCGTCGCAACTCATACAAGTCGCTGATAGTGCTTTTCGATCCGGGCAAAATCACCACATCGGCCTTGGCGATCTCTTCGGTGTTGTTCGTATAGAAAAGGTGAACCCGCGGATCCCGCTCCAATACATTGAAATCGGTGAAATTCGACAGGTGACGCAACAGCACCACCGCCACATTGACTTTCCCCTGAGAGGCCTGCAGGTGTTTCGTATGCAACATCACCGAGTCTTCCTCTTCGATGTAGATCTCCTTATAGTAAGGCACCACACCCACCACCGGAATACCGCACAACTCCTCGAGTTGTTTCACCCCCGATTCGAAAAGGCGGATGTCCCCCCGGAACTTATTGATCAGGATTCCCTTCAAATGGCGACGCTCCTCCGGTTTGAGCAGCATCACCGAACCGTACACACTGGCAAACACCCCGCCCCGATCGATATCGGCCACCAGAATCACATCGGCACCGGCATGTATCGCCATGGGCATGTTCACCAGATCCAGTTCGCGGAGATTGATCTCGGAAATACTCCCGGCCCCCTCCATCACCACCGGATTGTAACGCGCCTCCAGCCGATCGAAAGCCGCGCAGACCTCCTCACGCAACGAACGCCGTCCCTCCCCGGGTTGGAACAGTTCGAACGCCTTTTTATTGCCGGCAGGTTTGCCGTTCAGCACCACCTGAGCCATGCGATCCGTACAGGGCTTCAGCAACAACGGATTCATATCGGTATGGCATGGCACGCCGGCCGCTTCGGCCTGTACGGCCTGTGCCCGGCCGATCTCCAGTCCTTCAGGCGTTGCATAGGAATTCAACGCCATATTCTGCGCCTTGAACGGTGCGGGATGGTACCCGTCCTGCAAGAAAATACGACAAAAAGCAGCGGCAATCACACTTTTGCCGACATCGCTGCCCGTACCGGCAAACATGACGGGATGTAATTTATGAGGTCTGTTCATAGCTCTTTACGGCTCTCCTGAATAGATTTTCCCTTTTGTTAAAATGTAAAAGTTATACTTCCCAGAATACTGCGCAAAGGCATCGGATAATATTGCGTCGATTCGTAGTACGCATTAAAGAGATTATCCACCCGTATTCTCGGAGTCAGTTTATAACGTCGCCGAACCCGTATGTCGTAACCGAGTTCCGCATTATGAATCGTATAGGCATTGGTGCTGTAGGTTTCGTCGGCCGACGTATACCGCACACCGATATAATGCACCTGATAGGTGAAGAACCACCCTTTGAAATCCGCCCGCAAACGGGCATTTGCCTTATGCAGCGGCACATACGGCAGCTGTTTGTAATAGGTATTGTCCCCATCGAAATTGCGTTGCCGATTGATCGAAGGCGAGTAAGTATAACTCAAACCCAGTTTGAAAGACCAGTCTCCCGTCAACCAGGTCGTTTCGGTCGACAACTCCAGCCCATGCGACAAGACGTTCTGGACATTCCGCGGCTCCCAATACCAGGTTTGCGTCGGCAGCCACATGATCCAGTCATCGATATTCATCAGGTAATAGGTCGCCTCGGCTTTCAGATAAAGGCCTTCGGCCAAACGGGGCGTATACGAGAAGGTCAGATCGTATGAAAACCCATGTTCCGGCTTCAGATCGGGATTTCCCCCAGGCTGCCAATAGAGGTCGTTCATGCTGGGGAACTTATAATTATAGGCTACATTGGCCTTGGCCGACAGTTTGGAAGCGATCTGAGTCGAGGCCCCTACCGAAAAGGTCGGTGCGAATTTCGAATCGTTCATTTCGCCCATCACCTGTCCGCTGAGCGACAGCCAATCGGTCGTTTTCCAGCGAACGTTCCCCTGCAGGACCGCCACATTCCGACCCATAGAAGCCTCGGAATAGCTGTTGGCGTCCACCTTGTCGTACGAATATTTCATTGATGCGTTCACTTCCCAGCGATTCGAGGGCTGGTAGGTATAGTCCCCGATCACGTGAAAGGACTGCGAACGGTTGAAACTTTTGTCATGCGAGGTAAAGAACTCGCTGTCGAACCACTTGTCATAATCGAGCAGATCGAGCACATAGGCCGCTTTGGCCGACACTTTATGACGATCCCGCTGATAGGTGTAATCGAACAGGTATTTGAGACCGAGTGTCCGCTGTTTTTCGTGCTGGGTCACATTGACAATGATCGGTTGCGGCAACCGGCGATTGCCGTACTGCAACCACAGATTATTGGAGATGGTCCCGTAACGCCCCACCTTGAAATAGGCCTCCTGCATCAGCCCGGCCTGCTTATACTGGGCTTCCTGTCGCCGTTCATAAAAAGGCTCTTGCGTAAACACCTTATTCAGATAGCGATAGTCGTTATCGGATTGCTGATAATACACCCGCGTCTGGTAGAGCGACTTCTCATTCACAAAACGCGCCGAAGCCGCTCCGGTGTAGGTATCATAAGAGCCATACTCCGCAAAGGCCCGCAGTCGGGTCGTATCGTCCCAATCCGGGGTATTGTCGATGTTGATGCTCCCGCCCAAAGCCCCGGTTCCATTTTTGAGGTGGCTGTTCCCGTGATACAGCGTCACATTGTCGGCAAAAAAGACGGGTATCTGCGAGAAGTCGAAACTGCTGGACATGTTGGGATTGATCGTAATTCCATTCCAGTTCACCTGGGTATGGCTCGATCCGGCCCCCCGAAACGACGAGGTGGCCTGAGCCCCCTGACCCATACTTTTGATATAGACCATCGAGTTGTTGGAGAGCAACTCGCTCAGGGAACGGGTCTGATTTCCCTGCAAGACCTGTACGCCGATCTCACTGACTCGGGTTCCGACACTCACCTCCGAACGTACTTTGCGATGAGCGGTCACCGAGACCGTGTCAATGTCGATCTCTTTCAAGTTTTCCGATCCGGTCTGGGCGCCGACCGGAACCATGATCATCGAAGCTAAAAATAACAGAATCCAGCGTACCATCTTAAAACGTTGAAAGCAAGAGGAAGTCACCTTCCTCCTGCTTTAGAAATATCGGTTCTTATACGAAGCGATTAATTATCATATTCGGTAAAATGTACCATGCGAGGATAGATCCCTACCTTATAGGAGATTCTTTGGCCGTCGGCACGGTATTCCTGCAACCAGCCGCGCTGACGCGAGTAGTCCATGCAATCGCACATATATACACTCTGTCCGTCGGGATCGATACCCATACCGTACATCATGCCCAGTCCCGGCAGCTGACGGAACGGTTCGGTTTCGAACGCATCCTTATCTACATCCAGGGTATAGATGGCCAGATTGGTCGTCGCACCGCTCCATTCACTGTAAGCAATCATCTGATTGAAAGGAACGTAGATCTTGCTGCGGCTCCGATCCGTATCCATGCGGTTATAACCCGGGAAACCGGCCATCTTGCCGATATTGTCAGCCGAAGCTTCGGCAGCCTGAGGAGCCACCGTCCGTTCCACCATTTCGGTATCCGGATTGATGCAATGCAGGGTCAACTGGGTAGGACTGTAATCTCTTCCCTGATAAGTCATCATCCAGAGTTTACCGTTTTTATCGAGAATCGGTTTGGCCGTCTTCACGATATTTTCGCCCAAGGCGATTGTGCGGGCGCCTCCGGCCGTTACATTGTCCACATCGAAGACAACAACCACATTGTTCCCGGCACAGAAAACCTTATTCCCAATGCGGATCATTTTTTCCAGCGGACCGGCTCCGATCGAAGAAATATCAATATACTCCAACACCTTATAAGTATTGACATCAATCCGAACCAACTGACGATTCAAGTCCGACACAATCGCCTGGTCATCGCTGATCGGTGCGA
>JAHZDG010000004.1:66259-99008 GCA_019422485.1 Alistipes sp. | reverse complement strand
TGGGGCTGCTGGCTTGCGGCGGGCCGAAAGGTTATGTTATTCAGGGGGAGATAACCGGTTTCCCGGACAGTACAGAAATATATTTCACCCATTCTTATTCTGAACACGGTTTCGATACGATAAAGGTAGTGGAAGGACGGTTCCGTATGGAAGGAACTTTCCCGGAAGAACCGGCTTATGTTTATCTGAGAACGAAGGTGAATCAGCAAATGAAAATGATGTCGCTACTCATGGGGAACGAGCAGGTCGAAATCAAGGGGGATCTTTCGGAATTTCCTTTGCGGATGAACGTTTCCGGGTCGAAATATCATCAACAGTGGGAAGAATATGCCCGACAGACGCTTCCTTATGAATTACAACGCGACTCTCTGATAGATCATTATGTGATCTTGCAGCGAACCGATCCGAAAGGGGAGGACATACAAAAAATTCGGGAACAGTTCACTCTGTTGGAGAGAAAGATAGACTCAACGCAGAGAGCATATCTGTTTATGCATCCGGACTCTTATCCCAGTTTGATTTATTTGCAGAATCATGTGCTCGATTATTCGCAAGATACGGTCAGAATGTTGTTCGATCGGGTATCGCCCAAATTGCAGTCCAGTTCATTGGCTAAATTTATCCGAACCTATCTGGACAGTAAACTCCTTTCCATAGGAGATCCGTTTGGGGATTTCGAGGCGGAGGATCAGAACGGGAACCCGGTTCGTTTATCGGACTTTGTCGGCAAAGAGGGGAAATATCTGTTGCTGGATTTTACGCTCATGGGGTGTATGCCTTGTCGTATGGCCGAGAAAGAGATGCTTCCCATGGTTGAGGCTTACAGTGATTCGTTGCGGATCGTCAGCTTCTGGTTGGGAAGTTCTCGTGCCACTTGGCTGAAATCGCCGCAAAAGGACAGTCTTTATTGGACAAATCTTTGGAGTCCCGGGTTGGCGGATCCTGGAGAGGTGATGATCCCCTATCAGCTCCGTGGTTTCCCGACCTTTTTTGTGATCGATCCGCAAGGCGTGATTGTCCAAAAATGGAGCGGGTATCGCACTGGAATTTTTGAAGAACAGATCGGCCGGCTGAAAAACCAGCCGAAACAATAGTTGAAAGAAGGGTATTTTCATGTAAATAAAAGGATTCGTTATGAGAACACAAGGATGGATTGGAAGCCTGCTGGCTCTGGGGTTGTTCGCTTGCGGCGGACCGAAAAGTTATGTGATTCAAGGGGAAGTGACCGGTTTCCCGGATAGCACCGAGATATATCTGACCAACAACAATGAAGATCGTTTTGTCGATACTGCCTGGGTGGTCGGGGGACACTTCCAATTGGAAGGACCCTCTTCTGAAGAACCCATGCTGGTTTATCTGATGGCCGCCGTGGAGTCGCAAATGAAGGTGATGCCCTTGCTCATAGGTAATGAACAGGTTAGCATTCATGGCGATCTTGCCGAATTTCCTTCACGGATGAAAGTCTCTGGTTCAAAGTATCATGGACAATGGGAAGAATTTGCGCAACAGACCTTGTTGTATCAGTTACAACGTGATTCGCTGCAGACTCTCTACGTGACGTTGCTGAAAACAACGCAAAATGGAGAAGAAATAAAAAAAATCAGGGATCAGTTCGCTGTGCTCGATCAGAAAATCGATTCCGCCCAGACGGCATATCTGTTTACGCATCCGGATACCTATCCCAGTTTGATGCATCTGCAGTATAAGATGTCGGGGTATTCAAAAGATACGGTTCAGATGCTGTTCGATCAGATGTCCGAGGAGTTGCAGACTAGTTCGTATGCGAAACCGGTGCGGACTTATATTGAAAGCCAGTATATCTCTATAGGTGATCCGTTCTTGGATTTCGAGGCCGAGGATCAGAATGGGAATCGGATTCGGTTGTCGGATCTGGTGGGGAAGGATGGAAAATATGTGTTGTTGAATTTTTCGGCGACGGGTTGTTATTATTGTCGTTCGGCCGCCACAGAGATGCGTGAAATGGTCAAGACCTATAGTGATTCCCTGAGTATTGTGAGTGTTTTGATGGATCGTCGTCCGGAAACAAGACAGGAGGTGCTGGTGGAAGACAGTATCTGTTGGCCCAGTCTGTGGAGTGATCAGGAAAGGGAACGAAGAGCTATTTCTATCCCCTATCAGGTTCGTAGTTTCCCGACCTTCTTTGTGATCGACCCGCAAGGGGTAATTGTGCAGAAATGGAATGGCTATCGCGCCGGAATTTTTGAAGAAAAGATCGGCAGACTGAAAAATGACCCGAGCAAATAGTGGCAGGAATGAGGATATGAATGCAAATCACAGGGTTTTGTTATGAAGACACAAGGATGGATAGGGTCTCTACTGGCTCTGGGATTGTTGGCTTGCGGCGCTCCGAACGGTTATGTGATTCAAGGAGAAGTGACCGGTTTCCCGGACAGCACATTATTCTATTTGACGAGTAGTGCGGTACCTGAATATAAGGATAGTGCCTGGGTCGTGGGGGAACAATTCCAGATGAAAGGTGTATTGCCCGATGAGCCACGAAGCATATGGTTAACTGCGAAAGTGGGAGACCAAATGAAAACTGTATCGATATTGATGGGTAACGAGCGAGTGAAAGTGCAAGGGGATATTTCGGATTTTCCGGATGACGTCCTGGTGTCAGGCTCGCGATATAATGAACAATGGGAGGAATTGGACCGCCTGACGGCCAAATATGACCGGCAGAAAGACTCTGTGGCCCTCATTTTGTATCGCCAACTTTCGCCCGAAGAAAGGACCGGGGAAAAGGGTAAAGCCTTGGAGAACCAGATGCATGGGCTCCAACAAACGATTGATTCGCTGGAGAGAGATTTCATTTTCAAACGGACGGATACCTACCCCAGTTTGATTTATTTACAGTATAAGATGTATGATTATCCGAAAGACACGGTTAGAATGTTGTTCGATCGGATGTCTCCCGAATTGCAGGCCAGTTCCTGGGCAAAACCGATTCGAACTTATCTGGAAAGTGAAAGTATTGCAGTGGGTGACTTGTTCTTTGATTTCGAAGCAGAGGATCAGAACGGGAACCGGGTTCGGCTATCGGATTTTGTGGGAAAGGAAGGGAAATATGTGTTGTTGGATTTTACGGCAACGGGTTGTGGGGTTTGTCGAATGGCAGAGAAAGAGATGTTTCCCATGGTGGACGCCTACAGCGATTCGTTGCGGATCGTCAGCTTTTGGGTAGATCCTGCCCGTGATATTTGGCAGAAATCGTTGCGAAGGGATAGTCTCTGCTGGACGAGCCTGTGGAGCGCAGAGAATGCGGATAACGGGCATGTCACCATCCCCTATCAGGTTCGTGGTTTCCCTGCCTTTTTTGTGATCGATCCTCAAGGGGTGATTGTGCAAAAGTGGATGGGGTATGGCCCCGGGATTTTTGAAGAAAAGATAGGTAGACTGAAAAATAAATAAAAAGCAAAAGACGGATCTGATTGCGGGGGAAAGTCGGTCATTAGGATAGAATGCCATATAAAGGAGGTGTTGAGAAAGTGATTGGGCTGAAAAATGCGGGAAAAAGACTCTGTTTCAGGAAAATTCTTTACCTTTACTTTTAGAAAGGCTCAGTCCTGCAATGCAGTAACATGATCATGGAAAAGAAAAAAATTAAAGGTTTGATTGCTCCGACCGTGACTCCTATGGATCGTTACGGGGAGATTAATTTGTCGGCCATTGACGCATATGCCAAGTTTCTGATTCAGCGGGGGGTGCAAGGGGTATTCCTGTGTGGAACGACGGGCGAAAGTCTGTTGCTGGACAGTGAAGAACGGAAAAAAGAGGCGGAAGCCTGGATGCCGTATGCCGATCGCTTGAAAATTTTGGTGCATGTGGGCAGTACCAGCTATAAAATAGCCGCCGATCTGGCCGAACATGCGCAGCGAATCGGTGCCCATGCCATATCGGCCATGGGGCCCTGTTTCCTGCAACCCAAACGGGCTGAAGAATTGGTGGCATTCAATAAAGTGATTGCCGAAAAAGCTCCGGAAACGCCTTACTACTATTATCATATCCCCGGAACCTCGGGAGTATGTGTGAATATGCTCGATTTTCTGACCCTGGCCGATCGGGAGATTCCGACCCTGACCGGGATCAAATATACCTCGTACAACTCCATGGAGATGCAGGAGTGCATTGATTTCAAAAACCGGAGCTATGACATCCTGCATGGACATGACGAAACGCTGCTGACCGGCCTGGTGTTGGGGGCTACGGGAGGGATCGGAACCTCTTACAACCTCTCTTCTCCTCTGTATAACCGCCTGATCGCCGCTTTCGAACAGGGGGACCTGAATCAAGCTGTCGCTTTGCAGGCCGAAGCGGTGAAGTTTATCAAGCTGATGATTAAGTATGTCAATTCGGTGGTCAGCATCAAAGCCATGCTGAACATCATGGGGATCGATTGCGGGCCGGTTCGCCTGCCACTGCAGAGCCTTACCTCGGACGAAATGAAAACCTTGGAAAAAGAATTGAAACAATTCGACTGGTTATAGTCGTTCCCTGCCGTATAATAAGTCCCGTTTCCGTTTCGGAGACGGGATTTTTTTGATCTGTAGGGTTATGAAGAGGAGGATCTCCGCGGAGAGGGAGAATTTGCACAACCGGAAGATTTTGGGTAACTTGTCCAAAACAATACTAACCTACCCTTTCCTATGACCGGTTTTACGATAATCGACTGGGCGGTGATCGTTCTCTTTCTGCTCGCCCTGCTGCTGATCGGCTATGCGTCGGCCAAAAAGACACGAACGGCCAGTGATTATGCCCTGGGAGGCCGTTCGATGAATTCGGTGATGATCGGGATTTCGCTCTTCGCTACCCTGCTCAGTACCCTCAGCTACCTGGCCTATCCCGGGGAAATGATTAAATACGGACCGGTGGTGTTTATCGGATTGACGGCCTTCCCGGTCGCTTATCTGATCGTCAGCCGTTTTTTTATCCCGCGGTTTATGGCCATGAAAGTGACCAGCGCCTATGAAATTCTGGAAATCCGTCTCGGAAAAGGCAGCCGTCTGCTGGCTACGATCTTTTTCCTGTCCCTGCGTTTCTTGTGGATGTCTACGATCATTTATGCTACGGTGGATACGGCGTTGATCCCGATTTTTGGCCTCGATTCCTCGTGGATTACCCCGATCAGCCTGGTGTTGGCTGGGATTACGGTCGTCTATACCACGATGGGTGGGTTGAAAGCCGTGGTGATGACCGATGTGGTGCAGAGTGTGGTGATGTTTGCCGGGGTTCTGCTTACCATCGGGGTGATTGCCTGGCAGATCGGAGGCCTGCAGCCGTTGAGCAATCCCGACCTGTATGCTCACTGGGAGCCGATCCGTTGGGCCATCGATGCGACGGATCGTATGACCATCGGAAATATTTTTATCATGACACTGGTGTGGCAAGTCTGTACGGCCAGTTCCGATCAGATGGCCATTCAACGCTACCTCTCGACCAAAGACGTGCGTTCGGCGGTCCGCTCGTATGGTATTTCGATCGCGACCTCATGTGCTATTCAGCTGTTGCTGGCGGTGGTGGGACTGATGGTGATGGCCTATTTTACCTATTTCCCCGATAAACTGTTGCCCGGAACCACGATTTTTGATGATGCCGATACCCTCTTCCCGCGTTTCATCCTGATCGGACTCCCGACCGGGATCTCGGGGTTGATCGCGGCGGCTATTATGGCGGCGGCCATGTCGAGTGTATCGTCGGGGTTGAACTCTTCGGCGGTGGTTATCCAGCAGGATATTTTGAAACCCCGGCGGCCGGATGCTCCGGAGGGGGACGAATTGAAGAAGGTCAAATATATTTCGGCCCTGTTGGGGGCGGGGGTCGCTTGTTGCTGCTACCTGATTTCTTTCGTGAGCGGGAATTTGCTGGATGTGGTCATCAAGGTGGTCAATCTGGTGGTGGCTCCGCTGTTCGTCCTCTTTTTCCTGGCTCTGTTCGTGCCGTTCGCCACCAATCGGGGAACGGTGGCGGCCGGATTGCTCTCCCTGTTGACCGCTATTTTGATCGCCTTTTTCGAGATTTTCGGCATCTCGGTGCTGTGGATCATGCCTTGTGCGCTGATCGTGGGCATAGTCTCGGGCGTGGTGCTGGGTTATCTCGAAACGGAGTGGCGGCGTCGTCACCCGGCCGGAGATGTTCCAAATCCATAGCGGTTCGATCAACGGAGAATCGCATCCTGTAAGAAATAAAAGGCCGGACTTGAAAAAGTCCGGCCTTTTGTGCAAGGTTTATGAAAGACCGAAAGTTCGGTCCGTGGAGTGGATTAGTAGACGGTGTTCTGAGGATCGAAGTTGGTCCAGCCCAACATCCAGTTGTCGGCGTCGGCATCGCTCTTGAATGCCCCGGCAAAAGCCGAATTGTCGAAACCTTCGGCGGCCGGAATGTTGAGCAGCGGGCTGCCGGCCTGCGGACCGTAGTTGGCTCCGGCCATCAGGCTGTTCGGTTGAGCGAGTTTCAGATCGTCGATTGCAGATACCAGACGGTTGTTGCGGGCAGCCAGCAGAACGTAGCTGTGGGTGAAGGATACGGTGCCTTCGGTGAGCGTTTTGCCGTCGTTGCAGTAGGTGTCCTGCCATTTCTTGTTGGCGTCGGAAGCCAGAATCGGAGCGGCACCCACGGTTTTGTTGTCGTACTTGGCATCGGCTGCGTTGTTGGTGTAACCGGCGAAGAAGACATTGCGGAACGTGTTGCCCGTTGCTTCAGCGTTTTCCTGAGTACCCTGAAGTTTGTCGTTTTCGATGATGGCACCGACCGGGTAGCCCATGATGACCGAGTTCTGGAAGGTCAGGCGTGAGTTGCGGCGAATCTGAACGCCGGCCTGATATTGTCCCAGGCGAGAACCGTTGTTGGGGAAAAGACCGCCACCGTTGATGTAACTGGCATCGTCGGGTTTGTTGGCGTCGAAGGAGATGTTGAAGAAGTCAGGATCCTGTCCCATCGGGCCGACCAGCGTAACGTTGCAGAAACGGGCGGTGGTGAACGGGTCTACGGTCTTGGCATCGGCGTTGTTGTCCGATTCGAAACCGTTGGAAACCGATTGGTCGGCGATTTTGGGATGACGTACCCCCAAGGCATACTGTACTTTACCCGAGAAACCGTTGTCGGTATCGAAGTCGTCGTCCCAACCGTGGTAAGCTACCAGGTATTTGCAATCAACCGTACCGCCGAACCATTCGTAGGAGTCGTCGTTGCTGTAAGAAACCTGCAGGTGGTCAACCTTGGTGCCCGAACCGATCGAACCGAAGGTAACCCCGTTGATTTCCTGGTCGGTTTTGAAGGGATAACCGGCAAATTCGATGCGGACATACTGAATTTCACCCGAGTTGTCGGTGTCGTCCGTACCCCCGTGTTTGGTGCGCGGACCGCCTTCGATCTGCATTTCGGTGAGGTTGTTGCGGGCTTTACCGCAGAGGATCAGACCGCCCCAGTCGCCCGGACGACGTTTCCCGGGTTCCTGTGCCGAGGTGAAGACGATCGGTTTGTCGGCCGTACCGGTAGCGTGGATTTTCCCGCCGCGTTCTACGATCAGAGCTGCTTTGGTGTCTTTTTCACCCAGAATGACCGTGCCGGCCGGAATGGTGATCGACGAACCTTCGGTGATGTAAACCCAACCCCGAAGCAGGTATTTTTTCGAGGCGTCCAGCGTTACATCGCCTTTGAAGGGATATTCCTGTTCGCCGTTCCCTAGTTCATAGGTGCCGGGAACTACTTCGCTCTCTTGCGTCCCCAGGGTGGTATAATATTCGGTGGAGGGAGGGGTATCGGGGTCCGGATCCGGATCAGGGTTGCCATTGTTTTTGTCGCAGCTGCCGAGCGTCAGGGCCAATGCGGCCAGGAACATCCAGCTCAAGTGTTTTTTCGTTTTCATACGTTCCATCAATTGGTTTAACATCTTTTTTTATCTTATCACAGTGTTTTCTGACAGGTGGGTTAGAAGGTGGCCGTTACGGACAGGGAGAAGGAACGGCCCGGGTTATAACTCTTGGTGACCTGCTCGCGGTATTGGGTCTGGCCCTGCTGGTCGATGAAGGTCGGGAACTGTTTGAACTCGATGGGTTCGGCCAGCAGATCGCGGAGGGCCAGTTTGACCTCGAACACTTTCGAAATGCGTTGGGTGAAGGTCAAATCCACGGCGTTGCGCGGCAGTTCATAAATGTCGGGGATGGTGTTGTTGGAAGTATTGCCCTGAGAGTCTACGCTACGACCGATCCCTACGATGCGTTTCCCGATGCGGTTGTAGAGCAGGCCGGCCGAGAATCCGATCTTGTCGTTCTGGTAGAACAGCCCCCCGTTGATCAGGTAGGGCGACTGGCCCTGCATGGGACGGTCGTGTTCGATGCCGTCTTTGGGGAAGTAGACCTTGCTTTTCATCCAGGCGGCGTTGAACGAGAGCATGAAGTTGCGCATGCCCATGAAGGCGAGATCCTTCTTGACCTCCATTTCCAGACCGTACAGGTCGGCCGACAAGGCATTCTGGAAAGAGTAGATATAAGAGCCGCCGGCATCGGTATAGGTCCATTCGATGGGGTCTTTGAAGTATTTGTAGAAGGCCCCGAAGGAGACTACTTCGCCGTTGGCGGGATACCATTCGTAACGCAGGTCGATGTTCTGAATCTTGGCCTGTTTCAGGTCGGGATTCCCCATCACCAGACTGAACATGTCGAAGTCTTCATAGGTCGAAGGCGACAGCTCGCGGAATTCGGGGCGGTTGACCGACATCCCGTAAGCCAGACGCAGTAGCATGTCGGGACGCAGGTTGTAGGTGGCGTTCAGCGAGGGCAACAGGTTGAGGTAGTTGTAGTCACGCACCTTGTTGAAGACGTTGCCGTAAGAGGTGACCGAAGTGTTGAAGCTTTCCAGACGGGCCCCCACGTACACATTGAAGGCGTTCAGCGGAATGTCGAATCCGGCATAGGCCGCTTCGAGGTGGTTGTTGGCCGAATAGTCGTCCGAGTTTTCGGTGCGGTCGTTGACGTGGATCTTGTCGATGCCCAGGTTCTCGGGAACCATGATCTCTTCGGTGGGTCGTTCGGCGAATCCGGCCGGCAGATCAGCGTCGATGTCCCATTTGTATTCGAAATTGCGGGTGCGGTATTCGCGGGTCTTATACTCGGCATACAGCCCGGCTTTCAGCTTGATGGGACGTTCCGCCTTGCGGTTGAGCGGTTGGGTCAGGTTGGCGCCCCCCGATACGATGTGTTCGTCCAGGTCGATGAAGTCCCGCGTGATGAACGACTGGTCGATCTGGTAGTTGTCGATGCCGTTGCTGGGGTCTTTTTGGCGTTCTACGATACGGCGGTCGGGTTGGCGCTTGTTGGCATAGGAGTAGGCCACGTTCCAGTCCAGGCGCGTGTCTCCCATGATGTGGTCGCCGGCAAACTGTCCGGTGTAGGCGCCTCGGGACGTATACAGATACTCTTCCTGCTGCTGTTCGTAGTAACCGCTCACGTTGCGGTACCCTTCACGTTCGGTGTAGCGGTTGCGGCCCAGCTGGTTGAACAGGTTGCGGAATTCATAGCGGTTGCTGTGGTTCGCATCCTTCGGGGCGGGAACGTACGACAGGTTGAGCATCGCTCCCAGTTTCACGTCGTTGGTGTACTGGTTGTCGGTGTATTTGTAGGAGTAGTTCTTGTCGTCGGAGTCGCCGTTATAGACTCCGTAGCGGGAGTTTTCCATGCCCAGGAAACTCTTGTTGGTGTTGGAGTAGTTGAGGGCCCCGACCACCCCGAAACGGTCGTTGTTCTGGTTGGTGAACTGGCGGCTGATCGCGAAATTGAACTTCTGGTCCCACAGCGGACGCCGCGTCTTGATGCGCCAGTCGGAGTTGAACCCTTCCCGGGTGACTTGGTCGATCTGTTGATCGTTGTTGTTATCCAGGCGGCGGGGCACCCAATCGCGCAGGGCGCGCTTGCCGTTATCAAATCCCAGAAAATCGGTCCCGCTGCCTGGATTGTATTTGAAATCGTGGGTGTGCGTCATGCTGTTGAACCCCGTACTGTAACTGAGTTGGATAAAATCCTTTTCGGGCAGCACTTTGGTACGAATCTGGACGAAACCGCCGGTAAAGTCTCCGGGAATTTCGGGGGCCGGTGATTTGACGATCATCATGTTCTCGATCTGTCCGCTGGGGATGATGTCGAACGAGAAGGAACGGGTGTCGGCTTCGGAGCTGGGAACCGCGGCACCGTTGATCCAGACGTTGTTGTAGCGCTGGGCCAACCCGCGGACAACCACGAACTTGTCGTCGATGATCGAAATACCGGGGATTCGTTTGACCACTTCCGAAGCGTCACGGTCCTGGGTGCGGGCGATGGCTTGGCCAGACACCCCGCTGGCTACCAGCGACATGTCGCGCATCTGAGCTAGCAGGCCGGCATCGCTGCTTACCTTACGGGTGGCGACCACCACGATGTTTTCCAACTGGCTGACCTCTTCGACCAGGGAAACATTCAGAATGTAGGATTGATCGGCTTGCAGATCGATGGTTTCGGAAGTGAATGATTTATAAGAAAGGAACGAAATATTGACTTTGTAGGGGCCGGGTTCGAGACCGGTCAGCAGGAAATCACCGGAAACGTCGGTGGCGGTACCTCGTGTGGTGCCTTCGAGAAGGACGGCGGCTCCGATGATCGGCTCGCCGGTGGTGGCATCGGTCACTTTACCGCGGATGACACCTTGCTTTTCGGCGGCTCCCAGGGGCGAGAAAAGGAAACTGAAACAAAGAACGGATAAAAGTAAAAACAATTTGTTCATACAACGATTGGGATTTGTTCGATTTTCGGGGGCAAAGGTATCCGGGCAGTATGAGCCGGAGGTTAAGCCCATGCGAGCAAATGGGTAAGTTTAGGTTAGCGGAAGGTTAACCGGTCTTAACGTTGTATTAAACTGTGAGAGGAAAGAGCGTCCGGCCAAGGGTGGTACGGTCGGGAAGTTCCGATCGTTGAGTCGTATGCGGATTCTGCGGGAAATGGGGCGCGGTGAACAATAAAATCGACTTTTTTCCTTTCTTAGGATGAGAGACGCTTCACAGAAAAAGATTACCTTTGTTAAAAACATTCGTCTATGAACGGAGTCAAGATTTTGTGGGTGGACGATGAGATCGATCTGCTCAAACCCCATTTGCTTTTCCTGCAGGGGAAAGGCTATGAGGTGGAGACCTGTAACAATGGATACGATGCCATTGATCTGGTGGCTTCGCGCCCCTTCGATTTGATTATCCTTGACGAGATGATGCCGGGGCTGACGGGCCTCGAAACCTTGCCGCGCATCAAAGAACTGCGTCCGACCACCCCGGTGATCATGGTGACCAAAAGCGAAGAGGAAAACATCATGGATAAGGCCGTGGGGTCGAAAATCGCGGATTATCTGATCAAGCCGGTCAATCCCAATCAGGTCCTGCTCTCCATCAAGAAGAATGTGCACAGCCATCAGCTGGTTACCGAACAGAGTACGGCGGATTACCGCAGCGAATTCGGGCGGATTGCCAGCTCGTTTACCGAAGCCCGTAGTTTTGCCGACTGGGTGAATATCTATAAAAAACTGGTGGGTTGGGAAGTGGAATTGACCGATTCGGACGATGCCGGCATCCGCGAAATTCTGGCCTTTCAACGGAACGAAGCCAATAACGAATTCGCCAAATTCATTCGGGCCCACTACCTGGACTGGTTCTCTGACCGGGATGACCAGACGCCGGTACTCTCCCACAACCTGATGAAGAGCAAAATCTTCCCGGTGGTGGACAATCATCGCAAAACGACGCTGTTGCTGATCGATAACTTCCGTTATGACCAGTGGCGGGTGATCCATCCGGTGTTGCACAACCTGTTTGAAGTCGATCGCGAAGATTTCTATTGCAGCATTCTGCCGACGGCCACCCAATATGCCCGTAATGCGATTTTTGCCGGGCTGACCCCCATGGCCATCGACAAACTGATGCCCGATCTGTGGCTCAACGACAACGAAGAGGGCGGCAAAAATCAGCATGAGGAAGAGTTCCTGCGTCGTCAGATCCAGTCTTTGGGCAAGGGCTATAAGATGTCTTTCGACAAGATTATCAAGTCGGATTCGGGGAAAAAGCTGCTCGACAACATGGACCGGGTCTATAATGCCGATTTCTCGGTGATTGTCTACAACTTTTTGGATATTCTCTCCCACGCCCGAACCGAAACCCAAATTATTCGGGATCTGGCCGAAGACGAAGCGGCTTTCCGGTCGCTGACCCGTTCGTGGTTCGAACACTCGGACATCTATCAGATGATGAAACTGCTGGCCGAACGCGGTCATACGGTCATTGTGACGTCGGATCACGGAACCATCCGGGTGGATAATCCGGTCAAAGTGCAGGGCGATCGCGAGACCTCGACCAACCTGCGTTACAAAACGGGCCGGAACTTGGGCTTCAATGCCAAAGAGGTGTTTGCCATCACCAAACCCGAACAGGCTCACCTGCCTAAATCGAACCTGACCTCAACCTATATTTTTGCCTATAACCGAGACTTTTTTGTCTATCCGACCAATACCAACCAGTTCGTGCGCTACTATAACAATACGTTCCAGCACGGCGGGATTTCGATGGAAGAGATGATCGTTCCGTTCATCGTCCTCAGTCCCAAATAGTAAAAAGTCGGAACCGATATAAAGTGACTATTCATCATTGTCTATGGAATCTATCCAAGTGAATTCTCCGGACGATCTGCCGGAGGTGGCGCAGGCCATTCTCGATCAACTGCAAGGGCGTCATTTGGTCGCCTTCCGGGGCCCGATGGGTGCCGGTAAAACTACCTTGATTCGAGCGATTTGTGAACAGTTGGGAGTGACCGATACGGTCACTAGTCCTACCTTTGCTCTGATCAACGAATACAAAGACGGCGAAGGAGAGCCTGTTTACCATTTCGATTTCTATCGCATCGAAAAACTGGAAGAGGCTTTCGATTTCGGGTACGAAGAGTATTTCTTCAGCGACCACCTGTGTCTGGTGGAATGGCCTGAAAAAATCGAACCGCTGTTGCCCGATGAAGGAGTGATGAATGTCGGCATCGAAATCCTTGATAAGGAGAGCCGGCGGATCACGCTGGATTAATCGTCGGGGTACTTTCCCCTATACGAAATAAGGTTTTGCGTGCGCACCCTCCTGCCCTTTGCAGCAGGAGTCGGGTGTGTGCGTCAATTCGTCAGGTTTGTCTGGCCGAATTTGGCGTGTTTTATGTCATTTTGTCCCTCGTTGTCAGAGAGTTATGCTAATTTTTCAGGTCGCTGTTTTCTGGCAGCTATTTTGCAGTTTCTCTCGGTACAATCACGAACACGGAAGGTGCGAAGAGAACCTCCGTCGAGGAAAATGACATAAAACAAGACACTATGAATATAAACAATTTGACTATTAAAGCACAGGAAGTCCTGCAGAGTGCCATGAACGTGGCTTCGTCTCAGGGCAACCAAGCTGTGGAACCGCTCCACATACTGGATGCCGTTCTCAGCCAAGAGCAAGGCGTAGGCAGTTTCTTGTTGCAGAAAGTGGGGGTCAATGTACGGGCCCTGCAATCGATGGTGCAGCAGGAAGTGGGCCGGTTGCCGAAAGTGTCGGGGGGCGATGCCTACTTCTCGCGCGAAAGCTCGGAAGTGATTCAGAAAGCCATCGATACCACCTCGCAGTTCGGGGATAAATACGCCTCGGTAGAACATCTGCTGTTGGGCATTCTTTCCGACAAAGGAACGGCCGGTCGTCTGTTGAAAGATGCCGGTGCGACGGAAAAAGAGTTGGTCGCTGCCATCCGTGAATTGCGCAAAGGATCGACCGTGGACAGCCAGACCAGCGAACAGACCTATGATGCGCTGGGTAAATATGCCATCAACCTGAACGAAATGGCCCGGAGTGGCAAGCTCGATCCGGTGATCGGTCGTGATGACGAAATCCGGCGAGTGTTGCAGATCCTGTCACGGCGTACAAAGAACAACCCTATCCTGGTCGGGGAACCGGGGGTGGGTAAAACCGCCATCGCCGAAGGGATCGCTCATCGAATCGTGGACGGCGATGTGCCCGAAAACCTGCGGAGCAAACAGATCTTCTCGCTGGATATGGGGGCGCTGATTGCCGGGGCCAAATACAAAGGGGAATTTGAGGAACGACTCAAAGCCGTTGTAAAAGAAGTGGTTTCCTCGGAAGGCGAAATCCTGCTGTTCATCGATGAAATCCACACCCTGGTAGGTGCCGGTAAGAGCGACGGGGCCATGGATGCCGCCAACATTCTGAAACCGGCCTTGGCCCGAGGGGAATTGCGGGCCATCGGGGCAACGACCTTGGACGAATTCCAGAAATACTTCGAAGCCGACAAGGCGCTCGAACGTCGTTTCCAGAAGGTGATGGTGGATGAACCGAGCACGGCCGATGCCATTTCGATCCTGCGTGGGTTGAAGGAACGTTATGAAAATCACCACAAAGTGCGGATCAAAGATGAAGCGATCATCGCCTCGGTTGAGTTGTCCCACCGTTACATTACGTCGCGTTTCCTGCCCGATAAGGCTATCGACCTGGTGGATGAAGCGGCTGCCAAACTGCGGATGGAGATGAACTCGGTGCCCGAAGAGATCGATGAGCTGGATCGTAAGGTCCGTCAGCTGGAAATCGAACGGGAAGCCATTCGTCGGGAAAAGGATCAGGGCCGTATCGAAGAATTGACCCACGAGATCGACGAATTGAACGCCAAACGGACCACCTTGCGGGTCAAATGGCAGAGCGAACGGGATGTGCTGGAAAAGATCCAGAAGAACAAACAGCTGATCGACGATCTGAAGCTCCAGGCCGCCGAAGCCGAACGAAGCGGAGATTATGGCAAAGTAGCCGAAATCCGTTACGGAAAGATTCAGGAAGCCGAAAACGAGATCAAAAAGCTGCAGGCTGAAATGGCGAAAGCCAACGAAGCCGGAGCCATGATCAAGGAAGAGGTCGATGCTGAAGATATTGCTGAAGTCGTGGCTCGTTGGACGGGGATTCCGGTCAGCCGGATGATGCAGAGCGAACGCGAAAAACTGCTGCGCATGGAAAGTGAACTGCACGATCGGGTGGTTGGTCAGGATGCGGCGATTACGGCCATTGCCAATGCCGTGCGTCGTTCCCGGGCCGGGTTGCAGGACATGCGTCGACCGATCGGGTCGTTCATCTTCCTGGGGACCACGGGGGTCGGTAAGACCGAACTGGCCAAAGCGCTGGCCGAGTATCTGTTCAACGACGACAACATGATGACGCGTATCGATATGAGTGAATATCAGGAACGTCACAGCGTGTCGCGATTGATCGGGGCACCTCCGGGATACGTCGGTTATGACGAAGGGGGTCAGTTGACCGAAGCCGTGCGGCGTAAACCCTACTCGGTTGTGCTGCTCGACGAAATCGAAAAGGCTCATCCGGATGTCTTCAATATCCTGTTGCAGGTGTTGGATGACGGTCGGTTGACCGATAACAAAGGTCGGACGGTCGATTTTCGCAATACGATCATCATCATGACCTCGAACATCGGCTCGCATCTGATTTTGGAAAACTTCGCCAAATATACCAACGACACGCCGCCTGAATCGGTGATCGAAAAGACGCGAGACGAAGTGTTCGAATTGCTGAAACAGACCGTTCGTCCCGAATTCCTGAACCGTGTCGACGAAATCGTGATGTTCACGCCGCTGACCAAGGATGATGTTCACCAGATCGTCCTGATGCAGATCGAAGGCATCAACCGGATGTTGGCTCAGAACAATGTTCGTCTGGAAGTGAGCGATTCGGCGGTCGGTTGGTTGGCCGATAAAGGTTTCGATCCTTCGTTCGGGGCACGTCCTATCAAACGAACCTTGCAGAAATACCTGGTCAATGAACTCTCGAAAGAGATCCTGGCCGGCAAGGTGGATCGCAACAGCGTGATCAAAGTGGACGTACAGGGCGATAATCTGATCTTTAAGAATTGATCGAGCTCCTGATATAAGCCGGACTGTCCGTGACAGGATAGCCCGGCTTATTTTTTGTCTTTTTGGAGGAAAAGAGGCATCTTTGCCGGCGAGCGATGAGAGCGGTCGGTGGATCCGCTCCCCTCTTCGAAAAACAAACAGCCTCAAGAGAAAACACGATGGAGTGGTTATTGAATTTAGGATATGTGGGACTGTTTATCGGGTCGTTTCTGGCGGCTACGGTCATCCCGTTCAGCTCGGATGTAATGTTGGTGGGGATGCTTTCGGCCGGAGGACAGATCTGGATCTGTGTGGCCGTGGCCTCGGTGGGCAACTGGTTGGGTGGCCTTACCTCCTATTGGTTGGGACGACTGGGAAAATGGGAGTGGCTGGAAAAATATGCCCGGGTCAAACCCGAAACCTTGATCCGTCAGAAAAAGAATGTCGATCGTTTCGGGGCGGCGCTGGCTTTGCTGACCTGGCTGCCGTTTGTGGGGGATGTTTTTGCCATTGCGTTGGGTTTCTATCGGACCGAACCGCGGAAAACGGCCCTGTTGATGTTGATCGGCAAGACGGCCCGGTTTGTGATGTGGGCCCTGTTGTTTGTCTATTGGAAACAGAACTGGGGGTGATCGGACAAGGTGCTTGACCGGATAGGCCGGTAAACCGTACTTTTGAAAGCGTTGACCCCGATCGGGAAACGGGAAAATAAAAGGGAGTGTTCTGACAGGAACACTCCCTTTTTATATGGGATTACCAAGAGGTTACAACGGAATGCCGGCTTTTTGAGCCGCTTCGTACAGCTGGTTCATGGCTTGGCGTACCACTTCGCGGCGGGTGGCGATGTTCATGCGCATCCAGCCCCGGCCCTCTTCGCCGAACATCGATCCCTCGTTGAGACCCAGTCCTGCCTGTTCGATCATGAAGCGGGTGAGCTCTTCGTGGCTCATCGGCCAGGCCGAGAAGTCGATCCACATCAGATAGGTCCCTTCCGGACGAACGGCCCGTACGGAGGGCATTTTTTCCTGTAAGAACGTCAGGACGTAGTCGATGTTGCCTTTCAGATAAACCAACAGCTCTTCCAGCCACTCTTCTCCCTGTCGGTAGGCCGTTTCCAGGGCAATCGTACCGAAAATCGACCCCTGGTCGGCGTGGAGTTTGGAAACTTCATAGCGGAATTGGCGCAACAGTGTTGCATTGGGAATGATCACCGAAGCGGTCGACAGACCGGCCAGGTTGAACGTTTTGCTGGGGGCGATGAAGGTCAGGGTCCGGGCGGCAAAGCGTTCGTCCAGCGAGGCGATGTGAATGTGTTTGTTCGGACGATAGATCAGGTCGGAGTGGATTTCATCGGCCAGGATCAGTACGTCGTGTTTGACGCACAGCTCTCCGATGCGGGTCAGCTCTTCCCGGGTAAACACACGGCCGGTTGGGTTGTGCGGATTGGACATCAGGAATACCTTGGCTCCGGCGAGTTTGCGATCGAGGTCTTCGAAGTCGATTTCGTAGCGGTTTCCGACCAACCGGATCGGATTATTGATCACCACCCGGTCGTTGAGGCGGGTCTGGCGCGCGAAAGGATGATAAACCGGAGGTTGGATGACCACCCCGTCACCGGGTTGGGTGAAGGCGCGCAGGGCGAAAACCAGGCCGGGAACGACTCCGGGAATGAATTCCAGCCATGAGGGATCGATCGTCCATCCGTTGCGGCGATCGACCCATTCGGCGACCGACTGCCAATAGGAGTCACTGCGGTAGGAGTACCCCAGAATCGGGTGCTGCAAACGGCGGGCGATGGCTTCCACTACGGGGGCAGGCACCGCAAAATCCATGTCGGCCACCCACATGGGAATCACATCGCTGCGGCCGAAAATGTGTTGACGCAGATCATATTTTTCGCAAAAAGTACCCTCTCGGGGCACGACGGTATCGAAATTGTATTTCATGGTTGCATAAATGGTATCCAAAGGTAGGTGAATTTGTGAAAATAAGCATACCTTTGCACTGTTTTATCTACAATAGGTTGAAAGTATATCACTAATAGTCTGCCGATGAGCACAAATGATCCCAAAGGCAAAAGAACTTCGTATGAACGGCCCCGCCGCTACGAAGCTGCCGAAGACCGGAACTCTTTCCGTCGAGACGATTCGAGGAGTTCGAACGAAGAGGATGCCTCTTCCTTTTTCAAAGACCGTCGTCCGCGTACCGATCGGCCACGTATCGGTCGCTATGAATTGAATGACCGTGACAATCGGGGAAATCGAGCCGGTCATGACGAACCGCGTCGCCATTCGTATAATCCCAATTTTACGAGAGACAATCGCCGGGTGGATGCCCGCCGTGAAGACGATCGTCCGCGCACGGATCGTGGATACGATCGTCGGGATGGGTTTTCGGATTCGCGTCGTGAACGCCCTCGGCGTGACGACTATCGCGAGTCGAATGCTTCGTGGGAAGATCGTCGTAGCGGATCAGCCCGTCGGGACGGTGAGTATGAAGGCGCACGGGAAAGAGGTTATCGCCGCCAGGAAGGGCGCGATGGATCATATCGTGGCGGGTCTCGTCGGGACGATTCCCGGGACGGATGGAAACGAGAAGGCGCTCCGCGCAAAAACGAAGGACGGAATGGCCGTTATAAAAACGATCGGAAACGGGGAACTCAATCCTATGATAAAGATAACTATCCCCGTTTCGAGCCGACGCAGCCTGCGGGTGCAATTCGTCTGAATCGGTTTATTGCCAATTCGGGGATTTGCTCGCGTCGTGAGGCCGACGATCTGATTCAGGCCGGTGTGGTGAGCGTGAACGGACAGATCGTGACGGAACTGGGTTCGAAAGTGAATCCTACGGACGAAGTGCGTTTCAATGGCGAAATCATCCGGGGAGAAAAGAAAGTTTATATCCTGATGAACAAACCGCGGGGATATGTCACCTCGTTGGAGGATCCTCATGCCGATAAGACGGTGATGGATCTGCTCAAGGATGCTTGCAAAGAGCGGGTATATCCGGTCGGTCGTCTGGATAAGAACAGTGTCGGGGTGTTGTTGTTCACCAATGACGGCGAGCTGACCCGTCAATTGACCCACCCCAGTTACAGCAAGAAGAAAATCTATCAGGTAACCCTCAATAAATCGGTGACGCAGGCCGATATGCAGCGTCTGGCCGATGGGATCGAATTGGAAGACGGATTGATCTATGCCGATGAGATCAGCTATGTGGGGGACAGCCACAAGGAAGTAGGCATCGAAATTCATTCGGGCCGGAACCGGATCGTGCGTCGTATGTTCGAGGCGCTGGGGTATACGGTGCAGAAACTCGACCGGGTCTACTTTGGCGGATTGACCAAGAAAAAACTCAAACGCGGAGCTTGGCGCTTCCTCACTCCGATGGAGGTCAGCCGCCTCAAAAGCGGAGAGTATGAATAGATAACCGGTTGGAGGTCAAAGGTACGGTAACAGCTTTTTCCCTTTTTTCTTGGAGAAATCAAAATTAACCGCTATCTTTGCCCCACAATTTAAGGATGGATCTCTAGCTCAGTTGGTAGAGCACGACACTCTTAATGTTGGGGTCGTGGGTTCGAACCCCACGGGATCCACCACCGAAAAGCCTTGGCAATCATGTTTTTGCCGAGGCTTTTTTCTTTTGTCCGCAGTCGGGATGTTTCGTTGTGATTGGCTTGAAACGGGAATTGCCACAAAAAAGATGGCTCCCCTGTTGAAGATCTTTTTTGATTTAAACGTTGTAAAATGATTTGTCATGGATTTTAGACCGGTTCGCAGACAGGATCGTATCCTGGACGACGAAACTGCTCGTCGTTTGCTCGATCAGGGAGAATATGGGGTGCTGTCGATGCACGGCGCCAATGGATACGGCTATGGAATTCCGCTCAGTTATGTGACGGAAGCACAACATCTCTATTTTCACGGGGCTCCCGAAGGGTTTAAACTGGACTCGCTGGCCCTCGATAACCGGGTAAGTTTTTGTGTCGTTGGGGCGACACAGGTGATTCCCCGCCAATTTACGACGGCTTATGAGAGTGTGCTGCTGTTCGGGCGGGTGACCGTGGTAGCCGATGACGAGGAACGGGTGCATGCCTTACGGCTTCTGAGTGCCAAATACAGTCCGGAATTTCCTCAGCTGGCGGAGAAATACATCGGGGTCTCGTTGCATCGTACGGCGATTCTGCGTTTCGATATCGAACATCTCAGTGGAAAGACGAAACGTGTTGCCCATCCGGCCGCCGATCCCGGCTATAAATAGCAAAATCGCAACGAGGACTTGTATGGCCTTCCCGGACCGTATCTTGTGTTAAGAATCTGTCCGGAACGTTTGCTGCCAGTCGGTGTTTTGAAGCGGGAAGGGTTGGTTCAGAGGGGCTTCCAAGATAGTCGCCCAAGAAGGACTTTCAGTAAATGAAATGTATAAAGAGTGTGAAATTTCGGGGAAAAATCCTCTTGGGTTTCGATTTTTTCCGCTACCTTTGAAAAATTGATATAACTACCATCTGTCATGAATAAAAAAAATACACTGAGTCGTCGAGACTTTTTGAAAAGTACTGCCATTGGGGTCATCGGGGCAGCAGCAGCTCCTGGCTTGTTGACCTCCTGCAGCAACTCGGCTAACACGAAAAAATATCCGAAGGCCAATGTGCCGGAATTATTGCCGACAGCCCCGGACGGACGTCCCCTCAAAGCCGGTTTGATCGGTTGCGGCGGTCGGGGTACCGGTGCTGCCTTCAATTTCCTGGATACGGGGAATGGTGTGGATGTTGTCATGCTGGCGGATATCTTCGATGATAGATTGCAGGCTTGCCGGCAGGCATTGAAAGAGAAAAAGAATGTCGATATTCCGGATGAAGCTTGTTTCGTCGGGTTCGATGCCTATAAAAACGTTATCGACTCGGATGTAGATGTGGTGTTGCTGTGTGCACCTCCCGTGTTCCGTCCCAGCCATCTCGAATATGCCATCCAGAAGGGGAAACATGTTTTCATGGAAAAACCTTGCGCCGTCGATCCGGTGGGGGCACGCTCGATTCTGAAAAGCGGGAAAATCGCTCAAAGTAAGGGGCTTTCGATCATCAGCGGGACGATCCGTCGTTCGCAACGCGACTGCATCGAAACGTATCGTCGGGTGGCCGAAGGGGCTATCGGAGACATCGTTTCGGCTCAAGTGCTGCGTAACGGGAGCTCGCTTTGGCACAAAGACCGCCAGCCCGAATGGAGCGACATGGAATATATGATGCGTAACTGGCCCAACTTCTGCTGGGTATCGGGGGATATGCCTTTGGAACAGTTCATTCACGAAATCGACATGATGTCGTGGTTCCTGGGCGACAAGAAACCTGTGTCGGCTACCGCAGTCGGAGGTCGTGCGCGTCGGGTGACGGGTGATGTGTATGACTTTTTCAGTATTCAGTATCAGTACGATAACGGGATGCGTACAAACTGTACCTCCCGTCAGATCGATGGTTGCGACAATGAATTGAGCGTGATGGTTTACGGGACCAACGGTTCGACCAACTGCTTCGACACGATTTACAATCCGGACGGCTCGATCGCCTGGCAGTATCCGCATCCCAAACCCGGAGACGAAGATCAGACCTGGGCTGTCAAAGATCCTTACGTACAGGAATTGATCCGTTTGGTGACTGCCATCCGGACGAATACCCCTGTTAATGATGCCGAAATACATGTTCAGTCGACCTTGATGGCGATGATGGGTCGTATTGCCGCTTACACCGGTAAGAAAGTGACCTGGGATGAAATTATCGCTTCGGATCTGAAGTTGGGTCCCGATACCTATGAGTTCGGTCCGGTGGAAGGCATCGAGGAGATCGTACCCCTGCCCGGAACCCCTGCCAAGGGATAATTCTCAGAAAGAAAAGTGATGGATCGTCGACGTTTTCTTCAAAACAGCCTGTTAGCTTTGGGGGCTTTGTCGCTGCCCGGCGTGGAACGCTTGTCGGCTTGGGATAAGGTAAATGCCCTTCCCGACCGTCTTTCGGCGCAAGGTGCGGTCGCTGCCCTCGGGAACCAGGCAAAGACCGAACCGACTGATCGAACCTTCCGTTGTTCGATCATGTGGGGAATGGTTGGCAGCAAGGGCAGTCCGCTGGCCTCCTGCAGCGTTTTGGAGAAATGTCAGGCTATTCGTGCGGCCGGTTTCGAGGGAATCGAACCTTATAGCCATATGGACCGGGATGAGGTGCTGGATGCCATGCATCAGACCGGTTTGGTGGCTTCCAGTGTGTGCAACGCCAAACACTGGGAAGCGCCGTTCTCCTCTCCCGACGCCAAGGTGCGTCAGCAAGGGATCGAGGCCCTCGTCAGGGCGTTGGAGGATGCCAAGGTGTATGGCACCGATACGGTGCTGTTGGTGCCGGGTGTCGTTACGGCCGAGGTGAGCTACGACCAATGTTGGGAGCGTTCGACGGCCTGTTTGCGGGAGGTGCTGCCCGAAGCCCGGCGGTTGGGCGTGAAAGTCGCGATCGAGAATGTCTGGAACCGGTTTCTGATGAGTCCCCTGGAAGCGGCTCGTTATGTCGATCAGTTCGACAGTCCGATGATCGGTTTCTATTTCGACGTGGGAAATATCCTGACGTTTGGGTGGCCCGTGCACTGGATCCATATCTTGGGTGAGCGGATTTTCCGGATTCACATCAAGGATTATAGCCTCTCGCTGGCCAATACGAAGGGGCCTAACGCAGGTTTCCAGGTTCCGCTGGGCGAAGGCGAAAACGACTGGCCGGGGATTATGGCCGCTTTGCGGAAGCAGTATCACTCGGATTGGTTGACGATTGAACACGCAGGCGGCGATACGGCTGAAGGGCTCGTTCAATTGGAGCAGGCCCTCGAACGGATTATCTGGAGCTGAGAGATGTCTGTATAGAACCCGTCGAAACGGAGCGGGACAGGCCGCAAGATCGGAGTTCCTCAATAAATAGAGAGCGGATCCTTTTCAGAGGATCCGCTCTTTTATGATGGGGTTGGCCTACCACTGAATGCGCAGGTTGACGATTTGCCAGGGTTTGACATCCAGTCGCAGCGAACCGTCTGCCTCTACGTTCAGTTCTTCCTGGTTGTATTCCAGCAGATCGGTCAACCAGACCCGACTGAAGGGCTTGAACCCTTTTAACCGTAAAGTCGTATACCGTCCTTCGGCTTCGTACAGGCGTACAAACAGCCCTTCGCCATCTTCAGCCTGTTTGACCGCCGAGAAGATCATGTTTGTGGGAGCGGACTGTAAAAAACTCTGTTCGGAAACCGTCGCGGGGTTCGGCGTCTTCGTTCCGGGCAAGGTGTATAGAGTCAACGGCATGTTGAAGGCCTGTCCTTCGCGGTAAGCCATCCGCCAGTTGCCTTCATGCGGGTAGAGCGCCATGCGGTAGTGATGGTCGCCGGGCTGAACGAACCAGTTTTCGGGATTCCAGGCCAGGCTTTTGCGTGAAGAAAGCAATACATGCTGAACAACCGGATAATCCACCGGATTGTCGCTTTCGTCTCGGAACAGGTGGACGGTCATGTCCGAAGCCAACAGGCATCCCCCGCCCCGGTAGAGCCCCGAGGAGGCATCCACCCAGTTGATCGCCTCGCGGAACGGAAGATCCCGTCCGTACAAGGCGCCGACGAATTGGCATTCGGTCGTTTCGGGCAGCAGAGAGTAGTCGATTTCGTCGCGGTTCAGTTCCACCGTTCCGAACGGTACTTCATAACTCATGCGGGCTTCCGGTCCCAGATTCATCGGGAAGGCGATGCGCAACTCCCGGTCAGGAACCCCTTTCCAATCCAACAGATCGGTTTCGATCACCACTTCGCGGGCCCCTTTGTTCAGGATATAGCGTTGACGCAGGGTGAAATCCGGGAATCGGGCCTCTTTTTCGACCACATAGCGTACCGGACTTTCCGTAGCACGTACGGTTTTTAATCCGTGACGGGCCGTACGATCGAATTGGGCGGTCGTTACTTCGGAATATTCGTTCCAGGCTACGCCCGGTGCGGTAAATTGCAGTACTTCGCCTCCGGCAAACTTGTCGGTCCGCAGGACTTCCCGGGCCGTGGTCTTGTCATACACCGAGGCCAGCCCGCCTTCGGAAAAGCGGATCTTCAACAAGTCGGTTTCCAGCGAGTCGGCTGAGGTCAGTGCCTGAGGCTCGCCCGTAAATCGTTCGCCGGCCGACGCGTAGTAGAGTTTATACCCCAGAGACGGAATGTCGTTGGCCCGGAAGAGCAATTCGATCCGGTTCGAATCGGTGTCATGAGCGGTAATTTCATAAGGAATATCGTTACCTTCGGCATCCCGGAGGGTCAGACCGCTCCACGAGGCCGGGAGCGTCAGGGATCCGGTCACGACATCGGAACGTTGCCAGCCGACCGGATTGTAAACCATAAGGGGCAGCGACTGAGAGGCCGCTTTTGCAGTGGATGGAGAGTCGGTGGTTCCGGAAATCCGTGAGGCCAAGGCTTGTCCGGCGTTCTGTGCGAGTCGGGAGGCGATCTCCAGCGAACGACGATAGGAAGCTTCGTTGATGCTGTCGGTGACAATGCCGCGGTTGCCACCCCATCCGTGATCGGGCCAACAGTTGGCCAGCCAGCCCTGATCGAGGTCACTCTGAGGGTAAACCCATGTGTCGTCCATGGTCTTGAGCCAGGCGTTCAGTCGTTCGGCCTGCAGCAGTTGGTTGTGTCCGTGACGACCGGCCAACAAACCGTCCCGATGGCCCGGTTCGTCGAAGTAGGCCCACGACATGGGCCAGTCGCCGTGTATGGTTTCCACATCCAGCCGACCTTGGCCGAACATGTCGTCCAGAGCCCGTTCCGGCGTTGAGAATTCTAAAACCGGAGGGGTGATGTGCCGTGCAGTATCCTCTTTGAAATGGTCGTTCCACACCTCGGCAAATCGTTTCATGGTCGCATTTTGTTCCTGGACGAAGGGAATCATTTGGGGAGCGGGCGGCAGATAGTCGCAACTGAAGTCGTAAATCAGCTCTTTTGGAAGGTTGTGTTCCCGATAATAGGGCTCCCGGATATTCTGGAAATGGAGCCAACCGGTGTTGTCCACCGGATTGAGCAGCTGGCGGGAGGCGGTATACCGTAACGCATACATCGGAATGGAGGTACCGTCCAGGCCTTCCCAATAGTAATAGCCCCACGGGAAACGGCCCTGTACAATGTAGTCGACCCCGGCTTGACGGAGCACCTGGGGTAACTGATAGGTCAGGCCCGGAACATCCACATTGCTGTAGAAACGGGTGTCGCAACCCGGGAAGTTTTCGAGCAGCCAGCGACGACCGTAATAGAACTGTCGCGCCAGTTTTTCGGCTCCGACATGAACCTGCAGGTTCTGCACATAGCTGGCGCCGAACAGAAAACGACCCTCACGCATCCGTTGGGCGATCTCTTCGCGGCGTTCGGGATGGCGTTCCAGAAACTCCTTGAGGTATTCGATCGACTCCATGTGATAGGTGTATTCCGGGTGGTCGCGCAGCAGATCCAAGGCGGGTCCGATCAGCTCCCGGCTCCGATAGTCGGCCGTCGCGAACTGTGTGTCCAGAAAACCCAGATCGTTGTGATTGGTGCTCAGAATGCGGAATTTACCTCCGTCGAAATAGTTTTTGTCATAAGATTTGACCTCCATGGTTTGTGTGTCGGCAAAGTGTACGGCTCCCGATCGACGGATGGAAAAGGTCATCTCGCCGCTTTCGAACGGAGCCGGCATCCATACCTGCTGAATCGACGAGCTGCGGGCCGGGATTTCGGCCAGCTTCAACGTCGCATAGGGCTTGCCGGCGCATCGGATCTCCAAGACAGCTCCCCGGATGTTCTCGCCGGGGTTGACGATCTCGATCTTGGCCGACTGAACCGGTGTATCGCCTTGCATTTCGTACATCTCGTACAGGTCGACCCGGAAAGAAGGGGTATGCGGCAGGCTGTAGGCCTGCAACTTCCCCAAGCCGGTGTGGGAGGCGGTGGAGTTATCCCACAGATCGAGCAAAGTGACTTTCACCCGATCGGTGGTTTTGGCCTGAGGCAGGGCAATGATTTGATAGTAGGTTCCCAAGCGGAGTTCGGCCTGTTGGGAGGTGCCGTCCGAAAAATCGAGGCGGACATGGCGGGCGGCCGGAAAATCGGCCGTTCGGGATTCCGTTTCCAGCAACAGATCGAAAGGTGTGGGGAGGTTGACGATCCACAATTCTCGCAGGTTCTGAGGCTTGTCCCAACGGACTTCGGCCCAGGCGCCTGTCGTTTCGCCTTCGGTCTCCCAACGGTGAGTCAGCCGACCGTCATACAAACGTTTAACTTGGTGATCGCGATCTTCCGAAGAGGCCTGGAAAGTGGCTCCATAACCCGGATGGGCCAAATTGGGGTTCCCTTCAGCCGCCTGGAGCGACAAGGTCCCCATCCACAGCAACCCCATTAGGCTGCCGAAGAGTAGTTTTATCATGGTTATATAGCGTTTGGTTAGTAGTCGTTCGCCATCGTTACAACAAGGTAGAGTTTTCTGGCTAAAATTCCAAACTGACTGACCCTTTTTGGGTTGCATGAGGGGTGAAGGGTTGAAAATAAAAGGATAAACGTATTGTTTTTTAGCTACCTTTGCCGCCGAAAATGAAAGATGGTATGAAAGGTTTTTTGTATGTATTGTTGTGTTACCTGCTGGGGGAAGGGATCAGTTTGTTGATCAACGGATTTATTCCCGGAGGGGTGTTGGGCATGCTGATTCTCTTTGCCGGTTTGCAGAGCCGGGTGATTCGGGAGAAAGACGTGCGTGCGTTTTGTCGGTTGCTGATTGACAATATGATGTTGTTCTTTGTGCCGATCGGGGTCGGTCTAATGGTTTCCTATCAGCTGCTGCTGAGTAATTTGTGGGCCATCCTCATTATTTTGCTGGTGTCTACCCTGATCGTGATGGGTGCCGTCGGTTTGTTGCAGCAACGCTTCGGCGGTAAAAAACAAGAACGCCTCTAAAACATGACAGCCATGATTGATACGTTTATTCATTCCCAACTTTTCCTGATGACCCTTACCGTAGCGGTCTATTATGGGGCTTTGCAGCTGTATCGAAAATTCAAATATCCGATTCTCAACCCGTTGCTGATCTCGATGGGCGTTCTAATCGCCTGCCTGAAGGGGCTCGGCATCGAATATCAGCTCTATTATGAGGCGAATACCGTTCTGAATTTCTTTTTGAAACTCTCTATCGTAGGGCTGGGTTATCTGTTGTATACCAACCTGGAACATATTCGGGAAGAAAAATATTCCATTCTGTGTGCTACGGTGGTGGGCAGTCTGATTGGCGTGGTAAGTGTCATTACGTTGGCCTATCTGATGGGGGCCGATCAGGCGGTGGCCGCCTCGTTGCAGCCCAAATCGGTGACGATGCCGATCGCGCTTTCGTTGAGTGAACATTTCGGCGGCATTCCGGCATTGACTTCGGTGGCTGTGGTGGCCGCAGGGATTTTGGGCAGTGCCTTGGGGCCCTGGTTCTTGCGGGTGATCGGGGTCCGGACGCCGGTGGCCAAAGGATTGGCCCTCGGGGCCGCTTCGCATGTGGTCGGTACTGCCAAAGCGCTGGAAATGGGAGCTGTAGAAGGTGCTATCGGTGGGGCTGCCATCGGTTTGATGGGGATTATGACCGCCATATTGTTGCCGATTGTGGTTCGTTTTCTGTAAGGAAATCTCGCCTGTCTGAAGGGAGTTTGCTGCAAAGGTTGGACTCGTTGAAATCTCCTATGGCAAGGCTTGAATCAGGATTCGGGACTGCCTTTGGAAATGAAGATTTTGCAGAAACCGGAATTATCTTTACTTTTGCAGAAAGAAAATGGGGTTCCGTAGCTCAGTTGGATAGAGCAACAGCCTTCTAAGCTGTGGGTCGAGCGTTCGAACCGCTCCGGAATCACAGATAAAAAAGCACTTGTCATACAGACAAGTGCTTTTTTTATGGTTGTAGAGGGAAATGCTCCCTATTTGACCCATACATTTAAAATCTCGCCGATAAACATCGTGTTGACCGGTTTGCCGTCGAAGGATTGGCGGACCGTCGGATCGGCAATCACTTCCTGACTCAACGGTTGAACGACCATCTTGCGGCATTCGATGATCATCCACGCTTCGGAGAAGGCCTGGGCTCCGGAAGGAGTGGTGATCGGAGTCAATCCGGTGGCTTCTACTTTGTTGGTGTCTTTGCCTGAAACGGTGCCGCAAAGTTTCAGTGCATCGCGATAAGTTTCGGTGTAAAATGTCAGCGTGTAGGTGTCACCCTGTTCCATCAGCGAATAGGTGTAGCGCATCGGGTTGATGAAACAGAATGCGGACGGTTTGCCGAACAATACGCCCAGCCCACCCCAACTGGCGGTCATCATGTTGAATTTGGTGCGGTCTCCGGCCGTAATCAGCATCCAGTCTTCATTGAGCATCTTGATAATGTTACCGGGGATTTTTTCGGGATCGATGCGCTTGTAGCCCGCCAGTTCCTGTCCGGAAGCCGAGGGGGCGATCGATTCGGGAGGGGTAGAGGTCTCGGCGGCAGCTACCGACGGAGCCGAAGGGGCAGTGGCGGGAGCCGGTGTGACGGGTGTAGCCGGGGTCAGAGGCGTAGCCGGAATCACGGCCGGTTGTTGGGCCATGGTCGGGGCGAGCTGAGAAACGACAAAAATGGAGGATAGATCGGCGAATAATTCATCGGCCCAGTCGACCGTCCGGATACGCATTTTGCGAACGCCTTTGTAGATCTGGGTTTTGGTTTTGTTGAGGGCATAATCGTCGGTGATCCAGCCTTCGGGTACCCGGTTTTGGTTTTCGTAATGGTAACGCAGGTTGGTTAATTCGACCACGCATTTTCCCGGAGAGCAGGTATAAGTCTGGCTAACAGCGAACTGGGCCTGATCCAGTTGGAAACTCGTGGACGTCAGGATCAGGTATTCGCGGCTTTCAACCTTCAGAATGCCTTTGTCTCGGTCTTCGAAAGTGATGATGCGGTCGAGAATGACATCTTGTTTTGCCTTATCCGGTTGGGTGATCCAAGTTTTGACTCGGTCGAAAATCTCTTGTTGTGAAAGGTTCGGCAGTGAAAGCTCGCGACGGAACGTCACTTTACCGTTTTCAACCGGTACAGCACCAGCCAGGTAGTGATCTTCGGATTGTGCGGCTTCGAAATGTATTCGGGGGTCTTTGTCTGCTGTCAGGGGGGTGGAAGTGTCGGTAGCCGACAGGGTGCTGACACCCATGCACAGAGCGCACAGCAGCCATCCAAATCTTTGCCAATATCCTTGTCTCATAATCCGTAAAGTTAAAAGTGACGACTCTCTACAAAGATAGCAAAACTTGGCAATACCTGGATTGCTTGTCGTAAAAATCTGAGCAAGACCTTGTCCGAGCGGGAAAGATGCTTTTAGATTTTGGAGGAGGGAGGATTGTGGGAGAATACTCACCGTTTGGCGGGAAACAGAGCGGGTGTCAGGAAGATACCTTGCCAGAGGCTATCGATCGTATGGCTGGTGGAAAATTTCTTAAAAACGGAAAAATAGGCCTGTATGGAATCTCTATTCGGTTTTTTTAGAACAACGGGGAAAAGCCTGATGAATTTCCTGCAAAATGAGCGGATGATCCCGAAAAATTTAACTATATTTGTACCAGTTGGAAAGTAAATAAAAAACAAATGCCCATTCCTTATGATGAGGTAAAGAGACATAGAAAACCCGATTGGCTGAAGATTAAACTCCATAACAACGAGGGGTTCAGTCAGGTCGCTCAGATCGTTCGTGAACATGGTCTGCATACTATCTGCAGCAGCGGCCGGTGCCCCAATCAAGCGGAGTGTTGGAATCGTCGTACGGCGACCTTTATGATCCTCGGTGATATTTGCACCCGGTCGTGTAAGTTCTGTGCGACAGCCACCGGAAAACCTCTTCCTCCCGATCCTTGCGAGCCCGAGAAACTGGCCCGCTCCATTCGTTTGATGGGGCTGCGTCATGCTGTGGTCACTTCGGTGGACCGCGATGACCTCCCGGATGGCGGTGCTGCCCATTGGGCTGCCGCGGTACGGGCTGTCCGTCAGGAAAATCCCGATACAACCCTTGAACTGCTGATCCCCGACCTGGATGGCCGCGGGGAGTGGCTGGATGTGATTCTGGAGTCAGCTCCCGATATCATCGGTCATAACATCGAAACGGTGGAACGTCTGACTCCATTGGTACGTTCACGGGCCCGTTATCGGACCAGCCTGCAGACGCTGAAATATCTGGCAGACCACGGTGCTCAGACCAAAAGCGGGTTGATGGTCGGTCTGGGCGAAACTTCCGATGAGGTATTGGCTACCATGGATGATTTGGCGGATGTGGGTTGCCGCATCCTGACCATCGGCCAATATCTGCGCCCCACCCTGAAACACTATCCGGTGGCCGAGTATGTCACCCCTGAACAGTTCGCTCGTTATAAAGAAGAAGCGCTGCAACGAGGATTCACACATGTCGAAAGCGGCCCCATGGTCCGCTCCTCGTATATGGCGGAACGAGCGATGAACTACTTCCGCAAACAACAACGACAGTCTGACTCTTCAAAATAAAATCGTTATGGGAAACGTTTCAGTTAAATACGTAGGCCGCCTCGAATATAGTCAGGCATGGGAACTGCAACGGACCCTTTTCGATCAACTGCTTCGGAGCAAGGAAGCCGGAGAGCCGGGCGAACAGACCCTGTTGCTGGTCGAACATCCCCATGTGTATACCTTGGGAAAAAGCGGGCATGAATCCAATTTGCTGGTCAATGAGGATTTTTTGCGCTCGATCGGAGCCACCTACTTCCATACCGACCGGGGCGGTGACATCACCTACCACGGGTTGGGTCAGTTGGTCGGGTATCCGATTCTGGATCTCGAACAGGAAGGGCTGAGCCTGCGAGACTATATCTGGCACCTGGAAGAGAGCATTATTCGTACGGTAGCCGAATATGGCATTACGGCAGACCGTCTGGATGGGGCGACCGGGGTATGGATCGACCCGCTGGGGGCCCGGGCCCGTAAGATTTGTGCAATCGGGGTGAAAGCCTCGCGTTATGTGACGATGCACGGATTCGCGTTGAATGTGACGACGGATCTGCGCTATTTTTCTTATATCAATCCCTGTGGGTTTACCGACAAAGGGGTCACGTCCATCGAACGGGAAACCGGATTGAAACCCACACTGGAAGAGGTCGCCCAGCGATTCGCCGTTCATTTCGGCGACCAGATGGGCTGTACCCTGCGATAGAGCGAGCTCGACGCAGGGCATAAGGGAGTTGATTCGGCGGGTGGAGACACACTCCCCGATGCGAGTCAAAACCTGAAAGATCGGAGCGATCTGAGCGGGTAGCATTCTTAGAAAAGGCGGACAGGTTCCGCCGGAAGCTCACCTCAGAGGCATCCGAAAACAGAAAACCGGGGATGGAAAAAGACAAGACGGAGCATTTTCGGATTGTCCACAGCGGCCCGGGCTTGTTCGGGAAGCGGGGAATGGCCCGTGGGTCCCGGTGATTTCCAGCGAGCGGAGCGTCTCTCCGTCCGGGTCTTTGGATAAGACCCTGCTAGAAAGAGAAAAAACAATACTAAATAAAATTAAAATTATGTCAGCAGAAAAAAGATGGGTTATCAAGCCGCAGGGTGACCCGGTGAAAGTGGCCTCACTGGCCGCCTCGCTGGACATTCCTCCCGTGCTTGCCAACCTACTTGTTCAGCGTGGCATTGAAACAGACGAAGAAGCATGGCAGTTCTTTAATCCCAGACTGGAAAACCTCCATGACCCCTTCCTGATGAAAGATATGAGGGAAGTGGTCGACCGCATCGATCGGGCGATCCATCAAGGCGAAACCATCATGGTTTATGGAGACTATGATGTGGACGGTACAACCGCGGTTGCGTTGCTGTACTCGTTTCTGCGTTCGCAAGGGCATGACCGGATCCTGTTCTACATTCCGGATCGTTATACCGAAGGCTACGGGGTGTCGTACAAATCGATTGATTATGCCCGGGAAAGAGGCGTCAGCCTGATTATTACGCTCGACTGCGGGATCAAAGCCACCGAAAAAGTGGCGTATGCCCGACAATGGGGGATCGATTTTATCATCTGTGACCACCATTTGCCCGGGGAGCGTATTCCCGAAGCGGTCGCGGTGTTGGACCCCAAACGATCCGATTGTGATTATCCGTTCAAGGAACTTTCGGGGTGTGGGGTCGGTTTTAAGTTGGTGCAGGCCTATTGCCGGCACAAAGGATTGCCCTTCTCGCAAGTGGAAAACCTGCTGGACCTGGTGGTGGTGAGTATCGCCGCGGACATCGTGCCGCTGGTGGGGGAAAACCGAATCCTGGCCTTTTACGGTCTTAAACGTCTCAACGAAAACCCTCGCAAGGGACTTCTCTCGATCATCAAGATCTGCGGCCTGGAGAAGCACAACATCACGATCGACGACATCGTCTTTAAGATCGGACCCCGAATTAATGCGGCGGGCCGGATGGAAGTCGGTAGCGAAGAGGGGGAAACAACCCATTCGGGCGGACATGCGGCGGTTTCGTTGATGGTGGCCCGTGACGACGAGAAAGCGACCGCTTACGGGGCGCTGATCGACCGGAGCAATTCCGATCGGAAGAACATCGACCGGAGCGTTACCCTGGAAGCGCATGCCTTGATCGAACGGGATCCGGCCATGAAGGCGCGTAAAAGTACGGTGATTTATAATCCGGCCTGGATGAAGGGGATTGTAGGGATCGTCGCTTCGCGACTGATCGAAACCTATTACCGCCCGACGGTCGTCCTGACCAAAAGCAACGGCTTTGTGACCGG
>JAHZDG010000004.1:55333-66139 GCA_019422485.1 Alistipes sp. | reverse complement strand
ACCGCCCGACGGTCGTCCTGACCAAAAGCACCGGCTTTGTGACCGGTTCGGCGCGCAGTGTGCCCGGTTTCGATCTCTATCAGGCGGTGGAATCCTGTGCCGATCTGCTCGAAAATTTCGGGGGGCACATGTATGCGGCCGGACTGACCATGAAACCGGAAAATGTACCGGCTTTTACCCAACGTTTCAATGCCTATGTCGAACAGCACATCGATCCGCAGATGTTGATCCCTCAGGTGGACATCGATGCGAAGTTGTTGTTCAGCGACATTACGCCTAAGTTCCGGGCGACTTTATGTCGTTTCCAGCCGTTTGGCCCGGGAAATACGGCTCCTGTATTTATGACCCAAGGGGTCAGCAACCGAGGCGATGCCCGTTTGGTGGGCGCCGAGCAGGAACATTTGAAAATGGACCTGATCCAGCGGGAAAAGCCCAATACGGTGGCTCCGGCCATTGCGTTTCAACAGCCTAAATTGTATGAATACATTCGGGCCGGGCGCAGTATCGACGTTTGTTATACGGTGGTGGAAAACCACTATCGGGGGACGGTGTCGGCCCAGTTGCGCATTCGGGATATCAAAAAGACCCCGCCGAGCAATTATGGGGATTATTGATAAACCGTACAGCCCCTCCCAGCCGTGAGCAAATAAAAGAGGTTCCAATAATTTGGAACCTCTTTTTATTTGGTGCGGGTTTGAATTTCAAAAGGCGTTCCTTCAAAACGGACCGTTGAATTAGGTCGTTAAGGTTTTACGAACCAATCGGACCGTTCGACGGGTTTTCTGAACCAGCATGACACCCGGAGCTTCGGCATAACGTTGGTAAGAGTCCTGATCGTATCCCCGTACGGTCAGCAGTTCCACGCCTTGGTTATAAACGACCCGGAAATCGACCTGCAGAGTGTCGATCACTCGCTCCAGATAACGCGATTCGTCCACACATACACTCAGGTTGACGGCTGAACTTTGAATAAGGTTGATTTTCAGGTGATACTGTTGAAATACGGAGAAAATATCCCCCAGTCGTTCTTCCAATACGAACGAGAAGTCTTTGGGTCGGACGGATACCAATACTTGTCGTTGTTTGAGAATCCGGATGGGCACGTCCACCGGTCGGTCAATGCGTCCGCAAATGACCGTTCCCGGTTTGGTGGGCTCGGCAAACGGACGTACATAGAGGGGAATATGTTTGTTTTGCAGCGGCTTGATGGTTTTGGGGTGGATCACCTGGGCCCCGCTGTATGCTAATTCAATCGCATCCAGATAGGTCAGTTGAGGCAGGTAGACCGTATCGTCGAACAGACGGGGGTCACCGTTCAGAATCCCTTCGACGTCTTTCCAGATGGTGACACTCTCGGCATCGAGCAGATATGCCACCATGGCGGCTGAATAGTCCGAACCTTCGCGACCCAGCGTGGTCGGATGGCCGGTTGCCGTGGCTCCGATGAATCCCTGCCCGACAAAAATGCGTTCAGAGGCTCCGGACAGGGCCTGTTGAAGCCGTTCAGCGGAGCGGTCGATGTTGATGTTGGCTTCCCGGTAACGGCTGTCGGTGACGAAACAGTTCCGCATGTCGATCCAACGGTTCGCAACTCCTTGACTTTGCAAGTAATGCGAGACGATGACGGTGGAAAACAACTCCCCATAGCCGACCAGGCGATCATACCATCGGTCGTAATCGTCTCGCGAAGTGGCGGAAGCGATCAGTTGATGAACCTGCGTGAAAAGTTCTTCCAGACGTTCATGGACCGTTTGTCGGGCTTCGGGTGCGAAGAGTTGGTTCAACATCTCGCGGTGCTGTCGGGTGATGGCTTCAAAACGACTCAGGGCTTCGGCGTCCTGGTATCCCATGAACGATTCCAACACCCCTTCCAGGGCATTGGTCGTTTTTCCCATGGCGGATACCACGATGAACAGCGGTCCTGATTGTGCAGCGACAATGCGAGCCAGATTTTCGACTCCTTCGGCCGAGCGAACCGATGCTCCTCCGAATTTGAAAACTTTCAACGAAGGAGAATAAAACGAGGTTTGCATAAGGTTGAGGGCGTTACAGTCAGGCTAATCGATACGACGAATACGGGCTCCCAAAGCGTTGAGACGGCCGTCGATGTCTTGGTATCCGCGGTCGATCTGTTCGACGTTCTGGATGACGCTGCGTCCGTCAGCCGACAGGGCGGCAATCAACAGGGCCACTCCGGCCCGTCTATCGGGCGATGACAGCACCGTAGGACGCCACCGGATTTGGTGGTTATGCCCGATAACCGTTGCTCGGTGCGGGTCGCACAGGATGATTTGGGCCCCCATATCGATCAGTTTGTCGACGAAGAACAGACGGCTTTCGAACATCTTCTGGTGAATCAATACGGCTCCTTTGGCCTGGGTGGCCACTACCAGAAAGACCGACAGCAGGTCAGGGGTCAGTCCCGGCCAGGGTGCATCGGCGATGGTCATGATCGACCCATCGATAAAACTTTCGATCTGGTAGCTGTCGTGACGCGGAATATAGATGTCGTCGCCCCGTTGTTCGAACTGGATCCCCATGCGGGCAAATTGAGCCGGGATAATCCCCAGATTTTCGTATGAGACGTTTTTGATGGTGATTTCACTTTGAGTCATGGCGGCCATGCCGATGAAGCTGCCCACCTCGATCATATCGGGCAGCAAGGTGTGTTCGGTGCCATGCAGAGCCTCTACCCCCTCGATGGTCAACAGGTTGGAGGCAATGCCTGAGATCCGGGCCCCCATGCGGTTGAGCATTTTGCACAACTGCTGGAGATAAGGTTCGCAGGCGGCATTATAGATCGTGGTGGTTCCGTGGGCCAGCACGGCGGCCATTACGATATTGGCGGTCCCGGTTACCGAAGCTTCGTCCAGCAGCATGTATGTGCCCTGGAGATTTTTCCCTTCGACGCTATAGTAGTTGGTATCGGTATCGAAATTGAATCGGGCACCCAATTTTTGGAAACCGATGAAGTGAGTGTCGAGCCGACGGCGGCCAATTTTGTCCCCACCCGGTTTGGGCATGAAACCCTGTCCGAAACGGGCCAACAGCGGGCCGATGATCATGACCGAACCTCTCAAGCGGGAGGCTCGTTTGCAGTAGTCCTCGCTGCGCAGGTAGTCGAGGTCGAGATCCCGGGCTTCGAATGAATAGCTGCCCGGAGCCAGTTCTTCGACTCGTACGCCCATACGGCGCAGCAGTTCGATCAGTTGCATGACGTCGACGATGCGGGGAATATTGTGTACGATGACCTTTTCGGGGGTCAGTAGCGTGGCACACAGGATTTGGAGCGCTTCGTTTTTAGCGCCTTGTGGGATGATTTCACCGTGCAGGGGCACGCCCCCTTTTACTTCGAATGTTGCCATAGTCTTTGGGGTTCGCGGTCCGAAACGGAGGGGTCTCTTGTCCGGCCTGGGAAAATATGAGCCTTTTGCAAGAGGATAATCCGGGGTTTCGGAGCCTATTTTTCTCAAAGGTACAGATTTCGGATTTGCCAGCCAATAGCTTTGCCCCGAATTTTATGGGATTTTCGCAGGGATATTGCCTTCTGACGAGGGTTCGTTGTGTTGCCACGAGGATCAGAATATATTTATATTAATAAACTATAATAATATAGTTTGATAATATAAATAATAAAAATGGAGAGTAATGGATTGAAAAATAGGGAGTTCTTGTTGTTTGAAGTTGGAAGAATCCGAGGGGGACGGCCGCAATTCGTAACTGTTCTTGGAAGGTTGAATCCTAAAAAAGGACTTACTCATATAGAGCAAGTCCTTTTTTCCGTGTTATTCAGGTAGATTATTTAGTTTGTGCGGCACTCTGGAAGGCCTTATGGAAGAATTGTTCGATGCGATCGAAAGGAATTACCTCCAAATTGTCGTACAGATCGACGTGATTGGCGCCCGGAATGATCAGCAGCTCTTTGTTGTCTCCAGTCAGACGTTTGTAGGCGTCTTCGCTGAAATAACGGGAGTGAGCTTCGGATCCATGAATGATCAGAACAGCACTGCGGATCTCGTCAATATAACTGAGAATCGGCATGTTGATGAAGGCTAGAGAGTTGGTCTTATTAAGTCCTTCGTTTGAATTGGGCGAGCGGCGATGGTATCCCCGCGGGGTTTTGTAGTAGTCATGGTATTGACGGACGAACAAAGGGGCGTCTGCCGGAAGGGGATCGACTACCCCACCGTCACGGGCATAATCTCCGTTGCGGTAGTCCTGGGTACGTTGGGCATTCAGCTGCTCCCGCAAATGGTAGCGATCATCGACACTCATGGCGTCGAAATAGCCTTTGGCATTGACACGGCTCATGTCGTACATCGTCGAAGTGACCGTTGCCTTGATGCGGGGATCGTTGGCGGCGGCATTCAGCGCAAAACCGCCCCAGCCGCAGATACCCAGAATCCCGATGCGTTCCGGATCGACATCCTCCCGGGTCAACAGGTAGTCAACGGCTGCGCTGAAATCATCGGTGCTGATTTCGGGCGAGGTGAGGTAGCGGGGCGTGCCGCTGCTTTCGCCGTAAAACGAGGGGTCGAAAGCCAGGGTCAGAAAGCCGCGTTCGGCCAAAATCTGGGCATAATGTCCGGAGACCTGTTCTTTGACCGCTCCATACGGACCGCTGAGTGCAATCGCTTCCAAGCGGCCGGAGGCTTGTTTCGGTTTGTAGAGGTCGGCGACCAGAGTGATGCCATAGCGGTTGTGGAAAGTGATCTTCGTGTGTTCGACCCGATCACTTTGAGGGAAGGTTTTGTCCCATTCCTGCGTTAAAACTAATGTATCCATGTGGCTTGATAAAGAAGTTGTCTGTGCGGGAAGCTGAACGCTCCATAGCCCGAGGCTGCATAGAGCCATCGCACTGATCTTTAAAAGGTTCATAGCTGTAACGAATGAGGTTTGAAGGATCCGTAAAGCCGGAAAACAAATCGATGGGAGGATGGCTGAGCGTCGCGATTTTTGGAACATGGGGTTGAAAAAATGCTTCTCATCGTTGCTCCCCAAACGGCCGTTTTCTCATGTTGCAAGGTAGCAAGAACCACCGAGGAGAAAGTTAAACGATTTACAGATTGAATAACCATTTTTACGGATTTTGGCACCATGGAGATATCGTGCTCTTTCGGAACCGGGCAATGAACCTCAGACAACTGGGAGCAAAACACTTCGCTGCCTTTAAAGCTGGCAATCTGACGAATTGGGCGAATTATTCCGGCACGTATATAATTTCGCCATTCTCCAACTCGTAGGCAATGCCGACTTTTCGGCCCCGTTTGCCATGCTGCGGATTCTGATCCTCCGAAGGGGTATAGCGATGGATTGTTTTTCCCTCTTTGGTGATGATTTCCATGTTTTCTTTCCCGGGATTTTTGACCATCGTGAAATCTTCCTGACTGAACATCTCGGTCATGTTGTAGCGGCTGACCAAAGCCACCATCAGGGCCACGGCAAAAACCATCGCTACATCGAACAGATTGCTCACAACGCTCATCGGATCGTTGTCTTCGTCTCTTTTCAACAGGTTGCGTTTCATCGTTTGTGCTGGTTTTCGTTCAATAATTCCGCTACGAATTCGAGGTTGGCCATGTCTTGCAGGTACCATCGTTGTTTGACCTGCTGGGTGATGAAGCCGATGGCGGCCGCGAATAACCCGACGACTGTCGTGGCAAAGGCAACCTGCATGTTGTAGGCCATCGAGGCGATGTCTCCCGTGGAGAGCCCCACCAGCGCAGGGCCCATCGGAATGAGCGTCCCCATCAAACCCAGCATCGGGCCCATTTTGCAGAGAGTTTTCGAAATGGACAGGTCGCGGTCGGCCTCGATTTCAAAGTCGGAAAGCAGTCTCTGACGAAGGGCTCCGTTGTCCCGGGCCTCTACCAAACGGTTCAGGTAGGTCACGACCAGCGAGGGATTCTTTTGAGGCAGTCGTTCCGGGAGGGTGTCGATGTTTTCCCGGGAGAGAGCGTTCAGTTCCTGCCCGATGAGCGAGGCCGTACGTCGGATGGACAGGTATTGTCCGAAAAAATTACCGATCAGAAGCAGGGCCCGGCCGAAAAAAAAGATCAACAGCACAATGACCGGAACCAGCAGGCCGGTCGAGATCCAATAAAGAATGTCGGAAATGTAATTCATGGTATTAATTCTGTTTTTTGAGGATTCGTTGAAGTTTTATACGGTATGCGACCCTGCCGACGATCAGGCCGGCTGCCGTGAGGAGCAGGATTCCTCCCATGGCTCCCCAATCGACTTCGCTATGCCCCACGACGGCCGTACGACCGTTTACCGTGGCAATGACACCCAGCACCGCCAGCAAGGCATTGGATAAAAAGAGCAGTTCGAGACGGATCTCCTTTTCGGGGAGGAGTCGTTTTAACCCCCATGCGGCAGCCTGGATAAGCAGGAAAACCATCCCCGCGAGTCCCCATGCCACGAATGGGAACGACATCCCGGGCAGAGCAAAGATGGTGGCAACCAGCATGCTGAACAGGACCGGGAAGATGAGCATTCCCGGGAACCAACGCAAAAGACGATATGCCCATACGAGGCGGGAGCGCACCTTCTGTGCGGAATGGAGATGGGCGGCCAGGATGCAGAAAGCCATCTGTAAGGCGACCTCCAGGGTGAGAACCACCGAGAGGTCGAGCATCAGATCGGTGTCGGCCAGCCAGCTGGCTATCTGATTTTTCGACTGCTCGATGGCCCACGGCCACGTCAATCCGACAAACAGGGCACACACCATGGCCGAACCGACCACGAAATAGCTCTTTCGCCAGGTCTGCTTCAGCAGATAGTTGAAACAGACGATGATCATCATCACCAGTACGACGGTCTGCATTATTCCTCCATTTTTTTACGGCGGCGCCGTACTACATACACCAGGGCAACCAACGCTCCAATCACCAGCACTGCCACGACGGCATTGCTGACCAGGGTAGTCGTTCGTTCGGACGACGATAGTTCTTCGCGTTTCAGTACCGTGGCTTTCTCGTCTCCTGTCGAGGCTTCACGTACCTCCCGGAGCTGTTGTTCGTAAGTCCGGGCCGTTTCCGGAGAACTTTTCGAGGCGATGAATTCACGTAACTTCGCATTGTCGCAAACAAACCCCGAACAGGAAGGACGATATTTCTCGATCAGTTCGGTATGGAGTTCGGCCAGGGTCTTCAGTTGTTCGTCCGAGGCTTCCCACATGCCTTTGCGGGCTGTCTCCATCATCACCGCCGAAATCTCTTCCAAGGCTGCGGGATTCTGTTGTTCGAAATAGGCGCGTACTCCCAGGTCGAATTTGTCTTTGACATAGACCGCATAGATCTCGTTCCATGTCTCCTGGTCGATGGCTTCGGGTTTCATGACGTTCCAGCCGTAGGTGTTTTGGATGGTCTTGGCAAATTCATCGGCTGCACTCGCTCCGCCCTGCATCTTCTCCCGGATGTAATTGGGGTTGAAAATCGTGGTGCGGCTCTCTACGCCGATTGCCTCCTTGAGCTCCTGCATCCGTACCCGGTTGCGGTTCCGATAGTCGCTCAGATAGGCGTCGGGTTCCTTGCCTGTGACGTTGCGGACGGCGAGATTCAGCCCTCCCATGAATTCATAGACATGGTCGAGGCTCAAGGCTCCCCACGTATTGCTCTGACGAGGCTGAACCACGGCATCGGTATGGGTCAGCGCTGCTTCCAGCGCAAATTGATGGACCTGTTCCCAGGCTTGTTCATCCCCATAATAAGCGCCCATGTTCTGCAGATAAACCGCTGCAATCTCTGCCGAATTTTCCCAACGGTCCCCACTCTGCACCATGCCGGTTATGCCGGTACCGTAGTTGCCGTTGACACCCCCGAATACCCGGTGGGTCGATATTTCGCGGGCCTCTTTCGGCGAAAGCCCCTTTTCGATCAATGTCTGTTCGGCATCGACCACTCCTTTTGCGACGAAGTTTTCATAGCGGTCGTCTTTGGCCCCGGCCGCCATCTCGACCGCCCGCGAAATCAGGAAAAGACGGGAAGCCGCGAGATCCCGTAACTGACCGCTGGTTTGGACCACTACGTCGATACGTGGACGCCCCAACTCTTCGGAAGGGATGAGCCGGATGTCGCTCACACGACCGAAGACGTCGCGGATGGGTTCCACCCCCAGCATATAGAGCACCTGAGCCAGGGTCGCCCCCTCGGTTTCGATAAATTCGCCGCTCCAGAGTGTGTAGCTAACTTTGCGGGGCAGCGAGTCGTGGTGGCGTTCGCGGTACATGCGGATTGTGCTTTCGGCCAGTTCTTTTCCCCGTTCCCAGGCCGTTTCACTCGGGGTGGCTTCGGCATTGATCGCATACAGGTTGCGTCCTGTCGGCAGGGTATTCGGATTCGCAATGGGATCCCCTCCGGGAGAAGGGGTGGTATAGCCTCCGTTCAGGGCATTGAGCAGCGATTGCATCTCGGCCTCCGGACTCTGTTCCAGGGCTTGCCGGTAGTTGCCTACATTGCGGAGAGTGCGCTCGAGTTCCATGACGACCCGGGCAAATTCCCGTTCCTCTTTGGAATACGACGGCCCGGAGCCTTTCATGGCGGACATGCTTTCAGCGGACTGGCCGTCCGTTCGTTTTTCAGATTTTTCTTCCCGGGAAGAGGTTTGCGCAGGACGAGAGCCGACTTTGGGTATCCAGGAGGGGTGTTTGGCTCCTTTCGTTTTCGAGGAGGTCGTTCCGGAAGAGGAGGTAGCCCCTCCCGTAGACATCATGGTCATCATGCGGGTCATCATGTCCTGGGATGTTGTGAGTTGTCGTTCGGTTTCGCGGGCCTTTGCCAACTCTTCGCTGGAGATTCCGGCCGTGCTGCAGATCATGGCGTCGGAAACCGCTACCGATCCGTCCAAGAGTCGTTCAACCAGTTTACGCGTCGGGATCAGATAACGGTTTGTGAACAGGGTGCGATGTTTTTCCAACTCCTCGGTGGCTTTGCCCCGGAATTTGTCCAACGCCAGCAGCGAATAGGCGATCGGTTCGGTAGCCATCGCAAATACGCTGCTGCGGATCCGTTCCGGCGAATAGGGACGGCCCATTGTATAGAGTTCTCCGGTGATCTTTTCGTTGGCCAGTTCCTCGGCAAAACTCTCGATCCGGGCGATTTCCGATTCGGTGTAGGGAACACTCGGAAGTGAATCGAGCCGGAGTTCGCGATGTATGCCCAACTGAACAGTCAGTTGTTTGATGCGCAGGGCCGCAGTTTTTGTGTCGGGTTGACCGTCTGCATAAAGTAGATTGTTGTAAGTCTGAATGGCCTCGTTCAGGTCCCGATAGATACTCCGGACATTGCTCTCAATGAAGGGCGGAGTCAGATAGGATTGGAGGGTGGCATAGGCGCGGCGTTTGGCGATCACCCCCTCCCCGACATTGCCGATCGAATAGACATAAAGGTGAGGCGTGGGGCCTACCAGAACTTCGGGCCAGTCGTTGCCGCACAGGGCGACCTGTTTGCGGGGGGTGAATTCCAGGCTGCCGTGTGTCCCGAAATGGATCATCACATCGGCGCCAAAACCGTAACGGGCCCACAGGTAGGAGGCGATATAGGCATGCGGAGGGGCGGCGTCGGTGCCGTGTACGATGGCGAAATCGTCACTGCCGGCTCCTGCGGCCAGTTGCGGCATCAGAACCACATGACCTAAATCGATACGGGGCAGCGCCAATCGCCCTTGGTCATCGCTCAGGTAGCTGCCCGGGAATTCGCCGTCGAGGGCCCGAACTTCTTCCATCCGTTCAGGACGCACGGCTTGGGACGTCCACTCGGCATACTCTTCGGCGGAGATGAGAACCGGATGGCCTGTTTTCAGAAAATCGGTCTTGGCCCCGTGGGCATAGGCGTTGAAAAGGGATCCCTGTTGTTGGATGAGTGCCGCCAATTCTGCAGGGGACGCCGGAAGATTTTCCACCCGATAGCCTTCGCGTTTCAATCTCGTCAGCAGGTTGTAGAGCGATGGCGCCACCTCCATCCCGGAGGCGGTCAGGGCATTTTGACCGGGCCCTTTGTAGTAGTAGATGACGATCCGTTTTTCGCGGTTGGCTTTGCGTTGCAGGGCCGTGTAGTTATTGACCGTCTGTACGAAATTTTCCAATCGTTCGGGGATGGCATAGATTTGGGGCAGCCCATCTTTATCAAGCCGTTGTCCGAACAACGCGTAAGGACGGATGGCCCCGTCGATTTCGGGCATGACAATGCTCTGGGACAGGAATCCGCCATTCATGCCCATCCGGTCGGCCTCCCACTCGTCGACCATCCGGTTGACGTTGAGCGGAGCGAAAAGCGGAATGTTCTGCCGGGTCAGATACTCCACAACGGGGTCTCCCAGCCGGCCATGTGCCATGTTGATCACGGCGGAAGGGCGGATGGAATCTACCTGGCCGTTTTGGATCAGGGTTTGCAGGTTGCGAACGGGATAGACCTGATTACCGGTCTTCTCCAGCTGTGCGATCAGTTCGGCAGGCTCTCCCATCTGTCCAGTGACGATCACCCGCGGGGCATCGGGTTTCCATAGCCCGTGTTGGGAAAGAAAAGCTTCATATGTCTTGACGTCATCGAAGTCCAACTCCTCCTCTTCGGGGTGCTCCGGGTCGATGTGATAGAGCCGCTTCCATTCCCGCACGACGGGAGCTTCGGGTTCCTGGCTGTCGAACGTTTTGCCGTCGACCGTACGGCGCAGGTAGGTGAGCAGATTGCGGTAGTTGCGGCGCCCGCCCCCGTTCAGATAGGCTTTGACGGTAGCTACCGTGGCCGAATCCGCGGAGAGAATCTCGTTGGCCGGGTTGGTTGCCATGGTGGTGATGACGACGAGACC
>JAHZDG010000004.1:14484-55306 GCA_019422485.1 Alistipes sp. | reverse complement strand
GGTCGGCCGCCTGCTGAATGGCCTCACGCTGTTCGGCGGTAATGCGTAGCCCCATGCCGTTCATCAATACCACGTCATAACGGGAAAGGCGCTCGAAGTCGTCAGTTTCCAGCGACGTCAGGCGAATGCGGCTCTGATCGTTGGCTCGGGCGATTTGACCGAGCGTGGTGGCCTGGTAGTTGATGAAAGCGATGCGTGTGGCTGAAAAAAGGGTGTTCCATATCACCACACCCAAAACGATGACAAGCAAAGCGGAGCTTGTCCAGAGGATTAATTTACGTTTCATGTTCAGGATGATCTCCTATTTTTTCTTGAATAGCTGTTCCAAATTCAGGGATACTCCCGCCGAACAGGTGATGCCTGTCGTTGTAGGCGAATTGCTGTAATAGTAGCTGGGGCGGTAGTTGAAGAGATTGTCCACGGCCAGCGTGAAGTCGATACCTTGCCAGAGGTGTTGCGTAAAGCTCAGTTTCCAGATCGAATAGCCCGGATAGGTCTGTTGGGTGGTTTGTTCGTAGGAAGTCAGTTCGGTATAGACATCGCAGGTGACCGCCGACAGCCAGCGACCCGACAAAGCGACACTCAGTCCGTAATTCTTCCACTCTTTGTCGTAAGCCAAGCGGGCGGTAGCCGTATGGGGGCGGGTCGAAGAGAGCTGCGGCTCCCCTTTTTTGATCATCTCGTGGGTGTAGGCATACGATAAACGCCACGACAGTCCGCAGGCGTAGTGGCCCGTTGCATTGGCTTCGGCCCCGGCCACCTGCAGGGGAGACATGTTTGTGTAGACCTGACCGGCGAGTTCCTGATTCCAGGCAGTGGTGATCCGGTTGTTTACAAAATTGTAGAATCCGGTGAGCGTAAAGTCGTGTCGGCCTTTCATGTACTCGGCCGAGAGCGAAAAGTTGTGACTGGTTTCGGCTTTCAGATCCGGATTCCCGTAAATCATGAAGATGTTTCCCATGTAAAAGTCCATATACATCTCTTTGAGGGTCGGCGCCCGAAACCCGCCTGCATAAGAGGCTCGGAGCGAACAGTTGTCGATCTTATACATCACACCGAGTTTCGGGGAGAGGTGCGAGGGCTGAGCTTCAGAGAAGTAATCGAACCGCAGACCGGTGATGAGATTGAATCGCCGATGCGGATTCCAGTCGAATTGCGCAAAGGCATCGGCCGTATGCTGTATGTGGGCACCGTTCTCCTCGAACTGGTAGGACATCAGATAGTCGCGCAGATAGTCTCCGCCCAGGGTGAGGATATGTTTGTCGGCGAAGGTGTGATTGTAGAGTGTGCGGAGCGTATGCTGTACGTTGCTGTAATCGCGTACGTCCAGGTCGGTGGGAACCAGGTAGTCGCTTTTATCGTATTGGTCGAAGGCGTAAGAGAGTTCCAGATCGTCCTTGTCCGAAAGCTGGTAGTTGCCTTTCAATCCGCCCGAAAAGCTGCGGTAACGGTCTTTGAGGCTTTCCGAGGCCTCGCGTTCCCGAAAGAAATAACCGGCCCGGGCCGTGAGTTTCAGTTCATCGGTGGCCTGCACAACGAGACGCTCTTTGAGGTTGAGGGTCGAATGTCCGTAGATGGTGCTGTAGTCGCCGACCTCCGGGTTGTCGGTTCCCTTCGAGAGGTCGATGGCGTCGATGGTGGTGTATTGCACATTGGTCATCGAGTTGAATCGCCCTTGATTGAATCCGACCGATCCTCCGTACCTTTGTTCGTTGTGGGCGCCGTAACGTCCGTTAAGATTGATGGACCACGGTTCTGTCGATTCCCGGCTGATGATGTTCACCACACCGCCGATCGCATTCGACCCGTACAGAGACGATACGGCTCCTTTGACGATTTCGATCCGGCCGACGTTATCCATGTTCAGACGGCTGTAATCTATGTTGTCGAGGGTTTCCCCGGCCAGCCGTTCGCCGTCGACCAGAAACAGAACCGAATTGCCGCCGAACCCCGACATGTTGAGAGAAACCTGTTGATTCATCGAATAGGAAAACTCAATGCCCGGCAACTCCGTTTGCAACAGGTCGCCGATGTGGGTGGCGTCCACGCGGCGGATGTCTTTGTCGGAGATCACACGGGTAACGATCGGAACATCTTTCAGCAATTTGGGCGTTCGGGTGGCGGTTACGACGACCTGATCCATCATTGTGGCATTTTCTGTCAGTTGAAAATCCAGCACGCTGTCTTGCGCATTCCCTGTTTTCAGGGAAACGTTATCGTATCCGATGAATGATGCGCAGAGCGTGTAGCTATTGTGGTCGGGGAGCAGCAGTTCGTAGTATCCGCTGGTATCGGCAACGGTTCCGAGGGTCGGCACCTCCTTGACGGAGACGGTGGCTCCTGTCAGCGGCTTGTGTGCCGGGTCTGTGACCGTACCGCAGATTTTGCGTTGGGCGTATGCCTGGTGGATCATAAAAAGAACCCCGAACAGTATAGGTAAAATCAATCTCATCATCGTTCAAAGGGATACTGGTAGTCGATGGTCATATAGCCTTTTACGGCGGCGTCATTCATGAAATTCGTCAGGCGTAATGCTGCATAGGTGCCGTCTGAGAGTCGGAGCAGATAGGCTTTCCCGGAAAGGGTGTAAATTGGAGGCATGGTCGAAGTGTTGACGTCGAGCCATCGGGACAGACACGGGTTGTAGTAGTCCTCGGCATAGAGAATGACTCCGTCCATCATCTGGGACATGTCGATCGAGATGCGCTCCGTTGTCCATTCATCCGGGACGAAGGATTCGGCGGAAATCTCTTCCGGAGCCGGAAGTGCCGTGAATTCATTGACGGAACTTTCCCAGACGGCTCCGCCGTTGGTTTTGGTGTCGTAGCGGTGCAGGGCGAAATCCCAATGGGCAGGAGGTTCGTCGTTGACGGTCAGCGTGGTGACCTGTTGGTTGTGCAGGTCCACATAGTGCCATTCGGTGTACAGGGTGGCGTCGATGTAGATGCTTCCGCTATGGGTGGTCTCGTCGCGGGCGATGAAGCCGTAGTCTTGTTCCGTGTTGGCTGCCGGGTCATCGTACAGATCGTCGAAGATGCCGTTGCACGAAGGGAGCGACAGAAGGGCTGTCGCTCCCAATATGATCAGTCTGATGTGGTTGAATGCCATGACGTTTTCGGTGAAAAGACGTTTATTCGGCAGCTGCAGGGGCTGTGCCCGGCAGCAGGGTGATTTCCAGACCTCCCATAACTGCCGGGACCTGGAAACTGATCGAGAAGTTGTCTTTGGCCGCATTGGTCTGGCCGCTCAGGGTAAACGCATAGTCGCTGGTCGAACTGCCCATCCCCATAGCGACGCTGCCGCTGCCTGAAAAGGTGTAGGTGTTGTTCTCTTGGGTGATCGTGGCCGAAGGAACGGTAAAGGTTCCCCAGGAGGCGGATTCAAAAACGACTTTGACGGTTCCGTCTCCGTTGGCAGAGAGCGTCACGCTTTCGTCATCGGTATATCGGTCTTGGAAGTAGCTGCAATCGGCCTTCGTGTAACCTTCATAGGTGTCGGCCAGCAATAAATCGCTCGGAGCCGTTCCTGTTTTGAATTCGAGGGTCATCCCTCCCATGACGGTCGGAATGGTAAATGTCATGCGGGCTTCTGTCTGGGATTTGATCTCGGCCGAAAAGCTGCAATCGTAAGATGCGGTCTGGCCGCTCATACCCATTTGTGTTTGTCCGCTGCCTGTCAGGGTGCAGAGTTCGTCGCTCATACTGACTTGGGCATTGGAGATGGTAAATTGGCCCCAGGTTTCGGAGGTGAAGGAGATGGAGGCGGATCCATCTGCGTTTTGGGTGATCACGACGCTTTCGTCAGCGGAAACCATATTTTGGAAATAGCTGCAGCTGGCCAGCGTATATCCTGCATAAGTGCCGGCAAAGTCAATGGGTGTAGGGTCATTGTTTTTTTTGTCGCAGGCCATCGAACAGAGCGCTACGGCACACAACGTAAGAATCGATTTGAGTTTCATGGCGGTATGTTTGTTTGTTCGGTGCAAAATTACCGGAGAGCCCATGGCCGGACAATCCCCAGATATTGGGTTTTTGGCTCCTTCTATGCTATCAAGTGGGGATGTTTTGTATCGATAAACTCGATATGAGGTAAATGGGAAGGGTGGATGTAGGCGGGATATGGAGGAAAAGCCCGGACAAGAAAGCTTTGTCCGGGCTTTAAAAAGAGTTGCGGTCATGGAACGGCTTGGGTTGCTGCGTTCCATATGGATTATTGATAGGTCTGAGAGAGAATCTGGGGAGATGATCGGAGTGCTCAGTTATGTATAGACTTAAAACAAGCAAGCCTCAATGATCGGTAAATCATTGAGGCTTGCTTGAGTACCCGGAGCCGGGATCGAACCGGCACGGATCGCTCCATTGGTGTTTGAGACCAACGCGTCTACCAATTCCGCCATCCGGGCCTTTGACAGAGAATCTCTGCTTGGAGCCACAAAGATAGAAAATAATTCAATAACTGCAAATTTCTATCGGAAACTTGTTGGAAGAAAATTCTTGTCTGCAGGGGAATCTCCTGAAAAATGCTTTCAGAAGTTGTTCGAAGAAACCAGTATATGTGATCTTATGTCGGGTCGTTCAGAGAAGATTTTGAGATAAATGACAGGCAATAAATCAGATGTGTTTAAGAGAATTTGGCCTGTCCTGGCGGATGGAGTATGTGAGGTTCAGCGGTAGTATATATAAAAAGAATGCTCCCCAACAGGGAAGCATTCTTTTTATGCAAAGGACGAGAGGTATTATTCGTCCAACAGAATTTCCAGAATCTTGATGGCTGCCGTAGGAATCGGGGTACCCGGGCCAAAGATAGCTGCGGCACCGGCTTTGTACAGCGCGTCGTAGTCCTGAGCAGGAATAACCCCGCCGACGATAACCACGATGTCTTCACGACCCAATTTCTTGAGTTCTTCGACGATCTGCGGAACCAGCGTTTTGTGTCCGGCGGCCAGCGAAGAAACCCCTACTACATGCACGTCGTTTTCAACGGCCTGTTTAGCGGCTTCAGCCGGCGTCTGGAACAACGGACCCATGTCGACGTCGAATCCGATATCGGCATAACCCGTTGCTACCACTTTGGCACCACGGTCGTGACCGTCCTGACCCAGTTTGGCAATCATGATACGAGGTTGACGGCCTTCTTTCTTGGCAAATTTTTCGGCCAGAGCCTTGGCTTCGGCAAATTTCTTGTCGTCTTTCACTTCAGCTGAATATACTCCTGAGATGGAACGAATAACGGCTTTGTAACGGCCTACAACTACTTCGCAGGCATCGGAAATTTCACCCAGTGAGGCGCGTACCTTGGCGGCTTCGACGGCCAGTTCCAGCAAGTTGCCTTTCTTGGTCTTCACGCATTCGGTGATGGCTGCCAGAGCGGCCTTCACTTTGGCTTCGTCGCGGTTAGCACGCAGCTCTTTCAGACGTTTGATCTGAGATTCGCGTACGGCGGTGTTGTCCACGTCGAGAATGTCGATCGGATCTTCTTTTTCTAGACGGTATTTGTTGATACCCACGATCGTGTCGATACCCGAGTCGATGCGAGCCTGTTTGCGGGCTGCAGCTTCTTCGATACGCATTTTGGGAATCCCCGTTTCGATGGCTTTGGCCATACCGCCCAACTCTTCGACTTCCTGGATCAGTTTCCAAGCCTTGTGTACGATTTCGTTGGTCAGCGATTCTACATAGTATGAACCGGCCCACGGGTCTACCTGACGGCAGATGTTGGTTTCTTCCTGGATGTAGATTTGGGTGTTGCGGGCGATACGGGCCGAGAAGTCGGTCGGCAGGGCGATGGCTTCGTCCAATGCGTTGGTGTGCAGACTCTGGGTGTGACCCAGGGCAGCTGCCATGGCTTCGATGGCCGTACGGGCAACGTTGTTGAACGGATCCTGTTCGGTCAGTGACCAACCCGAGGTCTGAGAGTGAGTACGCAGAGCCAGTGATTTGGGGTTCTTCGGATCGAACTGTTTTACGATCTTGGCCCACAACAGACGGGCGGCACGCATTTTGGCGATTTCCATGAAGTGGTTCATCCCGATAGCCCAGAAGAACGACAGACGCGGTGCGAACGTGTCGACGCTCATGCCGGCATTAACCCCGGTACGCAGGTATTCGAGACCGTCGGCCAGCGTGTAGGCCAATTCGATGTCGGCCGTAGCACCGGCTTCCTGCATGTGGTAACCCGAGATAGAGATCGAGTTGAATTTGGGCATGTTCTTCGAGGTGTATTCGAAGATATCGGCGATGATACGCATCGAGAATTCGGGCGGGTAGATATAGGTGTTACGCACCATGAATTCTTTCAGGATATCGTTCTGGATCGTCCCGCTGAGTTGTTCCAGGGTGCAGCCCTGTTCCAAACCGGCTACGATGTAGAAGGCCAGGATGGGCAGTACGGCACCGTTCATGGTCATTGACACCGACATCTTGTCCAACGGAATACCGTCGAAGAGGACTTTCATGTCTTCTACCGAGCAGATCGATACCCCGGCTTTCCCGACGTCACCGACTACACGCGGGTGGTCGGCGTCGTAACCGCGGTGGGTAGCCAAGTCGAAGGCTACGGACAACCCTTTCTGACCCGAGGCCAGGTTACGGCGGTAGAAAGCGTTGGATTCGGCAGCGGTAGAGAAACCGGCGTATTGACGGATGGTCCAGGGACGCATCACATACATCGTGCTGTAAGGACCACGCAGATACGGAGCGATACCGGCTGCGTAACCCAAGTGTTCCATCCCTTCGAGATCAGCGGCCGTGTAAGTCCCTTTGACCGTGATGTGTTCGGGGGTGTTCCAGGGCTGGGTTTCTTCCCCGCCCTTTTTGGCGCAGCAGCTGGCGGCCGTTGCGCCCGTATAAGTCATATCTGAAAATTTTGCTCTCATAACAACAGGCTTAGCTTAGATTCCCAATTCTTTGAGGTAATACTTCAGCGTGTCGAGTACGTTCGATTTGACGCTGATGAAGTTCTTGATACCTGCGGCTTCGAGATCGGCCTGGCAGGCGGGTGCACCGGCCACTACGAAAATGGCTTTGCCGCTCAATTGTTTGAAGGCTTCGGGGGCCAGCGTAGCGTAATCGTCGTCCGCAGCACAGATCACCACGATTTCGGCTTTGGAATCGAGGGCGGCTTTGACGCCTTCTTCCAGGCTCTTGAAATAGGTGTTGTCCTGTACACGGATACCGGCGCAGGCGAAGAAGTTGCAGGAGAACTGGGCGCGTGCACGAGCGAAGGCCAGCGAACCAACCGTCAGCATGAAGGCTTTGGGTTGTTTGCCGCTGCGATCGACGCTCAGACGCATCTGTTCGAAAGCCATGGCACCGCGGTAGGGTTTCAGCGTGCGCAGACCGCTTTCTTCGGCCGAGCAACCGCAGCTGCACGAAACCACAGCCGGTTTAACGGCTTCTTCGGTGATGTGAGCGTCAGCCACTTCGTTGAAGTTGGGGAACTGGTTGGTACCCAGCAGCGATTCGCGACGGGTAGCGATGTTATGGTTTTTCTTGTTAGCCGATTCTTCGATCTGATCCTGGATGAACCCGGCTTCGAAGGCTGCGATGTAACCGCCTTTTTCTTCTACCTGTTTGAACAGGTTCCAGGCCTGTTCGGCGATCGACTGGGTCAGGTTTTCGATGTAGTACGAACCTCCGGCGGCGTCGGTTACCTGATTGAAGTGAGATTCTTCTTTAAGCAGCAACTGTACGTTGCGGGCGATACGGGCCGAGAAATCGGTCGGTTTTTCGTAAGGATCGTCGAACGGAGTGACTTCCATGGAGTGAACACCGGCGATGGCGGCACTCATGGCTTCGGTCGTACCCCGCAGCATGTTGACATAGGGGTCGTAAACGGTCATATTCCATTTGGACGTTTCGGCGTGGATCTGCATCTTCGAGGCGCAACCGCGGGTGGGGTTGTACGGAGCCATGATGTTGGCCCACAGCATGCGAGCGGCCCGGAATTTGGCGATTTCCATGAAGTAGTTGGCGCTGATGGCCATCGAGAAGCGGATCGACGGAGCGACCTGGTCGATGGTCAGCCCTTCTTCCATCAGTTTAACCACGTATTCGTGACCCACGGCCAGCGTGAAGGCCAATTCCTGTACGATGGTCGAACCGCAGTTGTTGAACACCTGTCCGTCGACACCGATGAAGCGTACCCGTTTGTACTGAGGTACTTTCTTGATGAGTTCGGCGATGCTGGAGAAAGCTTTGCAGCTGCCGTCTTTGCATTTGAGGCGGCCTTTGAGGCTGAGTTTCTTGATCAGCGGGTCGAGTACGAAGTTGACTCTTACGTCTTCGGGATCGTACGACGAACCTTCCAGCATGTCGGTAAAGAGTTTGGCAACGGTTTTGGCTCCGCAACCGCTGAAGGTCAGTTCGGTATTTTTGAGCGAAATGCCGTTCAACAGCGTTTTCAGGTCATCGGCCGAAAACTCTTTGTTGTTGATGCAGAAACCGATCGATTCGGCACCTTTGGTGAGCATTGCCGTAGCCTGGGCGTTGGCCTGCTTGGGGCAGTCTACCGCGATGGTTTCGTGGATCAGCCAGTTGTTGTTCTTCTTGGTTCCGCGTACATAGGGGAACTGACCGGCTTCGGAGGCCAGAAACTGAACATTTTTCAGGTCTTCGGCACGGTAGTAGGGGCGAACATTGAAACCTTCCTGGGTTCTCCATACCAGTTTACGTTCGTAGTCGGCACCCTTGAGGTCGGTTGCGATCACGGCTTCCCATTGCTCGGTGGTCACCGGCGGGAACTGATCGAACAACTTTTCTTCCTTGCAATTTGCCATGTTGAACTATGATTTAGATAAGTTTTGGTGAAATTCAAAAGAGAAAGCAAAGTTACTGTTTTTTTATGAACATCATCCACTTTCACCCATTAATTTTGTCCCAAGGGCTTTTATGAGGCGGATTTTGCAGAATATTTCTATATTTGTAATCATCCTTTTCCCCGAACCAATCTGTGATCTTATGAAAAATCTGGTAGGAGCCGTTTGTATCTGGGCTGCGGTCGCCCTTTTGGCTTGTAGCGGGCCCCGTGCCCAACGAATTGCGGAAGTGAACATCGTTCCCAAACCGAAAATGGTCGATGTCGATACTTCGGGAGGTTGTTTCGAACTTTCCGCCCGTACGCCGGTCAACCTGATCGGGGGGGACAGCTCGATTGTGTATGCCGTTAACCTGCTTAACGAGTTGCTTGAACCGTCGTTGGGAACGCCGCTCAAAACACAGCAGGGGGCAGATACCGAGCCGGTTTTGGGTGCCGTGAATGTTCGGATCGACACACTGTTGGGCCCCGAAGCCTATACGCTGGCCATTACGCCCGATTGGGTGTGTGTGGAGGCGGGTTCTTCGGCCGGAGCTTTCTATGCTTTTGAAACCTTGCGTCAAATGCTGCCTGATCAGGTGTTGCGCCAAGAAAAGGCGGGTGTGATCGAATTGCCGTTGGTGACGGTGATCGACGAACCGGCTTTTGCCTATCGGGGGGCCTTGTTGGACGTGGGACGTCATTTTGTGCCGGTGAACGAGGTGAAAAACTATATCGACATCCTGGCCATGCATAAAATCAACCACATGCAGTGGCACCTGACCGAAGATCAGGGGTGGCGGATCGAAATCAAGAAATACCCTCGTCTGACCGAAGTGGGTTCGATCCGTCCGCGCACCCAGCTCAACAACTTCGAGATGGAGAACACTGAACCGCAATACGAGGAAAAACCGCATGGAGGTTACTATACGCAGGATCAGGTTCGGGAGATCGTCGATTATGCGCAGCAGCGGTTTGTGACGGTGGTGCCCGAAATCGAACTGCCCGGTCATGCGCAGGCCGCCCTGGCCTCGTATCCCTATCTGGGTTGCATCGGCAAGGACTATGAAGTTTCTTATACCTGGGGCATTCACAAGGATGTGTTCTGTGCCGGCAAGGACAGTACGTTCGACTTCCTGGAAGATGTCTTTACGGAAGTGATGGAGCTTTTCCCGTCGAAATACATTCATATCGGCGGGGATGAATGCCCGAAAGATCGTTGGGAAGCCTGCCCGTTGTGTCAGCAGCGGATCAAGGCGGAAGGACTGAAAAACGAAACCGAACTGCAAAGCTATTTCGTGCATCGGATCGAAGATTTCCTGCGCAGTCACGGTCGGGAAATCATCGGTTTCGACGAAATTTTGGAAGGCGGTCTCTCGCAGACCGCGACGGTGATGTCGTGGCGGGGCACCAAAGGCGGCATCGAAGCGGCCAAGAAGGGTAATCGGGTGATCATGGCGCCGCTGGAACACTGCTACCTGGATTATTACCAGACGAAAGATCCCCAAAGCGAACCCTATTACAGCTGGGGACGATACCTGCCTGTCGAACAGGTCTATGCACTGGATCCTTATGCCGGTCTGAACGATGTGGAAAAGAGCTACATCTGGGGTGTGCAGGCTAACCCGTGGGGAGAATATATCCGTTCGGAACCCGATTTGCAGTTCAAGATATTGCCTCGTATCGGAGCCTTGGCCGAGGTGGGTTGGACCAACGGCGAAAAGGATTTCGGAGACTTCAAGAAGCGCGCCGTTTCGTTGCGTCGGATGTATGAAGCCGAAGGGTATAATTATGCACCCTACCTGTTCGCCGAACCGTGACTCCGGTGAGATTCGTTTAAAAATATGTCGGTCCTTTCTGAGCAGAGAGGACCGACTCTTTTCTCGAAAAGGGATAGAAATCTGTGGGGACGATCCCGGAAAATCGGGATTAGGCCGAAAGAAAAGCTGAATGCTGAAAATAAATGTACGTAGAAACACATGTACCGAAACCTGAAAGAATATATTGAGCGACTGGAGCGTGAGGGGGAGTTGTTGCGGGTGAAGACGCCTGTTTCGCCTGTTGAAGAGATTGCTGAATTGACGGATCGACAGGCCAAAAGTCCCGGAGGAGGAAAAGCCCTGCTGTTCGAGCAGACGGGAACGGATTTCCCGGTGGTGACGAACCTGATGGGTTCGGAGCGTCGGGTTGCGTTGGCGTTGGGAGTCGACCGGCTCGATGAACTGACGGAACGCATCGATGGATTGTTTGCCGCCCTGACGGCGCCCAAAAAATCCTGGGGGGACAAACTGCGGATGTTGCCGCTGCTGGAACAGATGTCGCGTTGGCTGCCGCGTGAACGATCGGGTCGAGGAGCCTGTCAGGAAGTGGTTTACCGGGGCGATGAGGCCGACTTGGGCCGCTTGCCGATTCTGAAATGTTGGCCTGCGGACGGTGGTCGGTTTGTTACGCTGCCGTTGGTCGGGACGCTCGATCCCGATACCGGCATCCGCAATGTCGGGATGTATCGCATGCAGGTGTTCGGACCCCGCACCACGGGCATGCATTGGCATATGCATAAGACCGGAGAGCGTCACTATCAGGCTTATGCTGCGCGGGGTGAACGGATGCCGGTAACGGTGTGTCTGGGGGGCGATCCGGCCTATACGTATGCGGCGACGGCCCCGATGCCCGATAACCTGGATGAATACCTGCTGGCCGGCTTTCTGAGACGGCGGCCGGTGGAGCTGGTGCGCTGTCTGACGAATGATTTGCGGGTACCGGCCGATTGCGATTTTGTGATCGAAGGCTATGTCGATCCGACGGAAGAGAAGGTGATCGAAGGGCCTTTCGGGGATCATACGGGTTTTTATTCCCTGGAGGACCGCTATCCGTTGTTCCATGTGACGGCTATTACGCATCGTCGCGGAGCCATCTATCCGGCGACGGTGGTGGGAGTTCCTCCTCAGGAGGATTTTTATCTGGCCCGGGCGACCGAACAGATCTTCCTGGCTCCGATTCGGGCGGCGTTGTTGCCCGAGGTACACGATTTGTGGATGCCGGCCGAGGGGGTGGCCCACAATCTGGCGGTGGTCAATATCGGTTCCCGTTATCCGGGACAGGGCATCAAGGCGGCCCACTCGCTCTGGGGGGCTGGCCAGATGATGTTCAACAAATTTATGCTGGTTACCTCTTCCGATATGCCTTCCCGTTCGGTGGACGCCTTGCGTCAGCGGCTGGTACGGGCCCGATGGCCGGAACATTTTGTCTTTTCGCGTGGGCCGTTGGATGTGCTCGATCATGCGGCTCCCCGCTTGGGATTCGGCGGGAAACTGGCGATCGATCTGACGGAGATAGATCCTGATACGCCTTTGGAAACGCTGATGCTGCCCGAAACGCTGCCGTGGAACGGCGCTCTGTCGCCCGGGGCGCGAGTGTTGGCCGAGCAGTGGCGGACCTTGTTGCTCGGGGTGTCGCGAGAGGTGTCGCCCGAACAATTGTTCGAAGCGTGGGGGCGCAGCAGGATCCGGGGGATTCGGTATGTCGTTTTGTTGGATGAAACGGTCGATCGGGAATCGCTGTCCGATGTGCTGTGGTTGACCGCTTCGAATGTCGATCCCTCGCGGGATGTTTGGGAGCGGGCAGGCGTGGTGTGGATGGATGCGCGGACCAAAGCCGGCAGAGTCAACGGTTTTGCACGCCCCTGGCCTAATGTGGTGACCGCTTCCGTTGATACCATCCGGCAGGTGGATGAACGTTGGAACGATTATGGCTTGGGAAATTTCCTGACCTCGCCATCCCTTCGGTATCGGGCGTTGTTGTCGGGAGAGGGAGCTGAATATGAGGTTGCTCCCGGGATAACTCCGGCCGAACGATGAGCACCCAGATCGGGGAAGCGGCAGGGGCCCTTCGTCCAGAGAAGAAAATCCGGGCATTTTTTGTATCTTTCTCAGCATTTTACAAACCCAAACCTTCGTATACTATGAAATTTTGCCGTTCGATCCATCAATGGGGAGGGTGGATCGCTTTATCGTTGCTGTTGTGGGCCGGACCGCTCCCGGCTCAAACCCCCTCGTCTCAGCCGGCGACCTATACCAATCCGTTACGGCTGGAGGACGGCTCGCTGATCCGGGTGGCAGACCCGTTCGTTTTCCGTTACGATAGCCTCTATTACCTGACCGGAACGACCCGTCAGAACAGCGGTTTCGATTGCTATTCCTCGCCCGATCTGGTGCACTGGACCTTCCGGGGTGAAGCCTACACCAAACCCGAAGGACATCCCGGAACGGCTGGCTTTTGGGCGCCGGAAGTGTTTGTCTATCGTGGGAAATTTTACATGACTTACAGCTCGTATAACCCCAAAACCCGGATAATGTTGACCTCTCTGGCGGTGGCGGATCGTCCAGAAGGCCCCTATCGCGATCTCTATTCGCCCTGGTTCGACTTCGGTTATTCGGCCATCGACTGTCATATCTTTCAGGATGATGATCCCGAAGGGTCGCTGTATCTTTATTTCAGCCGGAATACCTCCCGGCCCGGTCTGTCGATCGGCGAGAACTATGTGGTGAGACTCAAACCCGACCTTTCCGGGACAATCGGGGCTCCTGAAGTGGCCGTAGAAGCCGATCAACCCTGGGAAAAGGTCAACTGGGAAGAAAACCGGGCCAATGAAGGGGCTTTTGTGTTCAAATACAACGGGAAGTATTACATGACCTATTCGGCGAATAATACCGGGTACGATCATTATGGGGTGGGATATGCCGTAGCCGACGATCCGATGGGACCTTGGGTGAAGGCCCAAGAGAATCCCATTATGACGACCGATCTGAGCCGGGAGGTTTCATCTCCCGGTCACAACTCCATCGTCTTCTCCCCCGACAGCACCGAACGCTTTATTGTGTACCATCGGCATGCCGATCCTCGGGTCAAGAAACCTTCGTTCGATCGGGTGGTTTGCATCGATCGTCTGGTGATTGATCCGGACGGGCGGTTGCGGGTTGTGGGTCCGACCTCGACGCCGCAGCCTATGCCGTCGGGTGTTGTCAAATAATTTCTGAGGAATATACCGAAGGCGGTTAGATTGAGAGAAAACCATAAACAATTCATATTTAAAGGAAAAACAATGAAAAATTTGCGGAAACTTTCGTGGTTGGGGGTTTGTTCCGCGCTGTTGGTGGCCTGTTCGTCCGGACCGGCCCCGGTCAGTCGGGAAGCCTTGCTGCAGGGTTTTGAAACCCCACCCGATTCGATCCAAACCAGTGTTTACTGGTACTGGTTGTCGAACAATGTCACCAAAGAGGGGGTCATCAAGGACCTGCAGTCGATGAAAAAAGCCGGTATCAACCGGGCCTTTATCGGGAACATCGGTTTGAATGATGTGCCTTACGGCAAGGTTCCCATGCTTTCCGAAGAGTGGTGGGATGTGCTGCATACGGCTCTCAAAACGGCTTCGGACCTCGATATCGAGATCGGGATCTTCAACTCTCCGGGTTGGAGCCAGTCGGGAGGCCCCTGGGTCAAAGCTTCGCAGGCCATGCGTTATCTCAACAGTTCGGAGTTGAGGGTGCAGGGGCCCATGAAACTGCATCGCCAGTTGGAACGCCCGGCGAAAGAATTTCAGCCGGTGAAGGTCATTGCCTATCCCGCGCCTCAAAATGATCTGGTGCGTCTGACCGCCGAACAGGGAGGTGCGCTGAAGGCAACGGGTCTGACGGGTGTTGAAAAGTTGTGGGATGGCGATACGACCACGACGGTGACGCTGTCGGCCGGGCGTGAGCTGACCTTCGATATGACCGCTCCCGACGGGTTTACAGCTCGATCGCTGGTTTTGCAGCCGGTCGGATCGAAAATTGTGGCCGAAGGACGGTTGCAGGTGGTGGAAGGAGATTCGTGTCGGACGTTGTCTGAGTTCCGGGTTTATCGGCCCACGGTGATGTTGACCGTCGGTTTCGATGTCGATGCTCCGGTGGTGGTTACTTTTCCGGCGACGAAGGCCAACCATTTCCGTTTGACGCTGACCAGCGAAAAGGAAGGAGCCCGATTGGCTGAGATGGAGTTGCGGACGGCACCTCGCGTGGAATCTTTCAGCGAAAAGAGCCTGGGCAAGATGTTCCCCGAACCGCTGCCTTATTGGAAAGAGTATCAGTGGCCAGTGGCTGCGGAGGTGGATGATCCGGCCGTGGTGATCGATCCGGCAAAGGTGGTCGACCTGACGGCTTCGGTGTCGGAAGACGGAACCTTGGATTGGGAAGTTCCTGCCGGTGACTGGGTGATTCTCTACACGGGGATGACCCCGACCGGAACGACCAACAGCCCTGCTTCTCCCGAAGCGACGGGGTATGAGGTGGACAAAATGAGTGCCGCTCACACACGGGCCCATTTTGACGGTCATATCGGCGAAATTCTGCGTCGGATTCCGGCCGAAGATCGCCGGACATTCAAAGTAGTGGTGCAGGACAGCTACGAAACCGGAGGCCAGAACTTTACAGACGGTTTCCTGGAAGAGTTCCGCCAGCGTTACGGGTATGATCCGCTGCCCTATCTGCCCGTTTATCAGGGATATGTGGTAGGCTCACAGCAGGCCTCGGACCGTTTTCTGTGGGATGTGCGCCGCATGGTGGCCGACAAGGTCGCTTATGATTATGTGGCCGGCTTGCGCGAGGTGAGTCACGAACACGGCTTGACCACCTGGCTCGAAAATTACGGTCACTGGGGCTTCCCGGGCGAATTCCTGATGTACGGCGGTCAGTCGGATGAGATCGGCGGAGAGTTCTGGGCCGAGGGCGATCTGGGAAATATCGAAAACCGGGCTGCTATCTCCTGCGGCCACATTTACGGAAAGAATCGGATCTGGGCCGAATCGTTTACTTCGACGGGCGATCATTTCCTGCGCCATCCGGCGATGTTCAAACACCGGGGTGACCGCTTTGCTGCCGAGGGGATCAATGCCTCGTTGTTGCACGTCTATATTACGCAACCGTATGATTCGCTGCCGGGGATCAATGCCTGGTTCGGTGTCGAATTCAATCGCAATAATACCTGGTTCAGTCAGATAGATCTGTTTATTACCTATCTGAAACGTACCAACTTTATGTTGCAGCAGGGATTGAATGTCGCCGATGTGGCTTACTTTATCGGAGAAGATGCCCCGAAAATGGCGGGCATTACCGAACCGGCCCTGCCCGAGGGTTATCAGTACGACTATATCAATGCCGAGGTAATCGAAAAGAACCTGAGTGTGAAGGACGGTTTGCTGACCCTCCCCCACGGAACTCAATATCGGTTGTTGGTATTGCCTCCGTTGAAAAGCATGCGTCCGGAGCTGTTGGCCAAGATCAAAGCGTTGGTGGCTGACGGTGCTGTGGTGTTGGGACCCGCTCCCGAATATTCGCCCAGTTTGCAAAATCAGCCGCAGGCCGATGAACAGGTTCGGACGATGGCTGCCGAATTGTGGGGCGATGCCGACGGCGTGAAGGTGAAGAAGCATGCCTATGGACGAGGAATGATTCTGTGCGGAATGACGATGGAAGAGGCGTTGGCTCAGATCGATTGCCTGCCTGATTGTGCTTTGCCGGCCGGAGCGCCTTTCCTGTATGGTCACCGGACCCTGGGAGATCAACAGATCTACTATGTGACGAACCAAAGCAATCAGCCTCAAAAGATCGCTCCGAAATTCCGGGTGACCGGTCTTCAGCCCGAATTGTGGCAGCCTACGACCGGAGCCGTGCGTGATCTGAAAGCCTTTACTCAGGACGCCCGGACGACCGAAGTGCCTTTGGAATTGGCTCCTTATGAAAGTGTCTTTGTGGTATTCAGTCGCCCGACGACCTCGTCTCCCGGCGGAAGCGTAGAGGTGAACTATCCCACTCCGCAGTTGCTCACGGCGATTCAAGGTCCGTGGAGCGTGCAGTTCGATCCGGTCATGCGTGGTCCGGTGGCTGCGGTGGAAATGGATTCGTTGCAGCCGTGGAACGAGATTGCCAATGATTCGGTGAAATATTTCTCGGGAACGGCACACTATCGTACGACCGTCAATCTGCCCGAAAAACCGGCCGGAAAACATGTTTTGCTGGACTTGGGAGAGGTTGGCATGATGGCGAAAGTGTGGATCAACGGCATGGATGTTGGGGGAGTCTGGACGCCGCCTTATGTGTTGGATGTGACGGAACAGGTGAAGGCCGGGGAAAACCAACTTGAAGTTGAAGTGGTGAATACCTGGGTAAACCGACTGATCGGAGATAGCCGCCTGCCCGAAAACCAGCGGAAAACATGGACGGTACATAATCCTTATACGCCGGAATCGCCGTTGCAGACTTCGGGATTGATCGGTCCGGTACGGATTGAATGCGTGGACTGGCAGTAGTCTGCCGGACAATAAGTGTAAAAAACCAGGATGGCGATTGGGGTCGCCATCCTGGTTTTCTTTTGCGGGAGAATGTTTCGGCCGGAAGGGAGTTTCTGGATTGATACGAGGGAACGAAAGCCCCATCTCATGGAACGATAGGTACAAAAAAGAGGGACTTTTTATGAAAAGTCCCTCTTGATTTTGAACCGGCGTCGGCATTATTCGTCTTTGTCGACTTCGGCGTAAGCTTTCAGCAGTTTGTCCTGTACGTCTGACGGTACCTGTTCGTAGGAGCAGAAGCGCATGGAGTAAGTGGCGCGTCCGGCCGTCAGGGAGCTCAGAGAGGTCGAGTAGCGATACATTTCGGCCAGCGGAACCCGAGCCGTCAGCTTTTCGAAGCCTTTTTCGCTGCTCATGCCTTCGATCATGGCGCGGCGGTTCTGCAGGTCGCTCATGACGTCGCCCATGCGATCCGACGGTACCAGCACTTCTACCGTGTAGATCGGTTCCATGATCTTCGGACCGGCCTTTTTGAACGCTTCCTTGAAGGCATTCCGTCCGGCCAGTTTGAACGACAATTCGTTGGAATCCACCGGGTGCATCTTCCCGTCATAGACTACCACGCGGATGTCGCGGGCATAAGATCCGGTCAGAGGCCCCTGCTCCATCTTTTCCATGATCCCTTTCAGGATGGCTGGCAGGAAGCGGGCGTCGATGGCCCCGCCGACGATGGCGCTGTAGAAGACCAGTTTGCCACCCCATTCCAGGTCGATTTCTTCTTTGCTCTTGATGTTCAGGTTCAGCTCCTTGCCGTCGATTTTGAATTTGACGGGATCGGGCATGCCTTCTTCATAAGGTTCGATCACCATCCAAACTTCACCGAACTGCCCGGCTCCACCCGACTGTTTTTTGTGGCGATAGTCGGCAGCAGCCACCTTGGTGATAGTTTCCCGGTAAGGAATACGCGGGGCCGAATATTCCACCTCCATCTTGTTGGCGTTGGCCAACTGCCATTTCAGAATATTGAGATGGTGTTCGCCCTGTCCCTGAATGATGGTCTGTTTGAGCTCTTTGGAGTATTGAACCAGAATGGTCGGGTCTTCGAAATTGGCGCGGTTGAGCAGTTCGCCCAGTTTTTCTTCTTCGCCCGTTTTGGTCGATTTGACCGCTGCACGATAACGCGGTTCGGGGAATTGGATGGGTTCGATTTCGATGTTCGAACCGGGAGCCGACAGGGTCTGATTGGTCTTGGTGCCTTTCAGTTTGACCGTGCAGCCGATGTCCCCGGCCATCATTTCGGTGACTTTGATACGGTTCTTGCCCGCTACGGCAAATAGCTGGGCAATCTTTTCTTTATTTTCGGTTTTGGAGTTGATCAGTTCCATGCCTTCGCTGACCTTTCCTGAGATTACGCGGAAATAGCTGACTTCTCCCAGATGCGGTTCCATAGCGCTCTTGAAAATGAACAGCGAGGTAGGTGCCGAACTGTCGGCGGCGATTTCACGTCCGTCCACCGTGAGGAATTTGGGCGCTTTGATCGGCCCCGGAGCCACATTGATGATGAATTCCATGAGACGTTTGGTCCCGATGTCGCGTTTGCCCGATGCGCAGAAGACCGGAATCAGGTCGCGTTTGGCGAGCCCCAGTTTGAGCCCTGAACGCAGTTCGTCCTGGGTGAGCACTCCTTTATCGAAGTAGAGTTCCATGAGGGCTTCGTCGTTTTCGGCGGCGGCTTCGGTGAGGATACGGTTGAGTTCCGTAGCTCGTTCCATTTCCGAGGCGGGGATTTCCAGCTCTTCCCGGATGCCGGTGTCGCCTTTGAATTTATACATCTTCATCAGCAGAACGTCGATGAAGGCATCGAAGCCGGGGCCCGGATTGACCGGGTATTGCACGATCACGGGGGTTACCTGTGAAGAGGAAACCAGTGATTCGATGGTCGCGTCCCAAGAGGCTTTTTCGTGGTCGAGCTGGTTGACGACGGCGATGATGGGTTTTTCATGCGCCCGGGCGTAACGTGCCTGGATTTCGGTACCCACCTCGAACCCGTTCTGGGCGTTGAGCACCATGACCCCTACGTCGGCCACCTTGAACGACGAAAAGAGGGCGCCGCAGAAATCGTCCGAACCCGGGGTGTCGATGATATTGAGTTTGTAGCCGTTGAACTCCGAAAATAGCAACGAAGAGTAGATCGACCGTTTGTAGATATGTTCGATGTCGGTGTAGTCCGAAACGGTGTTGTCGGTTTCCACGCTTCCTCGGCGGTCGATGACTTTACCTTCGAAGGCCATCGCCTCGGCCAGGGTAGTCTTGCCCGAGCCTGAGGCGCCGAGTAGGACTACGTTTTTGATCTCATTGGTGGGATAGGTTTTCATGAGGTTATAGGTTTTAGGTTTTGAAGTGTTAGGTAGTTTTTGTTCCGGGAACGGTAAAAGATTCGTCATCGAGTGACGGAGCTGCAAATACCCGGCACAAAGGTTTTGTAATATAGAAATTTTTCGGGGGAATCGCAATCTTTTGAGGGCTTTTCTTTTTGGGAAAAAAGCTGTGGGGACGCATGGAGGAAAGTTCTGTTCGGGAAAGCCGAAAACTTTTGATAGAAGGTCGAATCCGAAGCGGGGATGATAAAAAATCGCTATCTTTAACAACAGAGCGGAGAAGACTGGAACGAGCCTCTTTGTCGGGAAAGCCGGCCTTTTGCCGAAAAACGTTGGCGGCATCCGATTGTGGAGTGGTTTTTGCAGTCTGTCTGATTGGATACCTATTAATAACCGTTAAAATTTGCAGTCATGAAAAATCAAGCTTTGATCGCCTTTTTAGGAGGTGCTATTGTAGGGGCGGCTGCGGCCTTGTTGTTTGCGCCGGAAAAGGGAAGTGTGGCCCGGAAAAAAATTAAGAAAGCCTTCAAGGATGAAAAGGAGAAAATTTCCGACATGATTGACCAATTTAAAGGGGAAGTGATCGAAGGCAAAGCGAAAATCAAAGCCGCGGCGACAAAACTCAAAACCGAAGAACTCCCCGCTGCTGAAGAATAGCTTTGGGAAGACCTTTGGACAAAACGTTTTCGACGAATCTTTCTCCCCGCTTCGGTGGGGAGAAGGGTTTTGTGTGTAGGCAGGGAACGTTCCTATCCTATATATTCGCAGCGTTCGACCGAACCTGCTTCAAATTAACACTGCATGGAAGATAATAGTTACCTGAATAAGGTGGAAGAAACCGTCGGGGATGCGGCCCGGTATTTCCAAATTCAGCGGGATCGCATCAAACTGCGGTTATTGGACAATTTTTCGACCCTGTTCAATACGATTTTCGGGGTATTGTTGCTGATGATCCTGATCTCTTTTGCCGCCATTTTCCTGGCGGTCGCCCTGACGTGGGCCATCGGTTCGTGGATCGGGTCGATGTTCTGGGCGCTGATGATCATGGCCGGTCTTTTCCTGATCGCGGCCGCTTTGGTGTATATCTATCGCAAGAATTTGATTATGGGTCCGGTGATTCGGATGTTGAGTAAGATCATGTTTGAAAAGGAGGCGGATTATGAGTAGTCAGATCAGATACGACCGGCTTTCCAGTCTGGCCGATGTGCGGGCCGAACGTCAGCGCTTGCGGCAGGAACATGCCCGATTGGCAAAAAAACTGGAACAGGATTGCGATCAGTTGGCCGAAGTGTTTTCGGTCGATTTCTGGACGGGCATGTTCTCCCGCAAAATCGCTCAGTGGGCGCCTCCTTCTCAATGGGCGGCATGGGGCTATGAGTTGATTTCGTCCTGGGTGCTCCGTCGCCGCAAACGCAAAGTGCGTAAAAAAGCAAAAAAGGCAAGAAAAGCCATCCCGGGGAATGCTGAAAGGACTTGATCGGGACGGGTTGTCTGCGCAGAGAGCCTTGTTGTCACTAGGTTTGGGGACAAGATGTCCATCAGTGATGGATGCGAAAATCTTCAGGGCATAGTAAATCGTATACAGGCCCCTGTCGTTTTCTGTGAATGGTGGAGAGAGTCGCCTGGATCGCGGGGGCAGTTAATACAGATAGCATATAAAAAGCGGAGATCAAATCTCCGCTTTTTGTTTATTCCGAGTCGTTTGTTTTTGAGGCTGGGCGTTGGTCGGTTCGGAAGAGTCGGGGGAGGAAGGCATTTCTTGCTGTTCCGGAATTTTGGGCAGGGAGATCAGGTCGTATTCGAGGTAATAGATCTTGATCAGCAACAGAAAACTGGAGAGCAGCAATGGCCCGAAGATAATGCCCCAGAAACCGAACAGAGGAATCCCCAGAATGACTCCGAAAATAACGATCAAGGGGTGGGTATTGGCGATTTTTTGCATCATGACGATCCGGCAGAGGTTGTCGACATTGGCGATGATCAGCAGTCCGCAGGCGATCACGACAATGCCTTGCCAGATATCGCCTCCGACCAGCAGGTAAATCCCCAACGGGAGACTGACGATGACGGTGCCGACCATGGGCAGTAAGCCACAGAGGGCCGTTAGAAATGCCCAGAAGACAACATTGTTGAGGCCGACGGCCCAATAGACCAGCGCGGCGGCTAACGCCTGGGAGATCATAACCACCGGGATGCCGATCGCATTGCTGTAGATCATGTTCTGGAATTCATCCTGGATCATGCCCAGACTGTTGCCGCTGAACGGCAGGTAGGAGAAAAGTTTTTGTTCCATGCTGCGGGCATGAAATAGCATGAAAAAGAGAATGACCATCATCATGAAGATATTGGCAGCGAAGCTGTAGGTCGTGTTGAGGATCGACGAGAAAAAGCGCGTGAGATAGGCGGCCGATTGGCTCCAGAGGTTGCTGGTGATCACCTGGTACCCGAGCCAGTGATTGATGCGGTTGGGTAAGGTGTTGATGCTTTTCATCAGCCGGGAGGTGTCGAGGCTGGAAATTTCGGAAGCGATCACCTCAAAAATCAGGTAACCGAGTCCCAGTACGACCAGGGACATGCCCACAACCAGCAGGAAGGAGGTGATGCCCGGTTTCCAGCCCCGTTTTTCGGTGAGGTTGAAAAACAGCGGGCGCAAGACGACATACAGGGTGACGGCTCCTAAAAACGACCCGACAAAGAAGGCCAGTTGGTGAAAAATGATGAGGCCGATGGTGATCAGTACGGCCAGGAACAGCAATTGTCGGAAGAAGGCGTTGTTCGTACGGGTTTTGATCATAAAAAGAAAATTTTGTTCGGTACGGTTGGGATCGGCAGGAGAGGAACTCCTGATTTTTGGAAAACGGTGCGCAAAAAATATACCTAAGTTTTCGGGGAACGGTCGAAAACGGAGGCTATCGAATGTGCCTGGAACGAAAATAATCATTTTTGAGGAATGATTGCGTATGAAGGGACCGAAGTGATCGTGTATGTGGGAAGGATACCGGGTATGGCCATTAAAAGAAAGACCGGACAAGTAGGTGTGCTTGTCCGGTCGAGTTGGATGGATGTGGTGAATGAATATGTTGAGGGTCGATCCGAATCCGAAGAAAGGCGTGAATCCCTCGTTACGGTATCGTGATTAACGTCCCGTTACTTGGAGGTATTTGGCCCGTTTGATGCGGTATTGGGCACAGGCATCGGCATGTTGATCCCGGCTTTGTTGCATCAGGGTCTGGGCATCGAGCAGATCGCTCAGCGATACGGTGCCTGCCCGGAAGTATTCCTGGTTCAGGCGCAGGTTTTCGGTGGAAGAGTCGATGGATTTCTGAGTCAACAGAATCTGTTTGTAGGCCTCCTGCAGCTCGTTCCAGCATTGGTTGATTTCGACTTCCATCATTTCGCGGTTCTGCTGACGTTCGATTTCGGCCTGACGGACTTTCAACTTCTCGCGTTTGATGGCGTGAGAGCCTCCCCACCAGCCCGAAATCGGAACCGATACACTGGCAAAGACTACTCCGAAGTGGTTGTCCGAACCTGTCAGATCATGGTACATGTATCCGGCTCCTACCCCGACGCTGGGCAGATTTTTACCGACGGTCACACGTTGACGCAGTTTGCCGGCTTCCACGTTTTTGTTCAGCAGTTGGTATTCCGTTCGGCGAGTGACGGCCGTGGAAGCATCTTCATAGATCGACAGCGGCGATTCGGGGGAGGTGAAATCGTCGGCAACCAGTTCCAGCGTCGTTCCCAGGCGGCCGATGTACTGCCCCAACAGCAATTTGGATACGTTGATCCCGTTCTCTACCTTCAGCCGGCTGCTTTCGGTCTCCTGGCGTTTGAGTTCGACCCGCAGCAGATCGTTGCGGGTGCTTATGCCGGCCTGTACGGCCATTTCAACATCGTGTTGTACCCGGTCCAACTGAGCATCCACGGCATCGAGGGTCTTTAATTTCTCCTGCAGAGAGATGATCTGCCAAAAGGATTCTTCCACATTTTGCAGGATTTCATCCTCCGTCAGTTTCGCCTGGGCACGGCTGACCTCTTCTCCGACCCGGGCCAGTTTGTGGCTGTTGAAGATTTGTCCGCCGGCAAAAACCGGTTGAGTGGCCGTTACCCCGCCCATCAGACCGTGTTTGGCCAGGGCCAACGGAATCGGAGTCGGCAGAACGGGCAGCGTGAAGTCCATCTGTACAGTGGGACGGTTGGCGTTGAAGGCCATACCGGTCGCACTGATCGACGGGAAAAAGTGAGTGAAAGCTTCCCGTTTGGTTTGGAGCGCCATGTCGGCTTCCAGTTGGCGGGATTCTATCTGATGGTTGTTCTCCAACGCCAGACTTTTGCAGGTCTCCAGCGTATAGGGTTGGGCCGAGGCCGTGAGCGTCAGGCCCAACATTCCCCAAAGGAGCAGGCTATTTTTCATATGCAGGCTGTTTGATCTTGACGTTTCCGAAAATTTTCCAATAAGTGACCGGCAGAACCGTGACCACCAAAATCATGGCGACGACCGTGCCGAAACAGATGACAATACCCATCGGGGTCCACAACGAACTGCGGCTCAGAATCATCGGGATCACCCCTACGGCGGTGGTGGCGGAGGTGAGGAAGATCGGCAGCATCCGTCGTTTGCCGGCATCGTAGGCGGCATCCCGGGCGCTGATCGGGCGGGAGGCCCGCAGATCTTCGGCGTGTTGGAACATGATGATCGCGTTGCGGACGATGATCCCCATCAGGCTGATGACCCCCAGTACGCAGGTGAGTCCGAAGGCGGTGCCCGTGAGCCACAGCCCCAGGGCGGCTCCCAGCAGACAGAGCGAGATGCTGATCAATGCCACCAGGGAGAGGCTGACTTTCTTGAAGTTCATCAGCAGGAACAGGAAGATCAGGAAAGCTGCGGCGGTGATTCCGCTGACGATCGGCGGAACGATTTCGGCGTCACTTTCGACTGTGCCGCCATAGTCGATGTCGACACCTTCGGGCAGGTTCGGGCGGATCTGTTCATCGACGATGCGTTGCACCTCTTTGAAGGCGTCGTCTTCCGGATAACCCCGTTTAACGTCGGCCATGACACTCAGGGTCCGAACGCCGTTGCGGCGTACGATCTGTCCCTGGTTCCAGTCGGCCTCTACCGTAGCTACCTGACGCAACGGAACGGATACGCCGGGAATTGCGGTGGCGATGTATTGATCTCCCACTTTATCCAGGGCGTCGTTGGCATCGGTCGCTTTATCGGTTTTGAGCATCACCGACAACGGATAATCGCCTTCCCACAGCGTGCCGGCCGGCCAGCCGCCATAAACAGTGGCCAGAGAGGCTTCGGCCATGGCCCGATTGACTCCCAACCGTGCCGATTCCACCGGATCGAGTTTTACTTCGACACCCGGCAAGGCTTCTTCGTAGTTGGTGTGGATCCAGACCAGGTCTTCCTGACGGCGCATGGCACTCATCAGCGAGTCGGCGGTTCGTTGGAGGGCCGCAATGTCGTTGCCCCGGAAACGAACTTCGATGGGTGTGGCGACATTCTGGTAGTCGAGCTGTTTGAACTTGACGTAAGCATCCGGGAAGCGATCGGCATAAGCGTTGGTGTAGTCGTCCAGCAGGGTGCGGGTGTCTTCCACCGATTTCGTATTGACAATCAGCTGTGCATAGTGTTTCGAAGGCATCTGTGGGGCATAGGTCGTCTGGAAGCGGGGCGAGGAGGTCCCCACGAACGAGGTGACCGATTTGACCCGCGGGTCGGCCGAAAGCGTTTCGTACAGGCTGTCGACCACCGTAGCGGTACGGCTCAGCGGGGTGCCCTGTGTCAGGTAGATTTCGACGGCCAGCTGATCGCGGTCGGCCATGGGCATCATCCGGACATGCAGCCCCAACAGAAGGAATATGGCCAGTACGACCGTCCCTACACCGCCTGCGATCGTCAGACAGGGATGACGGAACGTCCAATCCAAGGCGTGGCCGTATCCTTTTTGTACGGCATCCAGCATATTGAACCGTTTTTTACCCTCTTTTTCGGGACGGGATTTCAGCCCTTTCTTGATGAGGGTGTATTCCAGGAAGGGGATGAAAATCATGGCCAGTACCAGCGACATCATCAACGAGATCGTCAGTGTCCAAGGGAAGTCTTTCAGAAAGTCAAGGAACATCCCAGTCATGGTGAACAGCAGCGGATAGAAGATGATGCAGATGCAGAGTGTGGCCAGGAAAATCGAGCCGAAATAGTTTTTGGCACTGGCGATGGCGGCGTGCCAACGCGACATGCCGTGGTCGAGGTTGTCGAGGTAGGCATCCACGACGATGATCGAGTTGTCGACGATCATCCCCAACACGACGATCAGGGCTGCCAGGGTTACCGTATTCAACGGAATGCCGGCAATATACATGATCCCGATCGAAATGAAGATGCTGATCGGAATGGAGGTGGCTGCCACTACCGCTGAGCGAAACGGGAAAAGCACCATCATGACCAGAATCACCACAATGATCGACACCATCAGGTCGCGGACAAACGAACTTACCGAATCGTCCACGACTTTGGGTTGGTCGGCGATACGTTCGATACGGACGTCGTCGGGCAGGGTTTTCTGAAATTCGTTCAGGACCTCATCCACTTCCTGGCCGTAGTGGACGATATTGTTGCCTTCGCGCATCTCCATCGACAGCAGAATGGCTTTGCGACCGTTATTGCGGATGTAACTGTCCGGTTCGTCGTATTCGCGCACGATGCGGGCCACGTCTTGCAACCGAATGATGTTGCCCTGGGGATCGCTATAGATGATCTGTTGGGCGATTTCCCGTTCCGAATCGTAGCTGGCTGCAAAATGAATGGGCAGTTCCTGATTGCCCGTGTCGAGCGATCCTCCCGTGGTGACGAAGCCCTGTGCAAACAGATGCCCCATGAGCCACTTCTGATCCAGCCCGTAGGCGGCCAGTTTGTCGCGATCGAGGTAAACGCTGATTTGTTCTTTCTGCAATCCGTAACGCCGGAGGTTCGATACCGATTCGATGCGGCGCAAACGTCCTTCCAGATCGTCCAGATAATCTTCCAGTTCCCGGTAGGTTTTCTGATCCGATTCCAGGGTGATCAGCAGTGCCGATGTGTCACCGAAGTCTTCGTTGACCACTACGGCCAACACTCCGGCCGGCAATTGTTGTTTGAAAGCGGCGAGACCGTGTTTGATCTTCGACCAGACTTCGTCTTTGTCGTTGATCTCGTCGCCCAGTTCGACCATGACGTATACGATACCGTCCTGCGACATGGAATAGGTCTTGGCTTTCTTGACCTCCTTGTAGGTGAAGAGGAACTGTTCCAACGGTTTGGCCAGTTGTTCTTCGACCTGAGCCGAGGTGGCGCCCGGATAGACCCCTACGACCACGCCTTGCCGGATGGTAAACGGAGGGAATTCCTGTTTGGGCATATTCGCCAAAGCGTAAATGCCCAGTACGACCAGCAGCGATACGATTAATAATACGATCTTATGGTAGCGCATAGCGCTTTCGATCCATCCTATTTTCCTTCTCATGGCTGTACGTCCACTTTCATTCCTTCACTCACTTTCTGATACCCTTCGCAGATCACCTGATCGCCTTCAGACAGTCCTCCTGTGATGATCAGACCGTCATTGCTCAATTCACCGATCTGTACGGGAGTGCGAACGGCTTGGCCTTGCTGTACTTTCCAGACGAAACGTTCTCCTGTTTCAGAAACCTGTACCGCCTGGTTGGGCAGCACCATGGCCGATTGGGCTTCGTCGCTCAGCAATGCGACCCGGCAGACCATGCCCGGCATCAAGTGGCCCGAAGCATTGTTCAACGGAATGCGGGCTTCGTAGGTGTGAGCCACCGGATCGGCTTCGATGCCTTTTTCGGAGATGCGCCCTTCGAAGGTCTGGTTGTTCAGGGCGGCTACGGTGATGCGGGCCCGGGTGCCGGAACCTACCGAAGCAATTTCGTTTTCGGGAACCGGAATCCGAACTTTGACTGTTCCGATCTTCAGCAGGGACAGAACCGGTTGGCCCGGCATCACGTTTTCACCCGTTTCGATCTGACGGCGGCCGATCACTCCACTGAAAGGTGCAAGCAGTCGGCTGTCTTCCAGGTTTTTCCGGGCCACTTCTTCCATGGATTGGGCCTGCTGAAGTTTGGTCTGAGCCTCTACGTATTGGATTTCGGGCAAGCTCTGGTTGTCATACAGCAGCTGCAGCCGTTTCATGGCGTCTTCGGCCTGATGAAGCGATGCCAATGCCCCTTCGTGAATGCTTTTCAGATTCCGGGTGTCCAATGAAGCCAGCTCCTCACCGGCCGACACGCGTTGGCCTTCCCGCACACTGATCTGTTGCACATGACCCTGTACCTGAAAACTGAGGGACGAAGCGGACTCTTCTTCGATGACTCCGATATAGTCGTGCGCTGTCGCTCGAGTATTCTGAGTGACGGTGATCACCTTCACCGGTATAACCGTCTCTTTACGCTCTGTCTTCGGACCCGAGGAACATCCTCCGAGGATCCATACCCCTGCCATCAACAAACCGCAGTGGGATACTACCCTGAATCTAGCTGTCATTTTCCACATGTATTAGTGATACGCTGCAAAGGTCTGCCAAAGATGCGGGTCATTAAAGTCCCGGAGTCCGGACGAAATGTTCTGAAAGTCGAATTTTTGACGGTTTGTATCAAAATGTCTGGTTTTGTGTTTAATTTTGGGTTGAAAAAAGGAAAAAATGGACAATGAAGCTTTAAGTAATGTGTCGATTGCACAATTGCGGCGATTCGGAGGAATAACGGAGGGTGACGACGATGACTTCCTGATTGTGAGTCGGATCGGTCAGCCCGAACTGTTTCATTATCCTTGTCGCCTGGATGCGGTCGTGCTGGGAACCTGTTATAAAGGCAGTGTGACGGTTGAGATTAATCTGGTGCGTTATGAAGTGACGCAGGGAAACAGTGTGATTAGTTTGCCCGGCAATGTGATTCAACTCTTGCAGGCGAGTGAAGATTTTGAAGGTCATGTGATTGTGATTTCGCTCGATTTTCTGCGCAGTATACAGATCGACCTGAAGAATGTGCTGCCGGTTTATATGTATATCCGCAATCATCCTTTTGTGCAGTTCCCGGATCGGGCGAAGGAGGAATTGGATCGCTTCATCGAACTGTTGCAGCAGTGTGTGGATGACAAGCACAGCAAACGCCGGACGGAAATTATAAAAGGAGTCATCTCGGCCTTGATGTATAAGGTTTGTGATGAGCTGGATCGCCTGACGCTGCCTTCTGAAGAGGTGGCCGGGAATCGTCGGGAAGCCCTTTTTATACAATTCCTCGATCTGTTGACGGAATATCATTCCAAACAGCGTAGTGTGGGATTTTACGCATCGCGCCTGCATATAACGCCTAAATATATGTCGGCGTTAATTAAAGAGGTCAGCGGGCGTTCGGCGGCACAGTGGATCGACGACTATGTGATTCTTGAGGCGAAATCGTTGTTGAAATATTCCGATTTGAGCATTCAGGAGATTGCCTATCGGTTGAATTTTTCCACTCAGTCGTTTTTCGGGAAATATTTCAAGCAGCATACCGGCATGTCTCCCGGACAGTACAAGGCCCAGTAGACGGGCGAGGGGGGTTGGGTGACGGTTTGCTGTCGCAACTCTGACCGAGAGTAGGTGCCTGCTGAGTATAAGGGCTTTCTGATTTTAGCCCTGAAAGAGAGTGCATAAAAAAACCGGACGATAAATTCGTCCGGTTTTTTATTGAGAACAGCTTCGAGGGCTTAGCGCATATCGGTGTACCCGAATTTGTCCATATCGCCATAGTCGAGGTTTTCGCCAGCCATACCCCAGATAAACATGTAGTTGCTGGTACCGGCTGCGGCGTGGATCGACCATTCAGGCGACATGATGGCCTGTTCGTTGGCCAACCATACCAGGCGTTCCTGCTGCGGTTCGCCCATCAGGTGGCAGATCATGTTGCCTTCCGGTACATTGAAATAGAAGTAGGCTTCGATACGACGATCGTGCGTGTGAGCCGGCATGGTGTTCCATACGCTGCCCGGTTTCAGTTCGGTCAGACCCATCTGCAGCTGGCAGGGACCTTCTTCCAAAACGTTGTTGACGATCAGCTGGTTGATAACACGGTCGTTGCTTTCTTCCATCTTACCGGCCGGGAATGAGTTGGCTTTCAACGAACCTTTGGCCCCGTCGATGGTGATCAGCTGGGTTTTGTAGGCCGTGTGAGCCGTAGCCGAGTTGATATAGAATTTGGCCGGTTTCGAAGGATCTACGCTTTTGAAGGTCACTTTTTCGTTGCCGCGGCCTACGTAGAGCGCTTCTTTGAATTTCAGCGTGTATTCCTTGCCGTCTACGGTGACGATACCATCACCCCCGATGTTGATGACACCCAGTTCGCGACGTTCCAGGAAATATTTGGCTTTCAAAGGATCGATGGTTTCCAGTACCAGCTCTTTCTGAACGGGCATCGCCCCCCCGAAAATAAAGCGGTCGTACATCGAGTAGGTCAGGTTGATCTGGTCGGCTACCATCACCTTGGGCATCATGAAGCTGCTGCGCAGGCGTTCGGTGTCATAGGTTTTCACGTCCTGAGGATGGCAGGCGCGCTGGATGGTGTAATTTACCTGGGCACCGGCGGTCAGAGTCGCCATGCTCAGCATCATTCCAATCACTAACTTTTTCATCTTCTTTTGTGTTTTTATCGGTTATTATTTTTGTTCGGTTTCCGGGGCATTGCCTTCAGAGCCCTGGTTTTCGGCGATCTGGCCGCTCTGTTTGAGAATGGCGCGGCGATTGAACAGCATCAACCCCAGGGTTCCCAATACCAAAATGGCCGGACCGATGTATTTCAGACTTACCGTCAGGTGGTAGATCACCCACGTGAAGGGACTCGAGGCGAAGTCCAAAGCGGCAGCTTCGCTGAATCCGTCGGGAATGCGGGCCGCCTGATCGCCGGTCAGCGCATAGACGTCTTGGGCGGCTTGCGAGAAGATCGGTGCCAGGTTGGTCACGATATATACTCCGATCACCAGCACAACCAGACCGACGATGAAGGTTTTGAATACGTTTCCTTTGGTGATGGGCAGTACCAGCGGGAAGAGGTAGAACATCCCGGCCAGCGAAGCCAGCGGCAGGAATTCGTTACCCGGCAGTACGACCGACAGCAGGATGATCACCGGGATCAACAGCAGCGATACGACCAGCGTAGCCGGGTGACCGATTACCAAAGCGGGACTCATCCCGATGTTCAAACCGGAGCTTTTCTTGAATTTGCGGGCGATCAGGGACTTCGTAGCGTCCGAAATAGGCATCAACCCTTCGATAAACAGACCGGTGATGCGCGGGATCAGTTCCATGACGGCCCCCATCTGCACACCCAACATCAGAATTTTGGGCACTTCATAGCGGGCCAGAATCCCGATGGCGCAACCGATGACTACCCCCAGGAAGAGCGGTTCGCCCAGCAAGCCGAATTTCTTTTTCATCCCTTCCGAGTCGATGTTGATCTTGTTGACACCCGGAATCATGTCCAGCCCTTTATTGATGACCCAGGCGAAGGGCACGAAGCCGGCACAGAAAGGTTGGGGAATCGAAATGCCATCCATGTTGGCGTAGAACTTCTGGAACTTCGGGGCCATGATATCGGCGATGATCAGCGTGATGATGTAGCAGATCACAGCGGCGAAGAAGCCCCACAGCAGGCTGTCGGTTGCGAAGAAGGCCAAAGCCCCGATGAAGGCGAAGTGCCAATAGTTCCACAGGTCGATGTTGACGGTTTTGGTCGTGCGCGTGAGCAGCATCAGCAGGTTGACACCCAGGCAGACCGGAATGATCAGGGCGCCGACCGAGGTGTTGTAGGCGATACTGGCGGCAGCGGGCCAGCCCATGTCGAATACCTTGAGTTGCAGGTCGTAAATTTCGACCACTTTGTTCAGGGCAGGACCCAGTGCACTGGTCAGCAGGGCGGTGACGATGGACAAACCTACGAAACCGACCCCTACGAGCAGACCGCTCTTGACGGCTTTCCCGAACTTGATGCCGATGCATACCCCCAGAATCGTGAAGATAATGGGCATCATCACCGGAGCTCCCAAGCCGACGATATATCCGAAGATTTCTTTCATGCTTATGGTTTAAGAAGGTTAATGTTTTTAGTCCCCGGGAGGGCCGCAGAGCCGCTCCCGGAGTAAAAGGGTTCCGTTATTTCTGACGGTATTTGGCGATGATATCCAAAGCTTCGCGGCATTTGTCAGCGATGGCCGGCCAGTTTTTGTCAGCGATCACGCTCGAGGGGAAGAGCTTCGAGCCCATCCCTACGCAGGTAACCCCGGCTTTGATCCAGGCCGACAGGTTTTCTTCGGTCGGTTCTACGGCACCGGTGACCATCAGCATCGACCAGGGCATCGGAGCCATCACGTTCTTAACGAACGAAGGACCGCCTACATTGCCGGCCGGGAAGATTTTGCAGATGTCGCAACCGGCTTCCTGAGCGTAACCGATTTCAGTGACCGAACCGCAACCGGGCGTATAAGGGATCAGACGACGGTTGCAGACTTTGGCGATATCGGGGTTGAACAGCGGGCTTACGACGAAGTTGGCTCCCAATTGGATGTACAGCGAAGCCGTCCCGGCATCGACAACCGTACCTACCCCCAGAATCATTTCGGGGCATTCTACGGCGGCGAATTTGATCAGTTCGGTGAATACTTCGTGAGCCAGGTCACCGCGGTTGGTGAATTCGAAGGCGCGAACCCCGCCGATATAGCAGGCTTTCAGGACCTGTTTGGCCACTTCGATATCTTTGTGATAGAATACGGGAACCATCCCCGTGGAAGCCATCGCTGCGATGACTTGTGTTTTTGAAAATTTTGCCATGATTTTTTGGTTTAGCGGACGGATTGTCTTCAGAAGGGACAATCCGATCCATAATCCGATGTATATGCACAAAAACCCGAACAGTATCAGTCGAGACCCCTAAATTGCTCCAGTTTATCGTCCCGTTTCGAAGAACGGAGGTCGTCACGGATCCGGCGATCAGGCCGATCCCGGAAGAGGAGATCATCCGACTGGCAAAAACCGGACGCCGGCTTGAACGGCTTGCGGTGCGATGCCCGAGGCCCGACGACTGCGTACTTCTCGGTTTATGATTCGGAAAACGAGCGGAAAGACCCCCGCAGGCGTCTTCCGCTCAAGGTTATGCTGGATTAGCGGGATACACGGCCCGAGCCGTCGCCTTTCATCAGGTTTTCCACTTCGGAAACCGTCACCATGTTGAAGTCTCCGTAGATGGTGTGTTTCAGGCAGGAAGCGGCTACGGCGAAATTCAGCGCCTTTTGGTCGTCACCCGTGTAGGTCAACAGCCCGTAGATCAGACCGCCCATGAACGAGTCTCCCCCGCCGACACGGTCTACGATGTGGGTGATGTCATACGAAGGCGACTGGAAGAGTTGTTTCCCGTCCCACAGAACACCGGCCCAGGTGTTGTGGTTGGCGTTGATCGAACCACGCAGGGTGATGATGACTTTTTTGGCGCGGGGGAAGCGCTGCATCAGCTGTTTGCAAACCGATTCGAATTCGGCAGCAGCTACATGACCGCCCGTAGCCGTTACGTCAAAGCCTTCGGGTTTGATGCCGAATACCTTTTCGGCGTCTTCTTCATTCCCCAGGATCACGTCGCAGCCTTCGACCAGAGCCGGCATGATTTCCGAAGCGGTTTTGCCATATTTCCACAAGTTCTTGCGGTAGTTGAGGTCGGTCGATACCGTTACCCCCATTTTGTTGGCGGTTTTGATGGCTTCCAGGCAGGCGTCGGCAGCACCCTGGCTCAAGGCCGGAGTGATCCCCGTCCAGTGGAACCAGTCGGCACCATGCAGCACTTCTTCCCAGTTGATCATGCCCGGCTGGATTTCGGCGATGGCTGAGTGTGCACGGTCATAAACCACCTTGCTGGCACGGGCTACAGCACCCGTTTCCAGGAAGTAGATGCCGAGGCGATCGCCTCCGTAGATAACATGCGACGTTCCGACGCCGTATTTGTGCAGCTCTTTGAGGCAGCTGTCGGCGATGTCGTTTTTCGGAACGCGGGTAACGAATTCGGGTTGGAGACCGTAATTGGCCAGCGATACGGCCACATTGGCTTCACCCCCGCCAAACGTAGCGGTAAATTCTTTGGCTTGACTGAATCGCAAGTAGCCCGGGGTGGCCAAACGCAACATGATCTCCCCGAAGGTAACAACTTTTTTCATTTTTGAGTTTTGTTAACTATTTGTAAAACTTCTTGTTATTTGTCTTTTGTCGTTGGTTTTTTGGGCGGTGTTCCTATGCTCGGAGGTATCGCTCCCGCTTTCCGAAGATAGGGTGGCTGTACTTCCATTCTCACCTGTCGGCCCGGCCAGAAACAGAACTGTCCATCCGAACGCAGCCATAAACACATCACACCAAAATGCGAAATTATTGAATTTCTAGCAATGCGGCAACTCTTCTTTGCATTCGATGCCGTTGAACCGCATTTTTGCTGATGGGTTTATCCTGAGCATTCCTTCGATTGGGGACGATTGCTTCTGTGAATCGAATTCTTATCTGCGAGGGATGTTGGTTTAATGGCCTTCCCAAACATATCACAAACTGTCGAATGCATCGTCTCTTTATCTTGTGCCGTTTTAAAAGCCGAAATAATTTCGGGCGTTGCCATACGAAATGTCTTCGACCATCTGACCGATGAACTCCAGTTCGCTGGCGGGCAACTTCCCGTTATCCACCTCTTCACCCAACAGATTGCAGAGAATCCGGCGGAAATATTCGTGGCGAGGATAAGACAGGAAACTGCGGGAGTCGGTCAGCATGCCGACAAATCGACTCAGCAGGCCCAGCGAGGAGAGGGTGTTGAGCTGTTTGCGCATGCCGTCTTCCTGGTCGAGGAACCACCAGGCCGCGCCGAACTGAATTTTGCCTGGGATCGGCGCTTCGTTGAACGTATAGGCCATGGCGCAAAGTACCTCGTTGTCTTTGGGGTTGAGGTTGTAGAGGATCGTTTTCGTCAGGCAGTTCTGGCGGGCCAACCGGTCCAGGAAGATATGTCCGGCGCGTGCAATGGGCAGGTCGCCGATGGCATCGAAGCCCGTATCGGGGCCCAGTTGTCGGAACATCCGGCTGTTGTTGTTGCGCAACGGGCCGATGTGGAATTGTTGGGTCCAGCCCTTTTCGTGATCCATGGCCGCCAGATCGTACAACAGTCCGCTGAGGTATTTTTCCCGTTCGATCGGAGTGGGTTGTTCGCCCCGACGCACCTTTGCGAAAATCTGCATCAGATCGGTTTCGTTATAGTCGGCCACCGGGAAAGTGTCCAAGCCATGATCGGATAGGCGGCAACCCATCTGCGCAAAGTAGTCATGACGTTTATGCAGGGCATCCAGCAACTCTTCATACGTGCCGATACTCAAATCGGAAGCCTCTTCCAAGGCGTCGATATAGGCGTTGTAGCGTTGCGGATCGTCGATCCCCATCAGCCGGTCGGGACGCCAGGCCGGTAAAACCCGGATTTCGAATCCTTCCTCCTGTAGTTGGCGATGGTATTCCAATGAATCGATCGGGTCGTCGGTCGTACAAGCCACCTCTACATGGCAGCGTTTCATCAATTCACGGGCGCGGAATTCGGGCGTAGCCAGTTTGGCGTTGCAGGCTTCGTAGATTTCGCGGGCCGTACGAGGATTCAGAACGGTGTCGATGCCGAAAATCCGGGCGAGTTCCAGGTGAGTCCAATGGTAGAGCGGATTGCGCATGGCATGTTGCAGGGTATCGGCCCACTTTTCGAATTTTTCGAAATCCGAGGCGTCGCCTGTGATGTATTTCTCTTCCACGCCGTTGCCGCGCATGGCTCTCCACTTGTAATGGTCTCCGCCCAGCCACGCTTCAGTGATGCTCGAAAAGGCGTGATTCTCAGCGATCATGCGTGGATCCAGGTGGCAGTGGTAGTCGATAATGGGCATTCGGGCCGCATGCTCGTGATACAACTGGCGGGCTGTATCGCCCATGAGCATAAAATCTTTTCCGATGAATGCACTCATATGCAAAGGTTTTAAGTTGATGGCCGCAAGGCACAAACTGCGTTCAAAAATAACGAAAATATTCGGGATTTCAGCATCTTTTCGGGCGGATCTCTTGGCTGGCTTTGCTGTGTATCCCGGAGCGTAAATTGTATTCTTTCCGGAGGCTGAACTTTTGAAGGGTTTTAGCGAAACCTTCGAAATGTTCGAGGCGGAAAGTTGAGACTTCCTGTCAGTCTATTTTCTGAAAGCGGATCTGTTGGGGCGTGTGTGTTTGTGAAATGTCGTTATTCGCTGAAAAAGGTGTCGGCGTCGATCACTTCAAAGGCTTCGTCCGGGGCCGTAGTCTCAATCGGACTGGGCGTTACGAGGAGTCCCCGTGGTGCTTGGGTGATCTCCATGGCCCGTAACAAACCTTCGCACTTTTGCTGGAAACGGTCGGGGTCGTCGGCTTCGTAGCAGGTTTGTACGCAGAAAAGGGTGCGTCCCTCTTCGCGCACGACAAAGTCGCAACCTCCGGCTTCCGAGGTGTAAAACAACGTCTCGTAACGGTTGGCTAAATGATGATACAGCATGGTTTCGAAACATTGTGCCCGCAGTGAAGACGGATAAGGGTTCAGGGCCGTGATCAGGGCTGTGTCGGCGGCATAGACTTTTCGGGGATTGATGTATCGTTGAGCCGGGTTTTCGCTCCAATAAGAGACAAAAGAGACCAAACCGGCTCGCTCCAAATGTTCCATGTGATCGGTGACGGTGGTGACGGCCTTTATTTTGAGTTCGTTGCGCAGAGCATTGGCCGTTACTTTTTCTCCGCTGGCGGTGATTAGGCGCAGGGCGAGTCGGCGGAGTGTTTCCTGATCGCGGATCCCTTTGGCCAATAGAACGTCCCGATTCAGAATCGTTTCATATAGATCGAACAACGCTGTTTGACGAACGTTTTTTTGCAGTTCGGGGAAGGCTCCTCGTTGCAGATATTCCTGAATGGCGCTTTCCGACGGTCGTTTGTGTTGGATTTCGAGAAATTCCGTGTAGGAGAGCAACGGAACCCGAAGCAGCAAAAAACGGTCACAAGAGGTTTCCAACAGATTTTTAGTGAGGGAGATGGACGTGTCGTTGGATGGAGCGGTTGTTCGGGCGCTCAGGCTTGTGGCTCCGGCCGAAGATGCCAAAGCGGGTTTATGGGTTCGGGAGCGTCCGTTCGGTTTGTCGGGAGCGGGACGGCGACCCGGCATGCGGCGAGCTGCGGCCGATTCTTCCGGACCGTGCAAACGGATATATTGTGCGTGTCGGATTTGCTGCCACGTATCCCAAGAGACGGTTGCCACCACTTTGATTCCGCTGTCCAACAGTTCGCACACAAACGGAAGCCAACCTTCGGAGCGATCGATTTTGTCGAGCAGAACCACACCCCGGCCCGATTCGGCGATGAGTTTGCCGACCTTCCCAAAATCCCCCGCATCGAATCCCGCCAAACGGGGATCTTCGAGATTGATGTACCAGGCTTGAGCATATTCGTTGCGTCTTAATTGTAGCAATAAGGTACTGCGACCCGATCCACGGATACCTCCTAACAACAGGGCCTGGTCGTTCAGGTAGGGAATGGAGGAGAGCATGTGGCGGGTCAGGCCCGGCAGACGTTCTTCCTGGGCTTTGTTTTGTTTTTCGACGATCTGGGCAATGACGGATTGCGGAATCATGGAGGGAAAGTTTACGGGTTCTTCTCCTCAAAGTTATGAATATTTATTTTGTAAAAAAATATTTATATGGTTTTATAAACTATAAATCGAAAAAGCTGATTTAATGATATGTTAAAGTTGGGTTCTGAAAATCGCACTATTTTTGCACGCAATCCCAAACACCGTTATTCAAATTCTAATTATGAAACGTTCATTGATGGGGGTAGCCTGCCTCGGAATGATTTTGCTGGGCGGTAGCGCGCTCGATCTTCAGGCTCAGGAACACCCTACCTTGCATGCCGACCTCCCGGCCGGTATCTCCTTGTGGAAAAACAATCCATCTCGTTCTGAAACCGCCTCTGCGTCCTCTTCATCCTCGGAATCGGTGGTCGCAAACACCGCGGCCCAGGCTTCGGCCCAGGAAGAATCTTCGGAAGAAATATCGTATGTTCCTAAAATCGACGGTGCCGTCAAGGCCAAATTCGAATTGAGTACCTATGACGGTGAGTTCCGATTCAATGTTCGCAACTCTCGGTTCGGGGTTTCGGGGAACGTGAGCCGTCGCATGACCTATCGTATGCAGGTCGATTTCAATAATGAAGGAAAGGTCTCGATCCTCGATGCTTATGCCGGTTATCAGGCCGGGCGCTGGGATGTTCGGCTCGGGCAGCAGCAGTATCACTTGAGTACAGACCTGGACCGCGGACCGAGCAGCAATATGTTTGCCAACCGCTCGTTCCTAGCCAAATACCTCACCAGCTATTACGGCAGTGAACTCGTAGATGGCAAGCCGCAGGATTTTGTCCGTACGCTGGGCTCCCGCGATTTGGGGGTGATGGCCACCTATACGATGGAAACGCGGCTGCCGCTGAAGTTCTTTTTCGGGATTTTCAACGGCTCGGGGATTAACAACCCGGAATGGGGACGTTCCGTCAATTTCGTGGGACGTGTCGAAATCGGCAAAGCCGTTACCGAAGGTTGGCGGGTGGCGTTGGCCTATTATGATGGTTCGGCTCCGATGCATGACCGTGTGATCGATAATATGGGCGTGTATGAACAGGTGCCTTTCAAACAGAAAATGCGCATCGGAGTGGCGGAAGTGTGCTATCGTTCCGGCGCTTTCTTTATCGAAGGCGAGTATGCCCGTCGTTATCTGGAAAATTATGCCCGGAAATACCAGGTGATGACCGCATCCCATATTCATACCTACTATCGCTTTGCAATGCGGCCTACGTGTGCTTTGAATCACATCGCTCCGATCGTTCGTTGGGATCTGGGGAACGGAATGGATTACCTGAATACCGTAACCGAAGCCGTACAGAGTGTGAATGCCAATCGTATTACGGCGGGGGTGAATTTTGGATTCGGAAAGAAATTTACTCGCTCTGAAATTCGGCTCAACTATGAAAAATATTTCCTGAAAGACCAACCTTCGGATTTGGCGGTCAATAAGTTGTATCAGGATAAATTTACCATTGAAGTCGTGGCAGCTTTCTAAAAAAGCGGAGCAGAATCAGGGGGGGGACGCCTTTTGTTGGAGATTCTGCCCGAAGAATGCGAGAATCTGCTTCGAAAATTTTGGAAATACCAAAAAGAGTGTTAAATTTGCACGCTGTTTCAAACGAAGCAGCTATATGGTGGATGTAGCTCAGTTGGTTAGAGCGTCGGATTGTGGTTCCGAAGGTCGTGGGTTCGAGGCCCATCTTCCACCCCGAGGTCGCTGAGAAAGCGACCTTTTTTTGTGGCTTCCTGTTTCGAATAGCGTGGCTCGAAGCCGCTCCGGCCTGAATACTCAAAAATACATACAGGCCATCACTCCGACCGGTGAACGGATCTTTCCCAACACCCGGGACGGTTGAATAACCCCCTATTTTTATGACATCTTTATCAGAATTCAGTGCGTTGGGTCTCTCCCCAAAAGCGCTTGACGCCATCCGGGCCAAAGGTTTTGAGGTCCCCTCTCCCATTCAGAAATTGACCATTCCTGTCCTGCTCGATCGGGAAAATACCCGCGATCTCATTGCGCAGGCCCAGACCGGAACGGGAAAAACCGCCGCATTCGGATTGCCGCTCGTGGAGACATTGCGCCCGAGGGCCGGGGAGGTTCAGGCCTTGATCCTGGTGCCGACTCGGGAATTGGCCCTGCAGGTTACGGAAGAACTTCTGTCGCTGAATACGTATAGCCGTTTGTCGATTGCGCCGATTTACGGAGGAGCTTCGATGAGCGAACAGCTGCGTCGCCTGAACAAAGGAATTGACGTGGTGGTGGGAACACCGGGGCGTATTCTGGATCATCTGAGACGCGGGACGCTTAACTTGCAACAGTTGCAGTACCTTGTCCTGGATGAGGCGGACGAGATGCTCAACATGGGCTTTATCGAGGATGTCGAAGCCATTCTGGCTGCATCCAATGAACAACGGCGGATCCTGCTCTTCTCGGCGACCATGCCGCAGCGGATCGTGGAGCTCTCCCAACGTTATATGCAGGAAGCGCAGCTGCTGAAAGTCCCCTCTCAGGAGATGACGACGGAGCTGACCGATCAGATCTACTTCGAGGTGCGGGAGAGCGACAAGTTCGATGCGCTGACCCGTATCGTGGATGTGGAACCGGATTTTTACGGCATTGTTTTTTGCCGGACCAAGGTGAGTGTGGACGAGTTGGTGAGCCGTTTGACCGAACGCGGTTATGCGGCCGAAGGATTGCATGGGGACGTTTCTCAGGCACAGCGGGAGAAAATCCTGAAAAAATTCAAGAATAAACAGGTGACGATTCTGGTGGCGACCGATGTGGCGGCCCGGGGAATCGACATCAATAACCTGACGCATGTCATCAATTATTCGATGCCGCAGGATACCGAGAGCTATGTGCACCGCATCGGGCGTACCGGTCGTGCCGGAAATACCGGGACGGCCATTACCTTTATTTCGAGTTCCGAGTACCGTCAGTTCGGCGCTTTGCAACGACAGATCGGCACGTCGATTAAAAAGGTGGCGATTCCTTCTGCCCAGGATGTGATCGAGATCAAGAAAACGAAAATCCGGGAAGAGTTGGCCGATATTGTCGAAAATGGAACCTACAGTGAGTATCTGGGTGTGGCTCGGGATATATTGGAGGGGAAAGATCCGGAGATCGCGTTGGCGTCGTTGTTGCGTCTGGCCTTCAAAAATGAACTCGAAGAGAGCCATTATCCGGAAATCCGTTCGATCAATGTCGATCGGCGGGGAACGGCCCGTTTGTTCCTGTCGATCGGGCGGCTCGATGGGTATGATGCGCGCAAGTTGGTCAAATTGCTGAAACGGGAGTGCGGATTGACGGACAGCAAAATCGACGATGTGCGTCTGATGGAGAGTTATTCGTTTGTGACGGTTCCTTTTGCTGAGGCTCGGACGGTGATCGATCGTCTGAACCGGATTCGTCACGGAGGACGGCCGTTGGCCGGATTGGCCAAGTCGGATGCTGCGTCATCCGGGAAAGAGTCGGTTTCCCAAAAAACAGCTCGATCGGGCGGCCGGCGTGTGGAAGGAGAAGAACGCCGGGCCGGAGCCGAAAAACGAACCGGGAAAAAAGAGGGAGAACGTTCGGAGGTTGCGTCTCGGAAGGCGTCGAAATCGCGTG
>JAHZDG010000004.1:6198-14474 GCA_019422485.1 Alistipes sp. | reverse complement strand
ATACCTGGCGGGAAGATTTCGAACAGCTGATGGCCAATGCGACCGGTGCTTGGGGTGGTAAAGACGGCGCTGAAACCTTTAACGCGGGTCGTAAAAAGACAAGGAAGAAATAGAATTTCGGTGGAAACACAGGATAGGAGCCCGGTAGCGAAACGTTACCGGGCTTTTATTGTGGACGGCCGGTCGATGACGGGGCCGGGGCGTGTCGGTGGTGAAGAGTCGGGGTGAAGCGAGAGTCGGAGAAAGGGAGGCATTGTCGGTGGCTGGTGACAAAGTGGCAGGAGGTGTCAGCATGGATGGGGCAGATTGGCGGATTTCCGGCCAAAAATGTGTCAAAACGGATTTGGCACACTATATGCAAAAAGGGGAGGTGTCGCGGCGAAAGGAAAGCCGCCGAAAGCATTGAATTTAATTAATCATTAACTAAAACCATAAAACGATGCAAGTAAAACCGTTAGCAGACAGAGTTCTGATCGAACCCAATCCCGCTGAAGAAAAAACCGCGGGTGGATTGATTATCCCCGATACGGCCAAAGAAAAACCGCTTTCAGGTAAAGTAATCGCCGCAGGTCCCGGTACCGCCGACGTGAAAATGGAAGTGAAGGTGGGTGACCAGGTGCTTTACGGTAAATATGCCGGCACCGAAATCAACATCGACGGTAAAGACTATCTGATGATGAAACAGGGCGATATCCTCGCCGTATTGTCGTAAGGTACGACGAAAAGAATCGTTTAATCGCTAAAATCTAAAACAATGGCAAAAGAAATCAAATACAATACCGAAGCTCGCGAAGCCCTCAAAGAAGGGGTGGATGCATTGGCTAATGCCGTGAAGGTAACCCTGGGCCCGAAAGGTCGTAACGTGGTGATCGACAAAAAATTCGGGGCTCCCCAAGTAACCAAGGACGGGGTGACCGTCGCTAAAGAAGTGGAACTGGATGACCCCATCGCTAACATGGGTGCTCAGATGGTGAAGGAAGTGGCTTCGAAAACCGCTGACAAAGCCGGTGACGGTACGACTACCGCTACGGTATTGGCTCAGGCCATCGTTGGGGTCGGCGTGAAGAACGTAACGGCCGGTGCAAACCCCATGGATCTGAAACGCGGGATCGACAAGGCCGTAGCCGTTGTCGTTGACAGCCTGCGCAAACAGAGCCAGGAAGTGGGTGGCGATATCCACAAAATCGAACAGGTGGCTACCATCTCTGCCAACAACGATAGCGCTATTGGGAAACTGATCGCCGAAGCCATGAGCAAGGTGAACAAAGAAGGCGTTATCACGGTAGAAGAAGCCAAAGGTACCGAAACCAGCGTAGACGTGGTAGAAGGTATGCAGTTCGACCGTGGGTACATCTCTCCCTACTTCACCACCGATTCCGAAAAGATGGAAGCCGTACTGGAAAAACCTATGATTCTGGTTACGGACAAGAAGATTTCGACCATGAAGGAACTGATGGGTATCCTGGAACCCGTCGCTCAGAACGGTCAGTCGCTGGTGATCATCGCCGAAGATGTAGACGGCGAAGCTTTGGCCGCTTTGGTTGTTAACAAACTGCGTGGTACGCTGAAGATCGCTGCCGTGAAAGCTCCGGGCTTCGGTGACCGTCGTAAAGAAATGTTGGAAGATATCGCCATCCTGACCGGTGGTACCGTTATCTCGGAAGAACGCGGGATCAAATTGGATCAGGCTACCCTCGATATGCTGGGTACCGCCGACAAGGTGATCATCAACAAGGAAAATACCACCATCGTAAACGGTTTGGGTAACAAAGACGCTATTGCTGCTCGTGTGGCTCAGATCCGCAAACAGATGGAAGTATCTACTTCGGACTACGACAAAGAAAAACTGGCTGAACGTCTGGCTAAATTGGCCGGAGGGGTAGCTGTTCTGTACGTAGGGGCTGCCAGCGAAGTGGAAATGAAAGAAAAGAAAGACCGTGTGGACGATGCTTTGGCCGCTACGCGTGCCGCTGTTGAAGAAGGTATCATCCCGGGCGGTGGTGTGGCTTACATCCGTGCCGTAGCTGCCTTGGAAAACCTCAAAGGCGACAACGAAGACCAAACCACCGGTATCCAGATCGTAAAACGGGCTATCGAAGAACCGTTGCGTCAGATCGTTTCGAATGCTGGCGGTGAAGGTTCGGTAGTCGTTGCCAATGTGAAAGCCGGCAAAGACGCCTATGGTTACAACGCCCGTGAAGATCGTTACGAAGATATGTTCAAGGCCGGTATTCTCGACCCGACCAAGGTAGCTCGTGTGGCTTTGGAAAACGCTGCTTCGATCGGCGCCATGTTCCTGACCACCGAATGCGTCCTGGTAGAAAAGAAAGAAGCCAATCCGGCTCCGGCTATGCCGCAAGGCATGGGCGGTATGGGCGGCATGATGTAATTGGTTGCTCAGACTGAAACGAAAGAGGCTCTCCGTTGAGGAGAGCCTCTTTTTTTGTCTATAAAGGGTAAATACTGAGAGCGGATCTGTTTTTTTAGAAGTGTGGAGAGATGGGTTGATTGGAAGGGATTAATGCTCCGAGCTTCCGAACAGTACACGGGCCAATTCTTCGATCTTGTGAACGTACAGAATTTCGATGCCTTTGGGTGGTTTGCTCAGGTTTTTGCGCAGATAGCCCGATACGATAATGCGTCGGAAACCCAATCGGGCGGCTTCGCTGATACGTTGTTCGCTGCGGGGTGCCGGACGAATTTCTCCGGACAGACCGATTTCCCCCGCCAAGGCTGTGCCTTCGAGAATGGGTCGGTCGAAATAGGACGACAGGATGGCCGCGACGATGCTGGTATCCAATCCCGTATCATTAACCTTGAATCCCCCCGCAAAGTTCAGGAAGACGTCTTTGGTATACATCTTGAGACCGACCCGTTTTTCGAGAACGGCCAGCAGCATATTCAGACGGCGTGAATCGAATCCGGTGGCCGATCGTTGCGGAGTTCCGTATGCCGCTGTGCTGACCAGGGCCTGGGTTTCGATCAGATAGGATCGGGCTCCATCCAAAGCGGCTCCTACCGCAATGCCGCTCAAGGGCTCTTCATAGTGGGAAAGCAGGATTTCCGACGGATTGCTCACTTCGACCAAACCTTCGCCCCGCATTTCGAAAACCCCGATCTCGTACGTGGCTCCGAAACGGTTCTTGATGCTGCGCAGGATGCGGTAGATGTTGTTGTTGTCTCCCTCGAACTGCAACACCACATCCACGATGTGTTCCAGAATTTTGGGGCCGGCAATAATGCCGTCTTTGGTGATGTGGCCGATCAGGATGACCGATGTGTTGGTTTGTTTGGCGTATTTGAGCAGCAGGGCCGCACATTCGCGAATCTGGGAGACACTGCCTGGCGAAGAGTCGATGGTGTCGCTGTGGATGGTCTGGATCGAGTCGATGACCACCAGGGTTGGACGATGTTCGGCGATTTCGCGCAGGATGTTTTCCAGATGGGTCTCGCTGTAAATATAGCACTCTTCGTTGCGAACCCCGAGACGTTCGGCCCGCATTTTGATCTGATGGGCTGACTCTTCGCCCGAGACATACAGCGTTTTGAGTCCGGTTCCGTGCAGGGCGATTTGCAGGCTGAGGGTCGATTTTCCGATGCCGGGTTCCCCTCCCAGCAGCACCATGGAGCCGGGTACGAGGCCTCCGCCCAGTACACGGTTCACTTCCTGCCCGGGCAGCAGAAGGCGGCTGTATTCTTCCCGACGGATTTCGCGTACTGGCAGCGGACGGTTGCGTTCTCCTTCCGGGGCGAAAGAGGGCGTTCGCGGATTCTCTTTGGCAACGACCTCCTCGACAAAAGTGTTCCACTCCCCGCACGAGGGGCATTTACCGACCCATTTGGCCGATTCATAACCGCAGTTGCGACAAAAAAAGCTCTTCTTGAGTTTCGCCATACGTCAAAAGTTCATTCGGGGAGGATTTTATTTGGCCGTCCGATGGCCTGTCAGGCTTTCAGGGCTTTGCGAAGCGCTTCGATGAATCCGTCGATATCTTCGTGCGTGGTGTCGAACGAACACATCCAGCGAACCTCACCCCGTTCTTCGTCCCAGTCGTAAAAGAAATAGTCTTCCCGCAGTTTTTCGGCGGCCTTTCGGGGTAATAGCGCGAACAGACCGTTTACTTCGACTTTCTGCGTGAGTTGCACTTCGGGGATTTCGGCCAGCTGTTTGGCCATGTAGGCGGCGGCAGCGTTCGACTGAGCCGCCAGGCGGAGCCACAAGTCGTCCTTCAGGTAGGCATTGAACTGGGCTGCGACGAAACGCATCTTAGAGGCCAGCTGCATGAGTTGTTTGCGTTCGTACTGCGCGTTTTTCGACAACTCGGGGCGCAGGAAGATAACCGCTTCCCCCAGCATCATGCCGTTTTTGGTGCCTCCGAACGAGAGGGCATCCACACCGGTATCGGTGATCATCTCCCGGGGCGTTACGCCCAAAGCGGCTACGGCATTGCCGAAACGGGCCCCGTCGACATGCAGATAAAGGCCGTAACGGTGGGCCTGATCGGCCAATGCCCGGATTTCGTTCACCGTGTAGAGTGTCCCCAGTTCGGTCGGTTGCGAAATCGAAACGACTCCCGGTTGGCTATGGTGTTGAAATCCGAAACCGTGCAGTTGGGTGGCGACCAGTTCGGGGGTTAATTTCCCGTCGGGAGTGTCTACACTCAACAGCTTGCAGCCGGTTTGGAATTCGGGGGCGCCGCATTCGTCCACATTGATGTGGGCCGTGCGGGCGCAGATAATGGCGTTATAAGAGCGGGTCAGGGTTCTCAAGGCCAGTACATTGGCTCCGGTCCCGTTGAAAACCAGGTAAGCAGTGGCCTGAGGCCCGAACAGTTCCTGAAATTTGGCGGTGATTTGAGCGGTAAAAGGATCTTCGCCATAGGCGAAAACATGATCGGTATTGGCGGCGGCGATGGCCTCCAAAATTTGCGGGTGAATGCCCGAATGGTTGTCGCTTCCGAAACTACGCATGGGATGATTCAAAAAAAAGAGGGTCCGGAGACCCTCCGGACTATTTAATGAAAAAACGATAGATGTCGTTGCCGTTGGCATAGAGCATCAGGGCCAATACCAACACCAGACCGATATTCTGAGCGATGATCAGCACTTTTTCGCTGGGTTTGCGTCCGGTGATGACCTCGATCAGCAGGAACAGCACATGGCCCCCGTCCAACAGCGGAATCGGGAGAATGTTCAGTACGGCCAGCATGATCGACAGCAGGGCTGTGATTTGCCAGAACGAAAGCCAGTTCCATTGGTCTGGGAAAATGCTCCCGATGGAAAGGATCCCGCCGACGGATTTATAGGCTTCGGTTTTGGGCGAGAAGATCAGTTTGAGCTGTTTGCCGTAATTGGCCAGTTCGGTACCGGTTCGTTTGAGACCGGCCGGAATCGCTTCCCAGAATGAATACTCCCGGGTGCTGATCTTGAAGAGCTGGTCGAGAGCGACCGGATAAACACCGATGGTCCCTTCTGCCGAAACCTGCACTTCCATCGGGAAGGTGCGGGTGATGCCGGCCGAGTCGCGGGAAACGCTCAGGGTGACTTTTTCGCCTTTGTGCGTGGCGAGGGCTTTCTGGTATTCATCGAAATAGTGGAGCGGTTCGCCATTGAGGGCGATCAGGCGGTCTCCTTTTTGCAGACCGGCCTGTGCGGCGCCTCCGTTTTTGACCAGCGCACCGGTAACGAATGGGATCCGCCAGCTCATGAAGTTTGCGTCATGAATCAGCGGTGAAATGGCATCTTCGGGGATGTTGATCCGAAGGGTGTCCGTACCGCGTTGTACGGTAACATAGGGGGCCTGGTTGAAGACGATGCTTTGGTGAATCTGCAACGAGTTTTCGACGGGTTCTCCGGCTACGTTGATCACCTTGTCGCCGTTTTGGAAACCGAGCTGGTGGCCCAGATCGCTGTATACATACCCGTATGTCACATCTTTCGAGGCGACATAGGTCTCACCCCAGGCGTAGCTGATCCCAATGTAGATGCATACGGCCAGCACCACGTTCATCAGCACCCCGCCCACCATGATCAACAGACGTTGCCAGGCCGGCTTGGCACGGAACTCATACGGTTGAACGGGTTGTTTCATCTGTTCGGTGTCCATCGACTCGTCGATCATGCCGGCGATCTTTACATAACCGCCCAGCGGCACCCAACCGATACCATATTCGGTCTCCCCTTTCTTGAATTTGAAGAGGGAGAACCAGGGGTTGAAAAAGAGGTAGAATTTTTCCACGCGGGTCTTGAAAATCCGGGCAAACAGGAAGTGGCCGAATTCGTGAATGATGACCAGCAGCGAAAAACTCAGAACGAATTGCAGAATTTTAATCAGAATATCCATAAATCAATTGCGTGTTTTTACATCATCAAAGAAGCGGGCGCGACTCAGATCAGGCTCCGGGCAATGGCGCGGGCTTCGGTATCGGTTGCTCGACACTCATCCAGTGAGGGGTGTTCGATAATGGGGACTTTTTCCAGCGTGTGGCGGTTGATACGCGGGATGTCGGTGAAGCGGATACGGCCGTTCAAAAAGGCTTCGACCGCCACTTCATTGGCGGCGTTGAGCGTCGCACCGGTATTTCCTCCCCGTTTCAGGCACTCGAAAGCCAGTTGCAGGTTGGGCGAGCGCCGCAGATCGGGCTTGAAAAATTCCATGTGACCCAGAGCCCCGAAATCCATGCGTTGACCCGACAGCGGAAGCCGACGGGGGAAGGTCAGGGCATATTGGATGGGAAGATGCATATCAGGTGTGCCTAATTGAGCCTTGATGGCTCCGTCGGCGAACTGGACCATCGAATGGATGTAACTGCCAGGATGAATCACCACTTCGATCTGTTCGGGACGTACGTCGAACAGCCAGCGGGCTTCGATCACTTCGAATCCTTTGTTCATCAACGAAGCGGAATCGATGGTCACTTTGGCGCCCATATCCCAGCAGGGATGGGCCAGCGCATCGGCCGGAGTGACCGAATCCAGCTCTTCGAACGGACGGTGCAGGAACGGCCCTCCCGAAGCGGTCAGGATCAGTTTGTCGATCGGACTGTGTTCCCCGACCAGGCATTGGAAGATGGCCGAGTGTTCAGAGTCGACCGGCAGAATGGGTGCATTGTGGCGGGCCGACAGTTCCATAACCATGCCTCCGGCTACGACCAGACACTCTTTGTTGGCCAAAGCGACTTTTTTCCCGTGACGGAGGGCTTCCACCGTGGGAAACAGCCCGCTGTAACCCACCAGCGCCATGACGACCGTGTCGACCGATTCGGCCCGAACCACCTGATGCAGGGCCTCTTCGCCGGCATAAACCTTAATCGGTTGATTGGCCAGCGCCTCTTTCAGTGGGGTATAGTAATTCTTGTCGGCGATTACCACGCTGTCGGCCTGAAAACGGATGGCCTGTTCGGCCAGCAGTTGCCAGTTGCGATGTGCGGTGAGGGTGGTCACCTCGAACAGATCGGGGTAAGTCGCTACGATGTCCAGCGTTTGTGTTCCGATGGAACCGGTCGAGCCCAAAACGGCCAGTCGTTGTTTCTGCTCCATCTCTAAAATACGATATAGCTTTGTGGATCAACGGGAATGCCGTTGTGCCAGAGTTCGAATTCGAAAATATTTTTGTTCCCGGTGCCTCTTTCGTCGGCCGTACCGGTGTAGCCGATGATCTCCCCGGCCCGTACCCGATCGCCCGCTTTCTTCAACACACTGGTGTTATTGCGGTAGATGGACAGCATGTTGTCCGGGTGCTGAATATAGAGTACGTAACCGTAACTGGGCGTCCAGGCCGATGAGATGACCGTCCCGTCCAAAATGGCCATCACCTGTTGATTGACGGTGGTGCCGATACCGATGCCATAACGGTTTTCGGCCGGATCGAATTTATTGACGATCACCCCTTTGACCGGAGCGAATAGCTCCAGCGAGGTGCGTAATTGACGTCGGGCTTCGGTAGGATTGCTCAGGCTGTAGGGGCCGTCTTCGGATTCGAATTGGGAACGGAGCACCGAATCTTCCATCAGTTTTCCCAGTGTGATGCCTTTGGGTTTGGTCGAATCGACCCCGCGCACCTCATTGCGGGTCACGGGATTCTTCCCGGACATAATGAGCGAGATGTTTTCGTTGTAAACCTGCATGTTGCTGAGTTCCTGTTCCAGAGAGTCCAACCGCATGATGCCGTTGATGAGCATTTCGCGGGATTTGTTGCCCGGATAGCCCGGCAGAAAATCCAGAATGGGCGTATAGGCGACCGTCGAGGCGACCAGAATGAACAAAATCAAAATCAG
>JAHZDG010000004.1:0-6188 GCA_019422485.1 Alistipes sp. | reverse complement strand
CCACACTTCCGAATCGGTGTGTTGGTTGCGGACGCTGAATCGGTATTTGAGGCGGATATTTTTGAGCAGCCGGCGAATATTCCTCATAGGTGTGCGAGCTCCGATTTAAAAACCATTCACAAAGGTAATAATTTCCGTCGGCTATTCCTGCGACCGGACGAAAAGTGGGAAATTAATTTCCTGCGGCCTTTGAAAATCGTCGATAAAGTGTAAATTTGCGTAAGCGTTTCTTGTCAAGAACGTTTTCTAAGATACAAATAGTCTGTGTAATTCTCTTTAAAATTGAAAATGAAGAAACCGACGCTTTTGGTTTTGGCGGCCGGCATGGGTTCGCGTTACGGTTCGCTGAAACAAATGGATGGTGTGGGCCCCAATGGAGAGGCCATTATCGATTATTCCATTTATGATGCTATACGGGCCGGATTCGGCAAGGTGGTGTTTGTGATTCGTCACCTGTTCGAAAAAGATTTCCGGGAAATTTTTACGCCTGAACGTTTCGGCGGTAAGATCGAAGTGGATTTCGTCTTCCAGGAGCTGGACAAGCTGCCCGAAGGGTTTACGCTGCCCGAAAACCGGGTGAAACCGTGGGGAACCAACCATGCCGTATTGATGGGAGCTGAAGTCATTAAGGAAGAACCTTTTGCGGTGATCAACTCCGATGACTTTTATGGTAAAGACGCTTATCAGACCATCGGGGACTATCTGCGTTCGGTCTACGGGCAGAAAAACCACTACGGGATGGTAGGCTATGAAATCCAGAATACCCTTTCCGATTTCGGATCGGTATCCCGGGGCGTTTGTCAGGTCGACCGCAACGGCAACCTTACGTCGATGGTCGAACGGACCCAGATCGAACGTCAGAACGGGAAAATCGTCTTCAAGGATGATAACGGCCAGTTTAAACCGCTCGATCCCCAGACGCCGGTGTCGATGAACCTGTTCGGTTTTACGCCCGACTTTTTCGAATATTCACTCAACTATTTCTCGACCTACCTGAAGGAAAATATCAATAACCCCAAGGCCGAATTCTATATTCCGATCATGGTGAACAAACTGGTCGGAGAAGGCCGGGCACAAATGCGGGTATTGCGTTCGTCGGCTCAGTGGTTCGGTGTGACCTACAAGGAAGACCGTCCCAATGTCGTGAAACGGATCGAAGACCTGATCGCAGCCGGGGTTTATCCGGAAAAACTCTGGGAATAAGACAAGCCGGTCGCTAGGCGTCTGCGCATCGTTCTGATTCGGAAAGCCCGAAAACAAGGCCTCGGAAGACGGGAGGTTTTGAGAATGGGGAGGAAAACGGCCATGAAGATGAAATTTTGAGGCCGTTTTTGAGGTTGCTTCGGATCACACCCCAAAGCGCGACCGTTTTTTGCGACACGGAAGACAATAGCAAGCCGTTGAACTAACATCAAACGACCATGATCGATATCGAACAACATGTCTGGGGCTTTACCTCCGAAGGAGAAGCCATCATTCTCTACAAAATGACCAACAGTCGCGGGGCTTCGGTTTCGCTGACCAACATCGGGGCGGGTATCGTCTCCATCGTCGTTCCCGATCGGGACGGAAAGATGGCCGATGTGGCGTTGGGATACGGCACCTTCGAAAGCTATTTCGATGACGGTCCCTGTATGGGGAAAGTGCCGGGGCGCTTTGCCAATCGCATCGGTCAGGGACGTTTCACGTTGGACGGCAAGGAATATCGTCTGGCACAGAACAGCGGAGGACACCATCTGCACGGAGGCCCGAAAGGCTTTCAGAACAAAGTGTGGACTTCACGGGTGGAAACCGACCGGGTGGTGTTTGCGCTGGTGAGCCCCGATGGGGATGAAAAATATCCGGGAGAACTGACCGTCGAAGTGTGCTACGACTGGAGCGAAGAGTGCGAACTGGAAATCACCTTGTATGCCAAATCCGAAGCTCCGACGATCGTCAATCTGACCAATCATGCCTATTTCAATCTGCGGGGCGAAGATAGCGGTAGCGTGTTGGATGAGGAGCTGCAGTTGAACGCTTCGCATTTTTTGTGGTATGATCAGGGCTGTATTCCGACCGGAGAGTTGACCCCGGTGGTCGATACGCCGATGGATTTCAGAAAGGCCAAACCGATCGGACAGGATATCGGGGCCGATTATGAACCGTTGAAAATCGGGGCCGGTTATGACCAATGTTGGGTCATCGACGGCTATGAAAAAGGCAAATTGTCCGATGTGGGTTATCTGTATGATCCGGTCAGCGGCCGGAAAATGGTGATCCGTTCGACTCAACCGGGGGTTCAGATCTACACCGGAAACTATCTGCAAGGGTGTCCGACCAGCAAAAGCGGTCGGGAATACGACAACCGGGACGGGGTCGCCATCGAATGTCAGGGTTTCCCCGATGCGCCGAATAAACCTCAGTTCCCTTCGCCGGTGCTGCGTCCGGACGACCTGTATAAGGAAACGATTATCTATCGGTTTGAAACCGAATAAACGAGACTCTAATTTTTATACCTAAGACGTAACATATGGAAAACACTAAACAACAAGGGCGCCTGGTGCCGATTATTATGATGATCCTGTTGTTCGGGATGATCTCCTTCGTCACCAACCTGGCCGCTCCGATGGGGGTCGTATTGAAAAATCAGTTCGGGGCCTCCAATTTTTTGGGCATGTTGGGGAACTTCGCCAACTTCATTGCCTATGCCGTCATGGGAATTCCTGCCGGTAAACTGCTCGAAAAAATCGGCTACAAAAAAACCGCTTTGCTGGCTATCCTGGTCGGTTTTGTGGGGGTAGGCGTACAGGTGCTCTCCGGGGCAGCCGGAAGTTTTGCCGTCTATCTGCTGGGAGCCTTCATCGCCGGTTTCTCGATGTGTATGCTCAATACGGTGGTTAACCCCATGCTGAACACCTTGGGTGGCGGCGGGAACCGCGGTAACCAGCTGATTCAGATCGGGGGATCCTTTAACTCGTTGATGGCAACGTTGGTTCCTATCCTGATCGGGGCTTTGATCGGTTCGGCGGCGCAGGCCAATATCACGGACGTTTATCCGGTGATGTTCATTGCCATGGGGATCTTTGCGCTGGTGGGCATCGTTCTCTATTTCGTGCAGATTCCGGAACCGCATATCGTGAAAAGCGAAAAATCGGCGGAAAAATCGAAATATTCTGCTTGGTCGTTCCGTCACTTTGTGTTGGGGGCTGTAGCTATCTTTATCTATGTGGGGATCGAAGTAGGAATTCCCGGTACCCTGATGCTCTTCCTCTCTGACCCGGCAACGGGTATCGTGGGCGGTGCTACCTCGGCAGGGGTTGTGGCCGGGACCTATTGGTTCCTGATGTTGGTCGGCCGTTTTATCGGTGCTTCGATCGGTGCTAAGGTTTCCAGCAAAACCATGCTGACGTTTGTATCCTTGGTCGGTATTATTCTGGTGGCTCTCTCCATCTTCTCGCCGGTTTCTACGGTGATCTCCATGCCGGTCATCGAAACGGGGGCTTCGATCTCCATTGCTATGGTGGAAGTTCCGGTGAGCGCCATGTTCCTGGTATTGTGCGGTCTGTGTACTTCAGTAATGTGGGGTGGTATTTTCAACCTCGCGGTAGAAGGTCTCGGCAAATTTGTGGCTGCAGCCTCGGGTATTTTCATGATGATGGTGTGCGGCGGCGGTATCCTTCCGTTGATTCAGAATGCCTTGGCCGATTCACTGGGTTATCTGAACAGCTATTGGGTTGTTCTGCTGGGATTGGCTTACCTGTTGTTCTATGCCATGATCGGTTCTAAGAATGTAAACCAGGATATTGATGTGAATTAATCTTCGTCACTAAATAGAAAAGAAGGCCCGAAATCGCAGGATTTCGGGCCTTTCTTGTATAATCTAGTATTCTTGTTCGATCGTGACATTCGAAGGCTTTCTGGGACAAAAAAGAAGCAAGTTAAACACTTCTATGATCGCGATTTTATGAAGACATGTTTTCTAAGGATAGAAAGGTTTTGTTCAAAGGTCTTTTGTAGACTAACGAGCCCTCTATTCCAGGCTGAATAGAAGGGAAGAGCGTTCCGCCCCCAAAGTGGGAATACCTAATAAAAAAGCTGCCCGATTTTTTCGGGCAGCTTTTTTATAGGGAGCAAAATGCTTTGTTATTCAGCGTCGCTGGCTTTAGCACCTTTGGCCGCCATTTCGTTGTATTCATCCAACGAACCGACGATCAGGTGGTCGTAGTCGCGTGAACCCGTACCAGCCGGAATCAGGTGACCGCAGATGATGTTTTCCTTCAGTTTTTCCAGCGGGTCGCTCTTACCCAGGATGGTAGCTTCGTTGAGCACTTTGGTCGTTTCCTGGAAGGAAGCGGCGGCCATGAAGCTGCTGGTTTGCAGAGCGGCGCGGGTAATCCCTTGGAGCACCTGGTTCGAAGTGGCCGGAATAACTTCCCGAACTTCAACCAGTTTCTGGTCTTTGCGTTTCAGCATCGAGTTTTCGTCACGCAGACGGCGTACCGAGATAATCATACCGGCCTTCATGGTCGTCGAATCGCCCGGGTCGGTAACGACTACCTTGTCGTACAGATCGTCGTTGACTTCCATGAATTCCCATTTGTCCACGATCTGTTCTTCGAGGAAGCGGGTGTCGCCCGGATCCTGAATCTGGACTTTGTTCATCATCTGGCGAACGATCACTTCGAAGTGCTTGTCGTTGATCTTCACACCCTGCATGCGGTACACTTCCTGTACTTCGTTGACGATGTATTCCTGTACCTTGGTCGGACCTTGGATGGCCAGGATATCGTTCGGGGTGATGGCCCCGTCAGAGAGCGGCATACCGGCACGTACATAGTCGTTTTCCTGTACCAGAATCTGACGAGACAGGGGCACCAGATAGCGTTTTACGTCACCCAGTTTCGAGGTAATGACGATTTCGCGGTTCCCACGTTTGATCTTACCGAAGGATACTTCCCCATCGATTTCCGAAACCACAGCCGGGTTCGACGGGTTGCGGGCCTCGAACAGCTCGGTGACACGGGGCAGACCCCCGGTGATGTCGCCTGCACTCCCGATAGCGCGCGGGATCTTGATCAGAATTTCGCCGGCTTTGATCTTGGCATCTTCTTTTACGACGATGTGGGCACCCACAGGCAGGTTGTACTGTTTCTGTTCTTCGCCGTTTTTGTCCAAAATCTTGATGACCGGGTTCTTGGTCTTATCTTTCGATTCGATGATCACTTTTTCACGGAAACCGGTCTGTTCGTCGAATTCTTCGCGGTAGGTGATGTTTTCGATCACGTTGTCGAAGCCGATCTTACCGTCGTATTCCGAAATGATAACGGCGTTGTAGGGATCCCATTCGCAGATCATATCGCCTTTCTTCACCATATCCCCATCGGTTTTGTAGAGGGTAGAACCGTACTGGAGGTTATGGGTATAGAGAACGATGTCGGTATTGGGATCGACAATGCGCATTTCCGACAGACGGCTGATGACCACATTGATTTCCTTGCCGGTATCGTCTTTGCTCTTGACAACACGCAGGTCGTCGATTTCCAAACGCCCGTCGTAGCGCGAAACCACGCTGTTGTCGGTCGTAACGCCCCCGGCAACCCCACCGACGTGGAACGTACGCAGCGTCAGCTGAGTACCCGGTTCCCCGATGGACTGTGCGGCGATGACGCCGACCACTTCGCCTTTCTGTACCATGCGGCCCGTTGCCAGGTTTCGGCCGTAACATTTGGCGCACACCCCTTTGCGAGATTCGCAGGTCAATACCGAACGGATGTCGACCGATTCGATACCGGCGGCTTCGATGGCGCTGGCGATTTCTTCGGTGATTTCTTCACCGGCGGCCACGATCAATTTACCCGTATGGGGATCCACTACATCATGGACGGTGGTACGACCCAGAATACGTTCGTAAAGCGTTTGTACGACATCTTCGTTGCGTTTGATGGCCGTAGCGGTCAGACCACGCAGCGTACCGCAGTCGTATTCGTTGATTACGACGTCCTGAGCCACGTCGACCAGACGACGGGTCAGATACCCGGCGTCGGCCGTCTTCAGGGCGGTATCGGCCAACCCTTTACGGGCACCGTGGGTAGAGATGAAGTATTCCAGTACCGAAAGACCTTCCTTGAAGTTCGACAAGATGGGGTTTTCGATGACCTGGCCCCCTTCGGCCCCTGATTTCTGCGGTTTGGCCATCAGACCACGCATAC
>JAHZDG010000039.1 GCA_019422485.1 Alistipes sp. | reverse complement strand
GACATGGAAGTAACCTACACCGAACCGGGTGTCAAAGGCGATACGGCATCGACCAACTCGCTCAAACCCGCTACGGTAGAAACCGGTGCCACGATCAAAGTGCCTCTGTTCATCCAAACCGGCGAAAAGATTCGTGTCGATACCCGTACGCGCGAATATTACGAACGTATCAAATAGTTTGTTTTGGGTTTGAAACCGGGCCTTGTCCCTCGAGACGTGAGGTTCGGATGAAATACGTAAGCCGACTCCTTTTGAGGGGTCGGCTTTGTTTTTAGGGTTGTGGGTCGAAGTGGAAGGGTTGGTCTTCTGTTGTGATTAACCAGTGGGGCATGGATCGGATGCTCTGGGATGGCGCTGCCACCAGGCAGTTGCCGATCGACAGGAGAAACCGAGGAGGGTCATGTTCTGCTTTGCGGAACATGCAGGGCCGATGGACCGATCGGAATCGGGGGTGGAAAAATGAGGATGTATCCGGAAAGGGCTGCGGGGGTGTCGGTCTACGGTATCCGAGGAGGCCGAAAGAATCGGATTATAATTCGATGGGAGGAAGTTTGGTCATCAGAGACCGAACCCGAGTCGCACGTCGTACCATATAAGAGGAAGGGGCCTCGAGTTTCATGCGCAACGGATTGGGTAAAACGGTGGCGATCATCGACGCTTCGTGGGGATTGAGTTCCGAGGCCCGTTTGTCGTAGATGTGCCGGGCGGGTGCTTCCACGCCATACATGTTTTCCCCGGTTTCGATCACGTTGAGATAGATCTCCATGATGCGATGTTTGCCCCACAGGGTTTCGATCAAAACGGTGTAATAGGCTTCGATGCCTTTGCGGAACCAGTTTCGATGGGGTAGACAAAAAACGTTTTTGGCGGTTTGTTGGGAAATGGTGCTGCCGCCCCGGATGCGGTCGCCTTCCCGATTCTCTTCCATGGCCCGATTGATGGCCTCCCAGTCAAACCCGTGGTGGGTGCAGAAGTGATTGTCTTCGGTGGCGATCACGGCCCGGATCATGGTGGGATTGATCTCTTCGAGCGATACCCAGTTCGAACGGATGGAAAATCCCTTGTCCGGAAAGTTCTCCACCATCCGCAAAACCTTCAGCGGGGTGACCGTTACCGGCAGAAAACGCAACAATACCACCGCGCCCACTGAAAAGGTGAATCCGAAAATGGCCAGGTAAACCAGAAGTCGAAACAAGTATCGCATGGCACAAAATTAGCAGGAAAATCGGAAAATCCACCTATTTATTCTCGGGATAGAGGACAGGTTTCCAAGAATAAGTCGTATATTTGCACAAATTCGTATCTGACCTTATTGACAGGCAACTTACTGAAAACTCCAATAAATTTCTCATTTTTTCAAAATGGCACAGAAAAAATTTATCACATGCGACGGTAACTACGCGGCGGCGCATATCGCTTACATGTTCAGCGAGGTGGCTGCGATTTACCCCATTACCCCCTCTTCGACCATGGCCGAATACGTGGACGAATGGGCAGCCAAAGGCCGGAAAAACATTTTCGGTGAAACTGTTAAAGTGGTGGAAATGCAGTCCGAAGCCGGTGCTGCCGGGGCCGTTCACGGTTCTTTGCAGAGCGGTGCGCTCACCACGACGTTTACGGCCTCTCAGGGTCTGTTGCTGATGATTCCGAATATGTACAAGATCGCCGGTGAATTGCTTCCGGGCGTATTCCATGTATCGGCTCGTGCATTGGCCGCACAGAGCCTGTCGATCTTCGGGGACCATCAGGACGTGATGGCAACCCGTCAGACGGGTTTCGCCATGCTGGCTACCAGCAGTGTTCAGGAAGTGATGGACCTGGCCGGGTTGGCTCACATCTTGGCTATTAAATCTCGGGTTCCGTTCCTGCACTTCTTCGACGGGTTCCGTACTTCGCACGAAATCCAGAAAGTCGAACTGATGGACGAAGAAGCCCTGGCTGCTTTGCTGGACAAAGACGCTTTGGCCGCCTTCCGTAAACGGGCCCTCAATCCCGAAGCTCCCGTAACGCGCGGTACGGCTCAGAACCCGGATATCTACTTCCAGAGCCGTGAAGCTGCCAACCGTTTCTACGATGCCATTCCCGATATGGCGGCTGAAGCCATGAAACAGATCAGCCAGATCACCGGCCGTGAATACAAACCCTTCACCTATTATGGTCCGGCCGATGCCGACAAGGTGATCGTGGCTATGGGTTCGGTGACCGAAACCATCAAGGAAACCATCGATTACCTGGCTGCCAAAGGTGAAAAACTCGGTTTGATCACCGTTCACCTGTATCGTCCGTTCTCGGCCAAATACCTGTTGGATGTTATGCCGGCCAGCGTAAAACGCGTTTGCGTGCTCGACCGCACCAAAGAACCGGGTGCCGGTGGCGATCCTCTCTACCTGGATGTAAAAGACGTCTTCTACGGCAGCGAAAATGCTCCGCTGATCATCGGTGGTCGCTACGGTCTGTCGTCGAAAGATACCACTCCGGCTCAGATGTTGGCCGTTTACGACAACCTCTGCGCTGCTGAACCCAAAAATCAGTTTACGGTGGGTATCGTTGATGACGTTACCTTCAAATCGCTGCCCGTGGGCGCCGAAATCAGCCTGGCTAAACCGGGTACGTTCGAAGCCGTATTCTACGGGTTGGGTTCTGACGGTACGGTAGGTGCCAACAAAAACTCCATCAAGATCATCGGGGGTACGACCGACAAATATTGCCAGGCTTACTTCTCGTATGACTCGAAGAAATCGGGTGGTTACACCGCCTCTCACCTGCGTTTCGGGGATAAACCCATCACCTCGCCTTATCTGGTGACCACGCCTGACTTCGTAGCTTGCCACGTGCCTTCGTATGTGGACAAATACGACGTACTCAAAGGCCTGAAGAAAGGGGGTAGCTTCCTGCTGAACAGCGTACACGATGTCGAAACGACCAAGGCTACGCTGCCCGTTGCCATGAAAAAATACCTGGCTGAAAACCAGATCAACTTCTATATCATCAACGCAACGAAGATCGCCGAAGACCTCGGTTTGGGTTCTCGCACCAACACCATCATGCAGAGTGCCTTCTTCAAGATCGCTAACGTGATTCCGTTCGATGTAGCGGTTGAAGAAATGAAGAAAGCCATCTACAAATCGTACGGCAAGAAAGGGGAAGACATCGTCAATATGAACTACGCTGCCGTTGAAAAAGGTGGTGCCGAAGTGGTGAAAGTGGAAGTTCCCGCCGAATGGGCTAACCTGACGGTAACGGAAACCGCTGCCGTAGCCGATGATGCTCCCGAATTCATCCAGAAAGTGGTTCGTCCGATCAACGCTTTGGCTGGCGACAGCCTGCCCGTAAGCGCCTTCCTGGGCCGCGAAGACGGTACCTGGGACAACGGTACGACCGCTTATGAAAAACGCGGTATTGCCGTTAACGTTCCCGAATGGTTGTCTGAAAACTGTATCCAGTGTAACCAGTGTTCGTATGTCTGCCCGCACGCTGCTATCCGTCCGTTCCTGTTGACCGACGAAGAAGCCGCTGCTTTGAACGGCGCATCGATCCAGGGGGTAGGCCCGACCAAGGCTTACAAGTTCCGGATGCAGGTGAGCGTGCTCGACTGTACGGGTTGCAGCAACTGTGCTGATGTCTGCCCGGCTCCGAACAAGGCTCTGGTGATGAAACCGCTGGAAAGCCAGCTGGAACAACAGACGAACTGGGATTACCTGACCAAGAAAGTCGGCTACAAAGATACCGTTGTAGACAAGACCCGTATGGTGAAGAACAGCCAGTTCGCTCAGCCGTTGTTCGAATTCTCGGGTGCCTGCGCCGGTTGCGGCGAAACGCCTTATATCAAGACGATTACCCAGTTGTTCGGCGATCGTATGATGGTGGCCAATGCAACGGGTTGTAGCTCGATCTACGGGGGTTCGGCTCCTTCGACTCCCTACTGCACCAACGCCGAAGGCAAAGGTCCGGCTTGGGCTAACTCACTGTTCGAAGACAACGCCGAATTCGGTCTGGGTATGCACCTGGGTAGCGAAAAGATGCGCGATCGGATCGCTATGTTGATGAACGAATGCCTCGAAAGCGCTGAATGCTCGGACGAAATCAAAGCCGTTATGAAAGAATGGCTGGAAGGTCGCAAGAGCAGTGCTGCCAGCGCCGCTGCTGCCGCTAAACTGGTTCCGATGTTGGAAGCTTGCGGTTGCGCCAAAGGCAAGGAAATTCTCGAACTGAAACAATACCTGGTAAAACGTTCTCAATGGATCTTCGGGGGCGACGGTTGGGCTTATGACATCGGTTTCGGTGGTCTGGACCACGTATTGGCCTCGGGTGAAGATGTGAACGTACTGGTTCTCGATACCGAAGTATACTCCAATACCGGTGGTCAGTCGTCGAAATCGACTCCGGTAGGGGCTGTGGCCAAATTCGCTACGGCCGGTAAACGGGTTCGCAAGAAAGACCTCGGTGCCATCGCCATGACCTACGGTTATGTATACGTGGCTCAGGTATCGATCGGTGCCAGCCAGAACCAGTTGTTCAACGTACTGAAAGAAGCCGAAGCTTATCCCGGTCCTTCGCTGGTGATCGCTTACGCTCCTTGTATCAACCACGGTATCAAAGGCGGTATGACCCGCACCCAGACCGTAGGTAAAGAAGCCGTGGCTTGCGGTTACTGGCACCTGTGGCACTACAATCCGCAGTTGGCAGAACAGGGCAAGAACCCCTTCGTACTCGATTCGAAAGAACCCGACTGGAGTAAGTTCCAGGACTTCCTGAAGAAAGAAGTACGTTACACGTCATTGATGAAATCGTTCCCGACCGAAGCACAGGAACTGTTCGACGCTTCGGAAGCGAATGCAAAATGGCGTTACAACATGTATAAACGCTACGCAGCCATGGATTATACGGCCGCTGAAGACGACCAGAAATAATCCGGTTTGCATCCGATAGGAAAAGAGGCCCCGTGAATTCGGGGCCTCTTTCTTTTGCCGGTGGGCTGCCGTTTTCGGATTGTCGGAAAGGGTGTAAATAATAGGGTCTGGTACGTTTTGGCGTACCAGACCCTTATGTTTATCAGACGAGCAAAGAAGATTAATCTACCAGCGGGAAATTAATGCTTTCATTGGATTCATTCCATTTGTCTAAGGTGAAGTCACCCGGATTGCCTGTGGGTAAAATGGTGCCCACTCCAATGTCCAAGGTCAGTCGGGTATTGGATGAGAGGGTGGTGTTCAGGTTTTCTTTGAGTTTGAATTCTGTGCCGTCCTGCAGGGTGATGATCAATTCGAGCGGAGGATTTTCAGCCGAAGGGAAGAGCATGACGGTGGCATTCTGATAGGTGAGTCCATCTTCCGAACGCTCTAATTCGAATTGAACGGTTTTGGTCATATTTTCGGCCTGGGCGGTGAAGAAGTTGATCTTTTCCGCAATGTTGCCGATGTTGACTTTCATGCTGCTGATCTCTGAGGTAAAAGCACTGCCGTCGGTTTGTTTGACGATGATTTTCAACCCGGCCGTCACGCGTGACAGAGAGGCTTGCAGGGCTTCGCTCCCGATCGATGCGGGGCGGAGGGCATAGACCAGATCAAAGGTTGGCGAGTAAAGGTTGTTGCCGATGCTGCGCAAACTGAAATACAGCTTGGAAAGATCGGAGCCCGAGCTGATACCGGGAGCGACGATTTGAGGCGAATTATTGATCGGTTCGTCGTATTTGGGCGTTCCCCAATAGAGCATGTTGTATGCTCCGATGGGCAAATGGAGCTCGCGGTTGTAGGATCCGTAAACGTCTCCGTCTAAAATCATATAGAAACCGTTGAAAACGCTGAGTTTGCCGCTGATATAGTTTCCGAAATAGATGGAGGATTCACTCCGGCAGGGATAGATCTCCAAAGCCCCGGAAAAAGTCTGTTGGGAGAGCGGATCGGCCATCCGGACATTGATCTCCGGTTCGACCAGAGAGGCTTCATCCACTTGATTATCGTTATTATTCTCTTTAGGGTCGTCTTTAGAGCAGGCCGTGGTCAGCAGTAGAAATCCGAATGCGGTGAGAAGAAGGTTTTTCATAGGGATTGAAGTTAATTTTTGATTGCCAATCAATCAATATGAGAGCAGCAATCTTCATGCCGATCCCGCTATTTTTGGGCTCTTTCTTTGTGTCGGATCCGTAAAAAAAACAGTTCGGGAAGAGGTGCGTTAGCTAAGGGGATGATGTGGGGATTTTTGCCTGCGGCCAGAGCGGAACAAACAGGGGAAAACAGCATTTGAGGAGACGAGCCAAGGTGTCTTGTGAAAATGACAAACGCCCCTTCGTGGGGCGTTCGGATAGCGTTATAAGGAGGATTGTCCGTTTATTTCCGATTTTCCGGATGGTCGCATGCATTGGTGATGCAACTACCGCAGTTGCCGGCGCAATCGGTCAGCGGGGAGGCGGGTTGGCCATTCAGGGCAGCTTCTTCGTTGCGGAATTGCTGGGATGCACAACCGATGCCCCGTTCCTGCATGTGGGGATTGGTTCCGATTTCGGAGTCCATATAATGCCCTTTGATCAGGATCGTCAGCGAAAAGGCCAGGACGAAAAATCCGACAACCCCTACGGTAACTAAGAAAATCAATAATCCGCTTGACATGCTCTTCGGGATAAAGTTTCGAAATACATGGTGCAAAATCCGTACAAAGTTATAAATTTGTAGGGTTATCGCTTGAAAAAACAAATACTTTTTCGGTTTTGACCTGCGGAGGGGGCTTTCGTTATAGCCGAAAGGCCCGGTTCCGGAGGGGCAAACCGTGGCAAATGAACGAGCCATGAAGATCATTATTTCGGGGGTGGGCGAAGTCGGCAGCCACCTGGCTAAAATGCTCAGTAACGAGTATCACGATACGACGGTCATCGACGATGATCCGAAACGACTGGAAGAGGTCTCTTCGGTAGCCGATGTCATTACCGTCGAGGGAGATTGCACTACGTTTGCCGTTCTGAAAAAGGCCGGAGTACGCAAGGCCGATCTGTTTATCGCCGTGCGTCCCGAGGAGTCGACCAACATCATTTCGGCTGTTTTGGCCAAGCAGTTGGGGGCCCGGAAGGCCATCGCCCGTATCGACAACAACGAATACCTCGAACCCAACAACAAGGAGATGTTCATCAATATGGGCATCGACTATCTGTTCTACCCGGAAAAGGTGGCTGCGAATGAGGTGATCAACCTCTTGGGGCACACCAGCACCACGGAATATGTCGATTTTTCGGGCGGAAAATTGTCGTTGGTGGTCTTCAAACTCGATTCGTCGGCCTCGCTCATCGACAAGAGTCTGCTGGATGTGACCAGCGACCGGGAACACCTTCCGTATCGTACGGTGGCCATCTCCCGGAACGGTCATACGATCATTCCGCGCAGCAACGATACCTTCAAGGAGGGGGATACCATTTATGTGATCACCGATCAGGAGTCGCTCAAGGAGGTGATGGCCTATTCGGGCAAAGCCAATATCGACGTCAATAACATGATGATCTTGGGCGGGAGTCGTATCGGGGTGCAGATTGCCAACGAGTTGCAGAACGAAGTGAACATCAAGTTGGTGGAATACAATCCCGAGAAAGCCTATAAATTGGCCGAGTCACTGGAGTCGACCTTGATTATCAGCGAGGACGGTCGGAACATCGATTCGATGATCGAAGAGGGCATGAGCAATATGGATGCCTTTGTAGCGGTGACCGGTCGGGCGGAGACCAATATCCTGGCGGCTTTGCTGGCCAAGCGCTTGGGGGTGAAGAAGGTGATTGCCGAAGTGGAAAACCTCAATTACATCAGTTTGGCCGAGAGCATGGGGATCGATACGATCATCAATAAGAAATTGGTGACGGCCAGCAATATTTTCCGTTTCACGATGAACACCGACGTGCAGGCGATCAAGTACCTGACCGGATCGGAAGCCGAGGTGCTGGAGTTCATCGTCAAGCCCAACTCGCCGGCTACCAAAAACAAGATACGGGATCTGGAGTTTCCGCGGGATGCCATCATCGGAGGGATCGTGCGCGGCGACAAAACGTTTATTGCGGTGGGAAATACCGAGATCAACGCGTATGATCGGGTGGTGGTTTTTGCGCTGCCGTCAGCCATTGCACGGATCGGAAAGTTTTTCGGATAGGACAGTTTGTTCGGGAAAACAACCGGAGCAGCCGATTGACCGAACGATTTTTAGAGAGTTTATCTTATGGCTTGGACTACACGACTTGTCAATCTGTTTTTTGCACGTCGACGCAAGGCGATCGACTTTTTCATGCGGCATCCGCAGCAGGTGCAACAACAGCAACTCGAATATCTGTTGACGCAGGCGCGTCAGACGGCTTTCGGTCTCGAGTACGGTTTCGGGTCGATTCGCCAGTACGATCAGTTTGTAGCGCGGGTTCCGGTGAGTGATTACGACCGGTTCGAATCGTTGATCGCCCGCTCCCGGGCCGGTCAGCCGAATGTGACCTGGCCGGGTGGAATTGACTGGTTTGCCAAATCGTCCGGTACGACGGGCTCGAAAAGCAAGTTTATTCCGGTTACCGCAGAGGGCCTGCAGCGTTGTCATCTGCAGGGGCCGCGGGATGTGTTGGCCTTGTATACGTCATTGTATCCGCAAAGTCAGATTTTTTCGGGGAAAACCCTTACCTTGGGGGGCAGCCACCGCTTGGAAAGTACCGGAGGAAATGCCCAGGAGGGAGACCTGTCGGCGATTCTGATCGAAAATACGCCGTGGTGGGCCGATTGGCGCCGCGCTCCGCGTACCGAGACGGCCCTGATTCCCGATTTTGAACAGAAAGTACAGGCCATTTGCCGGGAAACGGTGCATCAGCGGATTACGGCTTTTGCCGGTGTGCCCTCCTGGAACATGGTGATGTTGAATAAGGTATTGGAATATACCGGCAAGGAGAATGTCCTGGAGGTGTGGCCCCACATGGAGCTGTTTATGCATGGCGGGATGAATTTCAAACCTTACCGCGAACAGTATCGCCGTCTTTTCCCCTCGGATTCGATGCGATACATGGAGACCTATAATGCCTCCGAGGGATTTTTCGCCATTCAGAACGAACCTGATCGGGACGATATGTTGTTGATGCTCGATTATGGGGTCTATTATGAATTCCTGCCGATGAGTGCCCTGCACGATCCTTCGCAGGCGGTACCCTTGGAAGGGGTGAAGACCGGGGTTAATTACGCCCTGATTATCTCGACCTGCAATGGGTTGTGGCGTTACATGATCGGCGATACGGTGGAATTTACCAGCTTGTCGCCTTACAAGATCCGCATCACGGGCCGGACCAAGCATTTTATCAATGCGTTCGGGGAAGAGGTGATCGTGGACAATGCGGAGACGGCTCTCAAGGCGGCCTGTGACGCGACAGGGGCTCAGGTCAGTGACTATACCGCCGGCCCGATCTACATGAACGACAAGACCAAAGGATCGCACCAGTGGTTGGTGGAGTTCAGTCGTCGGCCCGATGACCTGGAACGCTTCACCGGTCTGCTCGACGAGGCGTTGCAACGGGTTAATTCCGATTACGAGGCCAAGCGTTTCAAAGATACGACGCTGTTGCGGCCCACGTTGACGGTTCTGCCGGAGGGAACCTTCTATCGTTGGATGAAGGGACGTGGCAAAGCCGGCGGACAGAACAAGGTGCCGCGTCTGTGTAATGATCGCACTTACATCGAGCAGTTACTGACCCTGAAGGAATAGCCGGGTGCTGCTGTGTGAGATTATGGCGCGTCCGGAGCTCTCTAAGCATATGCCTGATCGACCTGTTAGAGAGGACGAAACGTCGTGCTGCCGGGAGAGGACCCAGGGTAGAACGAAAAGGGCAGAACGAGAGTCTGGGCGTGTTGCAGGAACCCGGAGGTCAATCTCGGAGAGGGCTTGTCGAACGAATCGTTGAAGCAAGGAGTTATGTCAAAATTAAAATCCATATTGATTGTAGGTCCGGCTCATCCTTTTCGGGGTGGTTTGTCGGGCTTTAACCATACGTTGGCACGTACGTTTCGGGCGATGGGTCTCGAGTGTCGACTTTTTACCTTTACGACACAGTATCCCCGTTTGTTGTTTCCCGGCAGCAGTCAGCTGACCGATGAACCGGCTCCGGACGATTTGTCGATCTCACGGGAGCTGAGCAGCATCAATCCCTGGAGCTGGTGGCGTATTGGGCGGCGGGTCAAACGACTCAAACCCGATCTGCTGATCATGCGATATTGGATTCCGGCGATGGCCCCCGCTTTCGGGACCGTGGCGCGTATCGCCCGCCGGGCCGGCATACGGACCATCGCTTTGCTCGACAATGTGGTTCCGCATGAAAAACGCCCGATGGATACCTTGTTGACCCGCTATTTCATCGGCTCGATGGATGGGTTTATCTATATGTCCGAACAGGTGCATCGGGACCTGAGGATGTTTACGACCGATAAACCGGCGCTGTTTTCGCCCCATCCCATGTTTACGCAGTATGGAGATCCGATGCCTCGCGAAGAGGCGTGTGCCCGTTTAGGACTCGATCCCTCCCTGCATTATACCCTCTTTTTCGGATATATCCGGGATTATAAAGGCCTGGATCTGCTTTATGAAGCGTGGGCGCTTTTGAAAAAGGCGGGATGGCTGAAAGAAGGACATCGGCTGGTGGTGGCCGGGGAATATTACGGCGGTCGGGAACGCTATGAACGAATGCTGCAGGAGTTGGACTTGGGGCAGGAGGTGATCCTGTTCGATCGGTTTATCCCCGAAGGCGAAGTCCGTTGTTTCTTTTCGGCGGCGGATCTGGTGTGTCAGCCTTATCGGACGGCTACCCAAAGCGGTGTGACGCAGGTGGCCTATTGGTTCGATGTGCCGATGGTGGTGACCGATGTGGGCGGTTTGCGGGAAATTGTGCCGGCCGGAGAGGTGGGCTATGTAACCGCTCCGGAACCCGAGGCGATTGCGGCCGCTATCCGACGTTTTTACGACGAAGAGAGGGCCCAAACGTTCCGGGCTCAGATCCTGAGCTACCGGGAACGTTTTACCTGGGAAAAAATGGCCCGGAATTTCGAAGCCCTCTATGACCGTCTGGAGAGCTCGTCGCAGGGTTGATTTTCCGAACGAAAAGCCGTAACTTTGTAGAAGTTCCGTTGCCGGAGTCGGTTTAGGAACGGTTGATATTCAAAAACAAAAGGTCATGTATATCGCTATTGCCGGAAATATCGGGTCGGGAAAAACCTCCCTGACTGAAATTCTGGCCCGCCGTACGGGGGCCAAGGCTTATTATGAAGATAGCGATAATCCATATATCGGCGATTTTTATGAAGATATGAATCGCTGGTCGTTCAACCTGCAGATCTATTTTCTGGGGCAACGGATCCGTGAGGCGGCCTGTATTCTGGCCGAAGGCGAGGATTTGATTCAGGATCGCACGATTTATGAAGATGCCTATATTTTTGCCGATAATCTGCATCAGAGCGGTTTGATGTCGACGCGCGATTTTGATACCTACATGAAGATTTTCAGCCTTTCGACCAACCTGATCCGGACGCCGGATCTGTTGGTTTACCTGCGGGCCAGCGTACCGACGCTCATCAGCCAGATCCGGAAACGGGGAAGAGCTTACGAAATGAATATCATGGAGGAGTATCTGCAACGGCTCAATGTCAAATATGAACATTGGATCAAGGAGGTCTATCAGGGAGAGGTAGAGATTATCGATGTGGATACGACCGATTTTATCGAACATCCGGAAGTGCTCGACCCGCTGGTGCAACGCATCCAGTCTTTGAAATAGAGCGGTTTTCCCGAGGGGAAGATCCTCGTCGGGAAAGCGGAGAAGGGGGAGACAGAAGTGGATGGCAGGTCAATAGACAATTTATGTTTTAACGTTATATGAACGCCGGTTCCTTGACGGGGCCGGCGTTAAAAGAAAATTGGAGTATGTCCGAATATCCGTTACCCGAGGCTTTCCGCCAGTCGTGTGAAGAGCGGATGGGTGCTGAGGAGGCTGCCCGTTTGTGCGAGGCGCTGGATACCCTTTCGCCGGTCAGTATCCGTTACAATCCTTATAAATCGGCCCGTCCTGCCGGTGGACGTCAAGTGCCCTGGTCCCGTTACGGCTATTATCTGGAGGAACGTCCGAGCTTTACGCTCGATCCCTTGTTTCATGGGGGCGCTTATTATGTGCAGGAGGCTTCTTCGATGTTTATCGAACAGCTTTATCGTACGTTGTTTGCGGAAGATCAGTCTCCTCGGGTGCTCGATTTGTGTGCGGCGCCGGGCGGTAAAACCACCTTGTTGTCCTCGCTGGTCGGTGCGGATGGATTGGTGATCGCCAATGAAGTGATTCGGGCCCGGGCCCTGACCCTGGCCGATAATGTACGTAAATGGGGAATTGGCAATGTGGTGGTGACCAACAATGATCCGGCCCATCTGGGGGCGTACGAACACTTTTTCGACCTGATTCTGGTGGATACGCCCTGTTCGGGAGAGGGCATGTTCCGTAAAACCCCTGAGGCTCGGGGTGAATGGAGTCCCGAAGCCGTGAAGCTGTGTGCGGCTCGCGATCGTCGTATTCTGTCGGATGTGTGGGCAGCTTTGAAACCGGGAGGTGTCCTGATTTTCAGCACCTGTACGTTCAATGGAGAGGAAAATGAGGGAACCCTGCGCTGGTTGCTCGAGGAGTATGATGTGGAGCCGGTCGAAGTGCCGTGTGATCCGGATTGGGGGATAGTGTGCGGTCAGGTCGGAGAGGTGCCGACGTTCCGGTTTTATCCTCATTGGGTTGAGGGTGAGGGCTTTTTTGCGGCCGTTCTGCGGAAAAGCGAAGGCCGGTGCCGGGAACGGGTGCCGAAACCCCGGAAAAGCCTCTTTACGGAACCGAACAAGGCCGAACGGACGGAGTTGGCGCGTTGGGTGGGGCAACCCGATTGGATGCAGTTTGCGCGGGTGGGTGATTCGTTTTACGCCTATTATCGCTCCGCTTTCCCGGCGGTTCGCCAACTGGCCGAAGGTTTGTCAGTGGTAGCTTCGGGGGTGTTGTGCGGCGGTCTGTATGGCGGGAAATTGAAGCCGGAACATCCGTTGGCGCTGTTTCATGATTTGGCGGCCGACGTGATACCTCGGGCCGATCTGGCGTTGGAAGAGGCGCTCGATTACCTGCGCAAAAAGGATACCGACCCGTCTCTGTTGACCGAAGGGATCAACTTGGTGACCTATGAGGGGTTGCCGCTGGGGTGGATCAAACGGATCGGACGTCGTTGCAACAACCTCTATCCGATGGGGTTGCGGATTGCCCATTTGTGATTCTCGGTGATCCGGCGGGCGAGACCGGAAAATTTTGCAGGCCTCCGGGCGATCCTCGTCCAATCTTTTTATCTTTGTAGGCAATATGGCAAACAACATTCGAAATATCGAGACCGACCTGGAGTTCGAGAACCGAATCCGACCCCAGGAACTCTCTTCTTTTAGCGGGCAGGACAAGATCGTCGATAACCTGAAGGTCTTTATCCAGGCGGCGCTGATGCGCGAGGAGGCTCTGGACCATGTCCTGTTGCACGGACCTCCGGGCCTGGGGAAGACCACCCTGGCCAATATCATCAGTCACGAGATGGGGGCGTCGCTCAAGATGACTTCGGGCCCGGTGTTGGACAAACCGGGCGATTTGGCGGGGCTGTTGACTAACCTCGAGAGCGGCGATATCCTTTTTATTGACGAAATCCACCGTTTGAGTCCTGTGGTCGAGGAGTATCTCTATTCGGCCATGGAGGACTATAAGATCGATATCATGCTTGACAAGGGCCCCAGCGCCCGGTCGATCCAGATCGAACTGAACCCCTTTACGCTGATCGGAGCTACGACACGTAGCGGTTTGTTGACCAGTCCGTTGCGGGCACGCTTCGGGATTCAGTGCCATCTGGAGTATTACGACAGCCAGGTGCTGAGTCGGATTGTGCGTCGATCGGCCTCCATTCTGGATATTCCGATCGACGATCAGGCGGCTTTGGAGATCGCCATGCGGAGTCGGGGAACGCCTCGTATCGCGAACGCCCTGTTGAGTCGGGTGCGCGATTTCGCCATGGTCAAGTGAGGCGGACATATCGATTTGGCCATTACCCGCTATGCCTTGAATGCCTTGAACATCGACAGCCGGGGGCTCGACCAGATGGACAACAAGATCCTCGGGACGATTATTCATAAGTTTGGCGGAGGACCGGTCGGCTTGGGAACCATTGCTACGGCGGTGAGTGAGGATGCCGGGACGATCGAAGAGGTGTATGAACCGTTCCTGATCAAGGAAGGCTTTCTCAAGCGGACGCCGCGAGGCAGAGAGGCCACGGAAATGGCTTATGCTCATTTGGGGGTTTTGCGCCCCGATCAACAGAATACGCTGTTTTAATCGGCTTCAGAAGAGGCCGGTTTTTAGAAACCAGATGAAAATCATTTATGAAAAAATATCTGTTTATGGCGGTGTTGCTGGCCGGCTTATGGGGGTCGGTCGGGCTGGATGCCGCCCCGAAAGGCCGTAAGACGACGGCCAAACCGCAACCGCTGCCGCCACGCGCCCAGACGCATATCGACGGTCATTTAGGCGAACGGATCAATGCCTGTATTCGTTTGAGAATCATCGGAGAGAATGAAGAGGCATTGGTGGCTCCGTTCCGCAGTCAGCAGGAAAAATCGTTGTGGCAGAGTGAATTCTGGGGGAAATGGACCTTGGGGGCCGTGGCCGCTTATCGTTATAACGGCGATCCGGAATTGCTGGCCAAAATCAAACGGGGGGTCGAAGCCATTCTGGCGACTCAACAACCCGACGGCTATATCGGTAATTATGCCCCCGAAGCCCGCTTGACGAATTGGGATGTGTGGGGACAGAAGTATACGCTGCTGGGTTTGCTGGCTTGTTACGATCTGACCGGTGACAAGAAAATCCTGGAAGGGGCGGTTCGTTTGGGCGATTATGTCTTGACGCAGATCCCGGCGAAAAAACGGATCGTATTGGCCGGGTTGTATCGCGGTATGCCGCCCAGTTCGATTCTGGAACCGATGGTGTATCTCTATCAGCGGACGATGGATCCCCGTTACCTCGATTTTGCCAAACATATCGTCTCCGAATGGGAAACCCCCGAAGGGCCGCAGTTGATCTCCAAAGCCCTGGACGGGGTTCCGGTGGCGGATCGATTCCCGAAACAGGCCTTGGATGACGGCACCTGGTGGGTGTGGGAAAACGGTCGGAAGGCCTACGAGATGATGTCGTGCTACGACGGGTTGCTCGAACTGTATAAGATCACCGGTGAGGCGAATTATTTGAAAGCGGTTGAGGCTGCCGTTCGCAACATCATCGACGAAGAGATCAATATCGCCGGGTCGGCAACGGCGTCGGAATGCTTTTTCCACGGCCGTCAGCATCAGACGGAACCGTTCTATCACATGATGGAAACCTGCGTGACGATGAGTTGGATGAAGTTGTGTGCCAACTTGTTGGAAGTGACGCACAATTCGATGTATGCCGATCAGATCGAACGCAGTGCATACAATGCGTTGTTGGCTACGCTCAAGGAAGATGCGGCTCAGATGGCCATGTATACCCCGTTGGAAGGCATCCGACAGGCGAATAAACCGCAGTGCGGCATGCATCTGAACTGTTGCAGCGCCAATGGCCCTCGTGCTTTTGTTATGCTGCCTCAGGTGGCGGTTACGCAGGGAACCAATACGTTGTATGTCAATTTATACGGTCCTTCATCCAGCAAGGCACTGTTGAACGGTACCGAAATCCTGTTGGAACAGCAGACGACCTATCCGGAAGATGGTCAGGTGGATATTGTGCTCAATCCTCGGAAAGAGATGGAATTCAATCTGGCGTTACGGATTCCGGCCTGGAGTCGGATTGTACGGGTATCGGTCAATGGGGAGGCCTTGGCCGATGTGCAGCCCGGCATGTACCGCACCATTGCACGTCGATGGAAGTCGGGGGACAAGGTGTCGTTGCAGTTCGATATGCGGGGTCGTTTGGTGGAACAGAATGGGTATCAGGCTATCGAACGTGGCCCGATCGTATTGGCTCGTGATTGGCGTTTCGGGGATGGTTTCGTGGATGAAGCGTGCCGGATCCGGGCAACGGACGGTTATGTGGAACTGTTCCCGGTGAGCGACAAGCCGGAAAAGATGTGGATGGCCTTTACGGTACCCATGGAGTTGCTGAGTCATGATCCGGCCAACGAAGGGGACGAGCCGATATCGATTCGGTTGTGCGATTTTGCATCGGCCGGCAATACCTGGAATCGTGAAGGGCGTTATCGGGTTTGGTTGCCGAAGATCCGCTAAGAGCCTGCACCTATAAAACCATAAAAGAGGGAGTTTCCGTTACGGAAATTCCCTCTTTTATGATAGTTTGTCGAGCGTCGGATCAAGCTTCGCCCGGACGAAGGCTCATGGCCATTTTGGCTTCTTCGGCCGGGGTGGGCGATAGGCTGATATGACCGTTGACGGCTTCGTAGTTGGAAATATTTTCTTGCAGCGTCAACAGCAGGCGTTTGGCGTGTTCAGGTGCCAGAATGATTCGGCTTTTGACTTTGGGTTTGGGCAGACCCGGCAAAATGCCGGCAAAATCCAAAACGAACTCGGACGGAGAATGCGAGATGATGACCAGGTTAGCATATTCACCGTCAGCGATTTGCGGGTCGAGTTCGATGTCCATTTCGTGCGAGAAATCGTCTTTCGTCATAACTCGGGAACGTTTTAACGCCTAAAAGTACGTTTTTTTTCAGGGTCTGCCGGAAAAATGTACCGTTATTTATGGAGATTTTATCAACAATTTTGTACTAAAATGGGGATTCTGCCCCTCTCCAGCGTAGGTGGAGGCGCTTTCGGGACCGCAACCGCCTTTCGGGAGAACGGGAGGATGCCTGTTGGCCGGTTTGGATAGGTGGGGCTGTTCCGAAAAATTGTCTGCGGAAAGCCGTTCCTGACCAACCGGCTTGGGATTATTCGTCCAAAGGTATTTCGAACCGATACTGCCCCGATCCGATCCGTACTACGGTATAGTCCTGGGTTTGCTCCTGCAGGGAAACTTGTGCTGCTTCCGAGAGCGGCAGGCCGCTTTCGGTGATTCGGGTTGGATCGGCTGCCGGCAGATAGACCAGAGCTGAACAGCCGGCCGGAATTTCCGCTTCCTGTACGAATTGGTCGCTGCTTTTGTGCCATTCGCTGCGGATCCGTCCGTAAGGGGAGCGGAAAGAGCCGCGAACCTCATAGATGTCACCGACAACCTGGGGCTTGATGACGACCTCTTTGTAGGCGATCGAGGTCGGGCTTTGCGAAATGCCGGCCAGTCCGCTGTAGAGCCACTCCATCAGATGTCCCAGCATACAGTGGTTATTCGACACCTCGCGATAGGCTTGCCACGACTCGGTCAGACAGGTGGCTCCGTGAGCCAGTTGATAACCGTAACCCGGAACGTCGTAACGACTGTTCATGTCGTAGATCACGTCCGAGGCATTGCCCTCTTCCAGGGCCCGCAATACGTAGCGGTAGCCGATATCCCCGGCTGTCAGGGCATTGCCCCGACCTCGGATGTCGTCGACGAGGTGTTGCCGGACGGCTGCAACATGTTCGCTCGGAACCAAGCCCATGACCAGTGAAATGGCGTTGGCCGTTTGACTGTTGCGGTCGTAATAACCGAGGGTCGGATGGAAGAAGCGGTTGTTGTAGGCTTGTCGGATCGAGTCGGCCAGGGAAGCATAGCGGTCGGCATCGGCCGGTTTGTTGAGCAGGCGGGCGGTCTGCTCCATGATCTTGACGTTGTGGTAATAGGTGGCGGTAGCGGTGACTCCGTTGGTGGTCAGCTGGGAACGTCCGGGAAAGCCCGGGCCGATGTCGTACCAATCGCCCAGACCGTAGGAAATGATATGGTTTTCGGCCTGACTGCCCAGATAGGCGATATAGCGGGCCATGTCGTCGTAATTGGTCTCCAGAGGACGGAGATCGCCGTACCAGCGGTAGAGAGACCAGGGAATGGCGATGTAGGCGCTGCCCCATTCGGGGGTATCGAGAAATCCGCCCGAGAAGATCACATAATGGGGGGCGATCGTCGGAATCATGCCGTTTTCATATTGGGCCGTATGCATGTCGTCGACTTTTTTGGCGTAAAGTCGGGCGATGTCGTAGCGGAACTGAATCGAGGGCCCCATCAGGTACGCCACTTCCAGCCAGCCCAATTTTTCGCGATGAGGGCAGTCGGTCAGCACATGGGAGAGGTTGCTGCGGATCGACCAGTCGATCAGGCTGTGGATGCGGTTGAACAGTGGGTTGGAACAACTGAAAGTGCCGGTTTCGTCGGCAGAATTGCGGGTATGCAGGCCGATGATTTCGGTGATTTCGGGCAGTCCCTTGGGGTTGGGTTCTCCGGCAGGAACGGCGCCGATCACCTCCACATAACGAAAACCGTAATAGGTGAAACGAGGTTGCCAATTCTCCGACTGCCCATCCCCTCGGGTGGTGTAGGTGTAGTAGAACGGAGCTCCGGACGCTTTTTGGTTGGCGGTTTCGTCGTCGTTAAGCAGCTCGGCGGGGATCAGCTTGACAGATTGCCGACTCTGGGCGGTCAGGCGGATATGTACGATGCCCGAAGCGTTTTGGCCCAGGTCATAGATCCAGTTTCCGGCGCGGTTCCGGAAAATACGGACGGCGGGGATGCGATCGGTGATTTTGAGCGGCGTAGAACTTTGGGCGTGGAGTTGAGGGGTGAATGAGGTGAGTAGGGCGGCTTTCCAGTTGCGGTCATCGAAACCGGGACTCTCCCAGTTCGGCTCTTCCGCAGAGGCGTCGTAGTCCTCCCCGCTGAAGATGCTCGAGAAAGTGGTAGCACTGGGTGCCACTTTCCAGGTCGTGTCGGATACAAAGCACTCCTGACTGCCGTCCTCGTATTCGAGGGCAATTTTGGCGATCAGTTTCGGGGCACCGTACGAAGTCAGCAATTTGAAATAACGGTCCCGAGGCACATTGAAAAAGCCGTTGCCCAGGCGGATGCCGATCACATTTTCACCGGCTTGCAGTTGATCGGTGATCTCGAAGGGAACGTATTGGGCGGTCCGGTCGTAGCGGGTCCAGGCCGGATCGAGGAACTGGTCACCGGTTTTGGTGCCGTTGACCGTCATCTCGAACTGTCCCAAACCGCAGACATATGCCATGGCCCGCCAGACCGGTTTCTTCGGGGTGAAGGTTTTGCGGAATTGCGGCAGGGTATATAGGCCGGTTTTGTGGACACCGAAACGCTCTTCGATTTTCCGGTAGTCGGCCATTCCGGGGACGATGATCTCTTCGGGTCGGTCGGCTTCCAGGGCTATCCATTGGGCTCCGGCCCAATCGGTTTCGGAAAGCAGCCCCATATCGAAAGTGGCGGGTTGACTCCAATCCGATGCTTTCCCTTGGGCGTCCCATATGCGAACTTTCCACCAGTAACGTCGGCCGGACTGCAACGGTTTTCCCTGGTAGTCAACTAATAATTGTTCATCGGTGCGGATTTTGCCGCTGTCCCAGCAGTTCCCTCTTTCTTGATCGAGCGATTCGCGGGAGTCGGCGACCAGAATGCGGTAAGCACTTTGGGTGAAGCCTCGTGATTGGGCGCAGATCTGCCAGCTGAATCGGGGTTGTGGATTTTCGATCCCCAGCGGGGCGGGATCTTGTTCACAACGCAGGGCGTCTACACTGAACGTGGCGGAGGGGCCTCCGCAGGCCGTTAAAAATCCGGCGATCAGCCCGAACAGCCAACCGAAAGAGGATCGTTTTTTCATGGGGAAGTAGTTTTAGGACCTGTAAGGTAGCTATTTCAGGAGGGATATGCAAGGGGCTGCCTCGACCGGGTTGACGGGGGAGGCATGGGTAAGCATGGCGGATGTGACGTACGGGAACCGGGTCTTATGCCGGGATGGGACGGAGTACGAAGCACCTCGACGAAACGGCTTTTCGGCGCCCTGAATGTAGGAAACTGTCAATAAATCACTATTTTTGTCTTTTATTATTTTCAAATCATTCATTTATCTAACCCTAACCTGAAACGATGAAACGTTTTCTCTCTTTGTGGACGGTCGTAGCCGCGGTGTCGATCGTCTTGAGCGGGTGCGCGAATCGCGACATGCAGAAAGTGCGTAAGGCGATGACGGATCGCAGTCTGAATGTCTTGCTCAGTCCCGCTTATGAAGCTTACAAACTGACTCAGATTCAAAAAAATGAGCCTATCGACAGTGTGGCTTATGTGCAGCGTCTGACGGCCGTATTGGATAGTACCGTGCAGGCAACGATGGCCACCCAACAGGCCGACGGTTCATGGTCGGATGTCGAGTATGAATGCCACTTGCGCAGCAGCTGGCGTCCGTTCACCCACCAGACCCGCATGTTGAACATGGCGAAGGCCTACTGTTCACCGGCTTCGGCCTATTATCAGGACGAAAAAGTATTGCAGGCCGCTCTCAAAGGGCTCGATTTCTGGTTGCAGCGTCGTCCGCAAAGTACCAACTGGTGGGCCAACGAGATCGGAGGTCCCCGCAATATGGGTAATTTCGGGTTGTTGTTGCAGGACAAACTTTCAGAAGAACAGTTTGCCGGCCTGATCGACTACATGAACAATTCGAAGATTAAGATCACGGGTCAGAATAAGGTATGGCTCTGCTGCAATGTGATGGTGCGGGCCCTGTTGACCAATGATGAGGCGCTGTTCGACGAGGCGATCCGGGAGATGAAGAGCGTTATCAAAATCGAAAACGATGAAGGGGTACAGGTCGACTGGAGCTTCCATCAGCACGGTCGTCAGCAGCAGTTCGGGAACTATGGGCTTTCGTACCTGTCATCCCTGACCCAGATGGGCGAGCTGTTCCTGGGAACGCGTTATGCCTTTAACGAACAGGAGTTGTCCATCCTGCGCAATTACGCTCTCGAAGGGATGTCATGGGCTGTATGGCGGGGCGAAATGGAGACCGGTTCCTGCGGTCGTCAGTTCGTTTTCCGGGATGCCATGAAGGGCAAGGCTCGGACCTATGCCTTGCAGTTGCTGGCCCTCAAGAAGATCGATCCGGCTCATGCGGATGAATACCAGCAGATGTTCGATGCGCAGATGATGGG
>JAHZDG010000038.1 GCA_019422485.1 Alistipes sp. | reverse complement strand
AGCGAAGGCGCTACGGCACTGTCAGCCGATCCCCAGGACGTATTGGGCTGATTGCCCAATACAAAGTGGATTTTAGCCCCGTCTTTCAGCTCGTCGTAAGTGAAATAGCTCTTTTCGTGGGGCTGGCCGTTCAGGGTCACGCTTTGGACATAAACGTTTTCCGGACTGTAATTTTCGGTGGTTACTTCGATCTTCTTCCCGTTTTCCATCGTCATGCTGACCGCCTCAAGTCCCGGCGATCCGATGGCGTAGAGATTGCTCGACGGACAGGTGGGATAGAAGCCCATGCAGTTGAAAATGTACCAGGCTGACATCTGGCCGCAGTCGTCGTTCCCACTCAGCGCATCCGGTTGGTTGCCGTACAGGTGATCGAGGACATAACGGATCTTTTCCTGGGCTTTCCAGGGCTGGTTTACGTAATTGTACAGGTACAGCACATGGTGACAGGGTTCGTTCCCGTGCCAGTAGGCACCGATGCGTCCCTGAATGTCGTGGGCGCCGGGAATGTCTTCGGGCAACTCCATGGTGAACATCGAGTCAAGCCGCTGTGCGAAGACCTCTTTGCCGCCCATTTCGTTGATATACCCCTGAACGTCGTGCGGAACATACCATGTATATTGGTAGGTGAACCCTTCGGTGATGTCGCCCCAGCCGTGTACCGATCCCGGACCGGTGTAGGCGATCGGGTCGAACGGGGTGCGCCATTGTCCCTGGCTGTCGCGGCCGCGCATGAATTTGGTTTCGGGGTCGATCAGGTTTTGGTAGGCCAGTGACCGGTTGAGGAAATAGTGATAATCGTCCTCTTTGCCCAGTTTTTTGGCTGCCATGGCGATGCAGTAGTCGTCATAGGCGTATTCCAGTGTTTTGGAAACCGATTCGCGCTCTTTGTCGAAGGGTACCCAGCCCTGAGCCATGTATTCGGGCAGGCAATCGTAATGGGGGTTGGTGGCGGTGGTTTTCATCGCTTCGAAAGCCCGTTCGTAGTCGAATCCCGGAATGCCTTTGACAATGGCGTCGGAAATCACAGAGGTGGCGTGGTAACCGATCATGCAGAAGGTTTCGTTGCCGTAGAACGACCAGATCGGCAGCATGTGTTCGACACTCTGGTCGTAGTGGGCCAGCATCGAGTTGATCATGTCGGCGTTGCGGGAGGGGTGGAGCAGGTTCAGCAGGGGATGATGGGCCCGGTAGGTGTCCCACAGCGAGAAGACGGTGTAGTTGGTGAAACCGTCGGCGGTGTGAATGTTGCCGTCATGCCCCCGGTACTTCCCGTCCGTATCCTGGAAAATGAACGGATGCAGCGAAGCGTGATAAACCGAGGTGTAGAAGGTTTCGAGTTGTTCGCGGCTCCCCTTGACCTGGAATTTACCCAGCTCTTTGGCCCAGAGAATTTCGCCGGCTTTTTTCAGCGATTCGAAATCGTGTCCGTCGAGTTGTGCCAGGTTTTTGTAGGCGCCGGAGGTGCCGGTGGAGGATACGGCCACTTTCACCTCGATGGTTTCGCCCGGCTCGGTTTCAAAATCCATCCAACCGATGACATGATTGCCGTAGGCTACACGGTCGCTGCGGAAACGTTTGGTATCGTAGATGACCGGTTTGCCGTCCTGCATCAGTCCCGAACGGACAAACGGTTTGGAGAATTGGGCTACGAAATAGACGTAGCGTTCGGGGCCCCAACCGTTGACCAGCTTAAAGCCGCAGACGGTCGAATCGTTTTCGATGCGCAGCTGTGACCAGGCGGTCTTGAACCACAGGACATGATCCATGTCGATCATCACGAACGAGCTGTCCGAAGCTGGGTAGGTGAACTTGAAGATACCGGCGTTGAGGCCCGAGGTCATCTCGGCCTTAACACCGTAATCGAGCAGATCGACCCCATAGTAGTTGGGTGAGGCCCATTCCTGTTCGTGGCTGTACCGTGAGCGGTAGCCTTCGTCGGGGTTTTCATGTGTGCCGGGCACGAATTTTTTGGTTCCGGTCCCGGGGATAAACAGAAAGTCGCCCAGATCGGGGATACCGGTTCCGCTGAGGTGGGTCAGGCTGAAGCCCAACAGGGTCGGGTGGTCGTACTTGTACCCGGCGGCGGCATCGTAGTAGTCCCGGTCGGTGTCGGGGCTGATCTGGATACCTCCGAAGGGGATTTGCGATCCGGGGTAGACGTTGCCGAACCCGGATGTGCCCACAAACGGATTGACATAGTCGTTGAGGGAGAGATCGACGCTGTCGCTCTGGCCCGGAGTGCCCGAGCCGGCACAACCTGCGAGGATCCATACGCTCAAACAGAGAGGGATGAGTTTGGTGAATGTTTTCATAGCGTGAAGATTGTCGTTAGGCAAAGGGAAATAGAGAAATGCTCCCAGGCGGAAGGCCGAAGGCGGGCCATACGGCGTGTATGGACAGCAACGTGCATTCTCTTTTACAAAGATAGGTGTTCGACGCTTTGGTTGGCGCTATGGGGGCAAGAATCTTCTCAGGGACAGTTCCGGAGCATTGTCTCCGGGCAAACGTTGGGCAACGTTTTGTTAGGGGATGTCCGGGGGCTTTTGTCTGCTCAGGGTTGTTTGCCGGGACATCACCTGCACAGCGTGCAACGTGTCTATGGTTGCCGAATATCGGGCCGATCGAAAAAGCCTTCCTGACGGAAGCTGTGACAGTTGCCCGCGGTGATGATGACATGGTCGACAACCTGTATATCGAACAATTGGGAGGAATGTGTCAGTTGGAGCGTGATCTGCCGATCCTGTTCGCTGGGTAGCGCGTTGCCTGAAGGGTGGTTGTGCACCAATAAAATGGCCGATGCCAAACGCTCCAAGGCGCGTTTGATAATCAGGCGAATGTCGACAATGGTTCCCGATACCCCTCCCTGACTGACGCGTACCTTGTCCAGAATTTTGTTCGAGGTATTGAGATAAACTACCCAGAACTCTTCATAGCTCAGAGGGGCCAGTTGGGCCTGGAACAAGTCGATGACATCGCGATCGCTCTCGATGGTCTCTTTGTTTTGGGTCTCCTGGGCCCGAAACCGACGTCCCAATTCCAAGGCCGTAGCGATGTGAACGGCCCGTCCGATACCTAAGTGTTCGATCATCCGCAGTTGTTTGGGGTTGAGGAGGCTTAATTGCAGCAGGCTTCCAGTTTTCTCCAGTACTCTTTCTGCCAGTTCCAGGGCCGAAAGCGAACCTTCCCCTTTCCCCAGCAAAACGCTCAATAGTTCGGCGTCACTCAAGGAGGCTGTTCCCTGGTGCAGCAGTTTTTCCCGCACTTGGGCGTCGGTCAGTCGGATGAATGTAGTTTTGGACGCAGGCATACGACAGCAAGTCAATTCATATGCTGCAATTTACGATATTTTTTGTGATTTCAGTCCGGTTCCGCTGAAATTCTGCGACTCGGTCTGTGTCAGGATGGAAAATACAAAGTCTCCCGTCGAATGGACGATCGGCAGGATTGCAACTCCAAGGCAAGCTCTGGATGTGCAGGCAGAATCGTATTCCGGCAGCTGTGTGTCGGAAGCCGTTGGCTACAACTCGATGGAGATGGTTTCCGGAGGAAAATCGTCGGTCCCTTGTTGCAACAACTCGAAGGAACGGTGTGCAGCGGCTTGTTCGGCCAGTTTTTTGGAGTCTCCTTCACCTTCCCCTAACCAGTGCCCGTCCAGACGGACTGAACTCGAAAATCGCGGTTTTTGCGAGGTATAATGGTCGCTGGGACGGGTGATGAACTCCAGACGGTGCTTGTTTTTCTGACTCCATTCGATCAGCCGGCTTTTGAAGTCGGTTTCGGTATGGGTCATGTTACCCAAATTGATGTGTTTGCGCAGAATGTCGTTAATCAGCAGCCGGTTAATGTAGTCATACCCTTTATCCAGGTAAATGGCGCCGATCATGGCTTCCAACGCATCTCCGTAGAGGTGTTTTTGGTTGAATCCGACTCCGCCTTGAGCGATGATATGCTTGTCGAGACCGATGCGGACCGCCAAGGAGTTAAGCGTTTGTCGGCTGACGATTTTCGAACGCAGTTGCGTCAGGAATCCTTCGTCTTTGCCGGGATACTCGATGAACAGAAAATCCGACACGATGGCTTCCATGACGGCATCCCCTAAAAATTCGAGTCGTTCGTTGTTGATGGGCGTCCCGTCAGGCAAAACAAAAGAAGCTGACCTGTGAATCAAGGCCAGCTTATAAAGTTCTATGTTATTCGGCCAAATGCCGAACAGGGATTTCACAATTTGGTAATAGGCCTTGTCCTGGCCGCAACGCGACTCGACAAGTTGCCTGAGACGATTGAACACGTCTGTTACAGTTTTTTGAAGATCACCGAAGAGTTGTGGCCTCCGAAGCCGAACGTGTTGCTCAAAGCGGCTTTGATGTCACGCTGCTGAGCTTTGTTCAGGGTGAGGTTGAGTTTCGGGTCGATCTCCGGATCGAGGGTTTCGTTGTTGATCGTCGGCGGAACGATCCCTTTGGTGATAGCCATGATGCAGGCCAACGCTTCGATAGCACCCGCAGCACCCAGCAGGTGGCCGGTCATTGATTTGGTGGCGCTGATGTTCATCTTGTAGGCATGTTCGCCAAACGTAGCGACGATCCCTTTGATTTCGGCCAGGTCGCCCACCGGAGTCGAGGTTCCGTGGGTGTTGACATAGTCGATATCGGTCAGTTCCAGTCCGGCGTCGTGGATGGCGTCGGTCATGGCTTTACGGGCACCTACCCCTTCGGGATGCGGTGCAGTCAAGTGGTAAGCATCGGCACTCATGCCGCCACCGGCCACTTCGGCATAGATTTTCGCACCGCGAGCCTTGGCATGTTCATACTCTTCGAGGATGAGGGCTCCGGCACCTTCGCCGATCACGAAACCATCGCGATTGGCGTCGAACGGACGAGAAGCTTTGGTCGGTTCATCGTTGCGGGTCGAGAGGGCCTGCATGGAGTTGAACCCGCCCACGCCCGGGGGGTTGATGGCGGCTTCCGAACCTCCGGTCACGATGATGTCGGCGCGGCCCAGACGCAAGTAAGTCAGGGCGTCGATCATGGCGTGGTTGGAAGAGGCGCAGGCCGAAACCGTACAATAGTTGGGGCCTCTGAAGCCGTATTTCATGGAGATATGACCGGCGGCCATATCAGCAATCATTTTAGGGATAAAGAAAGGGCTATATCGAGGAATCTGACCTCCCTCGACATAGCTCTTTACTTCCTGGTAGAAAGTTTCCAGTCCACCAATACCTGATGCCCAGATCACTCCGGTCATATCCTTGTCGACGGCTTCGAGGTCGAGACCCGAATCCTGAATGGCTTGTTCTGCGGCGACAAGGGCATATTGCGTATAGAGGTCGTATTTACGTAACTCTTTACGATCGAAGAATTTTCCTGGGTCATAGCCTTTGAGTTCGCAGGCAAATTTTGTTTTGAAATTGGAAGGGTCAAAATGCGTAATAGGTCCTGCACCGCTCACTCCTTTTTCAAGATTGGAGAAGTATTCTTCAATGTTGTTACCTAAGGGGTTGATCGTACCGATGCCAGTTACAACAACTCTTCTTTGTTTCATAGGGACAGAAATATTTAGTCGACAAAATAGGCCTACGAATGAGGCGTGTTATTGTTTTTTGCTAGAAATGTAGGAGATAGCGTCGCCTACGGTAGCGATTTTTTCAGCGTCTTCGTCGGGAATCGAGATTTCGAATTCCTTTTCGAATTCCATGATCAGTTCAACGGTGTCGAGCGAGTCTGCACCCAGGTCATTGGTGAAGCTAGCTGCGGGCACTACTTCAGCAGCGTCAACGCCGAGTTTGTCAACGATGATTTCCACTACTTTTGATGAAACGTCTGACATAATTCAATTAGTTTAAGTTTAACAATATTCTCTTAATGTGCTTTCGAAGATTCTAGGCAATTTTTTGCAAAAATAATACTTTTTCGTGTAAATTTGACTTTTCGAAGTTTTTTTTACGCAATTGCTTCATGTTGTGCGTAAAAGCCGGTCGGTATTCGGATCGGTAGAGTTTAAATAAATTACAGATAATGAAGAAAATAGCGATTTTTGCTTCCGGGTCGGGCACAAATGCCGAAAACATCATTCGTTACTTCGCCAAGGGCGATCAGGCCCGGGTGGAACTGGTTCTTTGCAATCGGCCGGAGGCCGGAGTGCTGGCTCGGGCGGCCTCTCTGGGGGTGGAAAGTATGGTGTTCGATCGGGATACCTTCTATAATAGCGACCGGATCGTGAATCTGTTGCGCGACCGGGGCGTCGATTATGTTGTTTTGGCCGGTTTTCTGTGGCTGGTTCCTTCGTCGCTGATTGCGGCTTATCCCAATCGGATTGTCAATATCCATCCGGCTTTGCTGCCTAAGTTCGGGGGCAAAGGGATGTATGGCGACCGGGTGCATCAGGCCGTAGTAGAAGCCGGTGAAAAGGAAAGCGGGATTACCATTCATATAGTCAATGAGCATTATGACAGTGGTGCGATATTGGCACAGTTTCGGGTGCCGGTTGAACCGACCGATACGCCCGATCAGGTGGCGGCCAAGGTTCACGCGCTGGAATATGCCCATTTCCCGGATGTGATTGCAGCCGAGCTGGCAAAGCTTTAGTTTGTCAGACTATTAATTTGTAGCTTGGTAAGCTAAATATATGTTAAACGTTGAATATTAGAATAATGTCCCCTTCAATAAAACTGTTGTTGATCAGTAATTCGACCAATGTGGGTGAAGCCTATCTGGCGTATCCCCAGGCGCAGATCGGTGATTTTCTGGCCGGAATCACCCAGGTGGCTTTCGTGCCCTATGCGGCGGTGACCTTTTCGTATGAGGCTTATGAGGCGAAGGTGCAGGAACGTTTCTCGGCCTTGGGCATTGAGGTTCGCTCGGTGCATCGGGCCGAAGATCCGGCGGCGGCTCTGGCGGCAGCTCCGGCGATTGTGGTCGGAGGCGGCAATACCTTCCATCTGTTGAAACGGATGCAGGAAGAGGGGCTGATCGAAGTGATCCGGCAACGGGTTCGCGAAGGCATTCCGTATGTGGGTTGGAGTGCGGGGAGCAACGTTGCCTGTCCGACCATCGGAACGACCAACGATATGCCGATTGTGGAACCCCGTTCTTTCGAGGCGACCGGACTGGTGCCTTTCCAGATTAATCCCCATTATCTGGACGCACATCCCGACGGTCATGCCGGCGAAACCCGCGAACAACGTATTTTGGAATACATCGAGGCCAATCCGGATCGTTATGTGGCCGGTTTGCGTGAGGGGTGTCTGTTGCGGCTCGAGAACGGGAAGTTGCGTTTGATCGGGCCTCGTCCGATGCGGATTTTCCGTCGGGGCGAGCCTGCACGTGAAGTTACGGCTCAGGACGATCTGCAGTTTTTATTGGCCCAGTAGGAGCGGCTCTTTTGTGGAACGGCGACAATGGTTCGGTAAACGAGGATTGTTGTCCTTCAGGTTTAAAAAGGCGGGATTTTCCCGCCTTTTTCATTCGGGGGTTAAGGCCGGTTTGGTTATCTTTGAGGAAAAGACTTTCTGCGGGATGGACCTTTGGGGAGGAGTTGTGCTGCTCGAAAAACTCTCAGTGAAGCCTGAAATGGTCCGTGTGGGACGAAAATGGTTTCCCTTCGGAACGTCAGAGAGTCTGTCCAAACGAATAAACCGGAAATATGAATACGCAGGATAAACAAGCTACGGGGCAATGGGGCGAATCCTTGGCGGCCGAATATCTTCAGAAAGAGGGCTTTGTGATCTTGCATCGTAATTGGCGTTGTCCGCCTTGGGAGTTGGATCTGGTGGCTCGTCGGGGCGATGCGTTGCACATTGTCGAGGTAAAAAGCCGGCGCCGGGGAGCCTTGACGACACCGGAAGAGGCTATGACTCCGGCCAAATGTCGGGCTTTGTATCGGGCGGCCTGCCGCTATGTGGCGAAGTACCGTTGGGAGGGGGATACTCAGTTCGATCTGATTGCGGTTGAATTCGATGAGGGAGGTACCTATGCGTTGCGTTATATCCCACAGGTTTTTACCCCGCACTGGTAAGGACAAACGGAGTGTAAACCAAAGTCGTCAGTCCGTTCGTTGTTCGGATACGGGGCGTATCTTGTGTGGCCTGAACGGGGAAACGGGTCAGGTTATTTGTTGAAGAATTTGCGTTGGAACAGCAGCATGTAGATGATGCCGACCGAAATGTAGCTGTCTGCCAGGTTGAAAATCGGACTGAAAAACAAAAAGGGTTCTCCTCCGATGCCGGGCAGCCAACTGGGATACACTCCGCTGAACAACGGGAAATAGAGCATGTCGACGACCTTGCCGTGTAAGAATCCTGCGTAACCGCCTCCGGCGGGCAGGAAGGTGGCCACGCTGGTGGTTGTCGATTCGGAAAAGAGCAGGCCGTAGAATGCGCTGTCGAGGATATTGCCCAAAGCACCTGCGAAGATCAGTGCGAAACCGACCAATACGCCGGTCGGGGCTTTTTTGCGAATCAGCACATGGATGTAATACCCCAACAGACAGGTGGCGACGATGCGGAACAGGCTTAAAATCAATTTGCCGTAATCGCCTCCGAGTTCGAAGCCGAAAGCAGCGCCCGGATTTTCGATGAATCGGATAAAGAACCAGTTGGGAAATACGGTGATGCTTTGATCCAGCGTCATTTGGGTTTTCACCAAGAGCTTGACCACCTGGTCGACGACCAGTAAAAGAACGATGATCAGCGTGATCTTTTTTTGGTTCATGCGTGTCGGTATGGAGGTTTACTCCACAAAGATACGAGGAAAAGAGGAAACAACAAGCAGAATGGAGGATTCGCGTCTGAAGGGGGACGATGGAACTCCAAAGGGACAGTCCGGATAAACACCTCCGAAGTGTATCGGATGAAAAGCCCCGGAGAAAGTCTGTTGAGACTTTCACGATCCGGATCTTTTGACGGAAAGGGGTTGTTTTTTTGGAAGAATCGGTTTACCTTTAAACGATCGAAGGGCTTTCTGAAAGCCATTTTTTGTAGCTAACCAAACTGCTGTATGCCCATTATCCGGATTCATGATCTGAATAAGACCTATTATGGAGCTTCTCCGCTGCATGTCTTGAAAGGCATTCACCTGACGGTGGAACGGGGGGAATTCATCTCGATTATGGGGGCTTCGGGCTCGGGAAAATCGACCCTGCTCAATATTTTGGGAATCCTGGATAATTACGATACCGGGGAATATTTTCTGGACGACCTCTTGATTCGCAACCTGAGCGAAACACGGGCGGCCGATTTGCGAAACCGGAAGATCGGATTCGTCTTCCAGTCCTTCAACTTGATTTCCTTCAAGAATGCCATGGAAAATGTGGCCTTGCCGCTTTATTATCAGGGTGTTAGCCGTAAACGTCGCAATGCCTTGGCGCTGGAATACCTCGATAAAATGGGCTTGAAAGATCATGCGGATCATATGCCGAACGAACTCTCCGGAGGCCAAAAACAACGTGTGGCCATTGCTCGTGCGTTAATCGCCCGTCCGCAGATTATTTTGGCCGATGAGCCGACCGGCGCATTGGATAGCCGGACGTCGGCCGAAGTGATGGCTCTGTTGCGGGAGATCAATCGTACGGATGGCATTACTATGTTGATCGTGACGCATGAACCTTCGGTGGCGGCGGCGACAGATCGTATTATTCATATTCGGGATGGGGTGATTGGGATGGATCAACGTAATGATAACCCTGTTATTTCCCTGTAGACATGTTCGATTTCGATGTATTCCGTGAGATCTGGGGAACGATTCGCAAGAATAAAATGCGGACCTGTCTGACCGGATTTGCGGTGGCATGGGGGATTTTTATGCTCATTGTGCTGTTGGCATCGGGCAATGGATTGCGCAACGGAGTGATGTCCAATTTCGCAGGGCGCGCTGTCAATGCCGTCACCTTGTATCCGGGATGGACCTCTAGACCCTATGGCGGAATGCCGTCGAATCGGCGCATCCGGTTTGACGATCGGGATTACGAACTGATTGCGCATCGCATTCCCGAAATGGAGTGTTTCTCGGTGGCGATTCGAAAAGATGTTACCCTTTCCTATGGCGAAGAGTATGGAAACTGGACCCTTCAGGGGGTGGCTCCCGACTTTTCGCAGATCAATCAGATCCGGATCCTGCCGTCGCAAGGGCGCTTTCTGAATCAGATGGACGTCGAGCGCAAGAAGAAGGTGATGGTGCTCAGTCCGGAGGCGGCACGGGTGTTGTTCAAGGAGGAGGATCCCCTGGGCAAGTATGTGCTGCAAGGAAACATTGCGTATCGGGTTGTGGGCGTTTACGACGGGGCGAATCAGTTTTGGAACACATCGGTTTATGTGCCCTGGACAACGGCTCAGAGCCTCTATAAGGGGGGATATGGGTTCGACCAGATCGATTTCACCCTGCGGCAGGTCGGAACCTGGAAAGAAAACGAGGCTTTCATCCAACGTCTTCGCGAAAAGATGGGAAAACTTCATATGTTTCATCCCGACGACCGCTCGGCTTTGTGGATCAATAATACAGCGGGGAACGCCATCCAAACACAACAGATTTTTACGTTGATTCGCCTGTTCGTTTTGCTGGTCGGGATTGCGTCGTTGATGGCCGGCATTGTGGGAGTGGGGAATATCATGCTCATCACGGTCAAGGAACGTACGCGCGAGATCGGAATCCGTAAAGCGATCGGAGCGACGCCTTGGTCCATCTTGAGTCTGATTATTCTCGAAGCGATTCTCATTACCACCGCGGCGGGATATATCGGCATTGTGATGGGGGTCGGTCTGACCGAAGGGGTCTCTGCGTGGATGGAGCAACAGACGACCCAGAGCATGATGACGGTGTTCAAAGATCCGACGGTCGATCTGGGGGCGGTTTTCGGAGCGACGCTTCTGTTGGTTGTCAGCGGAGTGGTGGCAGGATTGGTGCCGGCCCTTCGGGCAGCTCGGGTACGTCCCATTGAAGCGATGCGGGCCGAATAACCGAGCTCGTACAGCAGGGTGCGGGAGGGTATAAGGCTGGGAGTTTGGAGGCAGCCGGCCGGAAGCGTTGAAAAAGTATAATAAAACGATCCATTCGAGAGAAAAATGTTCGATCTGGATAACTGGCAGGAGATATGGATTACCATCACACGCAATAAGTGGCGGAGCGTGTTGACGGGTTTTGGGATCTTTTGGGGGATCCTCATGCTGGTGTTGCTGTTGGGGTTGGGAAACGGCTTCCGGGACGGCATCCATCGGACATTGGAGGGGATCGCTCCCAATACCTGTGTGTTTGTGGCGGGACGTACCGGAGAACCGTATCACGGTTATCGGAAGGGGCGTTTCTGGGAGATGAATTCCCAGGACCTGGAGTTGATCCGTCGGAAATCCCGGGCGGTGGATCAGATCGCTCCGGTGCTCTACGGGGCGTACACCGATAAAAATGTCGTGCGCGGCATGAAGTCCGGTACGTATAACATCAGTGGGGTGTTGCCGGCTCAGTTTGTGGTCTATCCGCAGGTGATGCTGTATGGTCGTCTGATCAACGATATGGACGTTGAGTATCGTCGCAAGGTGTGTGTGATCAGTCCGAGTGTGTATGAAACCCTGTTCGATCCCGGAGAAGATCCGTTGGGCGCTTATATCCGCGTCAAGGGGATCTATTTCCAGGTAGTCGGGGTCGCCCGCAGGGTGATTGGCGGTGAGGATATGAAGGATGAATCGTTCTATATTCCTTTTACGACCATGCGGTATACGTTTTCGCGGGGAGACAAGATCCACCAGCTGTTCTGTACGGGGAAAGCCGGAGTCGATGCCGCCCAGGTCGAGGAGGAGGTGAAAACCATTCTGCGGGAAGCGCATGACATCGCTCCGCATGACGAAAAGGCAATCTTCAGCTACAATGTGCAGGAGATGTTCCAGATGTTTCAGAACCTGATCCTGGGCGTCAATCTGTTGATTTGGATCGTGGGGTTGGGGGCGTTGTTGTCGGGCATTGTCGGCATCAGCAACATTATGTTGGTGACGGTGCGCGAACGCACCCGGGAAATCGGGGTCCGGCGGGCGCTGGGGGCCAAACCCATCACCATCCTGAAACAACTGATGAGCGAAAGTGTCGTTCTGACCTTTATTTCCGGTATTCTTGGGTTTGTGTTGGGGGTATTTGTGCTGGAGGGCGTATCCCGGGTGATGGGAGAGGGCAACCAGCTGTTCGCTCCGCCGTCCATCTCGTTTCAAATGGGGCTGCTTGCCCTGCTGATCCTGGTGGTGTCGGGGGTGGCTGCGGGAATTCTGCCTACGGTCAGAGCTTTGAAAATCAAGGCGATCGATGCCATCCGAGACGAATAGAATCAACCAATCGTGCAACCATAAATCCTGTAAATAAGTATGAAAAAAGTTTTCAAAATCGTATTGCTCCTCTTTTTCGGGGTATTGATTTTGGGTACGTTCTACCTGTTGTGGCGTAAATCGCGCCCACAGTCGACCCGATACGAATTGCTGAAGGTCGATACCATCTCGTTTGAAAATACGTCGGTGGCGACCGGTAAAGTCTCTCCGAGGGATGAGGTGTTGATCAAACCGCAGATTTCGGGAATTATCTCCGAACTGAAAAAGGAGGCGGGCGATCATGTCCGGGCCGGAGATGTGATTGCCACGGTGAAGGTGATTCCTGAGATGAGTTCGCTGAATGCGGCTGAGTCGCGGGTGCGGATCGCCGAGATCGATTTGCGGCAGGTGGAGTCCGAGTATGGACGTCAGAAACAGTTGTACGAAAAGGGGGTGATCTCCCGGGATGAAATGGATCAGTCGGAGGCCGAGTATGCCAAGGCGCGGGAAGAGCTGGATAACGCACGGGACAACCTGGATATTGTCAAGGAGGGGATCTCCAAGAAAATGGCACAGTTGAGCAATACCCAGATCCGTTCGACCATCGACGGGATGGTATTGGATGTGCCGGTCAAGGTGGGAAATTCGGTTATTCAGGCCAATACGTTCAATGACGGGACGACCATCGCGACGGTGGCCGATATGAATGACCTGATTTTTATCGGGAAGATTGACGAAACCGAAGTGGGGCGTATCCGGGTCGGTATGCCGATCAAACTGACCGTCGGAGCCCTCGAAGGACAGACTTTCGATGCCGTATTGGAGTATATTTCGCCGCAGGGGGTGGAAGAGAACGGTGCGATTCTGTTTGAGATTAAGGCGGCGGCCAATCTGCCCGATTCGGTGGAGGTGCGGGCCGGTTATAGCGCCAATGCCCAAATCGTGTTGGATCGTGCGGAAGGAGTGCTGGGTGTGCCGGAAAGCGCCGTACAGTTCAACGGAGACTCGACGTTTGTGTATGTGTTGAAGGATTCGTTGAATGGGGAGCAGCATTTTGAAAAAAGACCGGTGACGATCGGGTTGTCCAATGGCATTCAGGTAGAGGTGACCGACGGTTTGCAACAAGGCGAACAGGTTCGCGGCAATGCCCTGGCTAAAACGAAAAAATGAAAATCATGAAACGGACGTACTGCATAGGATTTATGGGGGGAATGGTCTTGTTCCTCGGGGGTGCAGAGTGGGGACGGGCCCAGGAGTCCTGGACTCTGAGACGCTGCATCGACTATGCTGTGGAGCATAACATCGAAATTCAGCAGCAGGAGTTGGGGGTCGATAACGCGGAAATTACCCTGAATACCTCGAAAAACAGTCGTTTGCCGAGTTTGGGCGGCAGTGCCAATCAGAGTTTTAACTTCGGGCGCTCCATGTCCCAGGGTTCGGGGATTTATGAGGTGGCGAAGGCGGCCAGTGCGACGCAGTTTGCATTAAGTTCTTCGGTGCCGGTTTTTTCGGGGATGAAAATCAGCCGCCAGATCGAGGTGGATGAACTCAACCTGAAAGCTGCGACCGAGAACCTGAACAAAGCCAAAGAAAATTTGGAATTGCAGGTGACGTCGCTCTATCTGGAAGCGCTGTTCAAAAAGGAAATTGTGAAGGTCTATCAGGAACAGTTGGATCTGACGGCCCGTCAGGTGACGCGTACCGAGGCCTTGTTGGAGGCCGGCAAGGTGCCCGAGTCCCAGTTGTTCGACATCAAGGCGCAATGGGCCAAAGATCAGCTGAATCTGACCAATGCCTGCAACGATCGGGATTTGGCGTTGTTGAACCTTTCACAGAGTCTGAATCTGTCGGGGATGACCGATTTTGACATCGTGGAGCCGGAGGTTGACAGCGAACAGCTGGCCGCCGATGGCTTGATTCCGGACCCGGAACGCATTTACGAAACGGCTTTGGGCATCAAACCTCACATCAAGGAGGCGCAGTATCGGCTGGAGAGCAGCCAACGCAATTTGAAGGTGGCCCAGTCGGCTTTTTGGCCCACCCTGAATTTGGGGCTCTCCTATACCAGCGGGTTCAACCAGTTGTTGACCTCGGGGTTTGCCAATCCCAGCGTGGTCTCCCAATGGAGGGACAATCAGCGGGAAGCGATAGGGTTTAACCTGAGCATTCCGATTTTCAATCGCCTGCAGACGCGCAATCAGGTGCGTCAGGCGCGGCTGGAGATTAAGAACCGCAATCTGGAGTTGGATAACGTGAAACTGGCGCTCTATAAGGAGATCCAACAGGCGTATCAGGGAGCGGTGGCTTCGGTTTCCAAATACCGGTCTACGCAGGCGGCTTATGAGGCGGCACGAGAGGCTTTTGCCTATGCTCAGGAGCGTTATGATGTGGGAAAACTGGCGGTTTATGAGTACAGCGAGGCGCAGACCAAGCTGGTGACCAGCCGTTCCGAACAGTTGCAGGCTCAATACGAATATTTGTTCCGAACCAAAATTCTCGATTTCTATCAGGGAGTGCCGATTTCGTTGGAGGCCGGAGAACAATAGACAGGAAACTTAACGAATAAATGACAGGGGAGACTTTTTGAGAAGTCTCCCCTGTCATTTTAGGGTCAGCCGGGTTTTTGTGCGGAATGAAAGGTAATCTGTGTCGTTCTGCGGCCCGCGGGTTTCCATACGGTCGATCGATATTCTTGAGACGATCAGGCTCAAGTCCCTCAGATCACCGAAGCCGGCTTATCGGATGTCGCAGGTGACGGCCTTCCAATCGGCGGAATGGGTCCCTACGCGAATTTCATAGCGATCGGGGGATACGCTCCAGGCGCTGCGTGTCGTATCCCAGCGAGCCAGTTCCGAAACGGGAATATCGAATGTAACCTGACGACTTTCTCCGGCGCGGAGTGCAATCCGGTCGAAGGCAATCAACTTTTGCTGCAAACCTTGGGCAGCCCAGGTCGGACAGGCCGCGTAGCACTGAACGATCTCTTCACCGTCCTGTTGCCCGGTATTGGTTACTTCGATGCTCACTCGGAGCGTATCTGCCGGCGTGCAGAGGTTTTTGTCCAGGGTCGGCCGGCCATACCGATAGCTCGTGTAACTAAGCCCATAACCGAATGGATAGCAGACCTTTCCGGTGAAATATTGATAGGTGCGTCCATGAGTGACGTCGTAATCGTCCAGAGCGGGCAGCTTGCTTTCGTCGGCAAAGAAGGTGACCGGGGTTTTGCCCGAGGGATTGACGGTTCCAAAAAGCAGATCGCACAAGGCCTGGGATTCTCCCTGTCCGGCGATCCAACTGCACAGCAAGGCCGGGCAGAGTTCTTTCAATGGGGTGAGAATCAACGGTGCACTGGTTCCTAAAATCACTACGGTACGCGGATTGGCCTGAACGACCTCCTGGATCAGTTCCAATTGACGGGGATCGAGACGCAGGCTCGAACGGTCTTTGCCTTCGGCCCCTCCGGCATCCCGCACGAATACGATGGCAGCATCGGCTTCCGCAGCCAGTTGACGGGCATCGGGTGTCCCTTCGGGCAATGCCTGTTGCCACAGCAGTCGGATACGGGCATTACGGCCGACATGGCGACTTTCGACCCGCAGATCATAAGGCTCTCCTTTTTCGAGATGGATTTTGCAACGCAGAACCTTCCCGTCAGCGCTTTCTTTTGCCTCGGAGATCTCTTGATCCCCAATCCACAGTCGGGAATCGGCTTCGTGTTGCTCCAGGAGAATCAGGTAGTCGCCCGTAGTCGGAGCGACCAGACGACTGCGCCAACGAATCGACAGTTGCTGAGGTTGTTGCATATCGCGGTTGTTGCGGTCGCTCAGGGTGAAGTCGATCTGGTGGTCGTGGCGAACGGTGAAAGGCTGGCCCTGCAGCGTTTCGTTGTCGAAATATTCGCCGGTCAGCCCGACCAGTCCGTCATAGGCATACTCCTCGGGGCGCATGAAACACTCCGGAGCGATCGGTTCCGGTTGAGTGGCGTCTGTCGTCCACTGGACATCGACCCGGTTGGCGAGGGCTGTACGGATCGCTTCCAGTAGGGTGAGGTTATGTTTCGGTTCCGCGCTGTAGTCTCCGTAATGCACCTTCTGGAATGCTTCGCCGATCAGGGCGATTTTCTGCAGACGTTCCGGTTGCAGGGGAAGAATACCCCGGTTCTCGAGCAAAATGATGGATTTGCGGGCTGCTTCCAACGCCAAATCCCGATGGGCCTGGCATTCGACTACACTATCGGGAATCGAAGCGTACGGAACCTGTTCCTGGGGATCGAACATTCCCAAACGCATGCGCAGGGTCAAGACCCGTCGCACAGCGGTGTCAATATCGGCCTGAGAGATCAGTCCCTGTTGCAAGGCAGCGGGGAGGGTAGACCCGTATTCGTCCCGCAGGGACATGTCGCAACCGGCCCGAAGCGCCAGCGCGGATGCCTTTTCGGGGGAAGGGGCGTAATGGTGGTGGGTGTAGATTTTGGCCATGGCCGATCCGTCGGAGATCACGACTCCGTTGAAACCCCACTCCTGGCGTAATACCTGATTGAGCAGGAAGGGATTGGCACAGCATGGAACGCCGTTCAGGGCATTGTAGGCCCCCATGACGGAGGTAGCTTTCCCCTGTTCGATGCTGCGGCGGAAAGCCGGGAAGTAGTACTCGCGCAGGGAACGCATATCCACTTCGGCAGAACCGTCCAGTCGTCGGTTTTCCTCGTTGTTGGCCACGAAATGTTTGGACGTGGCAACCAGTTTCAGGTAGCGGGGATCATCACCCTGCAGACCTTCGATGAATGCCTCGCCCAGCAGACCGGTCAATAAGGGGTCTTCGCTGTAACATTCGTCCGTCCGTCCCCAGCGGGGATCCCGGGCCAGATTGAGTGTCGGAGAGAAGAAGGTCAGCCCTTCATAACGGGCGGTATAGCCTTTGGTGCGCAGGGCGGCGTGGTATTTGGCCCGGGCTTCGTCCGAGATGGCGGTGGCGATGCGTCGGGTCAGGTCGGGATCCCAGGCACTGCCGGTAGCGATCGGTTTGGGGAAAACCGTGGCTTGACCGGCCCGGGCAACTCCGTGCAGGCATTCGCTCCACCAGTCGTAGGCCGGGATTCCTAAACGTTCGATGGCCGGTTGTATGGCGCACAATAGTCCGATCTTTTCATCGGGTTGCAGCCGGTTCATCAGGTCGGTGACCCGCTCTTCCACCGGAAGGTTCGGGTTGCGGAAATCGGGAACCGGAGCCGTAATTTCAGCCCGATTTTCGGGGCCTGTCGTTACAGGGGTTTCAGTGGGTTCGTTTGCCTGTGCGCAGACGCTGCTGAACAGCAGGATGGGCAGCCATCCGTATCGTTTCCAAAAATGCATCATAAAGTAGAGGTTTGAGGTCTGGGACGAGGCCCTACGTCTTGAATGTCAATAGGTTGAAATCCGAGTTTCCAAGCGGGTGAATCGGGGCGCAGACGAAAATCGAAATGTGCCGGGTCGACGAACATCGGATCGGCGTAGATCGAATGCAGATCTTTCCCTTCGGCCTGCCATTCGTCCCAGGTGCGGCCACTGAAATCGGCTGCCGTTTTCGGTTGGTTCGGATTGTAGAACAGGTTCCAGTCGCTGACGTACGTAACGGTCGTGTCCCGAGGAGGCTGGTAGGGCGTTACGTGGAGCGAGTAAGGCACGTCTTTCCATTCGTATTCGTCGACCAGCAGGCGGCCCTGGGTCCAGTAGAGGATATTTCCCTCGAAATAGACCGTCGTATGGGGCTCGCGTTTCGAGCGGGAGTACTGTTGGAGACGTCCCAGTGCGAAAATATTGTTGCGAACCACCAGGTCTTTGGCGTAATGGATGTTGAACGTTCCGAATTTGGTGTGATACACGACGTTGTTTTCGATCAGAATGGAGGTGGATCCTTCGTCGGCATAGATACCCCAACCTCCATAGCGGTTGGCGTTCACGTCATGAATCAGGTTGCCGCGAACGGTGGTTCCGGGTGAGAGCCCCAGGGTGTAGATACCCCCCATATCCGACAGCAGGTTGTTGTAACCGATATCGTGGATGTGGTTTTTCTCGATCAGGTTGCCGCGGGCGGCGCTGCGCAGGTAACCCCAAGACCATCCGACCGAAATGCCGGTGTAATCACCGTGGTGGATCAGGTTGTGCGTGATGGTGTTGCGGTCGCTGTGCATAACCAGGATGCCGACCGCTGACGGATAGGTCAGACCGTAATAGGCGATGGTGTTGTCACTGATGAGGTTGTCGCCGGTACGCAGGGCCGGGTGGCCGCCGGCGGCCGAACCCTGAATCCGGATGCCACCGGCCGCCAGTTGTTCGAGGGTGTTGTAGCAGAAGCGGTTGAATGTACAGCCATCGAACAGCTCGAAGCCGAAGGTGCCGAGGTTGCGCAGCGTGCAGGCTTCGAAGGAACAGTGGCGGGCTCCCCGGAGATTCACGCAGGCGGCTACGCTGGCGCTTCCTTGTGAGTTATTACAGTTGCCCCAAGGCAGATCGAAATTGGTATAGGCGATGTTGAATCCTTCGAATGAAAGATGCTCCACCCATTTCCCTTCGAGGGGATTGCCTTCGATCGAAATCAATGTTTCGGTAGCCGGAGCGATCACCTCGATTTGCGTCATGTCTTCACCGGGCATCGGCATGTAGAACAGTTGGCCGGACGCGCGGTCAAGTACCCATTCGCCGGGTTGATCGAGGGTTTCGTAGACGTTTTCGATAATATAACGGGCCAAATCGCCTTCGAAACCGTCCCGGAATGTTTTGCCGGAAGGATAGCCGAAGGAGATGAGGTTGCGTTTGGTGTCGATGGCCCGGATCGGCAGGTGGGTGTCGGTCCAGTAGTGGTAGATGATCGCTTCTCCGTTTTCAGGATGTTTCCAGGCGGGATCGAGGTCACCGGGAGCGAAAATGAATGAATCGCTGGGAACCTGGAAACTGCGCAGGCTGGTGGAGGTATCGGTCGTGGCCTGCACTTCCAGCACACCCTGGTTCGGGGTGCGTGCCCGACCGCGCCACTGTCCGTTTACGTACAGTTGGCGGAACCACCATTTCCCTTCCTTGACGGCCGGAAGGGTAGTGACCCAGATGCCGTTGCGGTGTTTTTTCCAGCCGGTGATCTGGACGCCGCCGCTGAGGGTTGCACTTCCTTCCTTTTCGCTCCGGTAGGTAATGGGCGCTTCGGGACTTCCGGAATCCTCTGCCGTGAAAACGACACCCTGTCGGATCGGGTAGGTGCCGGGGGCAAAAATTACTTCCAGCGGGCCGTTCAGGGCGTGCTGGGATCGGAGGGTGCGAATGGCGTTGCGTGCTCCTTCGAGGGATTGCAGGGCCGTTTGGGGGCTCTGACCGTTTTGTGCGTCCGAACCGTCGGGCGAGACATACAGCCGTTGGGTTGGGGTAGTGGCTCCGAAACTGGTCCCTAACAGCAGGGTACAAAGAATCGGCAATATAATTCGTTTCATAGCGGTTGGGGCATAAACGGGCGGTTGCTCAGAGCGACCGCCCGTATGATTTTATGGAGTGTAAGAGGGTTAGAAATATCCGTGAGTTTCTACATCGCCGTATTTGAGGGCGGCTTCCAATCTGCGTACCACAAACATCAGCGGTTCTTGTGACAAGAAGCTGATCTGATTGTCGCCTTGGCGCAGGGTGCCGGTCGGCAATACGAAGGCATAAACCTGATCCTTGTCGATCAGTCCTCGGCAGCGGTCGTACAATTTCGGATAGTCGGGGCGTTGTTCGGTGACCTTCACCCCGTTGACTTCCAGCTGGAATTGGGCCGGGCGATCGGTGCGGATAAACAGGATTGTCTCTTCCGGCACGGTTTCCTGCACATCGTCTCCGATATAAAGGTTGGCCGAGGAGCGACGGCTATTGCTGACGGCTAGCGGCAGGGTGCCGACCTGCAGGATGCCGTACGTGTCGGTCACGCCGTCCGATTCACAGAAAATCTTGTTGCGGCCTTTAAGGGTTTCCATCTTGCCGATCTCCTGGAGCAGGGCCGGGTCAATAACACGGCAAACCTGTCCGCCTTCTTCCAGTTTGATCTTGCCGTTGAGTTCGGTATTGTATTGACCGAAGTAGTAGTTGAAGAGGTGAACCCCATCGGCGCCTTGAGCAAGGATGTGCGAAGCCATACCGCGGAACATCCCTGCCGAGAAAAATTCTCGGGGCGTATATCCGCCGTCATCGATGGTGGCATAGATCGGAATTTGGTCATTGCCCAGATCTTGGCGGAATTGGGCCACCGGCATGGCGGTTTCCCCTTTCCAGTGGGCGCCGATGCTGATAAAATCGACCAGACCTTCTTTGACCCATTGTTTGACATCGAGGCCTTTCATCATACATCCTTCCATGGTGAAGGGCACCCGAACCGACAACAGAATCTTCTTCCCGCGAACCTGAGAAACCGAATCCACTTTGGCCCGCACCTTACGTACGAGATCGGTGATCAGATGGGCGTTTTGAGGACCTTCACCGGTTTTAAAATAGACCGGGAACCGCATAAAGTCCATGTCGAAACCGTCGATCATTTCATATTTTTCCAACTGTTCGGTAATCATGTCCAGTTTGCGCTGGCGGACCTCGTCGATGGCAAAATTCAAGGCTCCTGCACTATGCCATCCCTGTGTCGAATCTCCCAGCCAATATTCGGGGTGGGCAATCCAGAAATCGCTGTAATGGATCGGGCAGTTGTAGGAGGTATCGGCGAAATGAAGGTCGTTCATGCGATAGGTGATGAAGGCTTCCATGCCTTTTTCTTGTGCCCGGAGCAAAGAGGCTTCGATGACGTCGGTCCCTTCGTTTTCCAGGTTTTGGATGTTGCGGTAATATTCTTTCCATACCCGAAGGGTGGCTGTATCCTTCCCGCAATCGAGAGTTCCGTTTCGGTCATCGCCGAAAGGACGTCCGTATTGAGAACGATAGTAGACAAAATCGCTGCCCGAACACATCATATAGGTAGTGACCTGCGATTCAGCCACCATGTCGACATAAGCTTCTATATCGGCTTTGCAAAGCGGGCGATTGTGAAACCAGCGATTATACAAGGCATCGGTCCCGTCGTTGTTATGGATTAATCGGAAATGACGTTCCGGAGTCTGGGGCGAGGGGGCGCAACTCTGCAAAGCAGGAACGATCGTTCCCAGCAGTAGTGTAGCCGCAGCGAGGAGGGTAGGTGTTTTCATAGGTTAGGGGTTAGGTACGATAAACAAAGTTAGTAAAAATATTTTTATGACTTTCTTCCTGGGAAATTCTGGCAGGGATGATTATTGATTGGAAAGATATTGTTTTGGATTTATTTTGAGTATGATAATAAAAAGACCAGGGCGGAACTTCGGTTCCGCCCTGGATAAGGAAAACTAACTGTTAAGATTGCCTAAGCAATCCATTCATTAGTTCTGTACGC
>JAHZDG010000037.1:12872-22441 GCA_019422485.1 Alistipes sp. | reverse complement strand
TGGATGATCACATTCTGGCCGAGCATGTTTTTACGGCCGGTGAGGTTTCCGACCCCGACGGCAATGATCGCGATGGGGATGGCGGCTTCAAAAACCTGTCCCACGCGCAGACCAAGGTAAGCGGCGGCGGCAGAAAAAATAATGGCCATCAGAATCCCAAAACTCACCGAGTAGGGAGTTACCTCACGAGGGTTGCTTTGTGGGGACATAACGGGCTTGTACTCTTCGCCCGGGGCCAGTTCACGGTAGGCGTTTTCCGGTAAGGAAGTCGGTTGGGTATCGTCTGTTTGCATGAGATAAAATTAAAGATTCAATAGGTTTCGACCCGGTGGCCGAAATCCTCCAAAAGTACAGATTTTTGTTCGAAAAGACAATTTTATGGCAATTTGTTAAATTGGCAACCGATCGTGACGGCAGTCAAACGCATCTCGTCGATATGCTGGAGTTCGGCTGGTGTCCGGTGTAGTGGGACGATAGTGCGCTACGACCGGGGGCAGGAGGTTGGTAAAATGCAGCGATTCCTGGTCGGAGCAGAGGTGATTCGTTTGCGATTTTCTCACTATTTTTGCGGCCGGGAAAAGGAAACCGACAAACCCGTTGAATGTTGGGAATCGATGGTTGCTTATGTTCGGTCTTGGCGGTCAAAGGTTTTGCTTCTGAGGTCCTTCCCCATAAAAATTCGATTATGTGGTTAACACTTGCTTTTACATCGGCAGCCTTGTTGGGGTTTTACGATGTCTTTAAAAAGGAGGCTTTGCGGGATAATGCCGTATTGCCGGTTTTGTTACTCAATACCCTGTTCAGCTCGCTTATTTTTCTTCCTTTTATTCTGTTGTCGGCCTGGATGCCGGAACGCATGGCGGCTCATCCCGCTTTATATGTGCCGGAAGTCGGCTGGGAGGTCCATCGTTTTATTCTGTTGAAATCGGTGATTGTCCTCAGTTCCTGGATTTTCGGCTATTTCGGAATGAAAAATCTGCCGATCACCATTGTCGGGCCTATTAATGCCACTCGTCCGGTGATGGTGTTGTTGGGGGCGTTGTTGATTTTCGGGGAACGTCTTAACCTGTATCAATGGATCGGGGTTGTGTTAGCCGCTATTTCGTTTCTGATGTTGAGCCGCTCCGGGAAAAAGGAAGGCATCGATTTCAGTCACAATCGATGGATCTTTTGTGTTGTGTTGGCGGCGGTGCTGGGGGCTGTCAGCGGGTTGTATGACAAATACCTGATGAAAAGCCTGGACCCGATGTTGGTGCAGTCGTGGTACAATCTCTATCAGCTGGGGTTGATGGGGGTGATTCTGGCGGTGTTGTGGTGGCCGAGGCGACACACCTCTCCATTCCGGTGGAAATGGAGTATTCCCTTGATTTCGATCTTTTTGGGCGCGGCCGATTTCGTCTATTTCTACGCCCTGAGTGAACCTGATTCGATGATCTCTATCGTGTCGATGATTCGACGGGGAAGTGTGATCGTCTCGTTTGCTTTTGGAGCCCTGCTTTTCCGGGAGAAGAACCTGCGGAGTAAGGCTGTGGATCTGTTGTTGGTTCTGCTTGGGATGGTCTTCTTGTATTTGGGATCGAAATAGAAGGGGGGTATAAATACGAAAACGGACGATAATTTGAAAAATTATCGTCCGTTTTTGGGAAATAGAGATATACGCTTTATCGATTCTCGTACATTTTTGTGTAGTAAGATTCATATTCTCCGCTGGTTACGTGATCCAGCCAAGATTGATTATCCAAATACCAACGAACGGTTTTTTCGATACCTTCTTCGAATTGCAAACTGGGTTCCCATCCTAGTTCCTTTTTGAGTTTGGTGGAGTCGATTGCATAACGCAAATCATGCCCTGCACGGTCGGTGACAAACGTGATTAGCTTTTCAGAGGTGCCTTCTGGACGTCCTAACAAACGATCGACAGTCTTTACTAAAACATGAATAAGGTCAATGTTTTTCCATTCGTTGAAACCGCCGATGTTGTATGTGTCACCGGTCTTCCCTTGATGAAAGACCAGATCGATTGCCCGCGCATGATCTTCGACGAATAACCAGTCTCGCACATTTTCTCCTTTCCCGTAAACAGGAAGAGGTTTGTTGTGTCGGATGTTGTTAATGAACAGCGGAATGAGTTTTTCGGGAAACTGGTAAGGTCCGTAATTGTTCGAACAATTGGTGACGATCACCGGCAGTCCGTATGTGTCGTGAAAAGCCCGGACAAAATGGTCGCTGCTGGCTTTGCTGGCTGAATAAGGACTGTGTGGATCGTATTTGGTTGTTTCGGTAAATAATGTGCCGTCGAATTGGAGCGCACCGTATACTTCATCAGTGGAGATGTGGTAGAATCGACGGTCCTCATATTGACCGTTCCAATGGTTTTTTGCAGCCTGGAGCAGGGAGAGCGTTCCTAATACGTTGGTAGTAGCGAACGAAAACGGATCTTTGATGCTGCGATCCACATGGCTTTCGGCGGCCAAATGGATGACTCCCTGAATATCATGCTGCTGAAAAATTGAAGAGATACGTTCGAAATCACAGATGTCCGCCTTGATAAACGTGTAGTTGGGAGCCTGTTCGATGTCTCGCAGATTTTCCAAATTACCGGCATAGGTCAATTTATCGAGGTTGAAGATATGGTAATTCGGATATTTTTTGACGAACAATCTTACGACATGCGAACCGATAAAACCGGCTCCTCCGGTGATCAGAATGTTTTTCATAATGAGTTCTGTTTGAGGGCTTCGAGGCAAATTTTCAGAGAATCTCTCCAATAGGGAACGATAGCTCCGAGTTGTTTGATTTTATCTTTGGCAAGTACACTGTATGCAGGACGTTTTGCGGCCGATGGATATTGCCATGATTCGATGGCGTTGACATGAGTGGACATGCCGGTCAATTCGAAAATCGTTTGAGCAAAATCATACCATGAAATAACGCCTTCTCCGCTGAAATGATAAATTTGAAAATCGTTGATTCCCCGTTCGGCAATCAGCATCAGTGCGGCTGCCAGATCTGGAGCATATGTGGGCGTCCCGATTTGATCGTACACGACATTGAGGCAATCTCGTTGTTGACCGACTCTCAGCATGGTTTTGACAAAATTATTACCGAATTCGCTATACAGCCAGGCTGTTCGTACAATGGCTGCTTTACATCCGCTTGCTTCTATCTCTTGTTCACCAGCTAGTTTGGTGACTCCGTATACTCCTATGGGAGATGTGGTTTGGTCTTCTTTGAGGGGATGGCAACTTTCTCCATCGAAAACGTAATCGGTAGAGACATGAATCAATTTTAGATCGTGTTTTTGCGAAAGTAGAGCTAAGGTACGAGGTCCTTCACAGTTGATTTTGTGAGCCAGTTCCGGTTCGCTTTCCGCCCGATCCACAGCAGTATATGCAGCACAGTTGATGATCAGATCGATCTGGTGAGTTCTAATCAGTGTTTCCAAACCGGATGCATCGGTGATGTCCGTTTCCGGCAGGTCTGTATAAACGAAAGTATGTTGAGGGTATGTATTTGCTATCTTTTGTAAAGATCGTCCGAGTTGTCCGTTCGCTCCCGTGACTAATATGTGCATGGCATCAATAGAGTTTAGTGTGATAATCGAACAGCGGTGCGTCTGCCAGTCGAGGATGGTGTAGATCTTTTTCTGATAGAATCAGTTGTTCGGCCGGAATTTTCCAATCGATGCCGAGGGCTGGATCATCAAACGCGATTGCACCTTCGCATTGAGGGGCATAAAAATTATCACATTTGTACTGAAATACAGCTTCTTTACTTAATACGACAAAACCGTGAGCAAATCCTCGGGGAATAAAAAATTGTTGTTGATTTTCGCCGCTTAATTCTACGCTGACATGTTTCCCGAACGTGGGAGAACCTTTACGAATATCGACAGCAACGTCCAATACACGTCCACTGACTACTCGAACCAGTTTGCTTTGGCTGAATGGAGGCAATTGGTAATGCAATCCTCGAAGAACGCCGTAACATGATTTGGATTGGTTGTCTTGTACAAACGTCGTGTCGCAGACTTGTGCGGCGAAGTCTCGTTGTGAATAACTTTCAAAAAAATAACCTCGTTCGTCTCCCCAAATTTTAGGTTCTATGATATATACACCATTGATAGAGGTTTCAATAACTTTCATAAAGTATTACAATTTGCTTAGGTATTGTCCATATCCATTTTTAATCATGGGTTGGGCTAAGGTGTGTACTTGTTCCCGATCAATCCATCCTTGGCGGAAGGCAATTTCTTCCAAACATGCCACTTTTAAACCTTGTCGTTTTTCGATGGTTTCAATGAAAGTGCTGGCCTCGCTTAATGAATCGTGGGTTCCTGTATCCAGCCAGGCAAAACCACGTCCCAAAAGTTCTACGTCAAGAATCTCTGCTTCCAAAAAACGTTGGTTTACTGTCGTGATTTCTAGTTCGCCTCTGGCAGAGGGTTTGATCTCGCTGGCGACTTTAACAACTTGATTCGGGTAAAAATAGAGTCCAACTACAGCATAGTTTGATTTGGGACTAGTGGGTTTTTCTTCGATGCTGAGGGCATGACCTTGCGTATCAAATTCGATTACTCCGTAACGTTCCGGGTCGTTGACATAATATCCAAATACGGTAGCTCGAGCTTCTTGTTCGGCCCGCTGTACAGATTGTTTCAACATTCGTGTGAAACTTTGACCATAAAAGATATTATCTCCCAACACCAAACATACACTTTCTGTCCCGATGAAGTCAGCACCGATCAGAAAGGCTTGAGCCAAACCGTCGGGTGAAGGTTGTTCTGCATATTCGAATTGAACGCCCCATTGAGATCCGTCTCCAAGCAGACGCTTGAATAACGGAAGATCAGTCGGTGTGGAGATGATCAGAATTTCTCGAATTCCCGCTAACATTAATACGGAGATCGGATAATAGATCATAGGTTTATCATAAATGGGCAGCAATTGCTTGGATATACCTTTGGTGATAGGATATAAACGAGTGCCGCTTCCGCCGGCCAATACAATGCCTTTCATAAAATTTGAAGAGATTGTTGGTGTTGTGTCTGTTTGAAAAGATTCAATGAAAGGGGGGGCTATTCGATAACTTGAATGGGGAAAGTCAGGTTGGTATTCACCTGTTGGTTGTACCAATACCAAAGCGACGAAATGGAAACCACGCGGATCGGAGCATTGCTCTTGACCACGAATTGACTTACGCCGACCGGACGAACCGGATTGCCCCAGTCATAGGCATACCCCAGCTGAGTCCAGGCAATGGGCGGCTGTGAGGTGTAGGCCTCTTTGCGGTATTGTTCGATCCAGGATTTATGGGCGGGGTCCACCTGGTCGGGGAACGTTACGCTTGAATAGTGAATGGTCGGATCTGGGTCGGGAGTGGGGCGGAACAGATTCTTGGGAGAGACCCAGAAAGCGGCTATATACGAATAGTCGCTTTGGGGTGGCAGTCCGAGCAGTTGTTTGACGCTGACCACTAACGAGGCCGAATCCATGATGGGTTCGTTTTGCAGAAAGGCACTCAGTTGCGGATCGAGGCTGACCCACCACATTTTCTGGGGTTCCAGGCTTGCAGGGGCATTTTTTTCGGCCGATCCGGTCCACTGATTGATTTGGCTTTCGGGTAGAGGGATCAGTACCAGTACCATTGAATCGGTCGAACGGGTTACCTGAGGATCGTTAACGCCCCATAAATCGTTTACCATTTCGTGAGCGGTGATATCCTGGGCATCTTTGACGGCTTTTTCGTACATCCGTTCTTGTTGTTTTTGCCATTGCGCATCTTCCCGCGCTTCCCGTCTTTGCAGCCATCCGGGTTTGGTGGTGTCCTGAACCTGAGCATACAGCGATGTGCAGCACATCAGCATGAGTGTCAGTAATAAATGCGATGTCTTCCTCATAAACGTAGGTTCTTAAAAAAGAAAGATAATCATTTTTTGTGAAATCTCTGACAATTTTGATGGAATTTGTTTGCACAGAAAATAATACGCTCTTTGGGAAGACCGGAAGAATGAAGGGATCGGAATTTGGGAAATTGACAAAAAAAAAGGATTTTTGTGTGTTTATTGGAGACGGTTTTGGGGACCCTTCGTCCGGGGAAATCGGAACGTCTGAAATTAAATGTCGAAGTGGTATGCGTAAGCGAATCTTTTTTCTGTCGATTTTCACTTTTTCACTATATGCTCTGGCGGCTCAGGATGCTCCCGAAATCTGGGCCGATCCTTCCTATGCGTCGTTCGGGAAAGCGAAACCTCGTCAAGAGTTTATCAGCTATGTGAATCGGGAACATGCCGAACAGCGCAACCTGGTCGAAAACGACCACTATTTGCCGCTGGAGGGGAAATGGCGTGTGCTGCAATCGAACACGGCGGAAGGAGGAGAGCCGGGTTTTTACCGGCCTCGTTTTTCGGTGGCTTCGTGGGGCGAAACGACGGTGCCCAATGTGGTCCCTTATGAAGGCGTGTCGCCCTTGGCTTCACTGACTCCACCGGCTTTGCCTTCGTTGATTCCTTTGGCGCAGTATCGGGCCGAGATCAATGTGCCCTATTTGTGGCTGGACCGGGACGTTTACCTGCATATTGAAGGGATGAGCAGTGCCTATTCCCTGTATGTGAACGGGGTGCGTGTGGGGTACAGCAACGATACCCGGACTCCGGCCGAGTATAATATCTCGCCGGCCTTGACCGACGGACTGAATGCCATCGGTATAGAAGTATACGGTTATTCGGTCGGAAACTGGATGGAAACCCTGATCCCGTCGCTCGAGCCGGGCTCGTTGGGAAAGGTCTATGTCTATTCGCAGCCCAAGTTGTGTATCCACGATTTTGTGATTACCACTCAGCTCGATGAAGAGGGACGGAATGGAATTATGTGGATTACGGCCGTGATGTCCAACAGCTATCGCAGTGACGAGAAGATTACGTTGGGGTATGATATTTATGCCCCCAACGGAGGAAAATTATTGACCTATAACCTGCAGGAGCTCGATGTTCCGGGGCAGGGTTACGATACGATCATCTGCAAGGAGTATATCTATCCCAGTTCCCGCAAGATGTGGTCGCCCGAAACCCCCGATCTCTATTCGGTGATGCTCTACACCCGTCGGGACGGACGAATTACGGAATACATCCCGTTCAAAGTGGGTTTCAATCGGACGGAGGTCAAGGAGGGCAAGTTGTATGCCAACGGAAAACCGGTTCAACTTTCGGCGGTCAATTACGATGCGGCACGGGACGAAGAGACCACCGCTCAACAGTTGAAACGTCTCAAGGCCCATGGGGTGAATACGATTTGTGTCAGCTATCCGCAGCCTCGCTATTTCTATGAATTGTGTGATCGGATCGGTTTTTATGTCATCGATCAGGCCAATAATAACCCGGGGTATCGCAAAGATGACCGGAATGTCGGCGGGTCGTTGGCCAATGACCGGGCCTTTTTGCCGGCTTTTATCGATCGTGCCTCCCAGATGCAGGGGCGTAGCAAAGGCTATACTTCGGTGCTGGCCATTTCGATGGGCGGTGAAAGTGGCAACGGTTACAATTTCTATAAGACTTATCAGTGGTTGAAGGCGCATGACAGCATCCATCCGGTGACCTACCGGGATGCACAGGGCGAATGGAACTGTGATGTCGTCTTTCCGGATGCGCGCGATGCGCGTTCGTTCCTGGTGTCCGATCCGCCGAAGAAAACCTCGGCTCAACGCAGTTCTCGTCGTCGCTGATGAATATCGATATTCTGGCCATAGGAAAGACCGACTCGTCTCAGGTGGAGGCTTTGTTGGGGGATTATTTGCGTCGCCTGAATTTTTATGCGAAGGTGACGTGGACCGTATTGCCCGATCCCAAGAATCGCCGGACCCTTTCGGCCGACACCCAAAAACGTCAGGAGGGCGAACTGATCCTCAAACAACTTTCCGAAGGGGACTGGTTGGTGTTGCTGGATGAAAAGGGCAAGGAGATGCGATCGATGGAATTTGCTGACTGGATGCAGAAACGGATGAATTCCGGGGTGAAACGACTCTGTTTTGTCATCGGGGGACCCTATGGGTTTTCCAAGGCGGTGTATAACCGGGCCAATGAGTTGCTTTCGCTCTCCCGCATGACGTTTTCGCATCAGATCGTGCGAGTTTTGTTTGCCGAACAGCTCTATCGGGCCTTTACGATCATTCGTAACGAGCCTTATCATCATGAATGAGGCACGAGGCAAAGCCTGCGTCTGAAAAATCGGGTCTATAAATTACGCATCTATTCAGGGAGACCTGCTCCCTGAAATTGTCGCTTGTCATATTGTTCTGTCCTCTCTTCCTGTCAGGTGGGGAGGCTGTTCTTCCTTACAAGGCGTTGTTGGCTGAGGGTGGGAGCTCGGATGAAAAGGTTTGTAAAAAGCTCCGAGTCCATTCGATGGAGCGGCGAAAAGCACTCTCCTGTCCCGGTACCGTGATAAACAAGTGGACGCTGCCGGGAATCTCCTGGCGTTCAATCTCTACATTCAGTTTTTTCAGTCGAAGGTAGAACATTTTCCCTTGGTCGCGTAGTATGTCTCGTTCTGCAGCGACCAGCAAAGTTCGCGGCAAACTCTGTAACAGTGAATCCGGTGCCACAGAGGGCGAGATGAAAGGATTCCGTCGGGCGTCTTCCTGGATGGCGTGATCAACCCCTTGGCAATAGGCGGTGTTGAAGGCCTCCATGAGGGAACCGTCGAGCCCAGCTCCTCTTTGATAGGCCTGCCAGGAGGAACTGCGGTCGTTCCATGCTGATACGACCGGATAGAAGAGAACGATGGAACGGGGCAGGGATTGTTGGTCGACCGTCAACCGTAAAACGGTGGCCAAAGCCAGATTTCCGCCTGCACTGTCTCCTCCGATGGAAACCAGTGAGGGAAGGCTGCCCCATGCTACGGCTTTTTCCCGGGCCCATTTCCAGGCAGCGAGGCAGTCGTTCAGTCCGTCCGGATAGGAATGTTCGGGAGCTAAACGATAATCGACGGCCAATACCATTACCTCTCCTGTCGCGGCCAATTCGCTGCAGAAACGGGCGCAACTATGGATGCTGCCGAAGGTCCATCCCCCTCCGTGCAGATAGATCAGAAGTGGCAGGGGACGAGATGTACGTTGAAGGGGACGGTACAGCCTGAGCGTGGGGGAAATTTCTGTGATTTCGACGTTTTTGTTCAGCAGAGTCGGTCGGTTTCGACTGGAGCGGATGGTTTGAAGGTCAGTTCCATCTCCCCGACAGGCTTTTTGAATCGCGACGCATTGTTGGTCTTGTAAACCTTCGGGAAGTGCTTGTAAAAAGGAGTCCGCCTCCTGTCGGTAAGATTGAGCGTTGAGGGAAACCGATAAGCAGAGAAGAAAACACAGTCCGAAAGTAATGCAGATATACAGAGAGGTCGGGAAACGGTTTTTCATAAAAGGAAGGGTTGACAGTTGTCGGGAAAATAAATAAATGGGGGAGAGTCGTTTAAAGTGTTGTATGGAAAACGTGAAACGACACAGAAAACCGGCTATGTCGGTTTTCTGTGTCGCGTGTGTCGCGTGTGTCGCGTGTGTCGCGTGTGTCGCGTGTGTCGCGT
>JAHZDG010000037.1:10461-12772 GCA_019422485.1 Alistipes sp. | reverse complement strand
TGTGTCGCGTGTGTCGCGTGTGTCGCGTGTGTCGCGTGTGTCGCGTGTGTCGCGTCGGGGACGATTATACGGAGGCTTCGTCGAATTGATATTCCAGGTCGTCTTCTTCCTGGGCAATCCGATGTACGCGTTTGGCAACGTCCTGTTTGAGTTGATTTTTCTCGATGACGAACTCTACCCGGTCGCCGACACGCAGATCGTTGAAGTTTCCGATCACATCTTGGCTGTGAAAATAGAGGTTGTTGTTGGGGTATTTGATGAATCCGAACCCATTTTTCAAACTCATGATTTCACTGATATCGGTGTGAACTCCGCTATTGTTGTTGCTGTTGTTGCTTTCCGGTACGAACATCTCTAAGATCAAAGGATCCTGTTGGGCGATTCCCCGGTCGATGACTTCATGCATCGGAATAGGGTAGGTGGCCAGCGAAAGCAGTTCGTGCGAGGTTTTGGTCACCATACGGTTGCCGTCGTCGTTGAGGTATTCGAACTCCCAGCTCAACAACATGACCGGAATCCCCAATGCGATGATTTTACGCATCAAGGGTGCATAATCCGTATCCGACACGATCAGAACGATAAAGTCGACCAAGTGTAACATGGCCAATTCATAAGCTTCCAGAGAGAGCCATACATCGATGCCCCGCTCTTCTTTTCTCCCCATCAGGTTGCGAAGCGGCAGGTAGTGGGTGTGAATGCCTTCGGACATCAGAATGTCGTCGAACACCCGGTCGTTGTAGAGTTGGTTGCCTCGCATGGAGGCTTCGGCGGCATTGAGTCTTCCCCGGAAATAGTGGGCTTCAGCGATTTGGCATCGTACAGGGTCAAGACCTTCTTCTTCGGCGACTTGATGGCGGATGAAGTTGTGCAGGCCGTTCAGGCTCAACCGACGTTTTTCCGAATGGATGTAATTGTAGTAATTGGAGGCATGTAGTAGAAAATTACCGTCGTAGAATACCCCGATCCGGCAGAAATTATACGGTCTGTCCATAGTAATTTATATGCATTACTGGATATGATGATTATATGCGAATTCGATAAGAAACGAAAAGAAAAGTTTCGAATTATACATATATTGACTCCAAAAATAATAGAATATTCGGAAATAATTGTCCTTAAAATGCGTTTTTCTTTTCTATTTGTCGGTGTCAAATGACGCATGGAGTAGAATTTTTGAGAGAAAATCGCCCGTGGAAGGAAATAGAAAAGGGAAATTGGAATTAATTGGCAGAAAGATTAACTTTGGAAAAATTTTAGGCAAATATGCCAACACAAAAAGATATGGAACAGGTGCTCTCGCAGATTGACCGTATGCGGAGTATCGCCTCTCGTTGGTTGGCAACGGAGACTGTTTCGCCCATGGAACGAGATCTGATGCTCGATAAACTTCGGATGCTCTACGAAGAGATTTTGTTTTGGGAGGGAGAATCCTTGACGGCAGATGTGACCGGGGAGGATGATCATAAGGTTGAGCCTGAAACGACGAAGAATGCTTCGGCCGAAATGCCGGCGGTGGCCGTTGCAATGACCGCTGAGTCTGAGACGTCGGTAGAGGCTGAACCGGTTGCCGAAACGGTATCGTCGGAGGGGGTTGCAGAATCGGAAGCCGCTGAAGGTACGGCTGCCGCTGTTGAACCGGCTGCTTCGGAAGTGGCCGATCCCCAGCCGGTTGCCTGGATGCGCTCTCATGCGGCGAAAGAGTCGGCAGCTGAGCCCAAACTTTTCAGCGATGAGGCTCATGTGCGGACCCGGGTCGACAAACAAGTGATTTTGTCCCTGTACGGGGAGGAGTCGCCGAGTATGTCACGTTCGTTTGTGGGGGCTCACCAACCGCCTGCACAACCCGAAGTGAGCATGTATGAGTCGGTAACGGTATCGGAATCGGTACGCATGGAGTCGCCTCGGGAGGAAGAACCGATCGTGGAACCGGTTCAGCCTGTTCAGACGATCCCGGCGGAACAACCCGTGCAAATGGCCCGTCCGGAACCGTTTGTCGTGCGGGAACAGCCTGTACAACCGGAATCGGTGGAACGCCCCGAACCGAGCCTGGCTTCGTCATCACATGCCCCGAAGGTGTTGGGTGAGGTCATTGTGACGCCGACGGAATCGTTGGGCGATATTTTGGGTAAACAGCATCCGCATACCGATGTGGCTTCACGTCTGAGAGCGCAAACCATTACGGATCTGCAACACAGCATCGGGATTAACGATCGCTTTTTGTTGATCAACGAACTTTTCGGCGGAGATGCGGCTCTGTATGAGCAGACTTTGGCCCGTTTGAACGAGTTTACTTCGCTGGATGATGCAATGA
>JAHZDG010000037.1:0-10451 GCA_019422485.1 Alistipes sp. | reverse complement strand
TCAGGAACACTTCGATTGGAATCCTGATTCTGCAGGGACGACATTCTTGGTGGAACTGTTGGAACGTAAGTTGGAAAACTAAGCCTCGGTCATGGCTAAACTCTATATTGTTCCCACCCCGATCGGCAACCTCGACGATATTACGTTGCGGGCGGTGAAGGTGCTCTCCGAAGCGGACGTAGTGCTGGCTGAAGATACTCGTACGAGCGGTTTCCTGCTCAAACACCTCGGATTGGATAAAAAGTTGTGGAGCCACCACAAATTCAACGAACATGCCGCCGTTGAAGCGGTAGCTTCGGCTATTCTGGGGGGCGAGACCATGGCTTTGGTATCCGATGCCGGAACGCCGGGTATTTCCGATCCTGGTTTTCTATTGGTGCGTACCTGTTTGGAACGGGGCATTGAAGTGGAAACCCTGCCGGGTCCGACGGCTTTTGTTCCGGCTTTGATCAATAGCGGTTTCCCGGCCGATCGCTTCTGTTTCGAAGGTTTCTTGCCGCCCAAAAAGGGACGGTCGAAACGGTTGCAGCAACTGCTCGAGGAGACGAGGACGATGATTTTTTATGAATCACCCTATCGTTTATTGAAAACATTGAAAGAGTTTGCCGACATTTGGGGTCTCGATCGGGAGGCATCCGTGTCGCGAGAACTGACGAAAAAATTCGAAGAAAACGTTCGTGGTACCTTGGGCGAATTGATCGACCATTTCACGCAGCGGGAACCCAAAGGTGAAATCGTGTTGGTGGTGGCCGGGAAAAACCGCAAAGAACGGGATCATCAATCTGAAACGGAGGAATAGACATTATGGAAGAACAACCATCGAAATCAAAAGGTTTTTCATTTGAAGGTTTGTGGGGATATATCCGCAGTCGTTTCGATCTGGACGATGACAAAGCCGCTGAAGAAGATGTAAAGGATAACCTGAAAAAGGGTGTCGAATTTCGGGGAACGAATCTGTGGGTATTGATTTTTGCGACGTTTGTCGCCTCGTTGGGTTTGAACATGAACTCGGCGGCCGTTATCATCGGGGCCATGTTGATCTCTCCGTTGATGGGTCCTATCATGGGGATCGGTCTGTCGGTGGGTATCAACGATTTTGAACTGATGAAACGTTCGTTGCGCAACTTTGGTCTGATGGTTCTGGTCAGTATCCTCACTTCAACGCTTTACTTTTTGCTGTCGCCTCTGAGTGAGGCCAAAAGCGAATTGTTGGCCCGTACCATGCCGACCATCTATGATGTGCTGATCGCCTTCTTTGGTGGGTTGGCCGGGATGGTGGCCCAGTCACGCAAGGATCGTACATCGACCGTGATCCCCGGGGTGGCTATCGCTACCGCCTTGATGCCGCCGCTCTGTACGGCTGGTTATGGGTTGGCAACCTGGCAGTTGAACTATTTTATCGGCGCCTTCTATCTCTTCTTTATCAATACGGTATTTATCGCCATTGCGACGTTTATTGTGGTGCGCTTCCTGCGGTATCATCCCAAGGAGTTCCTCGATCCGGCCCGGGAACGTCAGGTAAGACGCTATATCTGGATTATTGTATTTGTGACGTTGGTGCCCAGTGTGATTCTGGCGTTGCGCATTGTGCGTCAGAGCCTGTTTGAAACTGCAGCCGATCGTTATGTGGCTGCCGTGATGCATTTCCCGCAGGCTCAGGTGATCGACTATAAACGGACTATTCAGCCTGATGGCAGCCGTGAGATCGATGTGGTATTGATCGGGGAACCGGTGTCGGCCGATGCTATCGAAAATGCTCGTATGCAGTTGGCCGCCTATAACCTGGAAGGTACGAAGCTGGTTGTACGGCAATCGGGTCAGGGCGAACAGGTGGATCTCAATACTCTGCAAACGGGTTATCGCGATTTGTTGAAGGAAAAAAATCTGCAAATCAGTGATTTGGAAAAACGATTGAGTGTGTTGTCGGAAGATACGCTGCCTTCTCGCGATATTACGCGGGAGATGACGGCGTTGGCTCCGGAGATCGATCAGGTGACCTTGACCAAGACGAAAAGTTATGATGCGCAGGGGGCCGCGGTGGATACGACGGTGATCTGTCTGATTCGTATGAAAAATCAGATCAAGATTCCGCAGGCCGAACAACAACGCATTGTAGGGTGGTTGCAGACCCGTACGAAAAACGATAATGTGAAACTTTACGTGGAATAGCGAACCGGTATGAATTATCAGGAAATTTGTGCACGAGTGTGCGAGATCGCTCGGGAGGCCGGTGAATATATTGCCGCCCAACGGGCTACCTTTTCGTTCGAGGATGTCGAATACAAAGGGGTGCAGAATATGGTCTCCTATGTGGATCGGGGATCGGAACGTCGCGTGGTGGAAAGGCTCAGTGCGCTGCTGCCCGAGGCCGGCTTTGTGACGGAAGAAGGCACGGTACGTTCTTCGGTTAATGCCCGTTTGAAATGGATCATCGATCCGTTGGACGGGACCACTAACTTTATACATGGTTTGCCGCCTTATTGCGTGAGCCTGGCTCTCATGGAAGACAATGAAGTGGTGGTTGGAGTGGTCTACGAGGTGACGCTCAAAGAGATGTTCTATGCCTGGAAAGGTTCGCCGGCCTACCTCAATGGAAAAGAAATTCGGGTCTCTTCGACGCGGAAATTGGAAAATTCGCTGGTGGCGATCGGATTTTCGTATTCTACTCATCTCGAATTGGACGATTTTATGGAATCGGCCACTTATTTCCAGCGTCATACCAACGGTATTCGTCGATTGGGGTCGGCAGCAGCTGATCTGGTCTATGTCGCCTGCGGTCGTTTTGACGCTTTTTATCAGGTGCGGTTGGCGGCTTGGGATGTGGCGGCCGGTGCTCTGATCGCTCAGCAAGCCGGCGCTCGGGTGACCGATTTCTCCGGGGGCGACAACTATGTCTTCGGACGGGAAATCATCGTTTCGACGCCCGAAGTGTATGAGGAATTTAAAGCTCATGTCCGATGAAACGTTCGACCCGGATACAATATCTGATCTTTTATAAGGCTTGTCGTTGTGTGGGACGCTTGCCTGCAAAGTGGTTGTATGGCGGGTTGGGCAGCCTGATCTTTTTCGTGCTCTATCGGGTGGTGCGTTATCGGTTGGAGGTCGTACGTACCAACTTGGCCCATTCGTTCCCCGAAAAAACGCCTCAGGAACGTGCCGAAATCGAATGTCGCTTCTATCGCCACCTGTCAGAGGTGTTTGTGGATACGATTCGGTTGGCTTCCATCTCTCGGGAGGAAATCCTCCAACGCATGGTGTATACCAATGTGGAGGAGCATGAACGGCGGATGAAGGGCAAAAACTGGATCGCCGCGATGTCTCATTATGGTTCCTGGGAGCTGACGATCAACTATGTCTGCATGTCGGATCATCGGCTTTTGGCCGTTTATCGTCCGTTGCACAGTCAGGCTTTCGATTTCTATTATTACATGGTTCGTTCCCGGTTCGGGACCCAACCTGTGCCGATGCACGAGATTTATCGCGAAGTGTTGCGGGCTCAGCGTCCGGAGAACCAGCGCATCGGAGTGGCCCTGATTGCCGACCAGACTCCGCCCATTCATGAAATTAAACATTGGTACCGTTTTTTGAATCAGGATACCCCTTTCTTCTCGGGGGTGGAAAAAATCGCCCGTCGTTTTCATATGCCTATTGTGTTTATGCATGTGCGGCAGGTTCGTCCCCGGTATTATGAAGCGGAATTGGTTCCGATTTATGACGGGGAGGAAGAGGTTTCCGAATATGAAATTACGCAACGCTATGTTGAACATCTCGAGGCCATGATTCGTGAAACGCCCCATTTGTGGATGTGGTCTCATCGTCGATGGAAACATTCCCGCCAGAGTGTGGCTGCTTTTTGGGAAGCGGAACAGAAACGGACGAAACAAACGGCGGCAGACCCTGCGAAAAGACAGACGGAGAAGGGGTCGGAAGCGACTGAAAAATAGAGAATCTTATGAAGGTTAAGATCGTCATACTCAATTGGAACGGCCGCGAACATCTGGCACGCTTCCTGCCTTCGGTGCTGGCTCACAGTCCCAAAGGGTCGGTTGTGGTGGCAGATAATGGATCGCAGGATGATTCGGTAGCGTGGTTGCGAAATCATCATCCGGAAGTGGAATTGATTCTGTTGGAGGAAAATCATGGGTATGCCGGTGGGTATAACCTGGCGTTGGAACGTGTGGAAGCCGATTTGTTTGTGTTGCTGAATTCGGATGTCGAAGTGCCGCCCCACTGGCTGGACCCGTTGGTGCGCCGCATGGAAGAGGATCCACAGATTGCGGCTTTGTCTCCCAAGATTCGTGCGTTTGACCGGCCCGATCATTTTGAGTATGCCGGTGCTGCCGGAGGATTTATCGATTGGTTCGGCTATCCGTTCTGTCGGGGCCGTATTTTGGGTACGATCGAAATCGATCGGGGACAGTATGATGATTCCCGGGAAGTGTTTTGGGCCTCGGGGGCCTGTATGGTGGTGCGGGCAGAACTCTTTCGGCAGTTAGGCGGTTTTGATGCCGATTTCTTTGCCCACATGGAGGAGATCGATTTCTGTTGGAGAGCCCGCTTGGCCGGCTATAAAATTGTGGCCGAAACCGGTAGCGAAGTGTTCCATCTGGGAGGAGGTACCTTGCCGAATAACAGCCCGCGGAAACTCTACCTTAATTATCGCAACAATCTGTCGATGTTGTATAAAAATCTCAGCCGGGTCGGTCTATGGACGGTCCTGTTGATGCGCGGATTCTTGGATACGTTGTCGGCCTTGATTTTTCTATTGCAAGGTCGTGCTGACTTTTTCAAGGTTGTGGTGCTGGCCCATGTCGATTTCCACCGTTCGCATCGGAAATTGCGCGAAAAAAGAGCCTGGGTCAATCAGATTCGCCGGGTGAATCATCCTCAGGGTATCTATCGGGGAAGTATCATTTTACGTTATGCTTTGGGGCGTCGTACGTTTGCCCGAATGATGTAAAGAGTGTTTGCTTGTTGGGGGGATGATGCCCACCGGGAAACAGGAAAAGTGTTTAATCGAGAAATAAAAACGAGGCGGTAATTCATTGCCGCCTCGTTTGTTGTGTGTCCCGGGGATTTAATGTCGATACCGGGTGTTGAATGTGCTTCGATTGCCTTTGGCGTCTGAAACCACCACGGAGAGCTCGTGGGTCTGACCGGTTGGCCAGCGGGAGTTATCGAATACATGGGTGATTCGGTTGGTTTTGGGGTCGTATTCCAACAGGGCCCACTCTCCGTCGATGGTGGCCGAGTAAGAGGCAATGCCCGAGAAATTGTCGGAGATTTTCAGGGAAAGCTTCTTCTGTACCGAGAGATCGGCTCCGGCTTTGAATTCCGGGGTGATGCGGGGCGGAATCGTATCTACGGCAATGTAATAGGTGCCGAAATTGCGGACCCGGGCTTCGACCCGGCCTCCGGGCCCTTCGTTGATCCAACGCCCCCCGGCCGAAGAGCGTTTCCCGGACGAGGATACGACACCCAATAGTGCTTTGTCGCGTAACCGGGTGGGCAGACCGTCGGCGACCAACGAGACGGTAATTGATTTTTGCAAGGGCTCGTCGGCGGACAGAATGTCATACAGGGGCGAGTAGGCGTAGGAGGGGAGAGGAATGTCGCGTGCCGGCGCATGGAAAAGAACCGACTCGTAGAGCGCGCGGGCCGGAATCGAAACCGACAGTCCGTCGGCTTCGTACTGAAAATCCTTCCACCACAGAACCGGAATGCCTTCGGGGGTGGGCAAAGTGTCCAGTTGGTGTCGCAGGGTGACCGAAAAACGAATCTGACTGCGATTTCCCGCTTCGTCTTCCAGGTCGATTTCGATGGGATGGGTGAGGTTGTCATCCAGGGAGATGAGACCCTGGCGGTGTACGTTGCGGTAAATGCCCAGCGGATTATTGGGCAGTACGAACAATCGGTAAATGTTGTTGCGTTTGCTCTTCTCGCTGTAAAGCGTCACGGCATTGGCGTAGCGCGTAATGTCGAACGGAACCCGATCGACCTCCATGGCAAAAATCGGCTGATCGTCGATTCTCTCCTGCAAACGGTATATACCCATGACGTTATGCGTGCCGTTTTTGTACTCTTTGGCTTCGATGGCGAAATATCCCTGCCGGCAGACCGAAAGGATTGGGCCGCTGGAGGGAACGTAACGATTTGAAGCCTCTCGGCGCAGTGGAATGCGTTGTACGATCCGGTGTTGCGGGATTCCTTGAAGGGTGTCGACACGGACGTAGTACAAGGTGAGTGCCCGGGGCGGAATGGTGTCGTTGACCGGCAGCACTTTGTGGGCGATCAGGTTGTAGGGGCGTTGTGCGGCATCCCGAATTTCGAAATGGAGGTGTGGGCCTCCCGAGGATCCCCGGTTGCCGGAGAGGGCGATGAGTTGCCCCTTTCTGATCGGGAACTGGTTGGGCTTGAAGCTCAGATCGACCGAAAAGCTCTTTCGGGCATACTGTTGACGATAGACATAATGTTCCAGCGAGTCGAAAAATTGCTCTACGTGTCCGTAAACGGAGGTGGTGCCGTTGGGGTGTTGGATGTAGAGCGCTTTGCCGTATCCCGAGGGCGAAACCGCAACCCGTGACACATAGCCCGATGCTACGGCATAAATCGGTTTGCCGGTAACCCCCTGTGTTTTGAGGTCGATGCCGGAATGAAAATGGTTCAGGCGCAGTTCCCCGTAATTGGCCGAGAGAAGCACCGGTATTTTTAACGGCGGCAGGTAGCCGTAATCGGCCAACTGGGTGTTTTGAGCCTTGAGCGGGAGACTGAGGCCGGTCAGCAGCAGCCCCGTTATCCATAAAATGCGGATCATGCTTGTTCAACTTGCATCGTCTGGGCATATTGGTGGTGGAATCGGACGATGGTTTCGATGCCACGGTAGAAGTTGCGTAAAGCGAAGCTTTCGTTGGGAGAGTGGATGGCGTCTTCGCCCAGCCCGAATCCCATCAGGATGGATTTGAGCCCCAAAACCTTTTCGAAAGTACTGATGATCGGGATACTCCCTCCGGAATAGAAGGGCAGCGGATCCTGACCGAACGCTTGTCGCATGGCTTCGGCGGCTGCACGGTAGCCGGGCAGATCCGTGGGGCAGACATATGGGCGGCCCCCATGTGAAAACCGAACCTGGACCGTAACGCTTTCGGGAGCCAGCGCCCGGAAATGTTGTTCGAACATTTCGGCGATCTGGTGAAAGTCCTGATCAGGAACCAGTCGCATGGAGATTTTGGCACAGGCTTTTGAGGGGATGACGGTTTTGCTGCCTTTGCCGGTATATCCGCTCCAGATGCCGTTGACATCCAGCGAGGGACGGATTCCGGTACGTTCTAAGGTGCTGTATCCCGTTTCGCCGGCCGTGCTGGGGATTCCGATACTTTCGCGGTAGGACGTATCGTCGAAAGGGGCTCGGGCAAAATTCTCGCGTTCACCGGGAGTCAAATTCCGTACCCGATCGTAGAAGCCCGGTAGGGTAATGCGTCCCTGCTCATCGGTCAGGGCGGCGATCATGCGGGCCAGAACGTTGGCGGGATTGGCAACGGCTCCCCCATACAGACCCGAATGGAGGTCTTTATTGGGACCCGTAACTTCGACCTCCAGGTAGCAGAGACCTCGCAACCCGCAGGTGATGGAGGGCGTATCCCAGCCCAGCAGACTGGTGTCGGAAACCAAAATCAGATCGGCTTTCAGGCGTTCGGCTTGTTCCTGACACCAACGTTCCAGACTGGCCGATCCGATCTCTTCTTCGCCTTCGATCATGAATTTCAGGTTGCAGGGCAGACTATTGGTGTGAATCATTGCCTCGGCCGCTTTGACGTGCATGAAGGATTGTCCTTTATCGTCGTTGGCTCCGCGGGCCCAGATGCGGCCGTCTCGAATCTCCGGTTCGAAAGGATCGCTGCGCCAAGCCTCCCGGGGATCGACAGGCATGACGTCGTAATGTCCGTAAATCAATACGGTAGGAAGTTTCGGGTCAATGATCTTTTCGCCGTAGACGACCGGATTTCCTGCGGTGGGCATGACTTCGGCCTGATCGAGTCCGGCCCGTAACAAGGAGTCCCGTAACCATTCGGCACATCGGATCATATCCGGAGCATGGTCCGGTTCGGCGCTGATGGAAGGAATGCGCAACCAGTCGAAAAGTTCGTCTAAAAACGCTTCGCGATGTTGTTCAATATACGATAGAGCAGTTTTCATATGGGATAGTCAAATTTGACTCTAAGGTAGGGCTTTTTTGCGGCTCTGCCAAACGTTGAAAGGCGGGGCTTGTGTGTTTGGAGAAGAGAGAAAAGCGGAGCGGTAAAGAGAGAGTTTCAGGGACTGAAAGGGAATGGTTTTATGGGTGAAAACTTTTGGGCGTGCTTTTGGTGAAAGGATTTTGAGGCAAGAAAAAGAGCAAACACCTGTTGAGGTGTTTGCTCTTTTATGAGGGTATCCGAATCGGTCGAGTATCGGACGTGAAAACCGGAGAGTCGATTCAGTTAGTGATTGACAATCTCGCGGATTTCGGCCATGATTTTTTCGGCCAGGGCATCGGCTGAAGCCCGGTCGCGGCTTTCGCTGTAGATGCGAATGATCGGTTCGGTGTTCGACTTGCGCAGGTGAACCCACTGCGTGGGGAAGTCGATCTTGACCCCGTCGATGTCATTGACCTGTTCGTGGGCATAGCGTTCTTTCATGCGGACCAGTACCTCATCGACATTGATGTCCGGCGTCAGTTGGATTTTGTTTTTGGAAATGTAATAAGCCGGGTAGGAGGCTCTCAGTTGAGAGGCGCTCAGACCGCTGTGAACCAGGTGGGTCAGGAACAAGGCAACACCCACCAGCGCGTCCCGTCCGTAATGGAGGGCCGGGTAGATCACTCCGCCGTTTCCTTCGCCTCCGATCACGGCCCCGACCTCTTTCATTTTGGCGACGACGTTTACTTCTCCCACGGCTGCGGCGAAATATTGGCAACCGTGCCGTTCGGTGACATCACGCAGGGCTCGGGAGGAGCTGAGGTTGGAAACCGTGGTTCCCGGGGTATGGGAGAGAACATAGTCTGCCACGGCGACTAAGGTGTACTCTTCTCCGAACATGCTGCCGTCTTCGCATACCAGGGCCAGCCGGTCGACATCGGGATCGACGACGATCCCCAGATCGGCTTTTTCAGCGGCTACACGAGCCGAAATCTCCGTCAGGTGTTCGGGTAGCGGTTCGGGATTGTGTGCAAAATGGCCGTTAGGGGTGCAGTTCAGTTCGATGACTTCGACTCCCAGCTCCCGCAACAGGGCCGGAATCACTACGCCACCGACCGAGTTGACGGCATCGACCACAACCCGTAACCCGGCTTTCCGGATGGCCTCGGCGTCGACCAACGGCAGATTCAATACGGCTTGGATGTGTTCCTGGTCGTAGCTGCCTCGTTCGATGACGTGTCCCAAGGCGTCGACTTCCGGATAGGTCTCGTCACCGGCGTTGGCATAGGCCAAAACCTGTTTGCCTTCGGCATCGTTGAGGAATTCGCCCCGTTCGTTGAGCAGTTTCAGGGCGTTCCACTGTTTGGGGTTATGGCTGGCTGTCAGGATGATGCCCCCATCGGCCTGTTTGCCGGTGACGGCCATTTCCACCGTGGGGGTGGTGGCCAGTCCGATGTCGATGACATCAATGCCGCAGGCACACAACGTGCCGCTGACGATCGAGGCGGCCATTTCCCCTGAAAGACGGGCGTCGCGTCCCAAAACGATGCGGAGGGCTTTGCCGGCGGGGGCATGTTCCCGTATCCGGCGGGCATAGGCCGAAGTGAATTTGACCAGATCTATGGGGGTCAGGTTGTCTCCGGGGGCTCCACCGATGGTGCCGCGAATGCCGGAGATGGATTTGATCAGTGTCATGAAGTAAAATTTTGGGGTACACACAATTCAAACAACGGGCTTGGAGCCTGTCGTTTGAGCAAGATGGGCATTTCCCATCGAGACAAAGTTAATAATAAATCGACGTGCCGGCACCGTTGTTTTGAATTAATCGAAGTCGAAAGAGTGTTCTGGCGATGGATTTGAAAGCTTCGGGGGCCTGTCGCGGCAAAAAGAGAAACGGGAAGCGGGATTTTTGTCCTTTCGGGTGGAAAAACGGAGGAAATCGGTTAAATTTGTTTATTTGGAGTCGAGGCGTTTGTCTCGGTTTGTATAAAGATGTTTGTTATGAGAAAAATAGCTTCTTCTGAATTGATTATCAATGATGACGGTTCGGTGTTTCATCTGCATGTACGCCCCGAACAGTTGGCGGATACGGTCATTTTGGTCGGTGATCCGGGACGGGTGGATAAGGTGGCCGGTTATTTCGATACGACGGAGTGTCGTGCCTCCAACCGGGAATTCGTGACGGGGACCGGCACCTATCGGGGGAAACGGATGAGTGTCGTTTCGACCGGTATCGGAACCGATAATATAGATATTGTGGTCAATGAGTTGGATGCT
>JAHZDG010000036.1 GCA_019422485.1 Alistipes sp. | reverse complement strand
GGGAGGCTCCTCTGAGTACGATCCATCTGCGGAATCTGACTACCCTCTCCGAATGCGGAGCGATCATTTGTCCGGCGGCTCCCTCGTTTTACGGTCATCCTCAAGAGATCGAATCCCTGTGCGGCACTATCGTGCAGCGGGTGTTGGCGCTGTTGGACATCGATCTGCCTCGTTATCATTGGAAGGGGCGTTCCTGAGGGCTGGACTTGTTGAGGGGGCAAGGGTTGATGCGTAGGCGGCAGGCAGGTTTCTCTGTCGGCCCATTCAGTAGAAAATAACGGAAAATTCGGTATTTTTACCGGTGAAAAACCGCTCAAAAAAGAAGCGGTAGGATAGATTTTGTGGCTATGGCATCGGAATCCGCATCGGATCGGTTGAAAAGACTCAAAGAAAAAGTGGCACTGCTGCCCGATACTCCGGGGGTGTATCAATTTCTGGGGGCGGACGGACAGGTGATTTATGTCGGGAAGGCGAAGAATCTCAAACGTCGGGTTTCTTCCTATTTCTTGGCCAAGGCCGGTCACAGCGCCAAGGTGCGGGTGATGGTGGGCAAGATCGAGGATCTGCGTCATGTAGTGGTGGCCACCGAAAACGAGGCTCTGTTGTTGGAAAACAACATGATCAAGAGCATACAGCCTCGTTACAATACCCTGCTGAAAGACGACAAGACCTATCCCTGGGTGGCGATTCGCAACGAACCGTTCCCGCGGGTGGTTTCTACCCGGCGTCGGGAACGCGACGGTTCGCAATATTTCGGCCCCTATGCCTCGGTATATGTGCAGAAGTCGGTGCTGGAGACCTTGCGCAGCCTCTATACGTTGCGGACCTGCTCGCTCAACCTCTCGCCGGAGGCGATCGCCAAAGGGCGTTACAGTGTCTGTCTGGAGTACCACATCGGCAACTGCAAGGGCCCCTGTGTGGGAAACCAAACCGAAGAAGAGTACCGGGAAAGTATTGGGATGGCGGCTGCGCTGCTCAAAGGCGATACACGGGCCACGCGGGAATACCTGCAGAAGCAGATGGAAGAGGCGGCGGCCCGGCTCCACTTTGAAGAGGCGGCCCGTTATAAGAAAAAGATCGAGATCCTGGCGCAGTATCAGAGTAAATCGGTGGTGGTGAGCAATACGCTGACCAATCTGGATGTCTTTTCGCTGGTGGTCGACGAAGGAGTGGCTTTCTGTAACTTCATGCGCATTGTCGAAGGGGCGGTGGTCAATTCCTTTACCGTGGAGCTAAAACCGGGGCTGGAAGACGAACCGCGCGATGTATTGACCTATGCCATAGGACGTATCCGGGATCGTGTCGGAACCCGACTCTCTCGGGAGGTGATCGTTCCGTTCGAGCCTCAGGAAGAGCTGTTCGAGGGGGTGACCTTTACGGTTCCCAAGCGAGGCGACAAGTTGCGGCTGCTGGAGCTTTCCGAACGCAACTGCCGGGTATACCGCCTCGAAAAGCTCAAACAGATCGAAATCAAAGACCCGGCCCGACATACCGACCGTGTGCTGGCCACCTTGCAGAAGGAGCTGCACTTGAAAGAATTGCCCCGGCATATCGAGTGTTTCGATAACTCCAACCTGCAGGGAACCAATCCGGTGGCTTCGTGTGTGGTCTTTCGGGATGCCCGTCCCTCGAAAAAGGAATATCGTCATTTCAATGTCAAAACGGTGATCGGAGCCAATGACTTTGCCTCCATGGAAGAGATCGTTACGCGGCGTTACAGCCGATTGTTGGCGGAAGGGGCTGAACTGCCTCAACTGATTGTGGTCGATGGAGGGAAAGGACAGCTGCATTTTGCCTATGAGGTATTGCGGCGGCTGGGGTTGGAACAGCGCATTGCCATTGTGGGGTTGGCCAAACGCATCGAGGAGGTCTATTTCCCGCACGATCCGCTTCCCTATTATATCGACCGTAACAGCGAAGCCCTCAAGGTACTGATGCATATCCGGGACGAGGCGCACCGTTTCGGGATTACGTTCCACCGTCAGAAACGTTCCTTGACCTTTATTAAAAGCGAACTGGAAAATATTCCTTCCTTGGGCAGCCGGTCGGTCGAAAAACTGCTCAAGCGTTATCATACCCTCTCGCGCATCCGTCAGGTGCCGGCCGAAGAGTTGGCCGAGCTGATCGGGGCTCATCGGGCGGCGGAGGTTGTCCGCTATTTCGCCGCTTCGGCCTCCTCAGGGGGAGAAAAAAATCCTTCAGCTCAAACCACGGCGGACTCTTCCGATGAGGCGGTGTCTTCGAACCAGCGGCAACGTACGGAGTGATCGTCCTTTCCGGGCGGATGATGAACGGGTTTTCTTCGCTCATCAGGAGTGATTGTCAGACAGTTCGTTTTCAGTGAAAATTTTAATTGTCTTATAGACAGGTGTTTAATGCCTGTCTAAGGAGGGTTGTGGCTGTTTGTCGCCAGGTCGGAAAGATTCCCTCCTCAATAAGTGTTTGTGGCAGAAGCCGCTGGAAAAAGGAGGGGAAAACTGCTGAAAAAATGTCAATAACTTCTCGGAAAAGAGAGCCTATGCAAGAGGGATAATGGCTTTCTTTGTATGGAAATTAAATCTTCATTACGCATGGCTTTGTCAGTGATCGAACTGGAAAACATGGAGTTTCGGGCATGTCACGGCTGCTACCCCCTGGAACAGGTCGTAGGCAACCGCTTTCGGGTGAATGTGACCATTGCGGCCGATCTTTCTCAGGCTGCCGCCAGCGATCAGGTGTCCGATACGATCAATTATCTGCGGGTGTTCGAAATCGTACGCGAACAGATGGATATCCCGTCGCACATTCTGGAACATGTGTGTGCCCGGATCATCGATGCCATCTATGCGGCTTTTCCGCAATGTGAGCATGTGAAAGTGAAGGTTTCGAAGCTGGCTCCTCCTTTGGGAGGGAAAATCGAACAGGTGTCGGTAACCTCTGAGCGTTAAAGCTTTGAGTTTGTTAATTAAACGTTGATAATATTCACTGCGAACACTTTCACTTCAGACCGATAGTTCGTATTCTTGTGAAGGAAAAACCGATTCGTTCCGGTGTGTCTCGAACGCAGGGCCGGGAACGATCATAACGAAATAAAACAAATAGCGTGTGGGAGAAGTTGCGGACGGCCATAATAGTCGTTCAGCACTTTTTTCGCCCCTAAGAAGAAACGATCATGAACCTCAAAGGGTGGGTCATAGGAATGCTTTTCGGAACCGTCAGCCTGTCTGCACAGGAGGCAGACAAGGTGTATCGGGCCCCCGAGCGATATGTGGACGGACGTTCACAGGCCGTTCTGCGGATGGATGCCCGGGATGAAGGCCTGGTTCTGCCCTGCGGGACGGGTCCGGACAGTTGCGATACCTATGGCGCCCGGGAAGCGGTGGTGGTCGAATATCAGGGGGTGTACTATCTCCACTATGACGGCGCCGGCAAAGACGGATGGTTGTCCTGTCTGGCGACCAGCCGGGATCTGCGCCACTGGACCAAACAGGGCTTGCAGTTGACCCTGGGCGATGAAAATCAGCCCGATTCCAAATCGGCCTCCTCCCCCTGGCTGTTCTTTGCTGACGGGAAATGGCATATGTTCTACGTGGGAACCCGCTTTTGTACGCCGGCTCCCGAACGCATTCCTTCGGTGCCGTATGTGACGCTGAAGGCCGAGGCCGATCATCCGGCCGGACCGTGGCGGAAACGGTATGACGTCATCCCCTTTGTCAACGAGCCGGGGACCTATTACAGCGATACGGCCAGCCCGGGCGATGTGGTCGAACAGGATGGCGAGTACCTGATGTTTTTCGGGGCAGCTGCCTATACCGCCCCTCAAAAACTGGGTCGTACGGTGGGGATTGCCCGTACCCGCGACCTGGACGGAAAGTGGCAGGTTGATCCGCAGCCCATTTTCCCGGCCACGGAACAGTGCGAAAATACCTCGCTCTATTACGAACCCAGTAATCAGACATGGTTTCTGTTTACCAACCATATCGGTATCCATCCCGACCGGGGGGAATACACCGATGCCATTTGGGTCTATTGGACCAAAGATTTGAAACATTGGAATACGGAAGATAAAGCGATTGTGATTGATTGCCAGAATACCCGCCAGGTGAAAGGGGCGATCGGCATGCCCTCTGTGATCCGAGTAGGCGATTCGTTGGCCATCCTGTATGACGGGGCTCCGGGTGAGAATTACGGTCATATGGGTCGCGGGATCAATTTGGCCTGGCTGTCACTGCCGCTGAATCCTCCTGTCAAATAATAACATCATCAAGGTTATGTCGAACGAAAAAGAAAACAAACAATCGTCCGCCCCGCTAAAAGAGTATCCTTATGCTGAGGCGGTAGCCGAAGCCAAGGAGTATTTCCAGGGAGATGAATTGGCTGCTACGGTTTGGGTGAGCAAGTATGCGCTCAAGGACTCTTTCGGGAAGATCTATGAAAAGTCGCCCGACCAGATGCATTGGCGAATCGCTCATGAAATCGCTCGCATCGAAAGCCAGTATCCTGACCCTATGGATGCGCCGCAGGTGTATGATTTGCTGAAAAATTTCCGCTATCTGATTCCTCAGGGAGGTCCGATGACCGGGATCGGGAATAATTTGCAGATCGCCTCGTTGTCCAACTGTTTTGTCATCGGACATCGTCATCCGGCCGACTCTTACGGCGGCATCATTCGTATCGACGAAGAACAGGTGCAGTTGATGAAACGCCGCGGCGGCGTAGGACATGACCTTTCGCACATCCGTCCGACGGGTTCACCGGTGCTCAACAGTGCTTTGACCTCGACGGGGATTGTGCCGTTCATGGAACGTTACTCGAATTCGACGCGTGAAGTGGCTCAGGACGGTCGTCGTGGCGCCTTGATGTTGTCGCTGTCGATCAAACATCCCGACGCCGAAAACTTCATCGACGCCAAAGTCGAAACCGGGAAGGTGACCGGCGCCAACGTCTCGATCAAGATCGACGACGAATTTATGAAAGCCGCCATGGCCGGGAAAAAATATCACCAGCAGTTCCCGATCGACTCGGATCATCCCAAATATGAGAAAGATATTGATGCCCGTGCATTGTGGGACAAGATTATTCACAATGCCTGGAAATCGGCCGAACCCGGGGTGTTGTTCTGGGATACGGTGATCCGGGAATCGGTGCCGGATTGCTATGCCGACGAAGGGTTCCGTACGGTGTCGACCAATCCCTGCGGCGAGATTCCGTTGTGTCCTTACGACAGCTGCCGTCTGTTGGCCATCAATCTGTACAGCTATGTCGAAGCGCCGTTCACCCGCAACGCCAGCTTCAATTTCGATAAATTCAAGAAGCACGTCGGATACGCCATGCGCATCATGGACGATATCATCGACCTGGAACTGGAAAAAGTACAGGCCATCATCGAAAAGATCGATGGCGACCCCGAAGACGAAGATATTCGTCGCGTAGAGCATCAGCTTTGGGAAAAGATCCGTACCAAGGCTTTGCAGGGACGTCGTACGGGTCTCGGTATTACGGCGGAAGGAGATATGCTGGCTGCCTTGGGTCTGCGTTACGGTTCGGAAGAAGCCATTGATTTTGCCGTGCAGATTCAGAAAACGCTGGCTCTGGAAGCCTATCGGGCTTCGGTGAAGATGGCGGAACAGCGCGGTGCCTTCCCGATCTACTCGGCCGAAAAAGAGTCCAACAACCCGATGATCGCCCGTATCCGGGAAGCCGATCCGGCCTTGTATGAAGAAATGGTGCAGAAAGGTCGTCGAAACATCGCTCTGTTGACGATCGCTCCGACCGGAACCACCAGCCTGATGTCGCAAACCACTTCGGGGATCGAACCCGTCTTCCGTCCCTACTACATGCGTCGTCGGAAAGTGAACCCCAGCGACAAAGATGTGAAAGTGACCTTTGTGGACGAGGTGGGCGACTCTTGGGAAGAATATAACGTGTTTCACCACAAGTTCCTGACCTATCTGTCCGTACAGGGCTATGATCTGGATCAGGTGAAGAACATGACGCAGGAAGAACTGGATGCCCTGGTGGAAAAATCACCCTATTACAAAGCGACGGCCAACGATATCGACTGGGTCAGCAAGGTGAAGATGCAGGGGGCCATTCAGAAATGGGTAGACCACTCGATTTCGGTGACGGTCAATCTGCCCAACGATGTAACTGAAGAACTGGTCGGTCAGGTTTATCGGGCTGCCTGGGAATCGGGTTGCAAAGGGGTGACCGTTTATCGGGACGGTTCGCGTGCCGGTGTGCTGGTCGAAAAGAAGAAAGAAAAGGAAAACGCTTCGGGCAATGGAGAGTACAAACCGCCTTTGAAACGCCCCATCGAACTGGCTGCCGATATCGTACGCTTCAAGAACGGGGAAGACAGCTGGATCGCCTTTGTAGGGATTTACAACGACCGGCCTTATGAAATCTTCACCGGGAAACTGGAAGAAGACGCGATGTTTATCCCCCGGAAAGTGAACAAAGGGGTGATCATCAAGGTGAAAGATGCCGAAGGCAATAAGCGCTACGACTTCCAGTATACCGACAAATACGGTTATACGAACACCATCGGCGGAATCTCGCGTTTGTTCGACGAAGAGTTCTGGAATTACGCCAAACTGATCTCGGGTGTGTTACGGAACGGGATGCCGATTCTGGATGTGGTGACGCTGATCGAATCGTTGCATCTGAACAGCCAAAGTATCAACACCTGGAAAAACGGGGTGGCACGTGCATTGAAACAGTACATTGCCAACGGAACCAAAGCCAAGGAAAAATGCCCCAACTGCGGTCAGGAAACCTTGGTTTACCAGAACAGCTGTCCTGTGTGCATGAGCTGCGGCTATTCCAAGTGCGGATAAAAAACCGGCGGCAGGACGCGGAGGAGAATTTTTTACGCCTTAAGACCGGAACGTTCTCCTTGGCGATGACCTTCAAGCATCAAACGGTGCCGTTACAGGACCGCCTTTCATAAATAGTTATTGTGAGGAAAACGGGCGAATCAACAATGATTCGCCCGTTTTTATGTGGGGAGGGAGGTCAATTCGTTTAAGAAACGCCCAAGGCATAGGCTTCCACCTCTTCCATGCCGATTGTATCGCCGCTGAGAATGACCAGGCGTTCGACCACATTGCGCAATTCGCGGATGTTGCCGGTCCATTCCAGTTTCATCAGGGCTTCTACGGCTGACGGGTCGATGGCTTTGGGGGAAATGCGGTATTCCGCACAGATCTGGCGGATGAAATAGTCGATCAGTACCGGAATGTCGTCGATCCGGTCCTTGAGGGCCGGCACCCGGATGATGATGACGCTGAGTCGATGGTAAAGGTCTTCCCGGAAATGGCCGGCGGCGATCTCCTGTTGCAGATTTTTGTTCGTGGCGGCGATGACCCGGACGTTGATGTCGATGTCTTTGTCGCTGCCGACCCGGGTGATGCGGTGTTCCTGAAGCGCTCTCAACACCTTGGCCTGAGCCGAAAGACTCATATCGCCGATTTCGTCCAAAAACAAGGTGCCTCCGTCGGCCTGTTCGAATTTCCCTTTACGTTGGCGGATGGCCGATGTAAAGGCTCCTTTTTCGTGGCCGAACAGCTCGCTTTCAATCAGCTCCGAAGGAATGGCGGCACAGTTGACCTCAATGAACGGCCCTTTGGATCGATGGCTCTGTTCGTGCAGGGCATGGGCCACCAACTCTTTACCGGTACCGTTGGCGCCTAAAATCAGCACCCGGGCATCCGAGGGGGCAATTTTCCCGATCAACCGCTTGACATGTTCAATGGCCTGGGATTGCCCGATGATTTCGGTGTGATTCGTAGCGGCGATCTTGGGGGTTGGAACCGGAACCCCTATCGGTGAAGAAGGTGTCTCTAAAACGGGTTGGATTTTTTCACGGATCTCCTCTTTGGCCGCCTGGGTTTCCCGGATGGAGGCCAATAGTTTATTGAGATCGATCGGTTTGGGAAGGTAGTCATAAGCCCCGTGGCGCATGATGTTGACCGCCGAATCCACACTCTTCAGGTTGGACAACATGATGAAAGGCAGCAGGGGTATCTTGGCGTGGGCTTTGGCTAGCAGATCGTAGGCATCACAGTTCTGGATCATCATGTCGCATATCACCACGTTGAACGGCTTGTGGTCGATCTTCGACGCTGCTTCATCTCCGGTCTCTGCCGTGTCGACTACAAACCCCTCATACTCAAGACGCTCCTTTAGACTATTGCGGAAGCTGCGTTCTCCGTCTACGACTAAAATGCCTAACATAAATAATTGGATAAAACATCTTCGATATTTGGCTAATTGGCGAAAATCCATTAGCTTTGTCAACAAAGATACAAAAATTCTTCAGAGTGCCAAGAGTCATGGATTTTCAAAAGCCTTGCCACTGAGACTCTAAGCATTAATCTAACATATCTTGAAGTAAATCTTTTTCGGTCACGGATACGACCAAATGGAATAATTTGGCGGTTGAACCGATTCATTTCGTAGTGCCTTTAACAGCTTTTATGGAGAAGAATTACAATTACGAGCGCAAGAAATTGCGACTTCCGGAGTATGGTCGGCATATTCATCAGATGGTGGAATACCTGATGTCCATACAGGATCGGGATTTGCGAAACAGTCAGGCGCGCGTGGTGGTCGATATTATGGGAAACCTCAATCCGGTGTTGCGAGACACGGCCGATTTTGCTCATAAATTGTGGGATCATCTGTTCATTATTTCCAATTTCCAGCTCGATGTGGATTCGCCCTATCCGCGGCCCAGTTCGGAAATGTTGGCCCCCAAGCCGGATAAGTTGGCCTATCCCGACAAGAAAATCTCCTTCAAACAGTACGGCAAAAACATCGAGCACATGCTGATGAAGCTGGCCGAGGAGACGGACGAACCGGCCAAGACGATGACGGCGGTCAATATCGCGAAATACATGAAGGCCAAGTCGTTTGAGTACAATCAGGAGCATCCTAACAACGAAGTGATCCTGAATGACATACGGAGAATGTCCAAAGATGCTATTCAAATAGACGAAAACGCGATCAACAGCCTCAAAACCGACTACAAGCAGACTCAAAACGGCTATAAGAACCGTAAGAATTATTCGACGGCATCCCACTCATCTTCCAAACCGACGGCCCGTTCAAACAAATCCAATCAGAAACGCCGTTCCAATAACCGCGCACAATACGGGAAATAGAATCCCCGAAAGTTCGGCTATTTTTATTACATTTGCACCATTGGCCTGAGAATGGTCGAGTTCCGTTTCGGAGCGCGCATTCGGATGAAAAAGGCCGGCAAAACCATGGCGGACAATCGTAACATATCCATTCGGAACAAACGGGCGACTTTCGACTACGAAATTCTCGAGACGTATATCGCCGGGATTGTTCTTTCGGGGACGGAGATCAAATCCTTGCGGCAGGGCAAAGCCTCGCTGGTGGACTGTTATTGCTATTTTCACAACCACGAGCTTTTCGTGCGGGGGATGAATATCGCTGAGTACCATTGGGGTACCTACAACAACCACATCCCGAAACGTGACCGGAAACTGCTGCTCCAGCATCGGGAACTGATCAAATTGGAACGGGCCTTGCAGGACAAGGGTCTGACCGTGGTGGGCATCAAACTGTTTATCAACGAACGGGGATTGGCCAAACTGCAGATCGGTTTGGCTCGGGGACGTAAGAGCTACGACAAGAGGGAATACCTCAAGGAGAAAGACGCTCGCCGGGAGATGGATCGCCATTGGAAAAAATAAGTCGTCCGATCATGAACTGCAAACCGCTGCATATCCATAAAGGCTTTGTACGATGGGCGATTTTGGCCCTTTTTGCTACGGGGACGTTGAGCCGTTGCGCTCAGATCGGTATGCCCCAGGGCGGGCCCCGCGACTCATTGCCTCCCAAGGTGGTCCGCATGGATCCGGCCTTCGGGACGACGGACTTCAAGGGCAAACGGATCTATATCGAGTTTGACGAATACGTTCAGATCGAAGACCAGCAAAAGGAGTTCTTTACCTCGCCGTTCATGCCCAAAAATCCTTCACTGGCCGTCAAAGGACGAGGCATCCAGATCGATTTGCAGGATACGCTGCTGCCGAATCAGACGTATGCTCTCAACTTCGGGAGCTGTATTACGGATAATAACGAAGGCAATCCCTATGTCGGCTTGCGGTATGTCTTTTCGACCGGTTCGGAAGTCGATTCGATGGTGATGTCCGGCTATACGATCGATGCACAGACCTGCGATACGGCTGCCAATAGTTTTATTCTGTTTTTCGATCCGGCCACCGATTCGGTGCCGGGTTGCGATTCCACGCTCTATAACAGTCAGCCGCTGGTGGTGGGAAGAGCCTTCCCCAACGGGATCTTCCTGGCTCAGAATCTCAAGCCGATCCCCTATCGCATCTTCGCGCTGGAGGACAACAACGGCAATCAACGGTATGAACCGGGTGTCGATCGGGTCGCTTTCCTGGACAGCCTCTATAATCCGCTGGAGATGCCGGCCTTTAACGTTTGGTACGACACGTCGCGGAACTATTTGCAGGCCCAGCCTCAGGTATTGTTGCGGCTGTTTAAGGAGCCGCAGGTGAAACGACAGGCTTATCTCTCCAGCAAACGGATTTTGGGTAATAAGATTGAGCTCTATTTCGGAGCTCCCTCTCCCCGGATCGAGGAGCTGTCGCTGGACGGCATTGACTCGACCCGCATCCAATTCGAATATCTGACCCACGGCCGTGACAGTATGTATCTGTGGATCGACAGTACGGGGCTTTCGTTGCCCGATACCTTGCACGGCCGGTTGATCTATCATAAACAGGATAGTTTGCGGAACTATTTTGTCGATACGGTGGATCTGAAGCTCCCTTGGAAAGCTCCGGTCATTAAGGGTGGTAAGAAGAAAGAGAGCAAACCGGATGAAAAAGAGAAAAAGGTCAATCCGTTTAAGGTTTCGGTGACACCTTCGGGAACGGTGAATCCCGATAAACATATCACGTTTTCGTTCAGTGCCCCGTTGGTTTCGGTGGACAGCTCGGCCATTCAGTTGGAGGTGCTTTCCGGGGAAGAGCCTTCCGGGGTTCGTCTGCCGGTCTCCTTCGTGCAGGATACGTTCAAGCTGCGCGATTGGGTGCTGAAAGCCGATTGGAAAGAGGGCGAAAAATATCGGTTGTTGATTCCCGAAAAAACCTTCCTGAATGTAAACGGGGAGTCGAACGACACTTTACAGGCCGATTTCGGCATCGAAATGCCGGATAAGTTTGCTACCTTGGTATTCAATATCCAGGGGGAAACCCCTCAGAGCGAATATGTCATTGAGCTGCTCAATGAGCTCGGAGAAGTGATCGACCAGCGCAATCACCTCACGACCGGCAGCTATCGTTTCCGGTATATCCCGGCAGGGAATATCCGGGTGCGGGTGGTGCAGGATCGCAATCGAAATGGACAGTGGGATACGGGTTCGCTGTTGACTTTGCGGGAACCGGAACGGGTGGAGATGTTCATCGGTCCGGATGGTCAGGAAACCATTGTGGCCAAAGTGAACTGGGAGGTGGAGTATGAGGTGAATATGTCCGAACTCTTTGCTCCGATAACCCCGGAACGCATCGAACAGATGGTGGCCCGTTGGGAAGCCGTCCGACTGAAGAAAATCGCCGAAGAACGGGCTAAAAACCAGTCGAAGAACTCGAAAAACACCACCAATAGCGGATATGGGACCCAAAACAGCGGGTATGGTACTTCCGGCTATGGCACCACGGGGTATGGAAACCAGAATTATGGATCGTCGTTTTAGCCTCGAAGCAAAGGACGATGTTTCGATCGACTGGGGCCGGGAAAATGTTTGACGAAGAATACGACCATGAATAAAGGACTGAGGTTCATAGGAATTCTTCTGTGTCTGCTGGGCGGAACGACGGTGTATGCCCAGCATTACATCGGTGTGCGCGGCGGTTGGGGCGGCGGTAGCGCCCGTTTTACCCCCCAGCAGGAAACGGCCATGCAGTGGGGACTGTATTCGGGCGGGATCTCTTACAAGTTCTTCAGCGATGTCAAGTATGTGGGTGCCATTCAGCTCGATCTGCAATACATCGGCAAAGGTTATGTGACCCTTGAACGCACCAACTCCGATACCAGTTACCACCGGACGATCAACAGTTTCGAATTGCCGTTTATGTGGCAGCCGCACTTCTATTTCTTCCAGCGTCATGCCCGTTTCTTCCTCAACCTCGGGGTGCAGTTTTCCTACAATATGGACTCCAAGCAGTGGTACGAATCGAAACAGCAGGGGGTCTACGATGAGAAACCCTACCCTATGAAACTGGTTCGCGATGTGCGCTTCGGATATGGCCTTTGCGGTGGAGCCGGGATTTCGATTCTGGCCGGACGTTGGGATATTACGATGGAGGCCCGCTATAATTTCGGTTATTCGGACATCCTGCGTTCGACCATCAAATACGAACTCAATCCGTATACGCAGTCTCCTTTGGATAACCTCAATTTCTCGTTGGGGATCTACTACCGCTTGGGGAAAGATGGCTTGCGGGCTGCACCCAGTAAGCGGATGGCGGTGAAACTCGAGGAAGCCGAGGCTCGTCGCATCATGCGTCGCCGGGAAAAACAGGGACTTCCTCCGGTGGACAGCGCTTTGATGCGGGAGATCGACGATATCTTGAACCGACCGCTGTTGATTGAAGAACCGTCGGAATCGCTGAGTGCTCCTGCGGAATCGGTTCCCGATCAGTCGACGAATCCTTCTGAGTCGGAAACCTCGACGCCGGCGGTGAAAGAGTCTGCATCGGCAGCCATGGCCTCGTCTGAGCGGACGAATTCAGCTGGCCGGAAGAATGAAGCTCCCAAGGTCTCGGCTACAGAGGAACCCCGGGGCGTAAAGGCTGCCTAAGCCCTGTTGGAGACAAGAGGGCGTGCAGGCCTGCCAAAAGAACGTAGGCTGCGAAAATTGGGGAACACTCTTTCAGTGAGTGCCCCCAAAAAGCAGGAGGTGGCTGGAGGAAGCGGTTCGAGAAAAGGGGGCAGCAAAACGGTATGTTATTCCATAAAGATTTGAACGATTATGAGCAATCAAACCGAAACGACTCGTCAACAGAAAATCGCGCGGCAGATTCAGCGCGATATGGGAGAGATTCTGCGTCGTGAAGCGGCCGGCCTGTTGCACGGTGCGATGGTGTCGTGTACGCTGGTGCGGATGAGTCCCGATCTGTCGTTGGCGAAGGTATATCTGAGCATTTTCCCATTCGATAAACACCCCGAGGTGATGAACAGCATCAACGAGAATAACTGGATGATTCGCAAGGCTCTCGGGACTCGGGTTAAACATCAGTTGCGTCATGTTCCCGAATTGGCATTTTATGTCGATGATTCGCTGGAATATATCAGCAGCATCGACAAACTGCTGAAACAATAATCCGACTTTGTCGCCCTCTTTTTCTGTGTCCCGATGAATCGCCTTTCGTTGTTTTTTGCCCGTCGGTACCTCTTTTCCCGGAAGTCACACTCGGTGATCAATATCGTTTCGGGAGTGAGCGCCTTTGCCATCTCCATTCCGGTGGCGGCCATGGTGATTCTGCTGTCGGTCTTCAACGGATTCGAAAACCTGATTCAGGGCCTTTACAGTACGTTCGATCCGGATGTGGTCATTACGCCGGTGCAGGGGAAAACATTTGCCGTGGATAGCCTGCCGGCAGCCCGCCTCCAGGCGATCGAAGGTGTCGAGGGAGTTGCTTATGCCCTGGAAGAAAATGCGCTGTTTGAGTACCGCGACCGGCAGTATATCGGCATGATGAAGGGGGTGGATTCGCTCTATGGGCAGGTGGTGCCGATGGACAGCATCGTTACTCAGGGGCAGTATCGGTTGCGTTTGGGCGATTTTCAGGAAGCGCTGGTCGGACAGGGCGTGGCCTATGCGTTGGGAATCCGGGCTTCGCTGAACGATCCGCTTGCTATTTATGTCCCGCGGCGCGGCAGTTTCTCTCCCCTGCTTCCGATGAGCATCTATCGGCGGGAAACGGTCTACCCTTCCGGTATCTTTATGTTGGATGCGGAATCGGACGGACAGTATGTGTTTGTTTCGTTGGATTTGGCGCAACGTTTATTGGATCTGCCGGGACAGGCTTCGTCCGTAGCGGTGAAATTGCAGCCGGGGGCCTCTCCGGAAACCGTTCAGCAACGGCTGAAAACCGAGGTGGGGCCGGCCTTCAAAGTCCTGACCCGCTACCAGCAGAACGAATCGTTCTATCGCATCATGATGTACGAAAAATGGGGCATCTATTTCATTATATTGCTGGTTCTGGTGATTGCCTCGTTCTCGCTGGTGGGCTCGTTGGTGATGCTGATTATCGAAAAACGAAAAGATACCCGTACGCTGGTTACCATGGGGGCTTCGCTGGGGTTGATCCGGCGGATTTTCCGCAACGAAGGCTTGCTGATTTATGGCATCGGGTCGGTTGTCGGTCTGGTATTGGGGCTGACCTTTGCACTGCTTCAACAGCATTTCGACTGGATCAGTATGGGGGGCAGCACGTTTCTGGTCGACGCCTATCCGGTGGAGGTGCGTATCGGTGATCTGGGATGGATTGTCCTGACGGTCGGCCTGCTCAGCTGGCTGATCGCGACCTTGACCGTACGGGCCATGATCTCTTCGGAAACCATCCGCCCCGAGTCGCACGAAGATTGATCCCCAGTGCTTCGAGGATTGGCCGGAAACCGCAGGCAGATCCGCGTGCTTTTCTCCGCCAACGGTTTTTGAAATCGCCCGCTTTTGCGTACCTTGCACACATATTTATCCGTTTTCATGAAACGTTTGTTGATTTGTTGGCTGGTGTTGCCGCTGCTTTTTTCGGCTTGCAACAAACCCAAAGAGATTCCTGACGATAAACTGATCGCTATCGTCAGCGATCTGTTTCTTGCCAATGCCTATTGGAACTCTGCGCTGATGTCCGATTCGTTGCGGTCGGACAGCGTGAATGTGTATGCTCCGATCTTTGAACGGTATGGGTATCGTCCCGAAGATTTTACCCATACCATCGGGACCCTGACCAAACGGAAAAGTGTCGGGCTGACCGACCTGATCGATATGGCGACCGAACGTCTGAAAATGGAAAGCGCTGGCTATTTTGCCCAAGTGGCGATGATGGATTCGTTGGATCAGATTGCCGCAGAACGTTATCAGAAGATTGTATACGGGGATACCAGTCTGGTGCTGACCCAGCTGAGCTATCCAACCCGGGAACCCGACATTACCTTGCCCCTGGAACCGGGGAAATATCGGGTGGAATATACCTATCTGATCGATACGACCGATCAGAACTCCTATGTGCAATACATGCAGTTTTTGTTGGACTCCGCGAAACGCCGCCGCAATTATCTGTATCGTTCCTTCAGCAAAGGGCGTTCGCGCCGCGAAAAGATTGAAGTCGAGGTGTCGGATACCTCTCTGCTGAAATCGTTGAATATCTTCCTGGCTTACAGCAGCGGGCGGGATACTCGCAAAACCCTCGTTAAAATTGATTCGTTGCGGATTACCCGTTATCTGCCGGCCGAGGAGGCGTTGGATTCGCTGACGCGTCGCATTTTATACCCTTCGCCTGTTCCTGAATACCCTCACGCAGGATTCGACCTGCCCAATACGTCTGATCATGTCCGGACCTCTGAGAAAGATTTCGTCACACTTCGCGTGGACACCGCAGGGCTGGCTCTCCCGGCCGATTCTCTCGTTCGATAGCGAGGGCGTGCTGGTGGGGATCGAGACCCCGGAGCAAATCGACAATCATCATCATGTGGAGTTTTTCAGCGGGGTGCTGATTCCCGGCTTGGTCAATGCCCATACCCACACCGAACTCTCCTATCTGCACGGGAAAATCGCCCGAGGGGGTGGTTTTGCCGGTTTTGCGGACGGAATTGCCCATTGCCGGCACCAGGTGTCGGAAAGCGAACGGGCGGCCGCAGCCGCCTTCCGGGATGCCAAAATGAGCAGTGAAGGCGTGGTGGCCGTAGGGGATATCTGTAACAGTTCGTTTACTTTTGAGGCAAAAGTCCGCAGCCGGCTCCATTATCTGAATTTTGTGGAGTATTTCGGATTGGCCACGGAGGACTTCTCGGCTACCGATGCCGTGGCTGATCGGGCGCAAGCGCTGGGGTTGGTGTGGAGCAAAACGCCGCATTCGACCTATTCGCTCAATGACCGGCCGTTCCGGCAGATCGCTCGGGAGGGGAATCCCTTGTCGATCCATTTTATGGAGAGCCGGGCCGAGGCTGAATTGTTTGCCGAAAGGGGGCCTTTGTATGAACGGAATCGTCGTTTGGGCCTCTCGGTGGATTTCATGGGCTATGGATCGCCCGCCCGACGGGTGATGGCATCGGTTCCGCCCGAAAAGGATGTTTTGCTGGTGCACAATACCTTTGTCGAAGAGGAGGATGTCCAGTGCATCGAGTCGTATTTTACCGGCAAGGTAACCTGGGTGTTGTGCCCCCGTTCCAACGAGTTTATCGAGGGAGTTTTGCCTCCCTGTGGGTTGTTGTGGCGGCAAGGTGTACGGATTGCGCTGGGGACCGACAGCTTGGCCAGTAACGACAGCCTCTCCTTGATTGAAGAGCTCAAACGGTTCCGTGACGCTGTGCCGTTGCATGAACTGATTCGGTGGGCTACCTTGAACGGAGCCGAAGCCTTGGGAATCGAGTCCTGGGCAGGGAGTTTCGAAATCGGGAAACGTCCGGGAGCCGTATTGCTCAGCGGAGCCGATCCCCTGACAGAGTCTTTGCACGCCGATGCCGCGACACGGCGTATTGTATAGCCGATTTTCTTCGGTAGATTCTCTTTTCTTTTTGAGAAAGACGAAGGTGATGGTTTATCCCTTTTGACGTGAAAATACACCCGAAAAAGGCTCGGGAAAGCCCGCCCGAAAGAGAAAAGTCTCTATCCGAGTTGTTCGAGCATTTCGCGGGCGGTCAGTCCGGTGACGGGATGGCGGTATTCGGGCAGCACTTCGTTGAGCGGGTGGAGTACGAACGCCCGTTGAGCGATCAACGGATGAGGGACCTGTAAACGGGGCAGGTCGATGATGCGGTCCCCGTAAAACAGAATGTCAATATCGATCGGTCGGGAATGGTATTGGCGAGGGGCGGTTCCGGAGGTTGGGTGGTGTGCAGGGTCGGTCGGGGCTGCTTCCCGAACCCGTCCCAATTGTCGTTCGATGGCCTGTATGGTGTCCAGTACGGCCAACGGTTCCAAGGAGGTTTGCAGTACCAATACCTGGTTTAAAAAGCGTTGTGGGGCTTCGAATCCCCAAGGCTCGGATTCCCATACCCCGGAGCAGGTTTTTTCGGGTCCGATCTGTTCGATCAGGGCTTCCCGAGCCCGAGCCAGGTTCTGAGCGACCGGCCCCAGATTGCCTCCGGTTAATAAAACGACGTCGATCATGGTCTTAGCGGGCCGATCAGTTTGCTGACGGTCAGTGCAAAATGAGGGAAAATGATTTTGGGATTGCCGTTTTGACCGATCTGTCGGATGACCAGTTCCATCTCGGCCACCAGGCGTTCGACATTGCTGTTATTGACGTAGGGCGCAAAACGTTTGCAGAAATCGTATTCCTTGCCGAACAGAAACGAGATTTCCGTCATTCCAGCAGTCATCATGTAGCTGTCTCGAATCAGTCGAATCGAGTTGATCATCAGGTTTTTCTGCTCTTCCCGACCCAGCGAGGCCACCGTTTCGGCCCATTCGAGCAGTTCCATGTGGCGGTTTTCGTAGCTCAGACGCATCAACTGTACGAAATAGTCGAAACTGGCCTGATTCTCATTCGAGTTCAGGCTGGCTACCAGCCGCTGAGCCTCGAGCAGACTGCCTCGGGAGAGCCGGGCGACTTTCGGTGCATCGCTCTCCGGGATCCCTTTCCCACGTAAATAGTCGACCAGTATTTCGGGCTCGAGTCCCGGAACGTTCACGCTTTGGGTGCGTGACAGGATGGTCTGCAACAGTTTGTCTGGGGATTCGCTCACCATCAGGAACAGGGTTTTCTCCCAAGGTTCCTCAATGATTTTCAGGAGTTTGTTGGCGGCCTGTACATTCATGCGCTCGGGCAGCCAGATCAAAACGATCTTGTACTCCGATTCAAATGCCTTGAAAGAGAGATTGCGGATGATTTCGTCCGCCTCGAAAGTGCTGATATTCCCTTGTTTGTTGTCGATCTCGATGGCCTCGTACCACTGCTGCTCGCTGAAATAACCGCCCGTACGGGTCACGAGCTCCCGCCATTGGGGCATAAACCGGCTGCTGAGCGGTTTCTCACCCGACGATTTGCCTTTGGGGGTATTGACCGGTACGACGAAATGCAGGTCGGGGTGGGCCAATTGTTCGATCTGGTGGCAGGAAGGACATACCCCGCAGGAGTCCCCGTCGTGACGATGAGGACAGTTGAGGTATTGGGCATAGGCGATGGCCAACGGCAAGGCGCCTACCCCTTCGTTGCCGGTAAAAAGTTGAGCATGGCTGATACGACCCGCTTCGACGCTGCGTATCAGATGTGCCTTGACGGCTGCTTGCCCCAAAATCGCTTTAAATTGCATCGGATTTGTATTTTCTGGGTTGGATCAGAGACTTTCCCCGATCGACATGAAAAAAGGCCTTATTTGGTCCCGGTCGAGCCAAAACCGCCCGCACCCCGATCGGTTTCACTTAGCTCTTCGACACACTCCCAGGCAATCCGGGTAAATCGGGCGACCACCAGTTGGGCGATGCGTTCTCCCGGTTTGAGTTCGAAGTCTTCGTTCGACAGATTGACCATAATCACCTTGATCTCTCCCCGGTAGTCGGGATCGATCGTTCCCGGGGTATTGACCAGCGAAATCCCGTGACGGGCGGCTAGACCGCTGCGCGGACGTACCTGCATTTCATATCCTTCGGGCAGTTCGACATACAGTCCCGTGGGGACCAGGGCCCGTTGCAGCGGACGCAGGATGATGGGTTCCTCGATGTTGGCCCGAACATCCAGTCCGGCGGCTTGAGCGGTTTCGTATTGCGGCAGATCGAAGGCCGAACGGTTGATGACTTTTACTTTCATGGTGTGTGGCATTTAAGGTGTACGGCGGCTGGCCGGGTTATCGGCGGACGATCGAGCGCAACAGGGCGGTCAGGTCGATGTGTTCGCGGCGCAGGGCATAATAACCGAACAGCAGCAGCAAGACTAAATGTAACGAATATTTCCATAAACCCGGCCAATGCGGGGTCAAAAAAGTAACTCCGTAAAAGAGCGCTCCCAGCAGAAAGTATTCCCCGATGCGGCGCAGCGGATAAGGTGTGGGGTAATGGCGTCGGTTGAGGTAATAGCTCATGGCCAGCATCACGGTTTCGCATCCCAGACGGGCCCAGGCTGCACCGATATATCCCATCGAGGGGACCATCAGTACATTCAGTATGACCGTAAAGATCAGTCCTGTTCCGGTGATCCAGAGGGCATACCGGGTATCTCCGGTTTGTTTGTACCAGAAATTGAGATTCAGGGTCATGCCTGAGAAGATGTTGGCCAACAGAATCACCGGCAGAATCGACATACCCTGACGGAAATCCGGCCCGACCAACAGGGCGAAAACATCTTCGAAGAGCATGATCAACAGAAAGATGCCGACGGAAACCAGCGAAAAGTATTTGAGTGCTTCGGCGTTGGCTTTCAGGAAGTCGTCTTTTTTGAAGTTGGCCAGGAAGAACGGCTCGGCTGCATAGCGGTACATCTGGATGAACAGCAGCAGAATGACGCCCAGTTTGGCGACGGCTCCGTAAATTCCCAAAGCGTCCATGGCTTCGTCGGCCGGCATCAGGTATTTGATCATCTGTCGGTCGATGAACATGTTGGCTACTCCGGCCACCCCGCTCACCAACAACGGGAACGAGTAAAAGAGCATTTCTCGCAGCAGCTGTCCGCGCATCACCGGGAGCGTATCCCGGTAGGCGGGATAGAGCAGCAACAGGGTGACCAGGCTGGTGATGAAGTTCGACACCAGGTAGTAACCGGGGCCGTAATTCGGATCATACAACGAGGCCCACATTCCACCTCCTGCAGCCAGTTTCGGCAGGCCCAGGTAGAGAAACAGCACGATCACCACGTTGAGCAGGACCGAAAAGGTGCGGATTGCGACAAAGCGTTTGGCCTTTCCTTCTTGCCGCAGGCGGGCATACGGGATGGAGGTAATGACATCCAGGGCGATAATCAGACCGACCAGCCGGATGTAGGAGGGGTGGTCGGCATAAGCCATGAGCTGAGACAGTTGGGGGGTAAAGAGCCAGATCAGCACCGCAAACAGAATCGCGACAGCCGAAACGGCCCCCCAAGTGGTGGAGAAGACTTCGCGCTTGGCCAAACCTTCGCTTTTGCCGGCAAAGCGGAAATAGCCGGTTTCCATGCCCATGGTCAGCACGACCATCGCGAAGGGAATCAAGGCATACATATCGGTGATAACGCCGTATTCGGCGGTAGTCAGCACCCGGGTCAGCAGAGGGGTCAACAAATAGTTCAGCAGCCGTGAAGCGATACTGCTGATCCCATAAATGGCGGTTTGTCCAGCCAGTTGTCGAATCATTCGGATTACGTTTTTCGAGTCGGACAGGAAATGAGAACTCCTGCGTGTCGCAAAAATACGAAAAGTCGCGGGATATATTCCCGTTCGAGGGGAACTATTCCGCGACTTTCGAAAGTGTCCAAGAAATGTCAGCGCTGCCGTAACCTCAACCTCTTTTCGGAGAGCCTGACGAATGTTGAAGGCCTTAGGAGAGGCTTAGATCCGGCTGTCGGAACGATTCGGCGGGAAAGGGTTTAAGCCTGTTCCCACTGGGTCCGTAACAGTTCCAGTGCCGCCGGTACGGTTTGGGCCCGATCGCCGGTGCTGCCGCACTCGAAGCTGACATAATAGGGGTAGTTCATCTGTTTGAGGGCCCGGAAACCATCTACATAGTTGTCCAGTTCGCCGTCTTCGCCCGGCATGCGGCGTTTCCCGCGGCTGGCGATGTGAACATGACGCAGATAAGGACTTCCGCTATACAGGGCTCCGTAGTCGGAACTCTCTTCGGCGGTCATGTGCCAGAAATCGCCCATGCATCGTACGCCTTCGCAGGCCGTGTCCCGGCAAATCGAGGCGGCGTCGGCCACCAGACGCAGGTAGAACGCTTCGGATCGGTTGAGCGGTTCGAGAATGACTGTCGTGCCGTGTTTGAGGGCATATTCCCCCAGCAGGGTCAGTTGTTCCACCAAATAGGCACGCGTATCGGCATTGTGAGGCATGACCGGAGTTTGGTGGTTGAAGGCCGGTACCATGATGACTCCCGTCGACCCCAGTTCTCCGGCGGCCGCGATGATCTCTTTCATGGTCCGATCGAATTCTTCGCGTATGGCCGGGTCTTCGGCCAGGATGAAACCCGAAAATCCGGCACAAATGGCGCTTACTTGAATATTCCGTCCGTGTAAGGCCTGTTGCAGTTCATTGATCCGATCAGCCAGTCCCCGACCGCCGGGTTCGAGGCCGACAACGCCGTTGGCCTCCATGAAGTCGAGTTTTTCGGTCAGGGTATCGCCCGGAGCCGTATTTTCCTGGAAGGATAGTTTCAAGGGGGTGGCTGGAGCCGGAGCACTTGTCGTACAGCTTTCCAGCAGCGAGGCCGGGACTGTGGCCGCCAAAGCCGTCCCTGCTAACGAGGTTCTTAGAAAGGTTCGTCGGTCCATTGTGTCAGGATGTTTGAGGTTATTGGGAGGCCAGTACCTGGGTCAACTTATGGAGAAAGGCTTCGACCGCCGATCGGTCTTGAGGATCCGGGGACCAGGAGGCGATCTCTTCCGGGTCCAGAGGCCGGTAGGGGCCGGGTTTGGTTTCATAGACGACCGTATCCTTTTCCAGCACCAGCAGGCCGTGCCACTCCCCGGCCGGAATATCGAATCCGTATACCCCGTCTCGCGGGTCGACAATGGTCTGCTGCACAATGGCCCCCGCCTCATCGAAAATGAAGGAGGCGACGCGGCCGCGCAGCACGATAATACCTTCGTCCTTATCCCGATGGCGGTGAACCGGAAGAAACGTGCCCGGCTCCATGGCATTGAGCAAACGATGGAACGGATCGTCCAATCGTTCGTGGAAATTATGATTCATCCGGCCCCGTGCCGACGAGCGAGCCTGACGGCTCGTCTCGTCCAACCGGGCTTTGTCAATGATTTTCATCGGTTATTTGCTCTTGGGTGTGCCCGGAACAGGAACCTGATACAACGGTTGGCTCAGGTCTACGCTGCCCAACTGCGGATTTTCCGGGACATAGTTCAGTGAGGCCGCCGTCATTTCGTCCCACGTCACTTGCTTGCCGCTGTAAGCCGATTCACGGGCCATGATGGCGGCCATGTTGGAAAGGGCTGTCTCTTCGGCCTGCATGATCGGGGTCCCCTGACGGATGCAGTTGATCCAGTTGACGTGTTCCAGGACGTAGGGATTGGTTTGCTGATACTGGGCCTTTTCGGCTTCCAGATCGTATTGCCAGAGGATATTGCCTTGCAGGTCTTTGATGACACAACGGCCGCTGGCACCGTCTCCGCTCTCCCAGCTGCCGCGGGTTCCCTGGATGAATTCGCTGACGTTGTTGGCACAGCCGTCGATTTGGCGACACATGCTGTGGAAATGCACCCCGTTGTCACAAACGAAATCGGTGCTGAAGTTATCGAACTGGTCCCCGGTCAAACGGCGCTGGCGACTTCCGAAAGAGGTCCAGTAGACATTCCCGCCGGTAATCTCACCGATCATGCCTTCGAGAAAGATTTTCTTGTAGGATTCCACATAGGGGCGTTGGTGATGGCGTTGGGTGCCGGTCACGACACTCAATCCTTTGGCACGGGCCTGTTTGGCCGTTGCCATGATGGTACGGTATCCTTCGGGATCCACCGCAATGGGTTTTTCCAGGAAAGAGTGTACCCCCTTTT
>JAHZDG010000035.1:19618-23471 GCA_019422485.1 Alistipes sp. | reverse complement strand
ACGGCGCAGATAGCAGACTGAGTCGGTTTGATATCGAAACCGGCAGCCAACATCCCCGAACGGAAGTGTTCCACATTTTTCACCAGTTTGTCATGCAAGGCATTGCTTTCGCCCAGCATTTTGAACATTTCCAGCCCGGCACCTACGACTGCAGGGGGCAGCGAGTTGGAGAAGAGGTACGGACGCGAACGTTGACGCAACATGGCGATAATTTCCTTGCGACCGGTGGTAAAACCACCTACGGCACCACCGAAGGCTTTACCCAGCGTACCGGTAATGATATCGACCCGACCACGGACATTGAACTGTTCGGTCACCCCACGACCGGTCTTACCGACCACACCGGCGCTGTGGCATTCGTCCACCATAACCAGGGCATCGTATTTTTCAGCCAGTTCGCAGATTTTATCCATCGGAGCGACATTCCCGTCCATCGAGAACACTCCGTCGGTTACGATGATACGGAAACGCTGAGCCTGAGCAGCTTGCAGTTGTTTTTCCAGGTCTTCCATATCGGCGTTGGCGTAGCGGTAACGAACGGCTTTGCACAGACGCACCCCATCAATAATCGAAGCGTGGTTCAGGGCATCGGAGATAATGGCATCCTGATCGGTCAGCAGCGGTTCGAACACCCCGCCATTGGCATCGAAGCAGGCGGCATAGAGAATGGTATCTTCCGTTCCGAAATAGTCAGCGATGGCTTTTTCGAGTTCTTTGTGAATGTCCTGCGTCCCGCAGATGAAACGCACCGACGACATCCCGTAGCCGTGGGTATCCATGGCTTTTTTAGCGGCTTCGATCAGACGGGGGTTGTCCGAGAGACCCAGGTAGTTGTTGGCGCAGAAGTTGAGCACATCGCCCCCATTTTTCACTTGAATTTCAGCACGCTGAGGCGAGGTGATAATTCGTTCCTGTTTGTACAGACCGGCCTGTTCGATGTCGGCCAGTTCCTTTGTCAGGTATTCTTTAATCTTTCCGTACATAATGATTATAATTTAACCGTTATTGTTTTCTGCATGGATCCGGAACGGCCCGTCCGACCCTCAAACCAGGATCGATCGGAAGGTTTGCGAACCGGGTTAATTTTCGGCTACGGAGGATCGGGATTCTCCCCCGAAACTTACAATTTGCTACAAAGTTACTCTTTTTCGCCTATTATTGCCTCTATCAAGGGCAAAAATCGCATCTTTCTCTAACAATTTATCAGCAAACGGGCGTTTCCCCGAAATCGACGAAACACCCGTTCTTTCTTCCCAAGAGACAGAATAAGCCCTGCGGACAAGACTCCGCAGAGAGTCTCTACCATTTTTCTCGGGTCTTGAATTTTTCTTCCTTGGTTTTGAAAATCTGACCGCAGTTACGGCATTCGTAGAAGACATCGAACGTTTCGATAATTTCCACCCGAACCCCATATTTTCGGTTATACCAGTCGATGATCTCATCTGACCGCACTTCGGTATGGTCGTACGTATCGTCATGGATTCGGCTGCGCCGCACTTCCCGCTTCACCAGCTTTTCAGAGAGTTTCTTGTGACGGCCGTAAGCTCCACAGTTGCGGCAGCAGCATTTCCACAAATGCCCGGTCAGCACATACCAGGTGAGCGCGCCGGCGAGCACCCAGTTGACCAATTCCCGGATGGAACTCCAGCCCCATATTTGATAAAAGATGCCCCACATGAGGACCAATACTCCGACACTGGTCCAGGTAAACAGGCGCATCACTTTTATATAAGAATAGGGATAAGCGCGGGTATAGAGTCTCGGATAAGCGATCATAAATCCCGGCATCACAACCCAGAACGGATACAACCCATCGAAGTTCACCATCAGGAAGCAGAACGCCGCCAACAACAGGGGGACGATTTGTCCGGCTTTCAGGGCCTTGGGGAACAACCACGCCAGGTACACCACCCAAATTCCGACCAAACACCACCAGAAGATACGGAAGCCCGACGACTTATACAACTGATCCCGAGCCCGCAGGTTTCCCTTCCAGGTTCCGTCCCCGGCATAGGCCCACTTCTCGGACGGCTGATCTTTAGCAGCCTTTGCGGCGGCTTTCTCCTGAGCGCTGGCCTCCATGGCGGCCAAGTCACTTTCCGAGACAGGTCGCAAATGGGCCGTCAAGCGGAAATGATCCACCGGAAAGGCCAAATAAGCATCCAGTTCCCCCGGCGTGGAGCGATAGACCGGATGGAACAGGAAAACCTCATTCCACGGATCATACACCAACTGGGCTTTGCGGAAAAACGCAGCGGCTTTCCCCGGCTCTCCCGGGATCATAAAGGCGATCTGCATCTCATCCTCTTTCGGATCGGCCAACTGTTTCAGGGAAAAATCCACCAGCGGCCGCAAGGTATCCCGCACATCGAATACCTTCAGATGGCCCACCATTTTATCCTGCGGACGGAGCGCGTTCAGATCGAGCCAATAGAGCAGCGTCATGCTGTCGGTCTTCCAGGTCATCTCCCCGGTAGCGTTAAACGGATACGGTTGTGCAGGCTCGGCCGCCAAAGGCCGCACCCAACAGAAAGTCACCAAGAGCAACAGCAAGCTCCATCCATAGGATAAGCAACGTCTTTTCATCATCAGTAATCGTATTGAGATTGGAAAACAGAACAAAAATAGTGATTTTCATCACGAGACAAATTCCTCCGCGGTTTCTTCCATAAAATATAAGGGTAGCCCGGGCGGAAAATCCCATTTCTTAAAATAATTTTATAATTTTGTACCGACACCTCGAAGAGGCCGCCTGGGAACGATTGCGCGCCCGCAAGCCCGGTCTGCCGAAGGCTCGCCCCTGAAGAAGGAATCCGCATCGGGTTTCACCTCACTCGCCCTCGGACGGTGCCGCTTCGAGCGAAAAGCAGTGCTTTTCGTCTGTGATCGCTTCATTTAGATACACCAAATCATAAAAACAGTAAATGCCATGGCAACCATTGACAGCTACGATTTCAAAGGCAAACGCGCGATCATCCGCGTGGATTTCAACGTGCCCCTGAACGAAAAAGGGGAAGTAACGGACGACACCCGTATTCGTGCCGCCATTCCGACGATCAAAAAAGTCCTCGACGAAGGGGGTTCTGTTATTTTGATGTCTCACCTGGGCCGTCCCAAAAAAGGTCCCGAAGATAAATTCTCGCTGCGTCACATCATCTCGACGGTTGAAAACCGCCTGGGTGTAAAGGTTGATTTCGCCGACGACTGCATGGGTGCAGAAGCCGCCAGCAAAGCCGCCGCTCTGAAACCGGGTCAGGTTCTGTTGCTGGAAAACCTGCGTTTCTACGCTGAAGAAGAAGGCAAACCCCGCGGTCTGGCCGAAGACGCCACCGACGAAGAAAAAGCTGCCGCCAAGAAAGCCGTAAAAGCCAGCCAGAAAGAATTCACCAAGAAATTGGCTTCTTATGCAGACTGCTATGTGAACGACGCTTTCGGTACGGCTCACCGTGCACACGCTTCGACGGCCCTGATCGCCGAATATTTCCCCAATGACAAGATGTTCGGTTACCTGCTGGACGGCGAATTGAAAGCCATCGACAAAGTGCTGCAGAACCCGGCCAAACCGTTTACGGCTATCCTGGGCGGTTCGAAAGTATCGACCAAGATCAGCGTGATCGAAAACCTGATGAAACGGGTAGACAACCTGATTCTGGGTGGCGGGATGACCTATACGTTCAAAGCTGCGCTGGGCGGCAAGGTAGGTCAGAGCATCTGCGAACCCGATCAGTTCGACACGGCTCTCAACATCCTCAAACAGGCCAAAGAACTGGGTGTTAATCTGGTACTGGCCGAAGACGCCGTAGCTGCCGATGCCTTCAGCAACGACGCCAACACGCAGGTATATCCGGCCGAC
>JAHZDG010000035.1:8881-19608 GCA_019422485.1 Alistipes sp. | reverse complement strand
GTTGGGAAGGTCTGGACGTAGGTCCCAAATCCATCGAAGCCTTCGACAAAGTGATCGGCGAATCGAAAACCATTCTGTGGAACGGTCCGGTCGGCGTATTCGAAATGGACAACTTCGCCAAAGGGTCACGCGCCATCGCTGACTCGGTAGTAGCCGCTACGGCCAAAGGTGCTTACTCGCTCATCGGCGGGGGTGACACCGTAGCCTGCATCAACAAATTCGGTCTGGCCGACAAGGTCAGCTATGTATCGACCGGTGGGGGTGCCCTGCTCGAATACATGGAAGGGATCGAATTGCCGGGCGTAGCCGCCATTCGCAAGTAATTCCAGGGCCTCGGCCCATTCATAAAAAGAGACCGTTCCTCATGAGGAACGGTCTCTTTTATTTTTCAGTTTGTTCAGGGAGCAGCCTCCGACACCTCCACTGCGGGAGAGCAGAATCGGCACCCTTCCCCGGCAGGAGCTCTATCGAGGCTCCGAAGAGGGGGTTTCCCGTTCGGGAATGGGCACATCGTACTCGATCCAGTCGAATCCGCTACGCCCTTCCAAACGCCACCGCAAATAGGTGATAGGAATCCCCTGTGCCAGGAATTTCTTTTCGTAGGTCGTCTTGATCGAGAGCTTTTCATCGGCGAAGCCCGTCCCGTAAATATCGACATTGGCCGCTTCGATCGGCAGATGATTCCCCTCGAGCACAGCCCGGGTATAGTCATGCAAATAACGGCAATCGGTCTTGAGGTGAATCACCCCTTCCGGACGCAGGAAACCGGCATACAGATCCAAAAACGGCGGTGCCGTCAAACGCTTTTTCACCCGGCTTTTATGCAGCTGGGGGTCGGGGAAGGTGATCCAGATCTCATCCACTTCGCCCGGGCCGAAAAACGAGTCGATAAATTCGATCCGCGTCCGCAAGAAAGCCACATTGGTCATGGCGTTTTCAGTAGCGGTTTTGGCGCCCCGCCACATCCGGGCCCCTTTGATGTCGATCCCGATAAAATTCTTTTCAGGGTGTTTTTCGGCCAACGACACGGTATACTCTCCGCGTCCACACCCCAACTCCAACACCAACGGATGATCATTCCCGAAGAATTCCTGTTTCCAATGACCTTTCAGTCGGTGATCCTTGTGAAATATCTCTTCGAATTCGGGCTGCACCATGCAGCGAAACGTTGCATTTTCGGCAAAACGCCGCAATTTATCTTTTCCTCTTCCCATGGGGTAATCCAACGAAATTTAACGGGTTAACAGAGATGAATCGGCCGAAACAACCGATTTCATCGAATCCTCAGGTTGTCGATCCGGCGTCGATTCGGTCTGGGCATCGGCCAGACGGATTCCCACGGCCGCCACCCCCCGAGTCACCGTATCAGGCATCACGGGGGCCAACTCGAACAGATAGCGTCCCGTCTGTTGCAAGACGACCCGATGCCGATAAGGCTGTTCCAACTCACCATACAACCCGACATGAGGCAAACGGCCATACACCTCCATACTCAGCGTATCCCGCCACCGGTAACCGTCGGGAGTCACGGTAGTAATCGACAACTGGAATTTATCGTATTCATAATCGTTGCAGAAACGCACCACTGCCCACAGATCCCGAGCCGAAACCGTATCCGTATTGTCATAGGAGACCGTCACGCTCTGAGCGGCATTCCAAGCCGCCGGATCGGTATCGACCATCCGAATCGCATGCGGTTGCAGGCAGGAGACCCACCCTGCAGCGATTCCCAACAGAAGCCCGATTCGACTACTTTTCCGATGCATCATCACCTCAACGTCCTGTACTATTCGGTTTTGGGGTTACGGGATTCCGATCCGTTGTCACGCGGAGCACGCTCCTGTCCGCCTTCCGAACGACGTCCCGGTTTCGGGGAGCGATCTCCGGCCGGCTTACCCTCTCCCGGCGTCCGATTGCCGCCCCGACCACGATGACGAGGCTTCCGTGCGCCGTTCCGATTGCCTTCCCGGGTCGCATCGCCTTCCCCGCGTCCATTCTCACGCCCCCGATCCGGAAGCGATTCCGTCGACGCTGCGGCTGCCGGACGATTCTCGGCTTCCGTGCGGTTATCCTTGCGATCGCCATTCCGATCGTTCCGATTGTTTCGGTTCTCCGAACGTACCGCCTCGGCTCCGCCCCGACCGCCGCGGTTCCGATTCCGCGAACCATTGGGACGTTCTCCTCCGTTTTCACGAGGCTTCCCTTCCGACGCTTCGGATCCATTCGGTTCACGGTTTTCGGTCCGGTTATCTGTCCGTTTTTCGCCTTTGTTGTTTTCCTTGTCGCGATTGCGGTTCCGCCCGCCGCGTTTACGCCGCGACGAGGACTGTTGATCGAAACGGGTCAGACTCTCTTCGCCCACCACATCGGCAAAAGTCGGCTCGGCCGGCACATTCAGGGTTGCCGCATCTTCCAACTGCTCGACCTTGATTCCCTTCTGATTGAGACGAATGATCTCCTTAACCCGATCGACACTCAGCGACCGCAAGCCCGTCATCGAAGAGGGATCGCTACTGAACCACATCGTTCGGCTGAGAATATCGGTTTTGGCCAGGAAATAATCGCCATCCTGGGCATGCAACGGTTCCTTAATGCGGGGGAAATCCTTCCGGGCATCGAGATAGGTATCCAATTCGTAGATCAGGCAGCATTTGAGTTTGCCGCACTGTCCGGCCAGTTTCTGGGGATTGAGCGAGATCTCCTGATGGCGCGCCGAGTTGGTGGTCACCGACACGAAGCTCGAAATCCACGAAGCACAACACAATTCCCGTCCACAGGAGCCCAGCCCGCCGATTCGTCCGGCTTCCTGGCGGGCGCCGATCTGTTTCATTTCGATCCGGATACGGAACTGTGCCGCAAAGATTTTGATCAGTTCCCGGAAGTCGACCCGTTCATCGGCAATATAATAAAAGATGGCCTTGATCTTATCACCCTGATACTCCACATCACCGATCTTCATGTTCAGGCCCAGTTCGGCGGCAATCTGCCGCGAACGGATCATGGTCGGATGTTCCAAGGCAATAGCTTCCTGCCACTTTTCGATATCGTAAGGTTTGGCCTTGCGATAGATCTTCTTGAATTCGCCGTTTTGGGGATTGAAGCCCACCCGTTTCATCTGGCGGGCCACCAGGTCGCCCGTCAACGACACGATACCGATATCATGCCCCGGCGAGGCCTCCACCGCCACAATATCCCCCCGTTTCAACGGCAGGTTATTGACATTGCGGTAGTAGCTTTTGCGGGTGTTTTTAAAACGGACTTCCACGATGTCGTCCGGAAACATTTCGGGGAAACCTTCCAGCCAGTCGGTCGAACCGAGTTTGTAACATCCGGGGCAGGCTTTCGCCTGGGTTTCCTCTCCACTGCCCGAGAAGCTGCAACCCCGACCGACATCGTAGGTACATTTCTCTGCTTCGTGGGTTTTATCTTGAGATTCTTTTTCTTGCATAATGTATGGATCTATAGGGGCGGCCTCAGAGGCCGGAATACACAATTTCTACAAAGGTAATGATTTTTTCGGGATTTCATCCAGAGGCTCATTCCGGGTCCCGCGGGCCGGCGGCAGAAAGAAAAAAATAGCGATTTCACAAAAAACCGGAAGAAAATTGAAGAAAAATCCGTAAATTCGAAAGCGGCCGAATCTTTTCGGCACCGAACTGTAACCTTTTAAAGCGATCAAGCAATGAAAGTACAAGAAATCATGGCCGCCCTGGAGTGCAAGCACCCCGGCCAAAGCGAATACCTGCAGGCTGTACGCGAAGTACTGACCTCCATCGAAACCGTTTACAACGAACATCCCGAATTCGAGGCATTGAAGATCGCCGAACGACTAGTGGAACCCGATCGTATTTTTACGTTCAAGGTCCCCTGGGTAGACGACCGGGGACAGGTCCAAATCAACCTGGGTTACCGGGTACAGTTCAACAACGCCATCGGTCCCTACAAAGGGGGACTGCGATTCCACCCCAGCGTCAATCTCAGCATTCTGAAGTTCCTGGGATTCGAACAGATTTTCAAAAATGCCCTGACGACGCTGCCGATGGGCGGAGCCAAAGGAGGATCGGACTTCAACCCCAAAGGCAAATCCGACGGAGAAGTCATGCGTTTCTGCCAGGCCTTCATGACCGAGCTGTGGCGGTATATCGGTCCCGAGACCGACGTACCGGCCGGTGATATCGGCGTCGGGGCCCGGGAAGTGGGCTATCTCTACGGCATGTACCGCAAACTGGCCCGGGAAAATACCGGCGTATTGACCGGCAAAGGCATGACCTTCGGAGGCTCGCTGATCCGCCCCGAAGCGACCGGATTCGGAGCCGTCTATTTTGTGGAACAGATGATGCGCCAGCACGGTGACACGCTCGCCGGCAAACGGGTTTCGCTGTCGGGCTTCGGCAACGTAGCCTGGGGAGCGGCCCTCAAAGCCACTGAAGTGGGCGCCAAAGTGGTAACCCTATCCGGTCCTGATGGATACATTTACGATCCGGATGGACTGAATGCCGAGAAGATCGACTTCATGCTGGAACTGCGGGCCAGCAACAACGACATCGTTTCTCCGTATGCCGAACGTTTCCCGGGTTCGAAATTCGTGGCGGGAGCCCGTCCGTGGGAGGTTGCAGTCGACGTTGCGATGCCATGCGCCACGCAAAACGAGCTGAACGGAGACGACGCCGCCCGACTCATTGCCAACGGCGTACGTTATGTCGGTGAAGTTTCCAACATGGGATGCACTCCCGAAGCGATCGACCGGTTCATCGAAGCCCGGATTCCTTACGGGCCGGGCAAGGCGGTCAATGCCGGAGGAGTCGCCACCTCGGGGCTGGAGATGACGCAAAATGCCATGAAGCTCAACTGGAGCCGAGAAGAGGTCGACCGTCGCCTGCACGAGATCATGTCATCGATTCACGAATCCTGTGTCCGTTACGGCACCGAAGCGGACGGATATGTAAACTACATGAAAGGGGCCAACATCGCCGGCTTCATGAAGGTGGCCCGCAGCATGGTCGAACAAGGCATTTTGTAACAACCGATCAATACATAGAAAGAGCCGATCCTGTTTAAGATCGGCTCTTTCTATATCCTTAGCGAAGACACTCCTAGAACGGCAGATCGTCTACTTCCGAAGCGCTCGAAGAGGTTCCCTCTTCAGGCGACAGGCTATCCAACGGAGGGAAGTCATCGGCGGGAGGGACAGCAGCTGCCGGCTGAGCAGCCACCCGACTCATCCGCCAGGCCCGCACTTCGGTATACCAACGACCATTGTATTCACGTGATTCCACATTGGCGGCAATCGACACTTTTTCGCCGGGTTTCAACGTACCGGCTTCCTGTGCACGATCTCCCCAGAAACCCACACAAACCTTGCGTCCGAAATCGCCCGGCTGTTCGAAGACGACTTCCTGTTTGATCCATTCGCCGCGTGCGCTGGTCCCCTTGACCACCGGCAGTACGGCTACGACAGTTCCTTCAAATTCCATGGGTTAGGCTTCTGGTTGGTCTTCAAAAATTTCGATTCCGGTGATCAGGTCACCCTGACGGATCTGATCGATCACATCCAGCCCTTCGACCACCTTCCCGAAGCAGGTATGTACTCCGTCGAGGTGAGCGGTATTGGCCCGGTTGTGGCAGATGAAGAACTGCGATCCCCCGGTATCTTTTCCCCGATGGGCCATCGACAACACCCCACGATCGTGGTATTGTTTGCCGCCCGAGGTTTCGCATTTGATCGTATACCCCGGACCGCCGGCTCCGGTTCCCAGCGGACAACCGCCCTGGATCACGAAATCGGGGATCACGCGGTGAAACGAAAGCCCGTCATAAAATCCGCTCTTCGCCAATTTAACGAAATTAGCCACCGTTCCCGGGGCTTCCTGGTCGTAAAATTCGACCTTCATATCACCCTTTTCGGTGTGGATGATTCCTTTTGTCATGTATGGTTGATTTGGTAAAAATTACTGGCACTTTTGCAAACGGACCCGCGCCCACAAGGGCAGGTGGTCCGAAGGATAGAACTGGCCGTCGGAATCCGACAAGACGCCGAATTTGAGCACTTCGACCCGATCATTCACGAACAGATAGTCGATTTCGCCCACATTCAACGTATCGAACGCCGGATCGACTTTCAGTCCCCGATAGGTAGCTCCGACTCCATACGGAGGGGTCTGGCTGACGGCCTTTGCGCTATGCAGACGCTGGGTCATCACGGCAATGGGTTCACTCTCGGGCCGCGAATTAAAGTCTCCCGTACAGAGAATCGGCAACGAGTCCGATCCGGCGATCTCATCGATCCGACGGATCAACAAGCGCGCCCCTTCGAGCTGAGCAACCGGCCCCATATGGTCAAGATGCGTATTGAAGAAGTAGAAAACCTGGCCGCTTTGCCGATCCTGGAACTTGGCCCAGGTACAGATCCGGTTATAGGCCGCATCCCAACCCAGTGAAACCGTATCGGGAGTTTCGGACAACCAGAACGTAGCGCTGTCCAGCACCTGAAGGCGGTCTTTGCGATACAGAATCGTCATATGTTCTCCCTGGCCGGGGCCTTCCCGGCCGGTTCCCAGCAGATCGTACTCGTCCAGGGTCCGGAAAAAGTCCACCTGTTCGGGACGCACTTCCTGCATGCCCAACAAGTCATACTCATAAAAACGGATCAGTTCTTTGATCTTTTCGCGACGTTGACTCCACGGGAAAGGTTCCTTTTCCTCGGCGCCGCACCAAATGTTATAACTGCCCACGATCAACGGGACAGCAGGATCCGCACCGCTCTTGTCGCCCGCAGCCGTTCCCCGACATGCCGACAACCCTACTACTCCCAACAGAAGGAGGAGCCACCCTGCCTTACGCATCGTTCTATTTTTTAAGATCGTAATAGCAACGTTTCGGAGAGAAGATCTTTTCTTCTTTCGCCAGTTTCTTGATAACTTTATCGACATCTGCCTTTTCAACACCCAGTGCTGCGGCAATTTCGCCGGGACGCATTGCGCCTTTTTCGGCGAGTGCTTTCAAAATTTGTTCTTCCATGATTGATAAACGTTAAGGGCGGTTTTTCTCCCGCCGGTGAATGTCCAAAGATACGAATTTCACCCGGTCCCACAAATTTATTCACCTTCTCCCGACCATCCAGCAACGAAAAAATTGCTGTCACTTTCCGACCGCAGTCCGCTCCGGAGAAGCACCGTCAAGGTTTCCAGGCCCGACGCAACAGATCGCCACTGGCCGGGCCTTCACAGAACAGCAGATCGATCACCGACAAATTGGGCACAAATTCAAACCGTTCACTAAAGACCTGATAATACACCGGAGGCGTAAACGCCGGATCAGGACGCGAAAGCCTCGATTTAGGGGAGATGCCGAGCCTCCAATCGCAGGCCGGATCGACCGGTTCGGCATACCGATCGGTCAACGGCACCGGATCCGGATACCCCAACAGATCGAGTACCACCGCCTGCAGATCGAGATTCCAGTCGATCAGAAAAGTATAGGAACGTTCATAGAAAGGAGCGAAACGGCCCTCATAATGGAAAAAATAGGGCGAACTGCGATAGGCCGACACCAACGCCTGCCAATGGCGATGCTGCCAGCGTTTGGAGTTATCGATCCGGATGTCCCGCACCGGCGTTTTGACACTTCCGCGGTTATGCACCGGCACCACCAGACTCATCACCCCTCCTCCGGAGAGGATATCGCACCGATTGCGATAACTCTGCTTCACATAATGCTCGTACACATCAATACGGCACTCTCCGGCCAGCAATCGGGCATAATAATGCTGATTACCTAAATAAGCCGTCGCAAGCAACGTTTCGGGAGCTAACTGCATCTTGTCTGCGTTGGATTATTTCTTGAACAGGTCGATTTCGCCCCGTTCGATTTGCCGATAGATCGTGGCCAGTTCGGCGACCACCGGGGAAATGAGCCCCAACACATCGTCGATATAGCCATCGCTGTTTTTCTCCCCTTTGATCCGGAGCAAAACCACCGAATAGAGGGCCCGAAAAAACAGTTCCACATCGCTGATATCCGGATTTTTCAACTTGCTTTTCAACAACGGGATTTCCGGAGCAACGGCGGCATACAGCTGGCGGTACTTATCCCCGATGGGCAATTCCAACAGTCTCAGATGCAGGTCATTCAGATCCTGAATCAGATGTAGTGTATGGTCGAGATGGCCGGTCGATTCTTTGCCCTCCTCGCGCAACAGATTCACCAGTTCCATGTACCACAGGAACACCTCCTGCGTCTGTTCGGGATCCAGGCCCCGAGGCTGCACCAACTTGGCATAGATCGCTTCGGGACTGAACTGCATGGCCCTCAGGAGATCTTCCAGCTGCCACAAATACAAAATATATTCAGCAATGTTTTCTTTTCGTAGACTTTGCGCGGTATACATGGAACTAACTTTTCATAGAGACAAGACAAAGATAAAAATTCTTCCGGAATATGTCATTTGCCCCGCCTCCCGACCTCCCGTTTTCGTCCTTCCCCACAGGCAGACCTGACAAACACGTTTCCCAAAGGGAAAAATGGCCGCCAGATCGGACCGGCTTATCGGGCAAATCCGCATTGTAAATACTTGGATAATCCTTTTTTTCGTTATCTTTGTGTAAAATTATCATTATATCATGACCTTGAGCTTATTTGTGATCGCCGCATTCGTGTTGTCGGCCTGCGTCGGCTGGCTGACTATTCCACGTATTGTGCTGATTTCAAAAAAGAAAAAGCTCTTCGACGATCTCTCCGAACGAAAATCTCACACCGGATCCATTCCTCGCCTCGGCGGAGTCAGTTTTTTACCGGCATTCATGTTCTCTTTTGCGCTGACCGTCGGACTGCGTTACTACTACGGCATGGATATCTCGCCGCTGTTTGAGCTGAAAGCCTTTCAAGAACTAATGTTTTTACTGGCAGGAGCAACGGTCTTATTCTGCATCGGTTTGGCCGACGACCTTTCCGGGCTCTCCTACCGCAATAAACTGATGGCTCAATTCATCGCTGCCGTGTTATTGATTTGCTCCGGAGTGGGAATCACCGATCTGTGCGGACTCTTTGGGGTGCATCATGTGCATCCAGCCATAGGAGCCGTTTTATCGGTGTTGGTCATTCTACTGTTAACCAATGCTTACAACCTGATTGACGGAATCGACGGCTTATGTTCCGGACTATCTATGTTAGCTTTGTTTACGTTCGGTATTTGGTTCTGGGCACACAGCATCTATATCTATGCCATGATGGCCATGGCCATGGCCGGAGTCGTCGCCGTTTTCTTCTTCTTCAATGTCATGGGGAACCGGCTGAAAATCTTCATGGGTGATACGGGTTCCTTGATGCTCGGCTACTTAATTTCATTTCTCGGCTTGAAATTTTTCGCCCTCAATGTCGATGCTGGATATTACCAGATCCAAGCTGCTCCTGCCGTTTTTCTCGGCATTGTTTTTATCCCAGCCTTTGACACTTTGCGCGTATTTTTCGTCCGCATGTCTTTAGGCCTGTCACCTTTCTATCCTGATAGACGCCACATTCACCATAAAATGCTCGGATTGGGATTGACTCATATACAAAGTACCATGATCATCATCCTGATTCAAGCTTGTTTTATTTTACTGAATCTCGGATTGAAAAATATCAACATCAATCTGTTGTTCGGATTAGATCTTTTCTTAGGCATTGCCCTGATTTTCACCATCAATTGTTTAGCCAAACGACGTCAAAAATTTAATCAAAAATAGATATGATTTTTTGGAAACGGACGGTTCCAGCGACCCTCTTTCTGCTGGGAATCTGTGGTCTTCTGAACACGACTACCGCACAAACAATCGACCCTTCCTTATTGCAAAAAGCGCAAGCTATGGGATTGTCTATGTCAGACATTCAATCTCTTACCAATAGCACGCAACTCCAACAACTTCAACAAAGCCTTTCCTCACAACAAGGGAGCCTTCCCTCACAAGCACTCAGCAACAGCATGCTGTTGAACAATATGATGAGTGTCGATTCCAACAAACGTTGGAATATGACACAAGAGGAGTTAGACCGCATCAACCCCTCTCAACTGGAAAAATTAATTTCCAATAAAATCGACCAGGAAGGACAAATTCAAGATATACGGAGTAGTGTGACCAGCAATAGCGTATCGGGAGCACTCAACTCGGGAGCACAAACACAAGGGACCAGCAATTTTCTGAACGCCCAGGAAATTCCATATGAAAAGCCAGTGCCCATCGAATATGAAATTGTCATCAAAGATGGTCAATATATCAAACGGGCCTTACCGGTGGTATTCGGACGGGAAGTTTTTTCCAGTAAAAACCTGACTTTTGCCCCGAACTACAATATGCCTACCCCTCCAAATTATGTCTTGGGTCCTGATGACGAACTCATCGTCGAAGTATGGGGTGCTTCTGAAATGCAGGTTAAACAGAAAATCACCCCCGATGGAACGATCACCGTTCAAGGTGTCGGCCCGATCAGTGTGGTGGGATTAACTATGCAAGAAGCCAACCAACGTATTGCCAGCCGAATGGCCCAAATCATGGAAGGCGCACAAGTCAATGTCAGTTTAGGGCAGATTCGCAGCATTACGGTCAATCTCGCCGGAGAAGTAATGGTTCCCGGGACTTATACCCTACCCTCTTTATCCACGGTATTTAATGCCATCTATGCTGCCGGAGGGGTCAATCGCATCGGTTCTTTGCGCTCTATCAAAGTATACCGCAACAGTCAGCAAATTGCGG
>JAHZDG010000035.1:4108-8871 GCA_019422485.1 Alistipes sp. | reverse complement strand
CGTTACGAAACCAATATCCGTCTGGAAGACAACGACATGATCATTGTTTCTCCCTACGAAAATTATGTAACGATGACCGGCAAAATCAAACGGGAACGTGTATACGAACTGAAAAAAGGCGAAACCCTGAAAAATGCCATCGAATATGCCGGTGGATTCACCGGAGATGCCTACAGCGACAACCTGAATATCTTCCGTAAAACAGGCCGTCAATACAGTATTCAGACTGTCGATCAGGCCGACTTCGATTCTTTTGTCATGTATGACGGGGACAGCATCGTGGTCGACAAGATCATTGCGGACTACGCCAACCGCCTCACGATCACGGGGGCCGTATGGCGTCCGGGGGACTACCAGCTGTCGGATAATCTGTCAACCCTGTCGCAACTGATCGCCAAAGCCGAGGGATTACGCGGGGATGAATTCGCCTCCCGCGGTCAGATCACCCGCCGGAAACCGGATTTCACTTACGAAATCATTCCGTTTGACGTACGGGCGGCTGCAACCGGAGCCACTGACATCCCACTGCAAAAAGAAGACGTAGTGTATATTCCCAACATATTGGAATTGCGGGAAAATTACCAGATCATCGTAAAAGGGGAAGTCAACCGTCCCGATACGCTCCCCTATTATGAAGGGATGACCGTAGAGGATGCTATCATCCGCAGCGGTGGTCTGAAAGAATCGGCCTCTTATGCCAATATCGAAATTGCTCGCCGCATCAAAGACCCCAACTCGACTACCTATACCAGTCGTACGGCCGACATTCATACATTCTCCATCACGGGAGATCTAGCTATCGCTCCGGAAGCCAACCGATTCACCCTGATGCCATTCGATGAAATCTATATTCGTCGTTCTCCGGGTTATCGCGAACAGCAAAGCGTAACGATCATGGGAGAAGTCCTGTATGCCGGAGATTATGTATTGGCTTCAGCGGGAGAACGTCTTTCCGACGTCATTCAAAAAGCCGGCGGAGTTACCCCCGAGGCTTATGTCCGTGGAGCCAGCATCAAACGAATGATGACCGACAGCGAAAAAGCAAAAGTAGAAGCCATGCTTAAAATGGCGCGTGATGAAGAAAACGCCGTTGCCGAAGAAGATTTGCAAATCGATTCGGTTTATCCGATCGGGGTAGACATTGAAAAAGCCCTACTTAACCCGGGTTGCAGTGACGACATTATTTTACGCGATGGTGATCAAATTCTGATACCCAAATACAATAGCACGGTCAAAATATCGGGCAGTGTACTCTATCCGAATACTACCACATTCGCATCCCCGAAACTCAAAAGTTATATTTCTCAAGCCGGAGGATATCGCGATGGTGCTCGACGTCGTCCCTTTGTCATCTACATGAATGGGAAAGTGGCCGCCACCCGGACCGGTTTCTTCTGCAAAAACTACCCCAAAGTAGAACCCGGTTGCGAAATCGTCGTTCCGGTTAAACAGAAGAAAGCCACCAATACTCTGGGACAAGTCATGGGTATGGTATCTTCTACCACCTCCTTGGCAGCTATGATTGCCTCATTGGTTAACCTAGCGAAATAACTTTTCGCCGTTATGAAAAAATGGATGATTGGCCTCATGGCCGTCCTTGTATTCACGGGAGTGAGTGGTTCCGGATCCGCTCAAAGCTATGTCAAACTGAACGGTTTATATGCTCTGGCGGGAGTCATCAATCCGGCCGTAGAATTTACGCTTTCACCCCATTCCACCTTCCAAACCGAACTGGTGATTTCGCCTTGGTCCTCCATCAAGCATAATGGGGTGAACAAGCCCATGTTATTCGGCATTTTCCTGAACGAATACCGCTATTACTTCAAACAACACAATAGCGGATGGTATATTGGAGCCAATTTCGGCATGATGGCCTTTAACATGACGAAACCGACCTTTTCTGGCGGCAAACTGGGTTTCAAAAACACCTCATCCAAAGGCTACGGTTTCATGGGTGGAATTGTCGGCGGATATGAATGGCGGTTCAAAGAGAAATGGATTCTGGACGCCTTTTTCGGGTTTGCCTACACGAACTCACGTTACAACGGATATGCCCTCGTGGATGGAGTGGTCGAAGGAGGCCATGTATATAATAAAGGGGAAATCATCATGACGCCGCACCGTAGCGAGCAGCCCGAACATCCCGATCCATGGAACGGATCGGCTGAATGGTTGCCGAATAAGATCGGGGTTTCGATCGGCATTCTGATTAACGATCCCCATAAACGCAAAGGTCGCGCACAACAATAACCCTCCAGTTATTCTCCATAAAAACACCGATCTGGTTGCTCTCTAAAGCTCCGGATCGGTGTTTTTCTTAGATTAAACCTCTCAAAACTATGCCGATTCACGCTCAGAATAAACCTCCACCATACCCATTTTCGCTTAACTACGGGTCCCGATACACAAAAAATCCGCACCACACCACTCAAAGGCTACAAAGCGACCCATCTAAAAAAACACACCAAGTAAAGAGGCCCCAACGCTCAGCACTACCACTCGACAAACCGAACGATCACCGACAGACAAGCCCCCAAAGTCTCCGCCATCTTCCACAGGCATAAAAAAGAAGAGCCGCCCCTCAGGACGGCTCTTCTTATATTTGAGCGTTCAGTTTATTTCACACTCACCTGCAAGGGGGCGGCCACTTCTGCAGCAGCCTGCGATACATAATCGAACCATTTGGCGGCATCGGTCATATCGCGTTTGCTGGTCCCTGCCCCGGCATAATAAACCATCGGCTGAGCCGCTTTCACTGTAATGACACGCGTCATCGAGTGGTCGATTTCGAGGGGTGCAGAACCCGGTAGAATCACAGCACCGCCGATATAACCGTCATTTCCAGAACGAGAGTCGGAAGCCGGTTCATACAGAGCACTCCAATCAGCAGCCACTTTCACTTCGGTGCTATCGTGCATGATCACCCCGGCAGCTACCGACAAAGTGTCGAAATCACCGGTATAGAGATCGACGACCTTATTGAAGCGAGTATTGGCATCCAACGAGATGGTTTTCACCAGGCTCACTTGCTGATCACCTACGGCAAAAGGTGCATAGGTCAACTGGAATGAGGTACGTACCGGACCATTATCGAGGGTTTTCCACGAAGCGAAGTTCCGGCTGTAGCAAAGCTTGCCATCCAATACGGGTGACGAAGCCCCCATCCCCAGAGTCGTCCCGACGTTGTAGCAGTCGTTCCCTTCCCCGGTATCGAGGTGATAGCTTCCTTTGCCGCTCAGGTCTTTTTCATACCAGGCGTCGATCACCAGTTCAGGCGTGCTTTTCGACCAGAAGTCGATCCCGTTGGTCACCATATCCTTTTCCAGGGCCGGGCCATAGATACGATAGGCAACCACATTGTTTTCCCAGGCATAGTCATCCAGACGTTCGGGAACGAAGCGGCCGAAAGTTTCTGCCTTGTAAGCCTTACGAGTTCCGGCGATCACGTTGAAATCAGCGCTTTGACCACCGGCCAGGCTCACCTGGAAAATCAACGTCAGCGGTTTTTCACCTCCTTCGAAGATCACTTGAGAAGGGATTTGCGTTCCCTGCAGATCGGTCACCACCACATTTTCGGGGGTCAGACCTGCAATCTTAGCGGCGAGAGTATCCCAAGCCACTTCCACCGTTTGACTCGTGCGCTGGAAATCGGCCGGATTGGATACCGTTACCGTTGCTTTGGGAGCCCCGGCACAAGCAGCCAACAAAACGGCCATCAGCGCAATCAGCAAATTTTTCATGACTTTTACTGAGGTTTAAACTTATTTGGGTTGTTTACCGATATAAGCCAGAATACCGCCATCTACGTAGAGAACGTGACCGTTCACGAAGTCCGAAGCCGAGCTGGCCAGGAACAGAGCGGGACCCATCAGGTCTTCGGGCGTACCCCAACGAGCGGCCGGCGTTTTGGCGATGATGAACGAATCGAACGGATGGCGAGAACCATCGGCCTGACGTTCACGCAGCGGAGCGGTTTGAGGGGTAGCGATGTAACCCGGGCCGATACCGTTGCACTGGATGTTGTATTCGCCGTATTCCGAAGCGATGTTGCGGGTCAACATTTTCAGACCCCCTTTGGCAGCGGCATAAGCCGATACGGTTTCACGACCCAGTTCACTCATCATCGAACAGATGTTGATGATTTTCCCGGAACGTTTTTTCATCATCGAGGGCAGCACGGCTTTCGAAACGATGAACGGAGCGTTCAGGTCGATGTCCACTACCTGACGGAATTCGGCAGCGCTCATTTCATGCATCGGGATACGTTTGATGATCCCGGCGTTGTTCACCAGAATATCGATCGTACCGATCGTTTTTTCGATGTCGGCAACCATAGCCTGAACCTGAGCTTCGTCGGTTACATCGCACAGATAACCTTTGGCTTCGATACCCAGTTCTTTGTAAGAAGCCAGACCTTTGTCCACCAGCTCCTGTTTGATGTCGTTGAAGACGATTTTGGCACCGGCTTTTGCAAAGGCGGTAGCCAAAGCAAAACCAATCCCGTAAGAAGCTCCGGTAACCAGAGCGACTTTGCCTTCCAGGCTGAACATTTCAAGTGCTTTTTCCATAACTTTTATGCTTTTAAATGTTAACGTTGTCGTTGAATTTTCAAGGCGGATCGCTCCACCTTTTGGGACGTATCGGCCCTGCGATCGTTTGCATCGTCTTTCCCGAAGGCGCAGCCCTTTGAGAAGATATGCACCGTGGCCGATCCCGTGGCGATCCCGTGGCGATCCCGTGGCGATCCCGTGGCGATCCCGTGG
>JAHZDG010000035.1:0-4008 GCA_019422485.1 Alistipes sp. | reverse complement strand
CGTGGCGATCCCGTGGCGATCCCGTGGCGATCCCGTGGCGATCCCGTGGCGATCCTTACCGGGGTGCGGAGGTCCGAACTATTTCAGATCGGTTACTCCGGCGCCGTCCATATCGCCATAGTCGAGGTTTTCCCCGGCCATACCCCAAATGAACGTATAGTTCATCGTAGCACAAGCCGAGTGGATCGACCACGACGGAGAGATCACCGCCTGATCCTTTTTCATCCAGATGTGGCGGGTTTCGTCCATCGTCCCCATGAAGTGGCAAACCGCCTGATCTTCGGGCAGGTCGAAGTAGAAGTAGGCTTCCATACGACGATCGTGGGTGTGAGGAGGCATGGTATTCCATACGCTGCCGGGTTTGAGTTCGGTCATCCCCATCTGCAGCTGGCAGGTCGGCACCACTTCCTGAACGATCATCCGGTTAATCACCCGGTGATTGCTTTCTTCGAGCGAACCCAGTTCGAGGATCACGGCGTTTTCGCGCGTTACCTTCACGGTCGGATAGCTCGTATGGGCCGGAGCCGAGTTGAAATAGAATTTAGCGGGTTGAGCGGCGTCTTTGCTTTCGAAGATCACCTCTTTATTGCCCCGTCCGATATACAGCGCTTCCTTGAAGGCCAGTTCATAACGGGTGCCTTCCACGGTCACCGTTCCGGTTCCACCGACGTTGATGATCCCGATTTCACGGCGCTGGGTAAAATACTCGGCCCGCAGAATATCAACCGGTTCGAGTTTCAGTTTTTCAGCCACCGGCATGACACCGCCCACGATCAGACGGTCATACATCGAATAGGTGACATTGATCTCGTCGGCAGTCATCAGGTTTTCCACCAGAAATTCCTGACGCAGCCGAGTCGTATCATACGTTTTGGCGTCGGTCGGGTTGGTGGCGTACCGCAACGAAAAATTGGTTTTCATAGTCATCTTGCTTTTAAACATTCACCGCAGCGAACGATCCATCCGGAGTATCGCTGCGGGAACGGGTTAGTATATACACTGTTTGCGAACTCTGCTCCGCCGAGTACCAAGGTTTTTCCGATGCGATTAATCGCGTTCACCTCTTCCCTAGCGGAATCAGCGCATTCAGCCTATTTTTTCGTCAAAAAGTCTTCGCGGATGGGGTTGAAGCTGTCGATCAGCAGCAAACGAGGGCCCAAAGCCTGTACCGTATGGGGCACATTCGAAGGCACGGCAAAGATATCGCCGGCTTTAAGTTTTTTGCTCTGGTCGCCGATAATAACGAGGGCTTCCCCTTCAGCGATGTAGCTCATCTGTTCAGCCACGTGCGAGTGAACGGGATCGGGTTCAGCCTGCGGGCCTTTGATGTCCACGATGCAGACCATCAAATCATTCAAATAGTTCAATTTGCGAGTCGTCGAGGCATTTACCTGCGTAACTTCAGCTTTGTCGTTTTCCCAGAAAATAGGCATATCTTTCAGATTGAGAGGTTGATTGGGGTCATACACCGCATAGCATACCGAATCTTTCGCAGCGGTTGAGTCAGCGGCCTGTGCGGCTGCATTTTGTGAATTTTGATTGCCACAGCAAGCGACCCCTGCCAGGGCAACAGCCGCCAGAGCGGCTTGTTTCAGGTTGATCTTTTTCATGGTCCTTGTTTTTTATTGGGTTTCTTACAATTACAATTTCCGTTCAGTCTGTAATCCATACCGACTACGACTTTCAAAGATACGAATTTTCCTTATTCCGTGCAAATTCCTGTAGGTTTCGAAATCGAAGCCTTTCCAGCATTCTTTTCCCGTCTATCAAGACGCCCCTTCTGTCCCCGCATGCTCACATAAAAAACGGGACCGAGAGAATCCCCGGTCCCGCCCCATATCGGAAATGATCTATTTTTCAAAGGCTACGGCAAAGGTTGCTCCCATACCGCCAGTCACCTTCACCTGCAATTTCAGCGGAGAGAGAGACAACACCTTCACGTTCGGATTTTCACCCAAGGCGCCTTTAACCGTCTTGGCGATTTCCAGCGTAATTTCGCCCTCATGCAACATCGTGGGGTCGCTCAAGCCGACCACCAGCTGCGAGTCATCTTCACGCAAGGTCACCGAAGCCGGAGCATCCACACTGACACCGGCTTCTGCCAACGTACCGGCTTCCCAGAAGTTGATACCCGTCACCCCTTCGGCTTCCGCACGCACCGCCTGTACGGCCGGCGTATTCGACAGCACGCTCACACCCGGTTTTTCGGCATAAGCCTTCGTCTGTTCGGCCGACAGACCCGGCAATACAACATAGGCATAGGTACCGCCCTGCGGATTCTTGCCATGATCTACCCACATCGTAAAGTAATCACGGGTCACCGGAGTCGGATCGCCATACTTCGTGAAGGCACGCCATGAACTGGTCCGGCTTTCCCGCAACACCTGCACCTTTTCCTGCTGCGGGAAGTAATATCCGACAGCGGTTCCCGGCGTCGAGGTCTGGAACTGCACCCAGCTCGGATTCACCAACGTCAGCTGGCCGTTCTTGTCCAATGACTGACCGTCGGAGGCCACCACAGCCGCTTCGGTTCCGGAGAGTTTGCGATTATCCACAATCGTTTCCACCGGCAGGTTGTCGCGGCTGGTCACGCCCGTTCCCCGGCAAACCACCTGATCGCCGGCCACAAACCAACTCTTCTTGGCCTGCAACGTACTCTTTTCGTCCTGGAACCACATGCCCGAAATGCCGTACAGTCCCTCAATCGACGAACCGCCGACCCAGCTGTGAGGGCTCTTGTAACCATCGGCATAGAGCACACCCTTCCCGAAGGGCAGCGATTTGACTTCGTGGCGTTTCTGATCCACGGTCGTCCCCGGCAGACGATACCAGTCCACCGTCGACCAGAACTGATCGGTATACTGGGTCTGATCTCCGTTATAGAAGTAGGTCATCCCGTCGCCCGTATGCCAGGCCATCATGTTTTCGGTATCGATCGACTCATAATTTTCGATGCGGCTCGACGACATCGCCAGCGCAAAGGCAAAGCCCGGCTGAACATACATCACCCGATCCATCATCGGGAACTGTTTCAGATAAGGCTTCGGGGCCTGGGCCGGAATGCGGTCATCGGCCAGGAAAGCCCGTACTTCGTCCAACTGCCAGGTCGGCACATCGTTGGTCACGAAATCACGATAGTGATCGGACAGAATCTCATATTTCACCCGGGCGAGGATCCGATCCTGCACCTCTTTCGGCGAGAGTTTCGCCACATTGTAGGCACTCATCAGGATACGGTGGCCGGTCGAACGGTCCGAAGCGGCCTGACGCGCGATTTCACGACCGCGTACCAAATCCATCATCGCCCCCTGATAAATCAGCGGCAGGTAGGAATTTTCCACCCATTCGCCAATCATCTGCACGTGTGAAGGATCAACTGCCCACTGCGAGCCATCCACCAATTGGATAACGCGGACCATATCGCCCAACATTCCGGCACCATAACCGCCCGTATAGGGGTGCCACTGGTGTTGCAGGAACGAACCGTCGCGATAGAAACCATCGTGCGTATCCACATATTTGAATTCGGAGTCGATCCCCTGAATCCCCATCTCTATCTTAGCGGGATCGTGTGCCAGGATACCGCGCAGAGCCATCGAATAGCACTGCCAGATCTTATTGGCACCGGTCGATGCCCCTTCGTAGGTCACCCCCGGAGCATAGAAATCCAAGGCTTCGATGTATTTGGCCCGCTGTTCCGGCGTAAATTCGTCGTACAGAGCCACCAGCATATTGTTCACTGAATAGGGCATACCGATGATCCAGTCCCACCAGTTTCCATACATGGGGTATTTGGGGCTCCATTTGTTGGCATACATCCACTCCATACCTGCAATGACATCGTTTTTCAAGCTGTCATTGTGGTAGTACACCGACCCGGGCGTTGCCCAAGCCACCGCCATTCCGCTGAGACGGCCAATCGAAGTGGTGATCGAAGCCGGACGGAACGGTGAAATGCTGTCATCCTGTGCATCCCGGTCGTTCCACAGATATTCCCGATCGGCGGCC
>JAHZDG010000034.1:21039-23516 GCA_019422485.1 Alistipes sp. | reverse complement strand
ATCAACCGATCTTTCCCCCGCCAGTCACATCCGGCCGAATTGGACCAGACCTGCATGTATTTCAAATTGCGGTTAGCCAGCACTCCGGATGCATCTTTGAAACCCAAGGCGGTGTAGGCGGGCAACTGGTAGTAGATCCCGCTGCTGGCACTCACCGACCAATGTTCGCTCAGCGCATACGAGATAGAGGCCCGGGGAGAGAGCTGGTGCCAGAACTGCTGCATACGGGTCGAATAGTCACAACCGTCAGCCCGCAACCCCACCGAAGCGGTCAGACGTTTGTCCGCCGACGTATAATCGGCCCCGAAGAAGAGGCCCCACCCCACGGTTCCCAACCAGGTGTGATAGTCCGACATCTGTGTTGACTCCGTATAAAGACGCTGCAAAGTGCGATTGTTATATTGGGAATAGCTCGTCTCGATACCTTCACGCAAGGTCCAACGCCCCAAGTAGGTGCGATTTTCGGCCCGCAAGGTGGTCTTCTGTTCCACTGCCCGCAGACGCAGCATCAGATTCTCTTCCGACGAGGCATCATTATTGAGGTATTTCAGGTTCCGGTTATTGAGATAGGTGTGACTCAACGAAACGGTCTGAACGTGAGCCCCGGCATAATGCCGATAAGAGGCCCCCACCGTAAAGGTTTCCTGTTTGAGCTGAGGCAGATAACTCAACAAATATTCGGCACTTTCCCCCTTTTCATCGGTATTGAGCTTCATATTGTCGATCCCGGCCAGCGCCAAGACCGTCAATTCGTCTTTCGGCGAGAGTTTGCTTTTGATCTTCAACTGACCGTCGATGTAATTGGGAAGGAACGGCAGCCCCAACATTTTGAACAACATCTGAAGATAGGATTGCCGCAGTGAAAAAAGGTAGGTCGTCTTGGGGCTGAAATGACCACTCCCGCTCAACCCCACTTCCGAAGCCCCCAACGTTGCCTTAAACGTCTGCCGCTGAGGATCGCCATCACGCAGCTGAAAGTCCAGCACCGAGCTGAGTCCTCCTGCTCGATCGGCCGGGAAAGCCCCGGTATAGAAATTGATCTCACGGATCAGGTCGGCATTGACAATGCTGACCGGCCCGCCCGAAGCGCCCTGAGTAGCAAAATGGTTGATGTTGGGAATCTCGATTCCGTCCATAAAGAAACGGTTTTCCGAAGGCCCCCCACCACGTACAATCAGGTCGTTCCGATAGCCGATAGGCGAAAACGAGACCCCGGGATAAGAACGGACGATACGGGCGACATCTCGGTTCGAGCCGGGACTTTTCTCGATTTCACGCAACCCGATCACGTTCACGGCCACCGGGCTTTCGGCCGATCGCCGGAACGGAGAGGGGGTAACTGTCACCGCTTCCAGCCCCTGCGCATCTTCCTCCAGTTCGATTTCAATGAAAGGAGTCGCAGCAGAAACAATATATTCTGAAGTGATCGCAGTTTTATAACCCAGCGACGATGCATTGAGCCGATAGATGCCCGGAATCACATTTTCGATCACAAACCGCCCGGTCGAATCGGTGGACGTTCCCTTATTGCCTTGTCCATCGATCACAACGGCCGCAAAAGGAACCGGCTGGCGGGTGAGTCGATCAATGACTCTCCCCCGAATCGGATAATTTTCCGCGGCAGCCTGCAAGGTGCAGACTACGCTCCATAACAATAAAATAAAAAGTTTCAGTTTATTCATAAGCAGGCCTTTGGCTATCGCATGCAAAAACTTTACCAAACGCAAAAGTACCAAATTCCCTCAGGAAAGGAAAAACTACCTTGAAAATAAATCTTTTATCCCTTCACGTATTTCCATCGCTCACCCAATAACCTATTTCGCCTCTACCTAACAGGCTAAAATAAAGTGCTGCAGAATAGTTCATTCTGCAGCACTTTATCTAATTATCTAACTCTCTCTGGCGCTGTCACTATACGAACGGACAACCATTTTTTCGTTTTCTTGTCCGACGCAGACAGTGCCCGTTTCTTAACGTTTAGGAGCCAGTCTCGGCGTCAAATCCGGACGATACCGATCAGGCTGAAGGCCGATTTTTTCCACCGGAATCGGTTTGAAAGCAAATTTTGCAGCCGGGGATCCGGGACGGAAACTGAAGTCTCCATGCTGAGGATCGACGATTCCGGGATCCCCCTCCATCCGGATGTTCTGTTGTGCGTCGAGGCGAGCAATCACCGCCGGATCGTTGTCGGTGTAGGAGTTGAAGTCATCGTAGGTGTTGATCGGCGAGTGGGTATAAGCTATCTGACTGGCGATCAGGTTATCTTCAACCTCCACCTGATCCAAATCGACCTCCCCGATAAAGCGCAGGAATACCTCTCCCGTAGCGATATTATGACGAATCAGGTTGTCTTTACATAGCTGACGTTCCATCACCCGAACCGTCGAATCGCTCTGCTGCATATCTTCATGGAGCTGTTTGAGCAACGGATAACGCGTCACGTAAGGCGGTTGGGAATAATTGACCTCTTCCATGTG
>JAHZDG010000034.1:12014-21029 GCA_019422485.1 Alistipes sp. | reverse complement strand
GATACGCCAAGCCCCGTTCGGGAAAAAGATCTGCTTGAAGGGCCATATTTTATAACTGATCCCCTTCGTTTTGAGCATCAGGTTGTTTTCGATCAACATTCCACGTCCGCTGTTGGTGTGGAACACCCAGTCGATGTTGTAGAAGATATTGCCATAAACGTGCATCCCGCCATTGGGCAGATCGGGATAGACGGCAAAACAGCCCAGATGTCCGGGACTATGGATGTCGTGGAAATAGTTATACCGAACGATATTCCCCTGGAAAGTCCAGTCGGCCATCGTGTAGATACAGCCCACATCCCCGGTTTGCTGAGCGATCCGGGTGAATTCACAATACTCGAACACGTGGTCATTCCCGTAATAGAAAATCCCCGTATGAGGCGTATCATGCAGGAACAGGTGAGACACCCGGATCCCTACCCCGCTCATTTCAATCGCCGGAGTCTGGGTTTGGAAAATCTGTCCGTTGTGGTAGATTTCGGTATTATCGATAAAGTGGCGGCAGGGAGTCAGGGTTTTGCGATCACCACCGGTGATTTTGATCGCCCCCTGGGCCAGTTCATGCAGATCACAACTCTGTACGCCATTATCCGTTCCGCCCTCGATGTCAATTCCCAGATGAGCCAGGTTGAGCAGTTCACATCCGCGGATTTCATTGTGGTGACCTTCCCGCATCACGATTCCGCCATGACGAGAGGCCTCCAGCGTCAAACCTTCGATGGCCACAAACGACGTACTGTCCATCCGTATCATCGGAACCTCCATTTCCGGGAAAATCACCTCAGCCTGTTCGATGGGGCAAGGCGGATAGAAATAAAGTTTTCCCTGACGGCGGTCCAGGTACCACTCGCCCGGTACGGTCAACTCTTCCAAGACATTCAGGAAGAAGTAACGCTGCCCTTTGCGATAGCCGTACACATGATAAGGCGGTTCGGGATAGATTTCATGTTGAAGCGTGTCAATGCGGGCCACGTGATGAATGCCGTCTCGCCAGTCATGCACCCAATAGCCCTGCATCCAGATGTCGCTCTGATCTTTCCAACGGGAGGGACGGTCGCCGTCATAGGTAAAGCGGCCGTAATGGGTAATCCCGTCGTAAAAATATTTTTTAGGGCCATTCATCGGCACATCGGCAATGCGCACCCACTCACCCGCATCCGGATAGCGGGCCAGCGACATATATCGGCCATTGCATAACAGATCGGCCCGGCGGGTATCGGTTTGTGCCGTAGCCACCTCACCCCAATCGGTAATCCCGAGCTGCGTAAGATCGCATTCATACACAGCGTCCCGCACCTGAGGATCCAGACGTTCCCGAACAGCCGGATCACTGACCGGTTTCCACCCCGTCAGACGATGACCTCCGAGGAAGCGCACCGAATCTTTATGCAGTCCCGTATAGAGAATGGGACATTTTTCCGTTCCGCTATCTTCAGCCTCGAGCCGAAAGGTCGTCGAGCGGAGATAGTCTCCCGGCTGTACAATCACACGTACCCCGCCTCGGGGCAAACCGGAAGTCTGTTTCAAGGTACGTATCGCATCACGCGCCTTTTCCAGCGAAGCAAAAGGTTGTGATTGGGTACCGGGATTTTGGTCACTGCCCTGTGTCGAAACATAAAAATCGAGCGGACCACGAGAAGCAGCTTCGGTGTTCAGAGCTCCCAGCAACAACAGGCTGACCCCAAAGCCATACAACAGTTTTTTCATACGCTTATGAAATTTTCCGTCGCAAAAAAGAATGCTTATCTCACGACGAATCGGGTTAGTTATATTTATAAAAGGAATTTCAAAATTACGCAGATTTTTTCGTTTTCAAAGCATCGCTTCTCGGACCGCCGTTTCAGAGAATCATAAGCTCACAGTTCCACTCTTCCCAAATCTCCTGAGACAAAAGCCGCTAAAACAAAAAAGGACGCCACTTGGACGTCCTGAAAAAATTCAAGCCATTAGATTCCGGCTCCCGGTTACTTTTCCGGGCCCTGTTTTCACCTTCCTTACATAATGATACTGCCATTGATCGAGCCCTGGTCACCCCAGCCTTCGATCATAGCCCCTTCGAGTTCCACCTTACCCTCTTTGACCGACAGAGAAACCGAAAGCTGCTTGCCGGTCTCCAACTGATCGATCGAGGGAAGCAAATCGCTGAGTTGAATCGTCTTGATATCCGATCCCACGTGAATGGTCAGCGACACATCGGAACTTTTCTGCGGAACGATCAAAAACGTTGCCGTCTGCCCGTAACTCGTAAAGGAGGCTTTCCGGGTCGAGGAATTATCGATGCTCCCGTCCCGCAGATTAACACGACAGGTCGATTTGGCCGTACAGATCGTCTGAATATCCGCCGCCGAAGCATACGACGGATCGGTCGAAAAACGGACAACCAGCCGATGCATGGCATGCTGGAATGTCATTGCCACCGATTCCGTTCCGATTTTCACCGACTGGGTCGAAGCCAATAACAGATCGGGATTTTCAACCTGTTCCAAGTCAAAATCGAAGCTCCCATCCGCAAGCGATTGAGTCGGATAACACGCAAAAAAGTCGACGGTTCCCTGATCGGAAGGCAAGTTCAGATTCTGCCAGTACATTTCGGTAGCCCCCACCTGATAATCGAACGTAGAAGTAGCCTCCGAGATCGGATGGTGACTCAATACCGTAAAAGCATCCCCCGAAACAAAAGTACCGCTACCATCCTCATTGAGTTGCGGAGCTTTCGTCACGGCCGCAATATCAGCCCGAATTTCGAGTTTGGGAGGATCTGTCTCGGTCGGGTTTTCTTTGCTGCAGGCGCTCAATCCCACCAGGGCAATCATGGCCCATCCATACAAACATCTTTTCATATCTATTATCGTATTTTTATGATTCAACACGGATTACGGTTGGATATCCGGATATTTCTGACGCCAGATATCCCGACGCAAATCAACGGCACAAAGGGCACCCACTTTGTATTTTTTCATCACGATTCCCTCCTCATTATCCAAAGGTTGAACATAGGTATATAGCTGTGGATTGATCTCAGACAAGGAAGGATCCGTATCATACACCACCTTGTAACGCCTAACAACCGCTCCATTAGCATCCTGGTCGGAAGAATTGTTATCGCAATAATAAATATAGGCCACCTGCCCATTCTCATCGAATTCTACGCCCCAAATCACCATGGCATGCATCCCCGTACGAGGACCAGCAATATCAATGGGACTAAACCCAATAGCCTGATTATTGCTCAACGCTTCGACAATAAAGTCATTGAATTTTTCACGATTCGGATGACGAGGAGCATCTGTCGCAATGATATCCGTCGTCTTAAATACCTCATGAAAAAAGCCAGGAAAACCTAAAATACCCTGAGTTTGTAAATTACGGGTATTCCCCGTCAGAAACCAATTCACTCCCGAAGAATTCCAACTGGCTTTATCCGGGAAACTGAGTTTAAAAAACTCAAACACAGGAGCTCGGTTACATGTGCTAACATCCGGCAGATTGGGATACAAAGGCAAAAACTCGGAAGAAGGACGCTCCACAACCCGTCCGGAAGTCGTGGTCACACTCGAACCATACTCCCTCGTATAGGCTTCGATATACGCTTTATTGTTTTCCATCCACCATATCAGCAAATTGGACGCCGAGGCTGCCCAACACATATTTTGGTCATTCTCGCTATAGTCTGCTGATTTATTGCAATCATACCATCCGCATCCGGCTTTCCATGTAAGATATTGCTCTTCACTGATCGTCCAATTGAAACGGAACCATTCTCCTTCCGGAAATTTGTTCACATAAGGAGGATAGGTGGGAATATTTTCTTTTCCCGGAAAATCCGGCGCATGGACACCATAAACCCAACGCGTTTGATTGGCATAATCGGGTCGTGCAGCCTGGATCGACAGATTGATCGAAGTTTGTTTCCCTGCCTCGAAATTCTCCAGCGCCATACCTCCCGACATGGTTTCCGGAGCCTTGTAATATACCTCTGAACCGTCTTTATGAAGTTTCAACAGACCCTCTTCTTCGGTCCGATAAGGAGAAGCCGGCTGGGGATAGATAATCGCCTCGTAACTCCCGTCGCTGTTCTGCGCCGGAACGATCCATTGGTAATCCCCCTGCGACAGGGTCGTTTCTCCCGTCAGCAAATTGACCGTACCGTTCACTTGACTACGAACGGTCACCGCTATTCCCTCCGTGCTCCCGCCGCAGGAGATCTGCAAGCGATGCATCGCGTGGCGGAAAATCAACCGAGCCTGATAACTGCCCGCTTCCAGCGCCACCTGTGAAACGAGCAGATCGGATGGATTCCCCTCGGCCTCGCTTTGGTCCAACGCGATCTGAAAGGGATGTTGTGTCGGGTCGGAGGACTCGGCTGTGACCTGCACCGGATAATGCGCCGACAGTTTCAGTTGCCCCTCACCAAAAGCACTGCGCTTCAGGCGAGGTTGCCACTCACCGGAAGTATAGGTCAATTCGCGGTACCGAATTTCGCTCCCGTTATCGATATAAAGGCCTACGCGGTCTCCCTCACGAAATGTCCCGGAACCGTCCGCAGAGAGATCTGTCCGGGTTTCCGGTTGAGAAAACACCAATTGAAGGTAACCCTCGTTTCCGATCGGGGCATACTGTTCCTTTTCGGACGCGCAATTCGTCAGGAGGAGGATTCCCAGAGCAGCCAGGAATCGGATGGCGGATTGTTTCACGTTCAAAATGTTTTAATAATTTTTCTTAAATCAGCATGAGATTTACGGTTGGAGGCCCAGCCTTGGGGAATGTCATCCGGCCCAGCCGTTACCCGTATCAATTCGAAGTTAGAGGTTTCAGGTATGTTATATACGTATCTTTACACACTGATATTGTGAAAATTTTCGCAAAAATAACTTTTCTTTTGATTCTACAAAAATACCACACGTTATAATTCGCCCTCCCAAACAAGCATTTCACATCCACCAGTCAATGCGCAACAATCACACTTAATCAACACCTTACAAAATCACCTCACCACAAATCTAAAACACTATTCCTCTCAAACACCCAAAAAATGTCTATTTTTGCGTTTATAGGAATATACGGTCCGAGAATCGTGCCGAACGGCCGATCGCAGCACATCAACTAAAATCACAGAAAGACATGAAGGCTGGGTGGAGAAAATGGCATTTATGGTTATCGTTGCCTTTCGGGTTGGTACTGGCCCTGGTTTGTTGGACCGGAGCCGCTTTGGTTTTTGAACAGGAGATCACCGAGGCATTGAATCGCCCTCTGTATCGCGTCGAATACCAGGAAGGAGATACCGTCCTGCCGCCATCGGTACTGGCCGACAAAATCCGCCAACAGACCGGCGACTCTTTACAATTAACCAGTCTGAAATTCTCCGGCGACAAAGAAAAAATCTGTTGGGCCTACTTCGCCGAAACCTCACACCGCGCCCTGCTGGTCGATCCCTACACGGGATCCGTCAAAGGTTGGAGCCCCAAATATCCGTTTTTCCAGGTCATGCTCAAAATGCACCGTTGGCTGCTGGACTCACCCTCGCAACGAGGCGCCAGAACTCTCGGTAAAACCATCGTGGGGATTTCGGTTCTGGCCATGGTGGTCATTCTGATCAGCGGAGTGATCATCGGGTGGCCCCGACACCGGAACTTGTGGAAACAACGGTTTCAGATCGCTTGTCACCAAGGACAGCGACGTTTTTGGCACGATAGTCATGTGGCATTGGGTTTTTGCACCGTGCTTTTCTTATGCATCATGGCACTGACCGGTCTCACATGGTCTTTCGGATGGTATCAGACGGCCGCCTACCGACTTTTCGGGGTCAAACCACAACGCGCTGCAGTCAAAACCTCCACCACCTCATCTTCCTCTTCGACAAACAAAGCAAACACAACCTCCGATTATACGCTGTGGGATCGTGCCTGGCAAGAATTGCAGGGCCACTACTCCTCTTACCAAACCATTACACTGAAAGCCAATACCGCCGAGGTAGCCCACGGATGGCTGGGTAAGAAAACCGATCGCTGGCTGATCGAGACTCAACCCACGAGCGAAACCAGCCTCACCCCGAATCGGAAACCCGAACGATCCAAACAGGTACGTTCCGGATTTTATGCCTTTCACACCGGATCGTGGGGCGGTTGGATCACCAAAATTCTCTATTTTCTGTCGGCTCTCATCGGCGGCATGCTCTCCCTGAGCGGGTACTATCTGTGGTGGACGCGCATCCGGAAAAAACATCACCCCGTTTCGGCACCCCACCACCCCGAATAAAAGAACAGAAACGGGCTGAGAGTCCTCATTCTTCCGCGGCCCGCGACACGCGGTATATATCTTTACGGTTTTCCGGGCTGGACAGGCGGTCCGGAGACCGACACCTTATACACCGACACGATATTCCGCAGAAAGGTTTCTTCCGGAATACCGGCCTCCAGCATGTTACCCCACCTCTTTCAACGTTGCATCATTGAGGAAATGACTCCCGGCTCACTGCTCCCTTTTTCCGGACTTTGTGACGACATGAATTTATCGTTTCTTTTTCGGCCGCCACTGGAAAGCCCTGCATTTTTGATTATTTTTGTCCATAGAATCCTTTTTGACATTCGATAACACCTATACATCCATGAAAACAGGTTTCCTTTCTTGTTTACTGTTCGCCCTGCTGTTGGGCTTCCAGGGCCCGGTTTCAGCCCAACAGACCGCTCCCGCTTCCAACTCCGAACAAACGCTCGACCTGAGCCAATTACCCCGTTCGATCTTTTCGGGCACCCAAGGCCCCTTCCATGTGCAGGGCATTGCCGTCGACCTGAAAAACGGATATATCTACTTTTCGTTCACCACCGAACTGCTCAAAACCGACCTGCACGGCAAACTCATCGGCAGCGTCGTCGGCATGACCGGCCACCTGGGTTGCCTGACCACCAATCCGGCCGACGGTCGCATCTACGGCTCCCTGGAGTATAAGAACGACGAAATCGGACGTGGCATTCTCCGCTCGTTAAACGCCGATGCTCCGACCAGTGAAGAACGTCCTTCGGGATTCTATATCGCCATTTTCGACGGAAGTCGCATCACCCGACCCGGCATGAATGCCGAAACGGACGGCGTGATGAGTACGGTCTACCTGGGCGAAGTGGTTGATGACTATTACGGTAAGACCGTCAACGGCGGCCGGGAAGTGAAACATCGTTTCGGATGTTCGGGGATCGACGGCGTGGCTTTCGGCCCGGCCTTCGGCAAACCCAAAGACTCAAAAGCCTATCTGAACGTTGCCTACGGCGTCTATGGCGACACCACCCGTACGGACAACGACTATCAGGTGATTCTCTCCTACGACGTAAGTGACTGGGGACGTTACGAACAGGTGCTCACCCAAAAAGCTCCGCATCGCAGCGGACCATCGGCCCCTCTGCACAAATATTTCGTCCGTACGGGCAACACCTCCTACGGTATTCAGAATCTGGCCTATGATCCCTCTTCGAACCGTTGGCTGGCCGCCGTGTACCGCGGACAGAAATCAGCCTATCCCAACTATTCGCTGTTCGCCATCGACGGTTCGAAACCGGCTCGGAAAGCCCGGCTGGAAGGTTTCAACACCCCGGTTCGCGGGGAGGTTCTCTCTCTTTGCGAAGAGGGGTTGCAAGATCCCGCGAGCGGCATTCGCGGCTGGCATTTCGAACAGGGCACGACCGGACTCTGTGCTCTGGGAGATGGGTATTGGTACATTTCCCATCCCGATAACGGCTCCGACGGCAAACACAACAGCTCTACCCTTTATTTATACCGCTGGACAGGCCAACCCCAAGAAGCCTTCCAACGTGTCGAATAGTCTCATCAAAGCCCCGTTCCCTTTCGGACGGGGCTTTTTTCAAACCATGACTGCCCCTAAACCGAAAACCTATTCTTGTATGCGGGAATCTTCGGATTCTGCGTTTCATTCCCGCATCCGGACACCATACATAGTTTTCAATGGATGGGAAAGCGTATCCGCAGGTCTCACCAAAGTAAAACCATCATAGCCTATCGGATTTCCGGGCTTTTTCGTATCTTGCACTTCACTTAATCCATTCGATATCCGTTTATGTCTGCTGATGCCGCATCGATTTTTCCCCGCCTGAGCGAAACCCTGCAACAACTCGAATCCCATCGACAAATACTGAAAAAACAAGGCATTCTCCGCGGTCTGCTCTACGGACTGATCGTCGGAATCGCCGGAGGCATCGCCCTGTATCTGTGGATCGAATGGAGCGGACTCGCCATCGCCATCGTCGCCGGCATTGGGGTATTCATCGGAACGATTCAAGCCCAAAGCGCCGTACTCAATCGACTCTATAAAAGTCAGATTGTTCCCGCACTGGTCGATGCCGCCTCCCCCGGAGCACGCTATACTCCCCAGGAGGGCATCGAAGAGCGTCTGTTCAATCTCAGCGGACTGTTCGGAGTCCAACCCGATCGCTATCAAACCGAGGATCTGGTCGAAGGCGAAACGCAAAATACACATTTCCGTTTCGCCGAAGTCCATGCCCAGGAACGACGTACCACTACGGACTCCAAAGGACGAACCCGAACCCATTGGGTCGATATTTTTCGAGGATTTTTATTTGTGGCTGATCTCGGCCGCTCGTTCCAAGGGAATACGACCGTCTATCGCAACCGTTGGATCAAATTGCGCTTCGGCTTCCCGCGTGTCAAACTGGAATCGCCCGAATTTGAAAAACGATTCGACGTCTATGGTAATGACCCCGTCGAAGCCCGCTATCTGCTGACTCCGCTACTGATGGAACGCATTATTCAACTGGATCAACGTTTCGGCGAAGGGCTGACCCTGAGCTTCCGGGGCGATCAGCTGATCATCGCTATCGCCGATGCGACCAACCATTTCGAAGCCAGCATCTGGCACGCCATTACCGACCGCGCCCGTCTCGAACGTGAATTCGGTACGCTGTGCGACCTGTGCGCCATTGTCGAAGTCCTGAAATCCTGCTTCAGAAACGGACAGACACAGCCCGCCTAAACCCAAGTTCTCTCCCGTCC
>JAHZDG010000034.1:0-12004 GCA_019422485.1 Alistipes sp. | reverse complement strand
CGTCCTGTCATACAAGGCCGGATCACTGTCCGGCCCGAACGCCTGCCGGAATCAGGTCGTCCGCCCATTGCGATAAGCCGAGGGTGATTCACCCGTATATTTTTTGAAGAATCGCCCCAGATAGGATTGATCCGGGAAAGAGAGCCGATCGGCGATCTCCTGTATTGACAAATCCGTCGACTGCAACAACATACGGATTTCCATGACTACCATCCTGTCGATAATCTGTTTGACCGAAGCATGCGCCACATTTCGCGTAATGGCCGATAGATAGCGCGTCGACACACACAGTTTATCCGCATAAAAGTTCACCTCCCGCTGGCTGGTCGCAAAATCGTGCACCAACGTGATGAAACGGTGAAAAATCTCGAGCTGACGCCCGGGGACTGAATCTACGACAATGTTTTCATTGTTCCGTTTCACCTTGTCGTACATTTCCAGAAAGACATTCTGCAAACGGTTCCGGATGATCGTATTCCGAAACAAATGTTCCCGATCCTGATACAACGAGGTTGAAAGCTGCATCCACATTTCAACCCCATGCGCGGTCTGGGCCGAATGATGATAGACCGGATGCTCCTTCAGAAAATGAAAAAATTCGATCTCCATCCGATAGGTCGTCTCCTCGAACAACTCTTCCGAAAAGGCAAAGAACTGGATTTGAAAATCGTCCGAGACTTTACTCAGCATGAAAATGGTTCTCGGCATAAGAACAATCTGCGTATGAAGATTGATCTGAAAACTCTGCAAATCGACAATTGCTTCGGCCTCTCCTCTCACACACAACATAATCGCTCCACCCGACAATCTGCGCGGACGATTGTGAAAATAACGCAGATCCGACAATCCGATCACAAACGGATCCTGGGCAGAGGTCGCTAAACAATTGGAATCGGGCATAATAACAACGAATATTCAGACGTTTATTTTCCGGCTGGTTCCTCTGCAACGACACGACCCAATATGAACCGGGTCCGTCATGTCGCGCTTCGCACGAAACTTGATAGTAACGTTAAATTAATGAATCTATTGCTTCCCGACAAAAATAAAAAAATCAGCGGAGGGAAGCAAGCGGTTTTGTTCCGAAAAGTGACAATTATGTTCCTATTATCAAATGTCCAGCCGTTAAATTTAGAATACTTTTGCCGTGAAAAAAGTTTTAATCGAAAAAATATTATGAAAGTAAGATTTGTTCAGGCTATCTTGATTGCCTGCTGTGTGGCGGTAACATCGTGTAAAGAGAGTGCGCCAGTCCAGACCGTTGCGGAATATCCGGTCATAACGGTTTCTACTTCCGACCAGGAAATTTCGAGCAAATACTCGGCATCTATCCAGGGTCGACAGGACATTGACATCTATCCTCAGGTTTCGGGGCAAATCTCCAAACTGTGTGTCAAAGAAGGCGAAGTAGTGCGTCAGGGTCAGACCCTGTTCATTATCGATCAAGTTCCGTATAAAGCGGCCTTGGCAACCGCTGAAGCCAACGTCGAACTGGCTAAATCGAACGTGGCAACTGCCCAGCTGACTTATGACAGCAAAAAAGAGCTGTTCGCCCAGAACGTCGTATCGGCCTTCGATCTTCAAACGGCTGAAAACAGCCTGATGAGCGCCAAAGCTCAGCTGGCTCAAACCGAAGCCCAGGAAGTAAACGCGCGCAACAACCTCTCCTATACGGTTGTCAAAAGCCCGTCGAACGGGGTGGTAGGTACTCTGCCTTACCGTGTAGGCGCATTGGTGGGTCCTTCGATTCCCCAACCGCTGACCACCGTATCGGACAACTCGGACATGTATGTCTATTTCTCGTTGAACGAAACCCAACTGCTGGATCTGACCCGCAAATTCGGGACGATGAGCAAAGCCATCGATTCGCTGCCTGCAGTTCAGCTCCAACTGAGCGACGGTTCCATCTATTCCGACAACGGACGCATCGAAACCATCAGCGGTGTGATCGATCCTTCGACCGGAAGCGTTTCCCTGCGTGCCGTATTCCCCAACAAAGGTCGTCTGCTGCATAGCGGCGGTTCGGGGAATGTGATCATCCCCGACCAGCGTGTCAACTGCATCGTTATTCCGCAGGCTGCCACGTTCGAAGTTCAAGACAAAATCTTTGTCTACAAATTGGTAGACGGCAAAGCTCAATCGGCTCAAATCCAAGTGTCTAAAAATAACGACGGCAAAACGTACATCGTAGAATCGGGTCTCGAACCGGGCGATGTCATCGTGGCCGACGGCGTGGGCCTGCTGAGAGAAGGAACGCCTATCAAAGCTAAAACCACTCAAAACCAGCAGTAAGAGCTATGACACTCAAGCATTTTATCGACCGTCCTATTCTGGCGACGGTCATATCCACCGTAATCGTACTGGCAGGGATCATCGGTCTGGCCACCCTGCCTATTGAACAATATCCGACCATCGCTCCTCCTACCGTTATGGTACGTGCCTCTTACCCGGGCGCCAGTGCCGAAACGGTTCAGAAATCGGTCATCGCTCCGCTGGAAACCAGTATCAACGGGGTGGAAAACATGACCTATATGACCTCTTCCTCGTCCAACAACGGGGACGCCAGCATCAACATCTACTTCAAACAGGGGACCAACCCCGATATGGCAGCCGTGAACGTGCAGAACCGCGTATCGCAAGCCACCGGTTCACTGCCCGCCGAAGTAACCAAGATTGGTGTGACGACCATGAAGCGTCAGACCAGTATGCTGAAGATTTTCGCCATCTACAGCCCCAACGGCACCTATGACCAGGGGTTCCTGAACAACTACATGAAGATCAACCTCGAACCCCGTATCAAACGTATTACCGGGGTCGGTGAATTCTTCGTATTGGGTTCGGACTACAGTATGCGTATCTGGCTGAAACCCGACGTGATGGCTCAGTATAAACTGATCCCGTCGGATATCACCGCCGTGCTGGGCGAACAGAACATCGAAGCCGCTACCGGGTCATTCGGGGAACAGTCCGACCTGACCTTCCAGTACACCATGAAGTACAAAGGTCGTCGCGTAACTCCCGAAGAATTCAGCGAAATGGTAATCAAATCGCTGCCGAACGGTGAAGTACTCCGACTGAAAGACGTTGCCCGTGTTGAACTGGGGGACGAATCGTATGCCTACGAATCTCACGTAAACGGTAAACCGGGTGCTATGGCCATGGTGTTCCAAACGGCCGGAACCAATGCAACCGAAATCGTCAACAACATCGACGAACTGCTCGATGATGCCCGCAAAGATTTGCCGAAAGACGTCGAAATCATCGACATGATGAGTGTGAACGACTTCTTGTTCGCCTCCATGCACGAAGTAATCAAAACCTTGATCGAAGCCATCATCCTGGTAATCCTCGTCGTATACGTCTTCCTGCAAGACCTGCGCTCGACCCTGATTCCTTCGATCTCCATCATCGTATCACTGATCGGTACGTTCGCCTTCCTGGCTGTAGCCGGATTCAGTATCAACCTGCTGACCCTGTTCGCCTTGGTATTGGCCATCGGGACCGTGGTGGACGACGCCATCATTGTGGTCGAGGCCGTCCAGGCCCGATTCGACGTCGGATACCGATCCTCCTATATGGCAACCACCGACGCCATGTCCGGGATTACCTCTGCGATCATCACCTCGACGCTGGTCTTCATGGCCGTGTTTATCCCGGTATCTTTGATGGGCGGTACCTCGGGGACCTTCTTCACCCAGTTCGGGATCACGATGGCCGTGGCCGTCGGTATTTCGGCTATCAACGCATTGACCCTCAGCCCGGCCTTGTGTGCCCTGCTGCTTAAACCCTACATCGACGAAAACGGCCAACAGAAAAACAACTTCGCCGCCCGTTTCCGTAAAGCCTTCAACACTTCGTTCAACGCGATGATCAAGAAATACCAGAAAGGGGTATTCCTATTCATCCGTCACCGCTGGCTGACCTGGGGTACGCTGATCGGCGCCATCGCCCTGTTGGTTGTCTTGATGAACAACACCAAGACCAGTCTGGTGCCCACCGAAGACCAAGGTACGGTATTCGTCAATGTGACAACCGCTCCGGGTACTTCACTGGCTAAAACGGAACAGGTCATGCAAGAAATCAATGCCCGTATCCAAGCCATTCCGCAGATCAAAGCCCTGTCCGCCACTAGCGGTTACGGGATGATCGCCGGTCAGGGTTCTTCTTACGGGATGATCATTATCAAACTGAAAGACTGGTCGGAACGTCCTGAAAAAACCGACGACGTAAATGCTGTCATCGGACAAATTTACGCCCGTACGGCCGACCTCAAAGAAGCTCAGATCTTCGCCATGGCACCGCCTATGATTAGCGGTTACGGGACCAGCAACGGTTTCGAAATGGCACTCCAGGATCGTAACGACGGGGATATTTCCGACTTCTTCCAGGTGGCTCAGGGCTTCATCATGAAACTGAACCAGCGTCCGGAAATCGCCGCCGCCTACTCTACCTTCAACATCAACTTCCCGCAGTGGATGGTCGATGTAGATGCCGCCAAATGTAAACGTGCCGGGATCTCACCCAGCGAAGTACTGTCGACCCTTTCCGGTTACTACGGCGGTCAGTACGTATCGAACTTCAACCGCTTCTCGAAAGTATACCGTGTTATGATTCAGGCCGATGCCCAATACCGCATGGACCCCGAATCACTCAATAACGTGTATGTCCGCGTCAACGATGAAATGGCTCCTATCAGCCAGTTCGTCACCCTGACCAAAGTGTACGGTTCAGACGTACTCAACCGATTCAACATGTATACCTCTATTTCCGTGAACGGTATGGCCGCCGATGGATACAGTTCCGGGGATGCCATCCGGGCCATTCAGGAAGTAGCTGAAGAAACCCTGCCCCACGGTTACGGTTACGAATTCGGGGGGATCACCCGAGAAGAAGAACAGAGCGGTAGCAATACGGCCATCATCTTCGGGATCTGTATCATCCTGATCTACCTGATCCTGAGTGCACTGTATGAAAGCTTCCTGATTCCGTTCGCCGTCATTCTGGCTGTGCCCTGCGGTCTGATGGGTAGCTTCCTGTTCGCCAAACTCCTCGGCCTGGAAAACAACATCTACCTCCAAACCGGGTTGATCATGTTGATCGGTCTGTTGTCCAAAACCGCCATTCTGTTGACCGAATATGCGGCTGAACGTCGAGCCTGCGGCATGAGCCTGACCCAAGCCGCCGTATCGGCTGCCAAGGCCCGTCTGCGTCCTATCCTGATGACCGCCTTGACCATGATCTTCGGGATGTTGCCTATGATGTTCTCTACGGGTGTAGGGGCTAACGGGAACAGCTCTTTGGGTACAGGGACCGTCGGTGGTATGGTCATCGGGACACTCGCCCTGTTGTTTTTGGTACCGGCCCTCTTCATCGTCTTCCAGTTCCTGCAGGAAAAAGTTCGTCCGGTGGAACTGAACCGTACGCCCGATTGGGCCATCGAAGCTGAAATGGAAGATGCGGCCAAAGAAGAACCCAAACAAGTAAAATAATGCCATGAAGAAGTTCATTATCATATGTACCGCTGTCGTATTGAGTAGTTGCGGTATCTACAAACCTTACTCGCGCCCCGAGATGAAAACCGACAATCTCTACGGCGCGGGCATCGAAACGGCAGACAGCTCGTCGCTGGGAGACATCCACTGGCGGGACATGTTCACCGACCCGATGCTCCAAAACCTGATCGAACAGGCTTTGGCCAACAATACCGACCTGCAATCAGCCTATTGGCGTGTGCAGGAAGCCGAAGCCTCGCTGAAAGCAGCTCGTCTGGCCTTCTTGCCGTCGTTCTCGGTAGCTCCTCAAGGCGGAGTCAGCAGTTTTGACAACAGCAAAGCCAGCTGGACCTATAACGTACCTGTAACGGCCAGTTGGGAAGTCGACATTTTCGGTCGACTGCTCAACAGCAAACGCCAGGCAAAAGCTCTCTATGCACAGAGCAAAGATTATCAGCAAGCCGTCAAAACGCAGCTGATTGCCAGCGTTGCCAACCTGTACTACACGCTGCTGATGCTCGACAGCCAATATGAAATATCGGTTCAGACCGCTGAAAAATGGAAAGAAAGCGTGACCACCATGCAGGCTATGATGAAAGCCGGTATGACCACCAGCGCCGGTGTAGCTCAGACCGAAGCCAGCTACTATTCGATCATCAGCTCGCTGGAAGATCTGCGTTATTCGATTCGGGAAGCCGAAAACACTCTTTCCAACCTGCTGGGCGACGTTCCTCACACTATCCAGCGGGGTAAATTGGCCGATCAGGTACTGCCCGAAGAGTTGACCGTAGGCGTACCCGTACAGATGTTGGCCAACCGTCCCGATGTCAGAAGTGCCGAACAATCGCTGATCCAGGCTTACTATGCCACCAGTGCGGCCAAATCGTCGCTCTACCCCTCACTGATGCTGAGCGGTAGCGCCGGATGGACCAACAGTGCAGGGTCGATGATTGTCAACCCGGGTAAACTCTTGCTGTCAGCAGCCGCCTCGCTCACCCAGCCCATCTTCAACGGTGGTGCCAACCGAGCTCGGGTAAAGATTGCCAAAGCTCAACAGGAAGAGTATAAACTGAGCTTCCAACAGGCTCTGCTCAACGCCGGGACCGAAGTAAACAACGCCCTGGCTCAATGCCAGTCGGCCCGCAACAAGGAAGAAAGCCGCAAACAACAGATCGCGTCCCTGGAAACGGCCGTAGAAAGCACGCAGTTGCTCATGCGTCATGGCAGCACGACCTATCTGGAAGTATTGACCGCACAACAATCGCTGCTGTCGGCTCAGTTGACGCAAATTACCGACAAGTTCGATGAAATCCAGGGCATCGTCAACCTCTATCAGGCTCTGGGTGGCGGACGTGACTTGGAGTAAGCAACCATGAAACAAGACGTTAAAGAAAAGGTTATCCGAACAACCGCCCAGCTGATCACCCAATATGGCATTCGTCATGTGCGGGTCGATGAAATTGCACAGAATTTGGGCATTTCGAAACGGACTCTTTACGAACTGTTTCACGACAAAACTGAATTGGTCAATTGTTGTCTGGAAGACATCAAATGTCGGCAACGCAATCGGATCACCGCTTATCTGCAAGAAGAGACGAGAAACCCGTTGCAGAACATTTTCTGGTTGATGAATGAGTTTATCGGAGCACTCTATTCGGTCGATACCGAATTTCTGGCCGAGCTGAGACGAAAAACCGATTACGCTCAAAAATACCAGGAAAGCAAACGATTCTGGACAACCCACCTCGAAGATCTGTTGCAGGAAGGCCAGCGCGAAGAATATTTTCTCAGCGATACGGACATGAATATGGTTTCGGTCCGCATGATGGTCTCGATGCAAGACTCACGGGTAGAAGGCAGAGCTCGCAGCGAACAGGAAGATTTCTGTCGGATTATGTTGCGGGGACTGTCCACCCAAAAAGGAATCGAATGGATCGACTCTCACAGCCGATCGCATCGCTCCTTCGAACGGAGCACCGATCCGTTGTTTTCGAGTCGAAACAGGCTCGATGCCTCGCATTAAAACTTTTTCACCTTAGCAGAACGGGCTCGCATCAACAGATGCGAGCCCGTTCCTTTTTTACACCACAAACAAACGGTCCTCTCTGCCCTAAGGTCTGCTTGGAACTCCGAAGCCGAACCTGAAACGCACTCGTTTTCTTGGTCCAGAAAACCGACAGAAATTCCGCTAATTTCTGTCGGTCAGATTTTCACTTTCGATAATTTTCCTGCAAATTTGTAGAGATTAACCTGCAAACCCATGATTACTTTTCGCAAAGCTTCGGCGGACGACTGTCCGCTCATTCACACCCTGGCGTCTCAAGCCTTTCCCGCCACCTATCGCGATATTCTCTCTCCCGAGCAACTCGATTACATGATGGAATGGATGTACTCCCTGCCCAACCTGCAACAACAGATGCAGGAAGGCCATGTCTATTACCTGGCCTATCAGGACGGAGTGCCCTGCGGTTACGTTTCGGTACAACCCGAAGGTGACGACCTGTTCCATCTGCAAAAAATCTACGTACTGCCCGAATTTCAGGGTCAGGGCGTGGGAGAAGCACTGTTCCGTCAGGCCGTCAACCACATCCGGGAAGTACACCCCACCCCCTGCACGATGGAACTGAACGTCAATCGCCAAAACCGGGCCCTGCATTTCTACGAACATATGGGCATGCGACAGGTTCGTGAAGGTGACTTTCCCATCGGGAACGGCTACTACATGAACGATTATATCATGGCCCTGGAAATTCGATAATTCCTCGTCGTCCATTCTTCCACATCCTTTACGAGCGGTTCCGGTTCTGACTAACGGAATCGCTCGCATTGTCTTCGTACCATCCGTTTAGAAGGCGGCATAATGCAATGCGACGGTCATTCAAGCTCAGCAAGCGTTCTCACAAAATAAATCCTACCCTTGGGACATTCCCGAAAAACCGTTATCTTGTCATAAAAGAGACCTCATCTATGAATACCACACCTTGCCCCTTCACGTTTCGGGAGGCCGTTCCGGCCGATGTTACTCGATTGGCCGATCTGTTTTGGGCCTCGCTCAACGCCCATCCGGCTTATATCTCTCACAGCGAAATCCAAACCGGCATCGCGCTGGACAGCGGAATCCCCGCTCCCAACGGACGCAGCAAATGGGAAGGTTATATCCTGGGGAAAATCACCCATTCCCGCAGTCGGGTATGGATCGCCGAACAGGGTGATACTTTGGCCGGATTCGTCGTGCAAAGCCTCAACACCGATTATGAACGCACGTTCGGCGTCATCGACGACCTGTTGGTCGCCGCCTCCCTGCGAGGCAGCGGATTGGGTGCCGATCTGCTGGAGGCCGGCATCGCCTGGCTTCGAGAACAGGGAGCCTGCGACATCTACCTCGAATCCGGAGTGAATAACCACGGCGCCCATGCCTTCTTCGAAAGACACCTGTTCCGCTGCATTTCCCACATGTTCAAACTCTCCTAACCGCCCGTCCGATCATGTCGCTGACTCAACGCCTTCAACGATTTCTACGACAAAGTGTCGATACCGTACGATTCTTTCCGATGGAGAGCATCCTGAGTCTCTTTTTCTTTGTTTTCAGCCTTGTACTGATCGCAGAAAAGTCCTCCAACGACGAATTGTTAAGCCTTTTCCCTCTTTTCTTCTCGGCGGCCTTTCTGCTCAACCGCTGGTTCCCGCCCCAAAAACACCGTTGGATCTACTACCTCGTTCCTTTAGGATCGACCTGCAAGAATGGATCCTCTCCATCTCTTACCGGATCGCCTTGATTCTATGCCCACTGATGATCGCCATTGGGCAATGGAAACGAGACAACCGAAGCTTCGTCGTCGACATCCTCCACTATTTGAAAAACGGAGTGGCGGCTGCACTGCTCAGCGGTACCGCCTTTCTGTTGATCATCGCCATCTATTTTTCGCTCGAATACATCTTCCCGTCACTCCCGCTGGGCAACGACGAAAAATTCATCCTCACGGTGCTCTCGATCTGTTTTCTGTTGCTGATGCCGATCGTCTTCCTGACCTTCGTCCGTCTGCAACCCGAAGACTATACCCCTCATTCCTTCCTCGACACCCTGACAAACTATGTGATCACCCCGGCCCTGCTGATCTACACCCTGATCCTCTACATTTATTTCCTGAGCATTCTGATCCAAGGCTCCCTGCCCCGAGGCGGTATTGCCTACCTGGTCTTTATCTTTACGTTCATCGCCGTAGGGGTCAAGGCCTACCAACCGCTACAAGAAAGACGACTCTACGACTGGTTTTTCGATCGTTTCCAATGGATCAGCCTGCCGGCCCTGATCATGTTCTGGATCGGAACCGGATACCGCATCCATCAGTACGGCTACACACAATCCCGTATCTACCTGATTCTATGCGGAGTGATTATGACCCTCACGGTTCTGATGTTCTTTTCGCAAAAATGGGGACGCTACCTGTACGCCACGCTTCTCGCTATTGTGCTGCTGGGCGGCTTCACCTTCCTGCCGGGCATCACGGCACGTGAATGGGGCATTCGGTCCCAACGAGCCCGCATGGCCCGCACCCTCGAAGAGCTGAACCTTCCCTGGAACAACGGACAATTACAACCCCAACCCGATTCAAGGTCTGTCGACAGCTTAACCGGCCTGAAATACGAAACGCTGTATGCCTGCTTTGAGTACCTCTATTATGCCCAAGACACCACTTACCTGAAAGAACATTCCGGCTACTCAACTTATGCCGACTTCAATGCGATCATGCCTGACAACGTACAATTCGGACGCTATGTCAACGCCACAGAGGCCAATATGCCAACTTGTCTCCTGACCGGTCCGATTTCCTTCGATGTTAGCGAATTCAAACAGTTTCATCCGCTCTCCTATTACAACCAGGAGGACAAGTACTATTACGACACCCGGCAGGATTCCTTATTTTTGTACGCCCCCGGGGAGAAACTGCTATCCTCTTTTTCGTTTACGGAGATCTATCAGACCCAACTCCGCAAAACCGGACTCACCTCCGATCACCTCACTTCACACAATTTAACCGAACACCGGAACGAGTGGTTGATCTACGACCTGGAAGAGTATAGCATTATCTTCGAAGAACTCGCTTTCAAAGGCTCTCCGCTCCAGATCTACAGCGTCTCGGTCTACGGTTTGTTGTCCCGGGAGTAAACGTTCGGTTGAAAAATCCTCCCGTTACACCCCCTCTTTGCATCAAAGACACTCAGCAACACAAAAAAGGCGTCCCCCTTCCGGAGGACGCCTTTTTAGAGGTCGTCAATCCTATCGACTATTTCAACAGTTTGCCCGTCAGAGGAGCAGCCTGCGTATAGGTCCGGGTAGCCACTTCGTTGTCGATCATATAGAGACCGGCACCGTCTTTGCCCACCATTTTCAGTTTGTCGATCCAACCCTGAGCGGTTTCTTCTTCTTCCACCTGTTCGTCAATGAACCATTGCAGAGAGCTGCTGGTCGCAAAGTCTTTTTCTTCCACAGCCAAAGCATACAGATTGTGGATCATGGCCGTTACCTTGCGTTCATGAGTCAGGGTGTCTTCCATCGTTTCGAGCAGCGAACCCCAAGAGGTTTTCACTGAATCGATCGCAGCCAGGGTCACCTTCCCTCCACGAGACAAAACATAGTTGCTCAAAATCAAAGCGTGATCCTGTTCTTCTTTAAACTGTACATTGTACCAGTTGGCAAAACCGGCATACCCTTCTGCTGCGCAGTAAGCCGACATGGACAAATACAAATAAGCCGACCAGAATTCGGCATTAATTTGCGCATTCAACGCTTTTTCCAGTTTTTCACTCAACATAACTCTTATCTTTAAAAGTTAATACATTCTACTCTGCGCCGAGCTCACCTGCCTCAGCGATCCTGGCTTCAAAGATAGCCAATTCCTGCAATCTGAAGCTCTTCCGGGAAAAATATTTCTCCTTTTTCTCCATCCGACACCCCGGTTCTATAAACGTCCCAGGAAAGTTCATGATCTTTCCGAGTGCATGCCCATCGTCCGACCGGCCATGCACTCCGTATATTCCTTCGCAAGATTCAGCCAAACAGCCTCAAACCGGCCCCATACGCCCAATTATCGCACATATTCTCGCCCTTCCTATGCGGCGATCCCACAAAATTTCGTATATTTGATCGATAACCAATGCTTATTCATCCATGAAAACAGACATCGAAATCGCCCGTAGCATTCCGCTCAAACCCGTCGTTCAAATCGCCGAACAAATCGGCATCCAACCTGACGATCTGGAACTCTACGGAAAATATAAAGCGAAAGTACCCCTCCATTATATCGATCCGAAAAAGATCGCTCAAGGCAAACTGATTCTGGTGTCGGCCATCTCGCCCACCCCGGCCGGAGAAGGCAAAACCACCGTCTCCATCGGGCTGACTCAGGCCCTGAACCGCATCGGCAAACGGTCGATCGTCGCCCTGCGCGAACCGTCGCTGGGACCGGTCTTCGGGATCAAAGGGGGAGCCACCGGCGGCGGCTGTTCCCAGG
>JAHZDG010000033.1 GCA_019422485.1 Alistipes sp. | reverse complement strand
GCCCCAGCACCAAACCCACCGGCATCTCCGACAAGGTTACGACCGGCTCCAACACCACTTCTTCCGGAAGAGAACTTCCAGACGTTCCCTCTGGAACCACAACTTTCCCTTCCAGACGGATCGGCACAGACAAACGCAAAGCGCCCTCCGATACCGGATTTTGTTCAAACACCATTTGCTCGACCTCGATGAGACGAGTGAAACCGGTCGACGCCGAGACTACGTCATCAATCGTGATGGAAGATGTTCCCGTCTCCACTAAACGAATATATTCCGGGAAACTCACTTTCAAATTCTCCAGTTGAAGTTGTTCCAGTCCGCCGGTCGCCCCGCTCACACGAATCGACAAAACAGCATAGACCGGTTGTCGAAAAGTCATCCAGTCGATCTCCTGCACCTGTTCCGGAAGCGAGGTATCGATCGGCTCAACCTCCTCGGCTTCGACCGCAGCCGACAGCCGGATATCAACCGTAGAAACAGCTCCCAAAATCGGTTCCGAAACAAAATTCAGACGGATCGGTTTAAACACATGAGGAGAAACCTCTATCGTCACCGGATCAACGGGAGGAACCTCCCACGAAAAAGAGGCTTGTTTCAGCAACCGATAATTTCCTTGAGCATCGGTCTGAAGCATTCCGGAATTTTCGGTTTTCAGAATTCGGTTCAACGGGATGGGCTCCGTACTTCCGAACGGCACGGTCAAATACTCGCCCCCCACTCCGACACTTAAATCAAGATCCTGCCGCAAATCGTAATCGGCATCGACACACGAAGCTAAGAGACACAGGGAACACACCACCCACCGTCTCCGCCCGGCATGCATAAACATATGAAACATATTGACAAACGTTTTGTTGGGATTCGTCCGCCAAACGAACGCCGCAAAGATAGAAAAAAGTATATATTCCCTTCAAAAGCCTGTTCACAACCGGTTTTTAAAAGACCGTGAATCGCTGATTCTTGCAAATAAATTGGTATCTTTGCCCCTTGTAACACTAATCATTCTAAAACATGGCACTTCAATGCGGAATCGTCGGCCTGCCCAATGTGGGTAAATCGACTCTGTTCAACTGTTTGTCGAACGCCCGGGCCCAGGCTGCGAATTTTCCTTTTTGCACCATAGAACCCAACGTAGGCGTAATCACCGTTCCCGACGAACGGCTGATCAAACTGGCCGAAATCGACAATCCTAAAAAACTGATCCCCACGACGATCGAAATCGTCGACATCGCCGGGCTGGTGAAAGGAGCCTCCAAAGGCGAAGGGCTGGGCAACAAATTTTTGGGCAACATTCGCGAAACGGACGCCATTATCCACGTATTGCGCTGCTTCGAAAACGACAACATCACCCATGTCGACGGTTCGGTCAACCCCGTGCGCGATAAAGAAATCATCGACACCGAATTGCAGCTCAAAGACCTCGAAACCGTCGAAAGCCGCATCGCCAAGGTGCAGAAACAGGCTGTCACCGGCGACAAAACGGCAAAACGGCTCTATGAACTGCTCTCCCGCTACAAGGCAGCCCTCGAACAGGGGCTCAGCGCCCGTACCGTAGAGGTCGACAAAGAAGACCTCAAACTGGCCCGCGAATTGCAACTGCTCACCAACAAACCGGTTCTGTATGTCTGCAACGTCGACGAAGCCAGCGCCACCACCGGCAATGCCCATGTGGAAGCCGTACGTCAGGCGATCGCCCAGGAAAACGCCCAGCTGCTGATCGTAGCTGCCGCGCTGGAAGCCGACATCGCCGAACTGGAAACCTATGAAGAACGCCAGATGTTCCTCGAAGAAGCCGGTCTGCACGAATCGGGGGTCAGCCGTCTGATTCGCTCGGCCTATGACCTGCTGGAACTGGAGACCTATTTCACCACCGGTCCCGACGAAACCCGAGCCTGGACCTACAAGAAAGGAACCAAAGCCCCTCAGGCCGCCGGTATCATCCACACCGATTTCGAACGGGGATTCATCCGGGCCGAAGTCATCAAATACGACGACTATGTGGCACTGGGTTCGGAAAAGGCCTGCCGCGAAGCCGGCAAGATCGCCATCGAAGGCAAGGAATATGTGGTGCAGGACGGTGACATCATGCACTTCCTGTTCAACGTCTGAGTTCCGACAAGAGCCGCTTCATCTTCAAACAGAATGCTGCTGCTCAGCGCCCTGACCGATGAACCCGCTCTCAGTTTTACGAAATAATCCTCGAAGTGGAGGCCCACAGCCGCCCTTCGTTGTTCAACAACCCAATATATAGTTCGCATTTTCATGGCAAGAAAAGTTCGGGTACGTTTCGCACCCAGTCCCACCGGTCCGCTCCACATGGGCGGCGTACGCACCGCTTTGTATAACTATCTGTTCGCCCGTCAACAGGGCGGCGATTTCATCCTGCGCATCGAAGATACCGACTCGCAGCGTTTCGTTCCGGGCGCCGAAGCCTACATCCTCGAAGCACTGAAATGGTGTGGCATCACCATCGACGAAGGCATCGAACAGGGAGGTCCTCACGCACCGTATCGTCAGAGCGAACGGCGAGAAATCTATCTCAAATATGCCTTGCAGCTGGTCGAATCGGGCGACGCCTACTACGCCTTCGATACCCCCGAAGAACTGGCCGCCATCCGGGCTGAATTCGAAAGCCGGGGCGAAACCTTCGCCTATAACTATACGGTACGGAAGCGACTGGCCACCTCGTTGGCCTTGAGTCCCGAAGAGGTCAAAGCACGCCTCGACCGCGGCGACCAATGGGTGATCCGCTTCAAAATGCCCGAAAACGAAGAGGTCCGCATGCACGACCTGATCCGGGACGAAGTGGTGGTCAACACCTCGACGCTGGACGACAAAGTGCTCTATAAATCGGCCGACGCCCTGCCGACCTATCACCTGGCCAACATTGTGGACGACCACCTGATGGAGATCACCCATGTCATCCGAGGTGAGGAATGGTTGCCTTCTCTGCCGCTGCACTACCTGCTCTACCGGGCTTTCGGATGGAGCGACACCCAGCCGGAATTTGCTCACCTGCCGCTGTTGCTCAAACCCGGCGGGGGCGGCAAGCTCAGCAAACGCGACGGAGACAAGATGGGGTTCCCGGTTTTCCCGTTGAAATGGACCTCTCCGACCGGCGAAGTTTCGCGCGGCTACCGTGAAGACGGTTATTTCCCGGAAGCTTTCGTCAACCTGCTGGCTCTGCTGGGCTGGAACCCCGGCACTGAACAGGAGATCTTCTCCATGGATGAACTCATCGCAGCCTTCAGCCTGGAACGCGTCAGCAAAAGCGGGGCCCACTTCAATCCCGAAAAAGCCCGCTGGTTCAACGCCCAATACCTCAAAGCCCGTTCCGATGAAGAACTGGGTGCCATGTTCCTGCCCATGCTTCAAGAGCATGGCGTAGAAACCACCCTCGAAAAGGCAGCCTGCGCAGCCGGACTGATCAAGGATCGCGCTACGTTTGTCAACGAATTCTGGGGCTTGTCGCACTTCCTGTTCGTCGCCCCCACGGAATATGCTCCCAAAGCCGTCTCCAAATTCTGGAAAGGCGACATTCCGAGCCATATCGTCGAACTGCGGGCCCTGTTGGCCGAAGTCAGCGATTTCTCGCAAGCAAACACCGAACCGCTGGTACACGATTGGATCATGAGCCGGGAATACCCCATGGGCAAAGTCATGAACTCGTTCCGACTGGCATTGGTCGGCGAAAGCTCGGGCCCGAACCTCTACTCGATCTGCGAATTTATCGGCAAAGAAGAAACCCTGCGACGACTGGACCGCGCCATCGAAGTATTAGGGATCCCCTCGGCCGAATAACCCAATCATTTCACCTTATAAAAAGATGCTCTTCCGGGGCATCTTTTTTGTTTTAAAACTGGGAAGCTCCCTGCAGAATTGCTATCTTTACTGTCGGTTCGCAAAGCCCTTAAACACCCTGTTCATGAAAAGTCTTTATAGCCTTTTTACCGGACTGGGGCTGCTGGCCGCCCTGACCATCCAAGCTCCGGTTCACGCCCAAACTACTGACACATCGAATCCGCAACGCTACCGGGGATATCCTTCTTCCGACGACGGTCATGATCTTCGTTCGAGTTTTGCCTCCCCTCCCAAAGGATATGGAAACGTTCCCTTCCTGTGGTTCAACGGCGATACGCTCAAACGCGACCGCATGACCCATCTGCTGGACGTTTTGGGCAGTTCGGCCACGGATGGATTTTCGGTCAGTTACATTCACCGGAATCCCTCTGTGGATTCTGCCCTTCATAAAGACAGGTACGGACTTTACGGCCACACCGACGCAGGCGAACCACCGGTCTTCTCTGACGAATGGTGGCAATTCTGGAACTGGTTCTCGACGGCCTGTGCCGAACACGACATGGGGGCCGGGTTAGACGACTACACGGTCGGATGGATCGGTAACGGCTACTACCCCGACGAAACATTCCGCCGCCCCAAATACGCCAACTACCAGGGGAAACTGCACATTGACCGCCATGAAGTAAAAAGCGGCGAGAGCATCCATCTCGATCTGCCCGAAAACACCTTGTGTGCGGTAGCCTACGCGGCCCCTGACCCCAGCGTTCCCAACGATCTGACTCCCCAGATCCAGAACGGTCACCTCGACTGGACAGCCCCCTCGACAACGGATCAAACGCTTTATATCATTCACACCAGCGCCGACTACCTGCTCCATCCGGACAGCGGGAAAGATTTGGTGGAGCACTACTTCGCCCGCTTCGAACAAAAAATGAGTCCGGAAGCATTGCGGGGCATGAACTATTTCTTTCAGGATGAACTGCTTTATCCGCTGACCCTGTTAAGCTGGTCGGAAGACATGCCCGAAGAGTTCCGGGCCCGCAAAGGCTATAACATCCGGCTCTACCTGCCGGCCTTGGCCTACAACATCGGTCGAATGACCGCGAAAGTCCGTCTCGATTATTGCGACGTCGTGATGACTCTGGCCGAAGAGCGCTATTTCAAACCCATTTTCGACTGGAACCATGAACGGGGCTTGATCTATGGTTGTGACAACCTGGGACGCGGACTGCAACCGCTCTCCTACCTCGACTATTTCCGCGCCACCAGCTGGTTCACCGCCCCGGGGAACGACGCTCCGGCCCGCGGATCGAGTTTCATCCAAACCAAGGTTTCCAGCTCCATTGCCCATATGTATAACCGTCCCCGCACCTGGCTGGAAGCCTTCCACAGCATGGGTTGGGGCAGCAAGGCCGAATGGCTGACCGAACAGATCGACCACCATGTCATCGCCGGAGGCAACCTGGTTTGCATGCACGGACTCTATTACTCCACTCACGGGGGATGGTGGGAATGGGCTCCGCCCTGTTTCCATTTTCGCATGCCCTATTGGGAACACATGAAAAAATGGCTGGAATACACCGAGCGTCTCAGCTATATCACCAGTCAGGGCGACCATGTCTGCGACATCCTGACGCTCTACCCCACGGAAACCCTGCAGGCTTTTGACCCGACTCAAACCGGGAACTACGACTTTTCCTACGCCCAACTCATGAGCGACAACGGCCTCGACTATGACTTTATCGACACCCGTTCATTGAGACAGGCCCAAATCGCCGACCAACAGTGGATGATCGGCCGGGAACGTTATCGGGTACTCATTTTAAACGACATCCAGGCGTTGAATTTCGACGTTCTGCAAAAGATTCGGGACTTCTACCGAGCCGGAGGAACCGTTATCGGCATCGGAAAACTCCCTATGGCCAGTGACCGAGTGGGCAGTTCCGACCCGGAAGTCGATCAGATCGTCCTCGAGATTTTTGGTCTGACCGCGGATCAAACCGCCGATGTAGCCGCCAAAACCCAAAGCAATCCCATGGGGGGAAAGGGCTATTATATTGCCACTTCAAGAGGGCTGGTTCAACTGCTCAAACGGGCCGTTATCCCCGACTTCAATCCCGGACAAGGGGGCGGTAAAGTTCTCCACCGACGAATTAAGGAGCAAGATGTTTACATGGTCATGAACGTCAAACCGGGCACCGAATGCTTCTTCCGGGCCAAAGGTCAGGTCGAGTTATGGAATGCCTCCACCGGAACCTTTACTCCGCAAGCCATTACCCGGGTGACGCCGAACGGAACCTATCTCCGTCTGCAAGCACCCGAAAACCGCTCCTCGATCATTGTCTTCTCGCCGGGTGAGCCGACGTTCGAAACACCGGACACGACAGCCCGTACCCCTGAAACCCGCCTGCCCATCGAAGGCCTGTGGGAAGTCGAGGCCAAACCCACCCTGGACAACACTTGGGGCGATTTCCGACTGCCGGCCAGTGCCGGAATGATCGGTCCGGAAGCCCGTCGTTTCCGCTATGCCCCGCTGAAGGGATTGCCCAAAAACTGGATGCAACCCACCTTCAACGACAGCTCCTGGCGAGAAGGTACCTACGGTTTCGGCGAGCAAATGGAGTTTCTCGCCGACTCTTCCTCGTTGAGCACCGACCAGCTGCTGGCCGAAATTCATGCCGGGAAACGACACGACTGGCAACCGTATGACTTCTCGTGGCAATACGGCGTGGAAGGCGAGCCCGGTTCCCAAGGATACCACGGCCTGAAAGGCCGGGTCGACAATCGGTTCCTGATTTTGGATCGCGGAACGAAAATGCTTTTCCGCACCCACGTCCTGGCACCCGAAAACGGCAATTATGTCATCCAAACGGAAGGCGTACAGCCCAACCGGCTACTGATCGACCACCAAAGCATACACGACAATCGTGTCGAACTCAAAAAAGGCTGGCACGAGCTGATCGCGGTTTTCGAGCACACCTCGACACTTCCGCTGAACATGGCGCAACACATCTACCTCGATCCTCGTCCCCGCAGCGCGGTGGTTCTGCTGCCCGAGACCGACAGTAGCGTCAATGACATCACTCCTTACTCCGACATCGTGGCCATGAAATGGTTCCGCTCCGCCCACCTGCCCTTCAGCGTGCAGGCAGGCAGCGAACGAACCGCTTATCGCTTCGCTACGGCGCCCGGTTTGGAATCCCTGACGATCGACATCGCCGGAGAGTTGGAGAAAGCATGGGTCGACGGTATTCCTATCGACACCAAACGACAAATCCGCCAAACCGGACCGGGTCTATACGAAATCACACTGCCGAGCAAATCACTCCATATGAGTTTCGTTGCCCTGCAAATCATCCCCGAAGAGGGCTTCAGTGGTGCCGCTGTCTTCCGGGCACCGGTGCAGTTGCACTGCGGAAGCGGTCTGATGAATACCGGAGATTGGTCGGAAGTTGGTGCCCTGCGTTATTATTCGGGGGGCATGTACTACCGCAAAACGATCTCGCTGACAGCCGACCAGATTGTCCAAGGCGTACGACTCGATCTGGGAAAAGTATCGGCCACGTGCGAAGTGAAGATCAACGGTCAGGATGCCGGAACGTATATATACTCACCCTTCCAAGCCGAAATCACCTCGCTGGTTCACCCGGGAGAGAATCAGATCGAAGTTCTGGTATACAGCACCTTGGCCAATCACTACCAGACGATCCCCACTCCCTACAAAGGGGATCCCGAAGCCGGCCTGATCGGCCCCGTCGAGCTGGTTTTGGGTGGTCGCTGATCTGATATCCCTTTCACACAAAGGATGCCGTCCGGCCGACGCTTCGTTGCAGGGAACGTCGGTCTCGGATTGGGCCTCCCTTGTAAATCGACTTGAAAAAAGTGCTGCCCGCTTCAAAAACAGAGATCCGAATACACTTTGTTATTCAGAAACTTTTTTCTACCTTTGTGCGCTGTTTAACTATTTAAATCCACATTCGAAATGCCGAAAATGAAAACCAACTCCGGTGCAAAGAAACGTTTCGCTTTCACCGGGACAGGAAAGATCAAAAGAAAACACGCTTTCAAAAGTCACATCCTGACGAAGAAAACCACTAAACAAAAACGGAATCTGACCTACTCGGGTCTGGTTTCAGCTGCCGATAAAGCCGGCGTAAAACAGCTTTTGGTGAAATAATTGATCGTTGTTTCGCCACATTCGTTAAACTAAGAGTGTTTGTGCCCCGAAGAGCGGGGGAGAACCTCGCCGCCGACCACTCGTAAAACTTTCAAATTATGCCAAGGTCAGTCAATGCTGTCGCATCGAGAGCCAGAAGAAAAAAAGTTTTGAAGCTTGCCAAGGGTAACTTTGGTTCAAGGGGAAATGTATGGACGGTTGCCAAAAACACCGTCGAAAAAGGTCTTACCTACGCTTACCGCGACCGCAAAGCCAAAAAACGTCAATTCCGCAGCCTGTGGATTCAGCGTATCAACGCCGCCGCTCGCACCTACGGAATGACCTATTCGGAATTTATGGGCAAAGTCAACGCCAAAGGAATCGCACTCAACCGCAAGGTGCTTGCCGACCTGGCGATGAATCACCCCAAGGCCTTCGAAAAAGTGGTTAAAACAGTTAAATAAATGAAAAGCCGCCCTTCTCGGGCGGCTTTCTTTTTGCCTGATCCGGATCGTAAGGTCCGGATTTTTATTTGACTTTCACCCCACTTGACCTATCCTTATGAAATCTTTTTCCAGCAGACAGTCAAGGCATCCAAAGATTCACTACATCAAAAAGCGGTCTGCTCAACTCGCCTCTCAATAATAGACACACCGCTTAACGGGCTCTTCTCTGCCCACTCAGCATTCCGCCCGAAAAAGTTCTGCAATGAATACGTTCAGAGCAAATGGGTCTGGGAGAGACAGAATTGTTTGAAAAGCTCACTCAGACGCCCGGTACGCCCGTGCATCGACACGAAATGGAACCTGCGCTCGATCGACAAATCGCTCACTTCCACCACCCTCAACTGGCCCCGTGTCAGCTCATCCAAGATGGCATGCACACTCAGGAAAGCAAAACTCCCCGACGCCAACAAATAGCGTTTGATACTCTCCGTACTCCCCCACTGCATATCAATGCGGAGTTTCTTCAACGAAAGACCTCGAGTCGACAACGCCTTTTCGATCACATCCAAAGTACCCGACCCACTTTCTCGAATCACCAGCGGGTATTCGGGTAATTCAGCCGATTTTATCTCTTCGCGACGAAACGCCGAATTGGAGGCCGCCGTCACCAACACCAGCTCATCCAGCATAAAGGGCTCATAATGGAGCGTAGCCACCGAAGCCATACCCTCGATCATTCCGAAATCGATACGGGCATCATGAACGGCCTGTTCAATCTGTTGGGTATTTCCGCTCTCCACATGTAGAACGATACCGGGATAACGCTTGCGGAAACGGGCCAACAATCCCGGCAACACATATTGTGCGATGGTTGTACTGGCACCCAGACGCAATTCTCCTTCGGGCGGCGCTGTCCGATCGGCAAACTCGTCTCCCAACTCCCCGTACAGCGCCAGAATACGATTGGCATACTCCAACAGATGTTCTCCCTGTGGTGTCAGGGCTATGCGATTGCCTTGGCGCAGGAACAGATTGGTTCCGAGCTGTTTTTCCAACTCCCCGATCTGTTTGGTCACCGCAGGCTGAGAGATAAACAACTCCCGGGCCGCCCGCGTAAAACTCAGACGATCGGCCACCGTTTTAAATACTTTCAGCCTGAAATCGGTTATCATCTTCTCTGTCTAATCGAAAACCTTCGCCGGAATGAAACACCCTCTTCACAACCCGGCAGTAAAAAGCTCACCACGGGACTATCCTACCCTCCCCAAAAGAGCACCCCGTTCGCAACTTTCTGCCGAATCGGAGCCTGCCCGTACAGCATACTATTCCGCACAAAGCTCGCCATGGAGCGTAGCCGACGAACAATCGGTCACCCGCACCTTGACATAATCGCCCACAGAGACCTCTCCGCGATCGAATACCACGACCTTGTTCTGTGAGGTACGTCCAAATAGTTGGGCATCGCTTCGTTTCGACACTCCTTCGACCAAAACCTCGAAAACTTTCCCCACATCCTGGCGATTGCTGTTCAGCGAAAGTTCGTTCTGCAGATTGATAATCTGGGTCAGGCGGGCCGTTTTCACCTCATCGGGCACATCATCCTTCATATGGCGGGCGGCTCGCGTATTGGGGCGTTCCGAATATTTAAACATGAAGGCCGAGGCATAACCCACTTCCTTCATCAGAGAGAGTGTCTGTTCGTGATCCTCTTCGGTTTCGGTACAAAAGCCGGCAATCAGGTCGGTCGAGATGGCACAATCGGGCAAAATATGCCGAATGGCAGCAATCCGATCCAAATACCATTCCCGGGTATATTTCCGGTTCATCAGCTCCAGCATCCGTGTACTTCCCGACTGGGCAGGCAGATGGATCGCCCGACACAAATTGGGATAACGGGCCATCGTATGGAGCACTTCATCGCTCAGATCCTTCGGATGGGAGGTCGAAAAACGCACCCGCAACCGAGGACTGATCTCCGCCACCGCCGCCAACAGATCGGCAAATTTCGTCTCGCCCTGCTCGGTTTTCCAGCAGTACGAATTGACATTCTGCCCCAAAAGGGTCACTTCCCGATAGCCTCCTTCAAACAGACGGCGAGCTTCCGCCAAAATGGTTTGGGGATCCCGGCTGCGTTCTCCGCCCCGGGTATAGGGAACCACACAATAGGAGCACATGTTGTTGCACCCCCGCATGATGGAGATAAAGGCGCTCACCCCGTTTTTATCGAGCCGGACGGGAGCGATTTCGGCATAGGTTTCCTCACGCGACAACAACACATTGACCGCTTTTTCGCCACCTTCAGCCAGACGCAACAGCCGCGGCAAATCGCGATAGGCATCGGGGCCCGCCACCAGATCGACCACCCCTTCCCGTTCTTCGAGCAGACGCTCCCGCAGACGTTCGGCCATACAGCCGATGACGCCCACCAGCAGTTGTTTGTTGTGCCGTTTCAACGGAATGAATTCCCGCAAACGCCCCCAGATACGCTGTTCGGCATTATCCCGGATCGAGCAGGTGTTCACCAGAATCACATCGGCTTGTTCGATCTGTTCCGTATAGCGGAACCCTTCGTCCTGCAGGATGGAAAGCACCACTTCACTGTCATTGACATTCATCTGACAGCCATAAGTTTCGATATAGACTTTACGACCGTCCCCGGTCAGAGGACGCAGCGAAGCATAAGATACAGTTGGAATAGACATGCAAAATCATTTTTATCACGTCCGACCCTCCGGCCGGAACACCTTCCCTTTTCCACGCACCGGCTACAAATTGGTTTCCGGGAAGGGTTTGAACCCGTCTCCAAACGTTTCGTGGGCATTGACCACCACCACGAAAGCGGCCGGATCGATCTCCTTGATCTTGGACTTGACCAGCGAAACCTCACTACGACTGACGACCAGAAAGATCATATCGCGTGTCTGTCCCGTATACATGCCCGTCGATTTGACGAACGTCCCTCCACGGCTCATGTTATCCAGGATAAAACGCTTGATATCTTCCTGCCGGTTCGTAATAATGAACAACAATTTATCGTAACTGGGCCCGTCGACGATAAAGTCGATCATGCGCGTGGTGACAAAGATAGTCACCAAGGAGTAAAGCGGCAAGCGCCAATTTTCCAAAACGATGATTCCGGCCAGCACCACCAGTGAATCGGCCAGCAGAACCCCCCGCGAAAACGGGATCCGGGCATAGCGACTCAACAACATGGCCACGATATCGGTACCTCCCGAGGTAGCGTGTGTTTTAATAATCAGTCCCAATCCCGTACCGATCAGCACACCGCCAAACACACACACCAGAAACATATCGTTGGAGAGGTCCATATGTCCCCCGAAGATGGTTTCTGGGGTACTGCCGATCAACAATGTCATGGCATTCATCATCAGCGGGATCATCAGGGCCGATATGATGGTTTTGATCCCAAAATGTTGCCCGAACACTTTAAAGCCGATCAGCAGCAAAGGGATATCGAACATCAGCCCATAGGTTCCGACCTGAATATCCGGGAAGAGGGCATGCAGAACGATCCCCAGACCATAGACCCCTCCCGGCACGACCTGATACGGGTTCATAAACAGGACAAAACCGGCCGACATCACAAAACTACCGGTTATCAACAGTAACCAAGTACGAAAATTAAGTCGGCTTTTGATTTTCTCTACGACAGCTTTGTTCATCCCTCTATCTGTTTAAAGTCCGATTGTTTCGTCCCGTCCCAAAGCCTTCCCATTGTCCCAGGCTCCCCGCCCCATTTCACGCTCCGTTTCCTATGACTCTGAAAAAATTCGGCTATCGCCAAACAATCCGATCTGTTGTACATGTCAAGGAGAGGCGTCACCATTCGGCCTATCCACAAAAATTTTCTCTTCGGCACTTTCACTTCGATCCGCCACCATCTCCAAGGCGGAGAAGCGTTTACCGTCATCGAAGATACAATATTTATTTCGCAAAAATGCGGATTTTCCGGGAAACTTCCATTGAAAGCGCCTCAAAGAACCCGTTTTTAGTTACCTTTGCTCTATAAATAGGTCAGCCGAACCCCATGCCGGAAGCTTTTCAGGCTTTCCGACATCCACCCAAACCAGTCCGATTCGGCCCCTGTAAGTTGATCGATTATGGCACTCAATCTCTTTTTATTGGTGATCGCCTACCTGTTGGGCTCGATTCCCAGTGCAGTTTGGATCGGCCGTCATTTCTACGGCATCGACGTTCGCGAACACGGCAGCCACAACGCCGGAGCTACCAACACCCTCCGCGTATTAGGCCGACGCGCCGCTCTTCCGGTCTTTCTGCTCGATGTCTTCAAAGGTTTCGCCGCCGTCATGTTGTCGCACCTGTCCGGTTATGAAGCCGGCTCCGATGCCATGTTCAACCTCAAAATCGCACTGGTAGCCGCTGCCGTCATCGGACACATTCTCCCGATCTTCGCCGGCTTCAAAGGCGGGAAAGGAGTAGCCACCCTGGCCGGTGCCACTTTAGGGGTCTATCCGTCGGCGGTTCTGCTCTGTCTGCTGGTGTTCATCCTCATCCTGGCGACCACCCACTACGTATCTTTGGGGTCAATGAGTGCCGGAATCGCCTTCCCGATTTTCGTCATCGGGGTATTCGGCGAACGGTCGACCACCCTGATCGTGTTCAGTTGCGTCATCGCGGTGCTGTTGCTGTTCACCCACCGCAAAAACATCAAACGACTGCTCAGCGGCACCGAATCCAAAACTTATTTATCCCAAAAGAAAGACCCTAAGGCATAAATCCCCGATTTTCTGCCTCCACCTTTATTCCCGGAAGTTCCTGTACTTTCGGGATTTTTTATGCTTCATGGTTAAGGTTTTCCGGCTCGGACCGGAATTTTTCCAGGTTCCTTTCAGGCTCTGATGGATCATTAACGCATCAGACCATTCAAATTTCCGAGAACAAAAACAACGGTTTCCGAAGAAATTGCCGTAAATTTGACCTATTCTCCAGCATTGATTATCCCATGAGTACCGATTATCTCTCCATTCTGCGCCGTTATTGGGGCTACGATGCTTTTCGTCCCCTCCAACAACAGGCAATCGAATCGGCAGGTGCCGGACAGATCAGGTCGATCAGCTGCGCCGCCGTCGTATTCTGGCCGAAGCCATCCACGGCGGCCTTTCACCCCGGGACATCGACCGTCTTTTGGATAACTGCATCTACGGCAATGTCAAGTTTCTGTATATCTCTCCGGAACGCATCAACAGCGAACTGTTTCGGTCCCGATTTGCCCGAATGCGTGTCTCGCTGCTGACCGTCGACGAAGCCCATTGTATTTCCCAATGGGGATACGACTTCCGCCCCGCCTATCTGCATATCGCCCGCCTGCGTGAACTGCAGCCCGACGTACCGGTACTGGCCCTGACGGCTTCGGCCACCCCTGAAGTTTGCCAGGACATCATGACGCAACTAAGGTTCCGTTCGCCCAACCTGTTGCGCATGAGTTTTGCCCGTCCGAGCCTGTGCTATCTGGTCCGTCACACCGAAGACAAACGCGAACATCTGCTACGCATTTTAAACAACGTCCCCGGTTCAGGGATTGTCTACGTACGCACGCGGGAAAAGACCGAAACCATCGCTGAATTTCTGCGCCAGAACGAGCTGTCCGCCGACAGTTATCACGGCGGCATGGACTATCGTACGCGCACCCTCAAACAAGACAACTGGACACGGGGCAACACCCGCATCATGGTGGCCACCAACGCCTTCGGCATGGGCATCGACAAACCCGACGTACGGGTCGTCGTGCACTATGATCCGTGTGATTCTCTGGAGAGCTATTATCAGGAAGCCGGACGAGCCGGTCGGGATGGCGCCCGGGCCTATGCGGTTCTATTGCTGTCGCACGAAGATGCCACCCGGGCCGGACAACGCCTGGCCTTGGATTTCCCGCCGCTGGAGACCATCCGGCATATCTACGAAGGGATTTTCAACTACCTGCAGATCGCCATCGGTGACGGCAAGGGACAGGCCTGGAGCCTCAATCTCTATGAACTGTGCAGCCGGCTGAAAGTGTTCATGCCCACCCTGCTCAATGCCTTGAAAATTCTGCAGCAAAACGGCTATCTGGTCTTTGCCGACGATGTTGACAATCCGCCCCGCGTGCGTTTCATCGTGCAACGCGACGAACTCTACCGCACCCGGGTCGAACGCAAAGAGCTCGACCACCTGATCACGGTTCTGTTGCGTCAATACAGCGGCCTGTTCAGCGATTTCCGCCCCATCGACGAACAGGAACTGGCTCATTTGTCCGGTTACACCACCGAACATGTCCGCGAACTGCTCAAACAGTTGTGGCAACTCCACCTGATCAAGTATATCCCCGGCAACCGCAGCCCGATGTTGATGCTGTCCGAAGAACGACTGCCGATCACTGATCTGCATATCTCTCCGGAGAGCTATACCCTCCGCAAGGAAACGGCCCGCAAACGCCTCGAAAGCCTGTTGCAATACGGCGAAAACACAACCCAATGCCGCAGTGCCTTTATCCAGCGTTATTTTGGAGAAGAACATCCACAGGATTGCGGGCTGTGTGACATTTGCCGGGAACGCCGCAAACAGCAGCGCCTGCAGCGTACCGACACACCCCACCCGCTCGACGAACAGATTCTTCACCGTCTGGCCGCCGGCCCCCTTGACCTGAAGAGTTTGGCCGCGGGAATCCGGGGAGAGATCGATTCGGTATTGGAACGGGTCACCCGCCTGTTGGAAAGCGGTAAAATATCGGAACAAAAAGACGGAAAACTGAGGATTAATCGGTAACTTTGGGCCGCCATGGAGCCAATGTACCGTGAAAATATCAGCAACGAAGAGGTCAATGCCTTGCCGGTCGGTGCTTTTGGAGGGCCGATCGTGATCGTCGACACCTCCGAAGCCATCACCCAGGCCTGCGAATACCTGAGTTCTCAGGAGTTCATCGGCTTCGACACCGAAACCCGCCCTTCGTTCACCAAAGGGGTCTCCAACAAGGTCTCTCTGCTCCAACTCTCTTCCGGCGAAAAAGCATTTCTGTTCCGACTCAACAAGATTGCGTTGGAACGCCCCATCCTGCGACTGTTGGAATCGCGCACCACGATCAAAATCGGCGCAGCGATTCGGGACGACATCCGAGGACTGCAACAGCTCAGACAATTCAACGCACGCGGTTTTATCGACCTGCAAAGTCTCGTGGGCAAATACGGCATTGCCGAACTGAGTGTACGCAAAATGGCCGCCATCACCTTAGGAGTCAAAATCTCCAAGGCTCAACGCCTCAGCAACTGGGAGGCTGCCAGTTTGACCCCCGCCCAGCAAATCTACGCAGCGACCGATGCCTGGATCAGTCGCGAAATTTACCTCAAACTCACCCGATAACGTTTCCTCAGAGCGTTTTCAACTCCATACGACCATGCAAAAACGACTGATTCTCAAACGCGGCAAACAAGAATCGCTTCTGCGCCGTCACCCCTGGATATTCTCCGGAGCCATTCACCACATCGAAGGCAACCCCGCCGAAGGCGACATTGTCGATGTCTGGACCGCGGAAGGCGACTTCATTGCCCGGGGACATTACCAGATCGGCTCGATTACGCTGCGCGTCCTCACCTTCCGGGCCGACGAAGCTATCGACCGCGACTGGTGGTATGACCGCCTACAAAAAGCCTATGCCTTACGCCAAACTTTGGGGCTGATCGACAATCCGCGCACCAACTGTTATCGTCTGGTCCACGGCGAAGGAGATCAGCTTCCGGGACTGATCATCGACATCTACGGATCGACAGCCGTTCTGCAATGTCACAGCGTCGGCATGTACCGTTCCCGTGAGATGATCGTCGAAACGTTACGCAAGCTGTACGGAGAACGCCTCCAGGCCATTTATGACAAGAGCAGCGGCACGGTTCCTTTCAAAGCCGGTCTGGATGCCCGCGACCAATACCTTTGGGGCTGCGGAGTCGAAACGCCGGTTCTCGAAAACGGAAATCAGTTTTTGGTCAGCTGGGAAGAGGGTCAAAAAACCGGATTTTTCATCGACCAACGTGACAATCGGGCTTTAGTCGGTCATTATGCAAAGGGACGTACCGTACTGAATACTTTTTCTTATACGGGCGGATTTTCCATCTACGCCCTGCAAGGCGGTGCACTGTCGGTCGATTCCGTCGACAGTTCGGAAACAGCCACCCGGCTGGCCGCCCGCAATGCCGAACTGAATTTCGGTCCCGACGCTCCGCATCGGGCGATCACGGCCGATGTATTCGACTTTTTGCGCGGCATCGACCGTCAGTACGATCTGCTCATTCTCGATCCGCCGGCGTTTGCCAAACACCACAAAGCCCTCAGCAATGCTCTGCAAGGCTACAAACGCCTCAACGCCCGTGCCATGCAGCAAATCCGTCCCGGCGGCATTCTGTTCACCTTCAGTTGCTCACAGGCGGTCAATCGTGAACAGTTCCGCATGGCCGTTTTTTCGGGGGCTGCCATCGCGGGACGCAATGTGCGCATTCTGCACCAGCTCACCCAACCGGCCGACCATCCGGTCAACATTTACCACCCCGAAGGGGAATACCTCAAAGGGTTGGTATTGTACGTAGAATAGGAAATATCATCCATAGACACCGAGAGCGGTTCTGTTTTCAGAAAACAGAACCGCTCTCAGTTTTTCGTTGTATCCTTTCAGTTTCCACCCCACAACCACAAGAACCGCCTACCGCTCCAGACAAATTCCCCGTTTACCTCCAACAAGCATAAAGTTTCTTTTCCTTGCTACCGATAAAATACAATTTATTATTATTTTTATGCAATTATATATACTAACTGATTTTCTTAGATCATGAAACGATTATTGTATCTGTTAGGAGCACTTTTATGGCTCACAGCATCGGCATCCGCTCATTCCGGCCGGACCGATTCCCAAGGCGGACATCGAGACAACCGAAATGTCAGCGGATTGGGCAGTTATCACTATCATTGCGGCGGCTACCCTGCACACCTACACAAAAATGGCCGCTGTCCCTATCGTAGTGCAACCACCTCTTCCACCTCAACCGTCACCTCTCAAACCTCTACCTCTACGTCGGCTGCACCTACCCATACCAGTCTCACTTCTCCCAACCGCTGATTATTTTTGCGGCCGACTTACAGTGTCTAAAAAATAGACAGTCATTGTCTATTTTTTAGACACTTTTTCTGACCACCAACCCAATAAACAATCTAAAAACCAATAACATAAAACAAATGGCACGTTTTTAGCGGAAAATCTTCCAAAAATCAACTTCCCGCCCTGATGAATCACTTTTTCCGCTACCTGATCCGCTTCAAAAGCTCCTCTCTGCTCAATCTGTTCGGCCTGACACTTGCGTTCACCGCTTTTCTGGTGATTATGATGCAGGTCCGCTACGAGTTTACGTACGATACAGGATACACCACGGCCGACCGACTATATCAACTCAACCCCATCGCCCAGCCCGGAGGCCAGTTGAACACGATGGCCCCCAAATTGCTGGTCAACGAACTTGCCTCGCGAGTTCCCGCCATTGAAGCGATCACCTATCGGGATGGATGGGATGGAGAAATGGACGTTTTCCCCCTCGGCAAAACCTACCGGGATGGAGCCGTCACGGTTCCCATATTTACCGCCGAAGCCCATTTCCCCGCCGTATTCGGACTGGAAGCGATTACCGGGGATTTCACCACATTCGACCATCTCAAAGCCACACTGATTCCGGAAAGCATTGCCCACAAGCTATTCCCCGGAGAAAACCCGATCGGAAATCGGATCGTCAGAGTATCCCCTTACGGATCCGACACCGTAGAGATCACCGCCGTCTATCGCGACCTGCCGGTCAACTCTTCGATTCCCAATGCATTGATTTGTTACGAAAACAGCGACAAGGGAAATTGGGGCGCTTGGGGCAGCAAAATTTACGTAACGATTCCCGATCCGAGCCAGGTTTCCCCAATCGAGCAAATAGCGTCGGACCTATTGCGGGAGAAGGCGGAATGGTTCTATGCCGACACCCCCAAAGAGTTCTGCGGTGTTCGTCTCACCCCGCTGGCCGACCTCCGTTTCAGCCCCGACAATCCCTCCGCCCCCAAAGGCAATCGAACGACACTCTATTCGCTGATCGCCATCGCTTTGCTGATCATCAGTGTGGCTATGGTCAATTTCATCAACTTCTCCCTGGCCCTGGTTCCCAGCCGGATCCGCCACATCAACACCCAAAAGATCCTCGGCAGCTCCCGATGGGCTCTGTGCCGACAACAATTGGGCGAAATGCTCGGTCTGAGCCTGATCGCCGTGCTGCTGGCCTTATGGCTCGTTTCCTTCCTCTCGAGCACTTCGTTCGCCTCGCAGATCGCGGTCGACATGCGTTTTTCGGCCAACGGATCATTGATCGCCCTGTTGTTCGGGATCGCCGTGCTCACCTCACTGCTGACAGGCATCTACCCCGCATTATACAGCACCTCCTTCCCGCCCGCCCTGGTATTGCAAGGTTCGTTCGGACTCTCCCTTCAGGGACGACGCTTGCGCACGGGACTGATCGGATTCCAATACGTGGTTTCTTTCATATTGACAGCCATGGCGCTGTTCATTCAGGTTCAGTATCACTATATGCGCCATCACGAAGTAGGTTTTCGTCAGGAGCAACTGCTGACCACCTGTCTCACCCTGCCGATGGACCGACAAAAAGACGCCCTGACCAATGAACTGAAAAGCATCCCGGGCGTTATCGACGTCGCTTATGCGATCCACCCCCTGCATGAAATCAATAGCCGATTCATCACGCCTTACCATGGACACAATTTTCAGTACAATCGTCTCAATGTAACCCCCAATTTCCTATCGGTCATGGGTATTTCGATCGTCGAGGGACGGAATTTCACCCCGGCCGACAAAACGGGGAAAGGCTGTTATATTTTCAATCAGGAAGCGCAACGACAACTCGGCGAATCCCTGACCGGAGAATCGATAAGTGAGCTCCCCATCATCGGCATTGCGGCCGACTTCAACTATCAGTCTTTGCATCACCCGATCACGCCCATCGCCCTCTATACCGGCAATGCCTATTGGGGCCCCATGCTCTACAGCTTTATCCGTATTTCCGGAGAAAACTACACCGAAACGTTCCGAAGCATTCAAAAAGTTCGACCCCGAGCAGGGAACCCTCGCCTCCCACAACCTCGAGCCGCTGGATCAAGCTACCGGCCGACAATACGCCCAAGAAGACCGACAGGCCAAACTGATGGCCCTATACAGTTTATTGGCGGTGTTGATCTCGACCACGGGAGCCTTCGGACTGCTCTTATTAGAGACACGTTACCGCCGCAAAGAGATCAGCTTGCGAAAGATATTCGGAGCGACGTCGGCTTCGTTGTTATGGAAGTTCAATCGACGTTACTACTGGATCGTCATCAGTTGTTTTCTGTTTGCCGCCCCGATCACCTATTATGTCGCGCTCCGTTGGCAAGCCCGTTTTGCCTACAAAGCGCCGATTCCGGTCTGGATTTTTGCCGTTGCCTTAGGGGTCATCTGGATCATCACCGCCATCACCGCCATCACCGCCACCCTGCAAAGCTATCGGTCCACTCATGAAAACCCGGCCCGTTTCCTGAGGGAATAGAGACGAACATATAGCATAGTCTTCATCCCCAAAACCTTTCCGAATCCGGCCCAACCCTCTTCCAACGAAACGTCATCATGGCGACGTTTCACTCCTTCGGCACGAGATAAATAAACAAGCAGCCTTTCCAAGCTGCTTGTTTATTAAAAAACGACGACAAAAACGATTGTCATATAGTGTTCCTGCCTCTTGCTATACCATAAAAGAGGTGCGATAAGCGATTGCGTTAATTTATCTCTGGGGAAAGGAGCATCTTCAGAACATCCAACTTTCGAACTATGGTCACATTTTCATGATAACATCCGTCACTTTCTTCTTTTGTCACCCCAATGACCCAATCCTTATACTGATAATAACTTATATTCTGCTTATTTATCACATAATACGGCTCTATGGATGCGATAAACTCATCCATCAAGGATAGTTTATTTCTATAATTAAACCAATCAAATGAGGCAACATGCAACAAATCGTTTTTACTCACCCCCAACAACATATCATTCATTTTCCCTTTTGCATAAACCGGGCTGTCGGCATCTTCCTCTCCTGTCAGACAAGTATACTTCAATGAACGCATGAGCATTTCCCACTCCTTCATATCACAAGTTAAAAAGTACACCAAAACATCGATATTCGGCACCATGTATTCCGTGCCTTCAATGATTTTCATCTCCGATTTGAGGGCCTGAGCCTGCATCTCCGGCACAAGGAATAACAGAGAAATACAAAACAGTGTACAGAGCATGAATTTTCTCATATTTCAGTCCTTTTAATGGGTTTTGAATACGGTTATTATTTGTATCCTTTTTCCTCTCGCACTAAACACCCCACACACAAGATAATCATTTTCTGCACCTATAACTCAGGATTTTCTAGGGAACATTCTCACTCATCGCTCAACATTCATCTTGATTTCAGATTATAATGTTAAGGGGTGTTTTTACACACCCCTCAACCCATCGCTTCATCAACAAAATCCCATGACTAGCATCATGTGATTACTGTATATTCGGATTACCTGACTCACAATACCCATAATAGTCATTTACAGGGGTATAGGTCGAAACACTACCATCACGATCATTGAAATATTCCACATGATCCGCCGCAGAACAATCTCTAATCACGACATTATTTCCTGTAATGACATTGCCAATAAATCCCGAGACGGCTTCTTCTCCCCCAAAAAACGTTCGAATCCGGACATAGACATCTTTTGTCGAGCAATTGACAAAACCAACCCCTCGATCAGCTTTCACCTCTCCGACCAAACCTCCGGCTTCATACCCTGTAATATGAACATCTTCGGCCGAGCAATCTTTCATATAGACGGTCCAATTGGGATCCGTTCCCCCTCCAACGCCTAACCATCCTGCGAGACCTCCTATATTTTGAGACACCAAACTTTTCGATGATGCGCGAATCACAACATGTTTAGCATGCACATTCTCAAACTTTCCATCACTACTGTAATTCGACCCCGCATAACCGATACATCCCGCAAAGTATGCATATTGGGCATTAGTTTCCAAGTGACTACCGGCAATTCCGTTAATGGTTATATTCTCAAAGGTCAAGTTACGCATTATTCCTGTAAATTTTCCCCAAACACCCGCAAAAGCTTTAATAGGCAGAATATTTCCCACTTTATGGTCAATTTTAGCTCCATTAATTGAGAAATTCCGCAAAACATGGCCATTCCCTTCTACGGTATACCCTACTTCACCTTGTGTGTATATGGGGGTCCAATCGATACCTGACATATCGATATCATTATTGATAGAAACAATCTTTCTTTCGACCGCTTTTTCATTATTCACCAACCAGGCAAATTCTTCACGAGTATTGATCGCATAAGTACTTGTAGCCTCATCATATTTGGGCTCTTTCGGCTCAATAGATTGCGAATTCCACCAGTCTTCTCCTTCTACCCACTGGTTCGAGAAACTATCGTCTATGCTAATATCCACAGAACCTCCCACCGAGAGCAAATTACCGATGAGCGTAGTCAAATAATTGCGTTGAATCGGTATTTCCGTATTGAAATCCCGACTCATTACCGAAGTCGTTCCGGCCAACATATCCAGATTGAAATGAATCACTTGCTGTTCATTTTCTGTCACCAGATAATCCACCCAAAGGGTCCGGTTGGTCGCACTGGCATCATACCCTTCCTGATAAAATTTACCTCCCGCATCATCGGTAGCCAGATCGGCGGCATACACCGTCGAGGCCTCCGCATCCGATTCATTAAGCACGGCTCCAGTCACCGCATTCAAACCGCCAAAACGTTTGCAGTCATGATAGGAAATTTTGAAATTATCCGGTTTGGCAATCCCATCATTGTTGTCATCCCAATCCGTCGTCACAACCCGCACCTTAGCAAACGGACGCTTCAACGTCAATGACTCATTAAATGTTTGCGTCACTCTGATGTCTTTAGCCACAAAATAGGCATCTCGACTTTCATCATTAATCACGTCATCGGTCGCGATTTCAATTTTCGTAAAATCAGCCGTATTGTAATGCAAATCTTCGGTCGATCCTTGGGTCACGAAATCAGCCCAAGCTACAAACTTATAGGTAGCATTGGGAGTCAGACGGATTTCAAAAACGGCGGCACTATAAGTATCATATACCTGGGATTGTGGCGCCGACAGCAACTTCGTACCATCAGTCGAATAGACCGCCAATTGATAACGTAAATCATACTTCGACCAATCGACATTCGTCAAGCCCCCCAAAGCGCTATTGGTTCCAGGGTTACTACGAGTTAATTGAATGGCTTCCGGGGCATCAAGCTGAATTCGCACCAAAGCTCCATCAGCATCTACTCCCGATTGATCCAAATCACGCGAACAGGCTGCAAACAATAATCCTACTAGGCATCCCAGCCCCAAAATAGTCTTTTTTCTCATAACTTAATTTATTAATTAAACGATTATTAATTCTATTATTGGTAATAACGACAACTACCCCCACCTACTCAAATATCCGCTTCAACAATCATTGCGTACCCCTTTCAAGCAGAACACATTCCTCACACCAGCATCTTCCCTTCAAACAAGGATCTATTTCCCAAACAGAACTTCACGACTGCTCCTTTTATCAACATTATGCTCATCATACAATCTCATCTGGCAAATATTTACATTTACCGACAGCACTATCCCTTATAACAACAAATCACCACTACAAACAAACACTTCCCATTCAATATATAATTACAAGAAAACAAAACACATACAAATGAGACATTTCTTTTAAAACACTCAATCGCCTTCTATCCTTAAAGAGGCACGCCGTCAAAGATATAAATTTTAAATTGTATATTAAAGATAATAAAAATCGCCTGGCATATCAAATACCATGTAACATTCCGACAAAACGAAATATTTCATTTGCGATTTCAACCAAGAAATCCCTTAATACACCTCTTCCCGTAAACAAGATTAATGATGACAGCTTACAACAACACAACAGCGAGAGAGAATGAAGGTTCTCTGGTCAGTGATTAGGGAACAACCGAACTATTAAAAGTAAAGCTTTGTTTTACAGACAATAAGCCTTATCGAACAACATGAATCATCAAGTCCTTAAATAATTGACAATTAATGCACTTCAGATAACTTCACATAAATCAGAACACCAATTTAAGGACTTCAGAAAGATTGGGAAACAGTGTAGAGACAAAAAAAGCGACCATGATTTTTCATAGTCGCTTGATTCTGAGAGCTGTTGACGAGGATTGAACTCGTGACCTCTTCCTTACCAAGGAAGTGCTCTACCACTGAGCTACAACAGCAAAATAGTTCGGTCGGGGCGTGCTTGCCGAAGACCTAGGAACAAACTCGGCCAACCGAGTGGGGAGAGCAGGATTCGAACCTACGAAGACAGAGTCAGCAGATTTACAGTCT
>JAHZDG010000032.1 GCA_019422485.1 Alistipes sp. | reverse complement strand
TTTTACCGGGTCAATTTCATCCGTCCCTACTGGGTCAATTTTACCGTGTTTTCCAATTATCGCGCAGATTGTATCTGCAATTCTGTCATCTTGCGGAATATTTGCTTCTACTCGGGTGTCGAAATTGAATGTGTATACGTTCTCGAAAAGGTCGTCATATGCGGTCATATCGAGGAAATACGCAACATATACAACACCAGCCTTTGTTGTAAATTCGTATGTTAATTCACCGCAGAGTTTGTAGCTATAAGGGTGTAATGAATCGTACATGGCGTTCTTTGGCAATTTTTTTCAAATCGCCACCTTCACGAATGCACTTGTGGATAGCCTTTTTGTCTTCCACCATTTTTTCCAAAATGCTGGTCGGTTTGGTTTTCTCGGTTTTCATTGTGGATTTGCTTTATATTTCATAACGCGAAAGTAATTTATAAATTACATTTGTGCAAGTATTTTGCCGGAAAAACAAAAACGCCCCGATTTTTTCGGGGCGGATATGAAATCGCGGGGAAACCTATCGGATCGTTATGGTCGCGCACCACCCGTTCCAGCCCCCGAAAACGTTGTATTCGGGAGTCACAACGATCTGCTCGATTTGCATTCCTGCCAGATAGGGGCATGCCCCGTTGTCCGATTCGCGTATCGCCCTGCGAAATGCTTCGAGTGTCGCCGTCATCAGGCCGTGCAGCCGCAGATATTCGTCTATATCCACGATTTTACCGGAGGCCATCCCGGCGCCTTTCGAGAGTATCCAAACGATGACGGCGTTCTCTTCGTAGTGAACGTCCACATTCTCCATGTCGATCTTCGCCCCCGGGAGCGTCATGATCATCTGTGCTTCCGTTATGGCGGCGTTCCCGAGAATCTTGGTCGCAGAACTTTCGTCTACAACGGCATTTGCCTCCCGAATTCCGGGAATCCGGAGTGCGGCGAGGAATCGGATGAGTTTAGCGGTGTTTGCGAGCAGCAGCATCGTTTCGTTTTTTATAGTGGTATAATAGGGAAAGGATTTCGATCATCCCCTGCCGATCGGTCTCTTCGATACTTCCGAAGATTCGTTTCTCTGCAAAGTCGTAAAGCAGGGTAATCCACCCGGGAGAGTCCCCGTCTTTCTCGGATGTGTCGGAACTGAACAGTTCGGCGAAGGAGATCTCCTGGCTGCCGATGACGAAGCGGCCGGTCTGCATGTACCTCACGCATGCGGAGAACCAGAGCAGCACGAGTTGTTTCTGCCACGGCTTGAAGCGGCGGCAGAGGTTGGCGTACCGGTCGAGCGTATCGGGCGAGTAGGGGACGACGCGGCGGCCGGAGGGCTGGATCGGGCCGGCCGGCCGGTAGAGACATGCGAGCATCCGGTCGAGATGGTGCTCGTCGTTGGTTTGCAGATAGAGCTGCATTTCGTCCGATGCCCCGCGGAACTCTGCGAACGAAATATCCAGCAGAGCCTCCGCCGGGCCGAAGAGCCTTCGCCAGCCGGTGCGCACCGAAGGCCAGAAGTTGCGCACGGAGTCGAACCGGATCTGATAACCGTCGGATGTTTTTTCCAGAATGCCGCCGAGAAGTTGATCGCAGAGGAGAGCGACCTGTTCGGCCCGTCGTTCGCGCTGCGCCGGCGTCTCGGGATGCCATGCCGTTCGGATCGCACTCCGGAGTGTCCGGCGGATTCCGCACAGTTTGTACAGAACCCTCACCCGGAACTCGTCGATGGACATAAGCCCCGCACGATGTTTCGCCAGGCATTGCATGATGTAGACGACCTGACGGCCGGTCATCTCGTCGTACGTCGCCGGGATGTCGATTTTGATACCCCGGCCGGGAATTTCGAGTGTGTTCATCCGGCGGTGAAGTATTTGTTTCGGGGATCGTTCTCGGGCAGCGGATCATATTGGGCAGCAACGTTGCGCCGCTTGGTTACGGCCTTTTGGAGCTCGGTGAGGGCATCCGTGGTTTCTTCTTCGAGCGTGCGCAGCAGGTATCGTGTTGTCAGGATGTCGGCCGGTTCATTCGCTTTTCCTCCTTGGAAGGATGCCGAGAAGCGGCGCACGACTGCGTCCGGAAGGATTTGCACCGACATCCGCTTTACGGCGGTCTGCACCGCATAGAGCGGTATGCACTTCTTTGCGGCTGCGGCGATCTCCTCGAGGTTGTCCTCAGCAGTATCCCCTGCGAGAATCTTCCGGAAGTTTTCCTCCCCGATGACCCGCACGATCTTCCGCTCCTGGCATTCGATCATGAAGGGCGTGAGCAGATAGAACGTGTGGTAGGAGTTTTCGATCGGGAATACCTCCTGGAATTCATCCAGCGAACGCACGAGGGATGCTTTGAGCCGTTTGAGCACCGGAGCCTGCTGCCATTCCGGGATGTCGTTTTCCTCGAAGAGACGGTACATGGCATCCAGCAGCCGGTGATAACGGTCGAGCAGGGCCCGGTCGTCCATTTCGATCTGCCAGCGCCACGGGATAGACTCGTTTTCCTTGTCGAGTTTCACTTTGCGTCCCTCGTCCTCATGGCCTACGGTGTTCTGCTGATAGAAGCGGTAGACGGCCAGCGCTGCGACCGGAAGTCGGACCGCACGGGCTATCAGCGCTTCGGGGTTGGAGCCGGAAGTTTCGAATGCCGGAGAATTATAGTAGGTTTCGACCCGCGCGAAGAGCTCGCTGCCGATCATGCGGCGAATGTCCGCCTCCGCCAGTGCGATCTCCGTGGCGATTACTGAGTAGCGGTTGGTCTGGTAATAAATGCCCAGCAATTCCTGAAGTTCGGCCGGACCGTCGTTGTCTTTGTTGAAAAGCATGGCATCAGTTGTTTTTCATACGTTCGGATTCGGAGATTCCTTCCTCGGACATGACTACTGCATGGTAAAACCCGAGCTGAATGAGGGTTCCGGGGAAGTTGTAGGCGATGGCCTGGTTGATGGGACCGAGGATTACCCGCTCGGGGATGCGCGTGTCGAAATGCAGGAACACCTTGAGGGCGTAGAGCATTTCGGAGCCGCTGGCAAGTTTGCCGTTCACCATGATGTTCGTCAGCGAGGGGTGGAGTGCCATGCCTGAAGTAATCGCCGAGGACGCTGCCTCGCTGATCTTGAGCTGCGCCTCCACGAAGTCCTTGATCTTCTGGTCTACGGGCTCGATCTTCCATGTGATGAGATTGTTGTCGTCATCATAGGAGTCGATGGACTCGAAGAATTTCCCGGCGTTCTGTTTCCCGGAGAGGGTTTCGGTCAGTGCGTCGAGGATCTTCTTTTTGGCCTGTTTGTAGCGGGCTTCGATCTCCTCGGGCTGCTCTTCGGGATACTTTTCCCGAAGTTTTTCTTCGATCCGGTCCCAGTATCCCTGCGGGGAGTGTACGTGATAGGCCAGATTCAATCCGTTTTCGGTTACATGCCGGAAGATCATCGGGATGTCCGAACCGCGGAGAATCCAGCGGATGGCACCCATGAATCCGGGCGTAGCGTAGAAATTGCGTCCGAAAGCATAGGTGTAGTTGTAGGATGCCGAAATCGGGTAGCGGCCCGGATCGGTCGGATCGAATACGGGATAGCTCCGCAGTCCGGAATTCACACAAGCCGTTTCGAAATCCCCGACGAGGATGTGCCGCACGTCGTCGATATTGCGGGAGTCGGCCCATTCGAGGCGGGCGTCTTTTGCGCTGACGAACTCCAGTCGGGCGATGCGGCGGCCGTGTCCCGGCAGGCGGTATCCGCGTTCGAGGGGATGGATGGCGAAGAACCCGCCTGTATGGAGATAGTCCGTCGCGGCCTGGTCGATGAAACGATCGTAGTCCCAGGATCGGAGCCATGCGGAGATGTTCGGATCATCGACCCAGCGGCGTGTGATCTTGCCGCCGTCGAAGGCGTTTTCGTAGAGAAATGCTCCCTGCCCGGTCAGCAGGTTCTGTTTGCGGTGGAGTACCCCCGGAGCGAGGTTGTTGCGGGCCATGATGTCACGGATCATCACGGGAAAGTCGTTGTTGATGCCGTAGGGGACGATCTTGTAACCACGTACGGTCTGATAGGTTTGCTCCCAGTTGCCTCCGCCGTCGGCCGCCATGTCGAAGATGTAGCTGTCGAGACTGCTGCGGGGGCTGGTCGAGAGCGATATGGCTTGACCTCCGAAGTCGAGGATAGCGGCCGAATCGGAGAGATGTCGGATTTTCGGTTTCTTGCCGGTTGTTTGTTTCTTCATTGTAAAACTACTTTCTGTCCGTTGAAGATCATTAGGAGCGGCCGGTAAAATCGGCGGGCTTCTCCGGTGTCGAGGTCCACGTACTCCTCGAGCAGTTCGGCGAAGCGGTTCCCGTCGGCATGAGGCCGCGGGCGGAGTCGGGCATGCCGCACATCCACGATCCCGCGGCTCTCCTGTGTCGATGTGGAACACGACATGAAGGAAAAGGAGAACGGCTCTTGACGATCCGAGAGTTCCCGCATCTGTTTGATGGCTGCATACAGATCCATGACGCAAAAATACCCGCTTGATAGCGGGTATTAAAGGACAAATTTGGATATTAGATAAGGCGGGGTTATCTCGTCCATTCGATTCGATAAAAAAATCCAGGAGCCGGGTTAGGAATGCAGTACTCATATTGCCGGGTATGAGTGTTGAATTCAATAGAGGTTATTGTATCGTATTCTCTTGGAACTATGGTTTGAATAAGTCTCCGAGAACATCTGGCAGGTGGATTGGTCTCTTTATATGCTAATTCTATGCAAATATGAATCATGTCCATTGGTTCACGAACGGCAACTTCCACCATTGGCTTGGATTTATGGTCAGCATCATTAACTTTCGTCTTACAATGAATAACGGCAATGTCATTATATTTAACAGGGTTTTTCAACTTTAATACGGCATTGTCGTACTTGTCATCTTTATTATAAACCTCAAATTCTTCGACATCTTGTAGCATTGATTCAACTTGAAGTTTTTGGTCTCCGCTCCATTTAAGCCCTAAATTGAATCGTTCCAAAAGAAAACATTTTGCTTGAATCAATTTATGAGTTTCAAATATTACATTATCTCCATCATTGCAAGTGTACTTGATGAAAGATGCAACGCACTTGTGATCATTGGGATATGGCTTGTCTAAATACGTTCGTAAAATGGCAATAATTTGCCATAGAAGTATTCCCAGCCATGCAATGACACAAAGGAAAGCTATGTTTAATAAAGTTTGATCTGCAAAAATGCAAAATAATAATGACCCGATAGAACAGAGAGTTCCGAAGGACATCCAATATGGATTGAGTCTCTCCCAAATAGCTTTCATCATAATTAAGTGGTCTTCGTTTATAAGTAAAAAATAGTGAAACTATTTAGTTTCACTATTTTTCTACATTTCTTCTAAAGAGATGTAGAACTAAGCATCTACTCCCATTGTTATCAGTTGTTGATTGCATTTGGTGTTTGCAAATATAGCAAAAAAATTGCCACATGCCAAATTTATTAAATTTATTTTATGGGGTATCCGCAAAGGAATCTGGAATGGACTGCTTTATTAGCCTCCTATCTACATTCCGAAAATATTCCTTATCTTTGCCCTTACATAGAGGTTGAGATCCATCGGAGGAAACGATGAATTTCTCCTGTTTCGGGGAGTTTGGGTGCGTCAAACTCCCTCTTTTTATGCGTTTATGGGAGAGAAATGGGGCGATTCCCGTTTGAAAAAAGGTGGTTTTTGCATGGTTTTTCAGAGTTGATTCGGCGTAATACGCTGGGAATTAACCGAAGAGGACCGAATGCTCGAAAAAACGGTTGTTTTGTGTGCGAGTTGAGCCCGAGCCGCTCTCTCCTCCTTGTGCAATTGCACGCCTCCCGGGAAGGTGAAATATGATACTTCGTCCCGGATGGAACAGGTACGAAAAAGCCCCGCGGGGAGCGGGGCCGGTGCATAGAGGGCGGAATCGTGTTCGGGGATCAGCAGGCCGGGGCGTCGGCTTCGTGCTGCCCGTCGAATAGTTCGTCGGCCATGCGGCAGGCGATCAGTTTTGTGAAACCGAGTCTGGTGTTGGTCAGGTCTTTTTGGGAAATAATGCAAAAACGCCCCGAAAAAATCAGGGCGCGGCGTTTCAGATCTGTTTAGTGTCAAATAAAGCAATACTATGAAACGCTTATCTTCATCAACTTTTTAGCGATGTCTTTGAGTGCGAAGTTTAGAGTTTGCTTTTCTTCGTCAGTAAATTTTGCAGGTTTGCCATTGACAATATTCCCGTTTACGCGCTGGTAGAGCCACTCTTTGGTTTTGCCGAAGTACTCTTTGGCTATATACGACAGCGATATAACGGGGAGTATATCCTTTATCTGGTCCTTGATGATGGCCTCTTTGGCCCGCTCGTTCGTTTCGGTTATCTGGGCTAAAACAGCCTTGGCAACCCCCTCGGCATCAGTGTCCATTTCGGCGCGGATTTGGTCGAAAATAGCTTCCCGTTCGGCTTCCGTTCGGGCCGCTATGTAGCGATCCTTGAAATCGTCCATTTTCGCTTTAATATCCATATTTTTCGGTTTTGATTCCCCGCCCTCTCACGGCGGGGATTTGTTTTACATCATTTTAATTGATTCGACCAATTCGTCGATTTTTGCCTCAATGAACGGGATTATGTTGTCGGCCCCGTTCCGGCCTTTGAGTTCATTAAAAAGCCGCAAATAATAGATCAGCTCCTTTTCCAACTCCTTTTGTTCTTTGCTTGGGTTCATAGTTCATTTGCTTTGTTTGACGATACAAATATAATAATCATTTAATTATTATGCAAATATTTTGCCGAAAAAAAATAGAAAACGCCCCGATTTTTTTTCGGGGCGGGAACCGTATGGTGTTCGTCAGCCGGTTTTAGATTGCAGCATCGACACGGATCGGCCGCGTGCCTTTACGGGTCAAAGCCACCCAGGTCTTGCGCATCACGAGGTATTTGAACGCGTCGGACATGTTGGTCGATTCCATCGGCAGCCTCTCCGGCGGGAGTTTCTCGCTTCGTTTATCCTTTGCAATCTGATCCTTGTCGGTTTTCCGTGTCTTGGCTCCTTCGAGCGACGCTTTGAGGGGTCGGCAGTTGTACGTGTCGATCAGAATGGCCGGAAGGTGGGGATTCCGTCCGGATAGGAGTTCCTGCATGTAGACGTACTCGTCAGCCTGGCCGATGTTGCCTTGGTTCCTGGATTTGAGAATCACTTTCCATCCGGTTCTCTTGCCATCGGCATCGCGTTCGATGGCTTCCTTGATTTTGGAGGCCAAATCCTCTTTCTGGCGCCGGTAGTTGTTTCCGGCTCGATCGTAGTAGAGGTTTATGGTTTTCTCTTTGTGTTGTGCGAAATAGGCGAGGAAATCATCCGCCAATTCCCGCAGAAACGCCGGCGGGAGTACGTAGAAGGTTTTGAGGCATCGGAGGATGTGTCCGTCGTCCTGTGCCACGACCATCGACTGCATATTCCCGAAATCCATTCCCACGTCGAGGGCGCGCTTGGGATCGAGATAACGGAGGACGCTGCAATCTTCCCGATCCCGCAGGCCGAATGCGTTTTGTACTGACAGGATATTCCCGTCGTCGAAGAAGTGCCGTTCTCCGAGGTTGGCATAGAAGCGCATTCCTGCTTCGAGTCTGGGGCGCATGGAGAGGATCGCGGCGTTCACATCCGCGAGCTGTGTAGACATCGCATCTTCGAGATATTCGAGCGATAGGATGTCTACGTTGACATACGAGGATGCCAGCAGAAATACGGTGCGGGCCTTCGGGTGCTTGCGCAGTTCGTACCAGTCCGCATACCATCTGTTGAGCGTGCGGAGCTTGTTGCGGTATTCTTTCCGGTCTTCGTCCGTGCGGGTCTGCATGAACCGTTCCTTTGCCGCGATATATTCCTGCGTCGCCTCGTTCACCACAAGGGCCGTTTTGTAGAGTGTGAGCACCATCTCCTTGTCCATGTTCTTGAGGTCCTTGAATATCCAGTCGTACTCCCCGACATTGGAAGCGTTCGGCATGTCCGTCGTGAAGGTGCGCCCGCGGTAGAACGGCGATCGCCCGAATTGCACCCGGTATCCTCGCACGGCCTTCAGGAGGTTTGCGATCTTCTCTTCGGGAAAATATTTGGCTTCGTCGCCGAACACATGGACGTAGGAGCGGCCTGCCAAGGAGGCCGGGCGGTCGAGTGATCCGAATGTCAGGTTGAATCCCGTGAAGAAGATGATCGTACGCTTGTAGCTGACGATCTTATTGAACGGCTTCCAGAAATGCGGGCGGAGCCACTGGGGGAGATCTTCGCATTCCTTATCCGAGTATTCGGGCGGTTGTTTTTCGATGATGAAGTGCGTGTTTTCCCGGTACCCTTTCCTTTCGAGTCCTTCGAGGACAGTGGGCAATACGTTTGCTTGCAGGTTGGTGAAAGTATCTGCTACCCATGCTGCGGGGGCTCCGGGCATGTCGTACATCATTGCGATCAGCCGTTCGACCTGAATTTCCGAAGTTTTTGCCGATCCGCGTCCTGCGATCAGCGCGAGGTTGGTCGGAAGGATCATCGCCAGGAACTGCGCGAGCCAGTTCATCAGCACCTCGGCGACATAGGGCTTTGCCCCTGTTTTAATTTTGGCTCTGTTCGGCATATGCGATGAATTCTTCGATGTTTACGTCCTCGATGAATGCGTCGTTGCGGACGCGCCGCCGTTCCCGCTCGGGAATCTGAAGGGCTGCGATATGCTGTGCGAGTTGCTGGCGGTTGACCTTGGGGAGTCCCGATATTTCGGGCGTCAGCGAGAATACACGTATCGGGCGGAGGTACATGGCCGCGGGGAGTTTCTGGATATCTTCCCTGTCGAGTCCCCGGGCGGCGCGGCTTTTCATCATCAGATCGCCTGCGATCTCGAAATCTTTGGCCGACTGTGCCGTGTCTGCCACCTGCACGGCCCAGTCGTAGAGCATGTCGGCGTATTTGTTCCGCAGGGCCTCGCGGTCGCTGTTCCGGTTGGAATAGAAAAGTGCGTCGGCCTGTTCGTAGAGATCCACTGCTTTCGCATAGGTCATTCCGTATTGAGCCACCAGCAGTCGGACGGTGTTTCGTTTTCCGAACTTCCGGTCGAGAGAGCTGATCGTCGAGAGGAGTTCGAAGAACGTCTGTTCGTCTCTCGAAAGGCTTGCGGAACACCCCGATGAAATGTATTCGTTGAGCTTCTCGTAGATTTCCTTGTCCTCGAATCCTCCGAACAGGTCGAGTTTCGACACCTGAAAGGCTTTTTCGCGTCGAATCCGGCCGAGTTGCTGAATGGATGGGACATCGCCGTTTTTGGCATTGTCGTACAGCTTTAGCGACAGGTCCGCCGTTATGCGGATTTGCCCCTGCTCGATCAGCTGGCGGACGATGCTGCCGGCATCGCTGGCTTCGGCGATGAATTGTTCCCGGTCGGCCTTGAAATAATCCGCCATTTCTCGCGGGGTATAATTCAATCCTGCCAGTTTTCGGACGCGCTCCTGGTCTTCAGGGCCGAGCGCCGCACCGATTTTGTCCCGTTCGTACAGTTTATTCATGTTCGAATGATTTTATACCGTCGAAATACGAGCGATAGAATTCGTATATTTCGCGTCCGATTGTGATGCACCCGTTTTCGGTTCTCGGGTTGGTGTTGATGTTTGCCGAGGTTTCGATCCCGAAGGCGAAACGCGGGCCGTATCCGGCGAAAATTTTGGAATGATTGCGGAAAACGGCAATTCTCCCCCCCCCGGTATTTCGGGCGAAACACTCCTTCAGCAAGGCGTATTCGACCTTGTAGGAGTTCGGGAATATCTCGCCGACATAGGCGTCCAATCGGCGTATTTTGCCCTCCTGGAGCCATTGATCGAACTGCAATATATCTTCCGCGGCCATGCACCATGTTGAAAACAGACAGTAGTCGAGCGGCTGCTGCCGGAGTATGGCCTTCAGGTAGGAAAGAGCGTCCACATCACCGGCAGTGATGAAATGATAGGAATGCCCCGGCGCAAAGTCGAACGATCCGCATGCATCCAGCAGGGAGCACTCCGAGAAGGCCCGTCGGTACAGATAGTGATCGGACAGCTCGAGACACAGGGTTTTTCGGCGATGGTTTTTCTTCGTCGGACTTTGTGTCGGCTCCGGCCGCGTGCATGTCTGCTCCCCGGCCGTCAATATGTCGAAAAGATTATCTGGCATAGGTGGCAATGATTTTGTCCGCTTCGAGGAGCAGCGCTTCGTACTCCGCGAGCAGCTGCACGCGGTTTTCCCGGAGATGCGGCTTGTCGTTCTTTTCGATGACTTTGCGCAGCCACCAGACGCGGTATTGAAGCCGTTTCTGCGCCTTGAACAATTCGGGGATGGAGAGTTTTCGGAACGCGCGGATTTTGCGCAGCCGTTCGAATATCGGATGCACTCCGAGAGGCGTGCGGTGTCGGAGGTAATGGTCGAGTTCTTCGAAGATCTGCCGGTTTTCCAGATAATTGTCGAGAACTTTCCGGGCTGTTGTGTAGCATTCTTCGGGGGATGTACAGTCGAACAGCGCTGTGTGTGCCCGCGTGTAATTCTCCCATGCTGTCAGTTTGTCGGCCGCGAGGATTTTGAGTTCGGGCGGGCATCCTGTTTCCCGGAGAAAGGGGTACTGTTCCCGGAATTTGGGCCGCGGGGGCGTCTGCTGCTCTTCTTCGGTAATGCCGGGGTCGATTCCGGTGAGGGTGCAGAGTTTGGCGATAAGCATCGGCCGGTATTTCGACGGGTTGGCCGCGACCATCCGGACGAAATGGCGGTTGGCGCTTATCGAGGAAAAGAGCCGGAGCCCTGCGTTGATCCCGGCTCCGGCTCTTAACCATTTGCGAACGTCCTCTGCAATCCTACCGTTTGGCATATTCCTCGAGATAAGGCTGTGCTGTGGGGAACGCTTCGGGCGTCACGCATACGAACTTGCGCAGACGCAGGAAGTCGATCAGCACCGCGGGGCAGAAGTCGGGCCGGGTGACATATCCCACGGCATTGCCGAACGAGAATGCCACCTGATTGGGAATCTCCCCGGCGTGCGCGATCTCGTTGTAACGCCCGATGAAATCCTCGTCGGCAGGCGGTACCGGGTCGGTGAACTCTTTGAGCGTATCGACGAGATGCTCTTTGGTCAGGAGCATCGGGAGTCCGGTGTGTTCGGCCGTTTTGCCCTTGGGGAGAACGCGCCGGCGGTAGAGACTCAGGTCCGCGAGCGTCATCCTGGCCGTTGGGAAACATCCGTGCGGCACGAAGATGAATTCGTCAGGAATCAGGTCGTCCGCTATGATGTTAGCCATCGTTTCGGCTAACGACAACACCGGGACGATGCGGATGTCGGCCGGCGCCGCAGCTTTCTGCCACATGCGGAGCATGAGTTCTGCCATTGCACCTGCGGCTGCGATTACGATGACTGTGCGCTCGGAGATTCCGAACGCCTGGGATGCAACCGGTGTTCTGGTATCCGCATCTTCTGGTTTGGCGGGTTCGGTCGGGGCGTCGCGGCCGTCTTGTTTCGAATTAATATCCCGCACTTTCTCTTGTGCATCCGAGTCCCCGGCGGCCGTCTGGACCGTCGGGGAGTTCGGGATTGTCGTTGCTTCTTTGGTCATGGGAGCTGCGTGTTAGGCGGTTTCACCTCCGGCGTCGGACTCGACCTCGAACTCCTCGACTGCGGGGAGATCTCCGGAGATGTCGATCGGGAGGTATTTTTCGGGAGATGCACCTTTGAAGGTGATTTCGCGTTTGTTGGCCTCCTTGTTGTCGGTGTAGGTGATCTCCGAGAAACAGAGGGGGCAGCACTTGGAGCCGTACTTTCGGGAAATCCCGCCCTCGCAGGTCTGGTGGAACGCTACGACCGAGTGGTTCGCCAGCAGGGAGATTACACCGTCGGCCGCGGCTCCGGGATATGCCCATTTGATCCCGTGCGTGAATCCGATGGAATCGGTATCCCCGGTTTTCTCGATGACGGGTTCGATGGTTCCGGATGTGGCGTAGAACTTGATGCCTTTGGCGCCGGTCTTGAGTGCGAACTCCTCGGCCGTGTAGGCTGTCTTCCCCAGTTGGATGTCGGGTTCTTTTTCGATGTCGTCGGTGAAGTATAAGTACAGGAATTCACCTTTGGGCGTCGGAACCCCCGCGCCCGGTTCGGGGCGGGGGACTGATTTGATTTGCTGTGCCATAGTCTATTCGAAATTAAGCGGTTTCCTCTTCGCCTCCGGCGTCGGGGTCGGGAGCAGGCGTCTCTGTTCCGGCAGTTCCTCCGTGCATCCACACGCTGCCTTCGGCCACGATATCCGAAGAGTCTGCGATGATGGCCTTCGTCGGGTCGTAGTCCGCCGGGACATATACGTACAAGGCTTCGCCGATGCGGAAGCCGACCGAGAGTGAGAACTCGCCGATGATGTCCACGTCGTAGTGGTGTTCTTCGATCTTCTGGATGATGTTCGGGGCCTTGTTGATGTCCACGAGTTCCACGAAGTTCTCCTTGGGAGTGGCGAAGAGCATCGGCGAGTTGTACATGGAGAGCAGCGGGACGAGCGTGAACTTGGTGAACCGCACCGAGTTTCCGATCGTTTGGCCTGTGTACTTGCCGTTTACGGCGAAATCCTGACGCTGGTAGTGCAGCACCATCTGCTCGGAGCAGAAGATCGGCAGGTTGCCTACGAAATACTTGCTGATGCCATCCACGTAGGCATGGAACGCATCGAGGAACTCCTTGCCCTCGAGGTCGAAGAGGTTTACGGCGCCCTTGAAGAAGTTCATCTTGGCCTTGCCGGTCTTGAGATCCTCGCAGATGATGGTTTCGAATCCGTCCATGGCCTGCGCGGCGTCGCGTCCGGCGTCACCGTCGTTCTGTCCGGCGGGAGCGGCTTCGTACTTGCCCTTGCCGACCATCTTGCGCGTGAGGTCATCCTGGATCTTGGGCAGGATGTGCTGCTCGACGATGTATTTGGTGATGGGCATCTGCGCGAAAGTGGTGTTCTGCTGGTAGAGATACAGAAGCCAGCTTTTGAGAATCTGCGTGGGCTTGATGCGCACGTTGATCTTGTGGCGGCGGTAGGGGATGCGGATCGGGGTGAACTTGGCCTGTCCCTTCGGAGTCCATACGTCGGTGAACTCCTGGACTACGGAGTCGATCAGGGCTGCCGATGCGATGTAATCGGTGTCGGACTGCACCATCGTCATGTGGACATGGTCGGGGAATCCGAGGTAGATTTCCTTGGTGAGGATGTCGATACGCTGTTTGGGCGGCATCGCCATCGAAAACTCCTTGTTGAGTTCCGCAACGTCGAGGGTGGGGGTGTCGGCGGCCCCATAGATGCGGCCCTCCTTGAGCATTGCCGCAACCTGCATGTTGTGCAGGGCTTTCATATCGACCATAATGGCCGGGGCGGGAACTGATGCGGCTCCGGTCGGGGCGGGATGAGGTTCGGGGAGCTTGGCCAGACGGTCGCGCTCCGCCTCGGCGCTCTTCTGCGCCGCCATCGCGGCAGTGAGACGGTCGTTGAGATCCTTTGCGTCGAGATCATGCGCCTCTTTGAGTGCCATGAGGAAATTGACGCCTTTCTGTGCGTCGTCGTCATCGCCTGCGAGCGCCTGCTCGAAAGCAGCGATGGCACCTTCGCCGAATTTCTCGACGGCGACGGCCCGCTGTTCGGCAGTGAGGATCGGCTTGCCGCTCTCGTCTTTTGCGAATTCGGCCGCTCCTACTGTCTTCAGAATGGCCTTTGAAATAGTTTTGAGAAAAGACATGGTATCAAATGGATTGATTCGGTTTCGTGGAATCGATGGCCGCCAGTGCGATGACTTCCTCGAGTGTCATCACGCCGTCGGCGAGACCGTTGGCGACAGCCTGATCTGCGTAGAAAACGTCGCCGGTGAGAACTCCCGGAGCGTCTGCCGCGAGGTTGGGCCGGTTGGCCTTGATGTCGGTATGGAAGATCGATACGATGCGCGAGAGATCCTCCTTGTAAACACTTTCGTCCCCTTCCTGAAGACGGCGGTAGGCCTTGTTCTTGTCGGGCGATTCTTCGGCATAGATCATGTGGATTTTGTATCCGTTCTTCTCGAGATCTCCCGGTGCGGTTTCCATGACCTGGGCGAGGGCCCCGATCGAGCCGACCATGGATGCCATTGTGTTGTCCATAAATATACGCTCGGCCGCAGATGCGATCCAGTATGCCGCCGAACAGCAGTAATCCGAGTGCACGAAGATCGGTTTTCCGCAACTCCTGAACTCGTCGATGGCTTTCAGCATGCAGGGTATAGCATCGACACAACCACCTCCGGAGTTTACGGCCAATACCCCCGCTATGACCTGGTCGTCATGTGCGGCGCTGCGTATTGCCCGGGCGACGGTCTCGGTACCGTAACTGCACCATGTATCCTCTTTGAGGAGCATCCCTTTGAGCGGAAATACCGCGACGGCCCCGTCCACCTTCTTTTCGGTGTCGGGGGCCTCGGGATTTTCGGGAGCGTCCTGGACAAGTTGGACGGGATAGGCCGCTGCTTTTTTCTCGAGGTCGATCTTCCCACCGGCGAGGATGCGCTGTCCTACGGCGAGGATTGCGGCGTCCACGAGCCATGGATGACGGTATAGGGAGAGTGCGACTCGGATGTCGGGCATAATGCGAATAGTTTACTCGATGCAAACTTACTCGCAGGCGGGGGCTATGGAAAGGACCTTTTTATGCGCCGTGGGTTTGGTCCTGGACTTGTATTCAATGGTTATGACCACCAAATGCTCTTCTTTATGCGTCGGTTGCGCCGGGATATCTTCGGTTCCGATGATATAGTAAGCCTCGGTTGTCCGGACCCGGAAGATGCAGGGCTCGTGGAGTTGACGATCGTCCCGCACGAGTGTTGCGGTGATCTTTGTAGTCCAGAGGAGTCCCGGTGTCTCTTTTTTGGATGAGATTTCGATGGAAGCGCTCCCGGGTGAGAGTTGCAGCTCCCGAAATGGGGCCTCCGGGGTAAAGGCTGACTTGACCGAGAGGCGGACGATGGTTTTGCGTGGCATTTTATTATCAGTTAAAAAGTTAAAATCGCTATTAAAACTAAATTTATTTAACAATGGCTATTCCGAAGGTTTTTCGGGCCCTTCGATCCGGTCGTTGTTGTAGCGTGCTTTGTTGTAGAGCGAGGATACTAAACGCTCGAAATCTTTGAGTTGTTCTCGGTAGATCCGTTTGCCGAGTGTTTCGGCAAAATCTTCGGCGAACAGTTTCCTGCTGACGATGAATGCCTCGATGATCTCCCGCTTCTGGATATTGCGTTTGCTGCCCTTCAGGTAGTAGGCATTCAAATCCAGGTTGAAGATCGTGTCGAGGAGTACGTTGAGCCGGGCTGCGTCCTGTTCGGTGAAATAGAGATGGTAGAACTCGGCATTTTGCGAACAGATGTTCTTCGGGAGTTTCAGACGCGCTGTGAATCCGTCGTTTCGGACGGGAACCTCTGTCGGCGATCGGCGGACAAGAGCGACCAGCAGACGCCCGAAGTCGTTTTTCATTGTCACATGATGAGTCCCGTCCGGATTGCGGATAAACAGATAATCCAGATAGTTAAAAAGGATTTTGTTTTTGATGTTGAGTTTTACGATCATAAGGGTTATGTTTGTGGAGTCGTTTCTTTTCCCAATACATAGGGTTGAGCCTCACGAAGGTATCTTTATAGATGTCGATCTGCATTTCACCGTCCTCGTCGTCGAAAGCGCCTCTGTCGGCGAGGTACTGGCAGATGCCGATGAATCGTTCGACATTGTGCGCGATGTCGGCAATTCGAACCCAGTGCCACGGCGGATACCGGGCCAGTTTCGGGATCAACTTTCGGGAGTATGTTTCGATCTCCTTGGGTGTGATGTCAAGATTTTCCATATCGTTCGCGGTTGTAGTTTTGCAATGCCGTCTCGATCTGTTCGGCGATGTCGCGCCTGCGGGCGGGAATACATTCGAGCAGTCGTGGAATCTTGTAGATCGGTTCTGCACGGTTGAAATAGTAGACGTATTCGAGTCGCCGGTTGTAGGTCTCGATCAGTCGGCAGAGTGCTTCGATCAACTCGACCGCCCCGTCTGCACCTTCGAGGCCGGGAACCTGTTCTCGGATGTAGGCATAGAGGTTTTCCATCCGTTCGACGTAATCCCATGCCAGTTCCTCGGAGTAGCGGGCGAAGACTCGATAGGCCGGCTCCGTCACGGAGAAAACGATCTCTTCGGCCTGACGATGCCGGCGCTTGATCTCATGTCGGAATTTTCCCGCAGCCTTGAGTCCGTCTTCGAGATCGAGCATTGCATAGGGCAGCGCCAATACCATCACGAGCATGTCAACGGCGATGGCGGCCTGCTGCTGTTCGACCTTGCTCGGCCGCTTCGGCAGTCGGTGCGGGGTCATGGCTTGGATGGCCATGCGGCGGCGGAGCTGCGCCGCTTTGATTTGCCGGGACGTCATATAATCAGGCGTGAAGGGTAGGCGGCTATTTCGGGACTCGGGGATGCCGTTTCCTGTAATTCCCGTTCAAACTCTTCGATGCGTGCTTCGTCCCGTCTCACGGCTATCCGGGGTATGAAGCAATGGACTCGGATTCCGGAGTCGGTTTTTCCCTCCCAGATACGGGCCGGAATTCCGTTCAGGGTAACGATTTTGTCGGTGTTTTCGATTGTGATTTTCATAGTTGGACTTTTTGTGTTGTTTTTCAGGTGATTTTATTTCGTCGATAGCTGCGGCTGTTGCCTCACTCCATGCGGTCGCTACCTGGGTGACGACGGCATTGCCGAGGAATTTCTTCTGTTCCTCCTGCGATCCGATAAGCACGTAATCGTCGCCGAATCCCTGGATGCGTTTCATCTCGGGGATGCGCAGCATTCGCATCGTGACGTTAACGATGCCATAGAGGATGCAGAACTCTTTCACGCGCACCATTTCGGGAATGTCGTCCGGTTTGATTGTCCAGGCAGGTACTCCCTGCTCGATGGATACCAGATAAGGCGGACGTTTGTCCATCCGTGCGATCAGCGTGAAACAAGGCGCATCCACAGAGCCGCCGGCGGACCGGTATTGCGGATTCAGCAGGTAGTGGGCGTTCACGATACGCTGCTTGGGGTTCGTCAGCAGCGCGCCGGTTGGTTCGTTCACTCCGGAGAGTTGCCCGCCGCCGGAATAGTAGTTGGTGATAAATGGCTGCACCAACTGGAATCGGTCTTTTGTTGTCAGCGTAGGAGCCGGCCGTTCGACGGGTGAGTTGTATCCGTTTCCGTAGTATGCCGATACGAAGGCGTGGTGGTCGATTGTCGTAACGGTTCCGGCCGGGCCGTCAATGGGGATGTTCTTGCCCGCAGGCTGTCCGCTGAACTGCTTGGACAGGAAATCTACACGGGCTACGCCGAGCCGGTTTTGTGTCGCCACGGTCGGGCATGGAGCGTCGAGTCCCGGAGCGATGTATTTGCCGGACTGGTTTCGGGAGTTGTATTTGACGAGGAAAGCGTCTTTGCCTCCTGCGACGAATTTCACCTGCCCGGCGTGGATGCGATCGAGCGTCGCTCCGACGAGTTGCCGGCGGCGATCGAAGATCGACTCACCGCGATCCTCGAAGTCGAGGCATTCCCGCACGGGCCGCCACGGCGCGAGCGGTTCGGTGAAAAGGTCGCGTGTCTGCTCCGGATTTCGGGCGTGCGTCTGCCGCGGCCACGCCATCGGCAAATCCGGCCGCGCGAACTGCCCGAAATATCGTACCCGGGATGTGTAGGCCCCGAAGTCGGCCGCATTGAGTACACGATGTTCGAACCGGTAGCCGTGGGCGCATACCTCCTCCACCCAGCGGCGGTAGTGTATTCCCTTGTGTTCGGGGTCGGGAACCCACACCGGGGCGACGGTTGTTGTCCGTCGCTTGCGGTCGTGTTTGATGTCGAGCGGACAGAAGGCCGCACCGTCCGGGCCGACGCTCTCCTTGACGATGAGTGGCCCCCATTCCATGAACTCAACGACATTTTCGATCTGGATATAGTCGGGGCGCAACTCCTCGATGTAGCGAAAAAGGTGATCGGCCAGCGTGCGGCTGTTGGCGTCGCGCGACATGCCGCCTTTGGCCCGGGAGTGGTTCGTGCATTCCAGCGAGGCCCAGAGCACGAGTTTCGCACCGGGGTGCTTCATGCGTTCTCGGGCGACGTGTACTTTCATCGGTCCGAGATCGAGTGTGCGGATGTCCTCGGTGAAGTGGCGCGTGTGCGGGTGGTTGGCCGCATGCGAGAGGATCGCGTTGGCGTCGTGGTTGACGCATGCGATGACCTTCGCGCACTTGCGACCGTCGATCTGTGCCCGTTCGACGCCCGTCGAGGTTCCGCCGGCACCGCAAAAAAGGTCGATGTAGAGGAGTTTGATCGCCATTATTTCCCGAAGTTCATATCGTTGTGTTATTTGAGTTCATAATGCCGGCGCTCGAATGCCGCCAGTTCGGATACCAATTCAAATTTGTAGACCCAGACGAAGGGATTCTTTTCCCAGATTTTGGGTCCTTCGAGCATTTCCATGAGCGTCTGAAAACTGGTCCGTGCTGTCCGGCAGTAGGGCGCTCCGTCTTTCAGCTGTTCCGCCGAAAAATGCAGACTCGGTGCATAATGGACATAAGCGTTCGGAATATCCGGGTGCCGCTGCACCCCTTCGCGTCTGGCAGCTTCTTCAGAGATGTCTTGCAGCCGTTCTCCATGCCGGGCCGTTATCCGGAGGAAGTAGCGAGCCAGCCGTGCCGGCATGGATTGCTTGTTCCTCCAGAATTTGGGTTTATCGAGGTATTCCCCATATCCGAGGTCTTGCAGAGCTTGGATGTCCGCCGGATCGTATTTATAGAATACCCTGTCGGGATCGATGTCGTCAACATACGACTCTTTGATGTAGATCACCTCACCGACCTCGTATCGGGGCCGAATGAGATGATGACGTGCCAGCAAATCGGCACGGCTTCCGTCTGGCAGGACAAAATCGCCTCGGGGATTGTTCAGATAATCGTCCGGCTGCGGATCTGCCAGACGGCGAGTTTCCGTTTTCCGCAATTCGACGATTGCGTTTTGAAGTTCTTCGAGAAAACAGATGCTTTTCATTGTTTACCTCCTTTCTCTCTTGCTTCGGACATCAGCCTGTCGATCTCTGCGGCAATGATCCCGCCGCATGCCGTCAGGTGTATGATTCGCAGGTCACGCGGGAGATTAGGGTTCGCGGCATCGTCGAGCCGCTCTGCCGCGTATCGGATCAAGCCGATGCCGCTGCTGTCGTCATGAGGGCACAGGCGGGCATCGTCCGACACCTGATCGCGCATGGCCGCAATGAGTTTGATGCCGAGGGCAGGTCGATGGGTCGAAAGGAACATCTCGCCGTCGCCTGTCAGCAGCCAAAGTTTGCTTATCTCCGGGAAACGGCGGCAGATACGGTCAGCTACGTCGAACGAGATGCCGTTGTTGCCGCGCTTGATCTGGTAGAGGTTCTCACCTCGGGGCAGTCCGATGTGGCGTGCGAATGCATTCGTCGTCATCTGGGCCATGTTGATTACGGCCTCGATACGAGCCCAGTTGTCCGGGTTCTTCGGCCCCGGCTGCCGGGTGCTGTTTGCGGTGTTGTTTTGTGCGTTCTTCATAGAGGTTGAGATTTGAAGTTGTGTTTTACTTTTTTTAGTTTCCGGTTTTTGCTTGACACTTTGACACCGTGCGTAAATTGCTGTTGCACATATTTTTATGCGGTGTCAACTTGAAAAATTTTGCTGACACGCAAGTTGACACCATTTTCGATATGTTATTGATATTCATTGCTTTATATAAAAATTGCCGTTTTTTCGAAATTTTCGAAAAGTGTCACCGATTTTTTAAGTTGACACCGTTTTGACACCAAGTTGACACCGCTAAAAATCGCGTAACTATTTGTATTGTATCTATTTATATTTTTATTTCTATCTTCGGTGTCAAAGTGTCAAAGAAAATCAGAAAGTTTGTTTTGATGTTGAAAAAACAGTAATAGGGGGCCCTAAAAAATCCACTCTTCCTCGTCCTCCTCAGCCGTCCGAATGTAGAAGTAGTAGACATCGACTCCCTGTTCCTTTCGGTGTATTTCGTTGCGTTTCCGATCGGATTCGGTTTGCAGCATCTCGTCCGGGTTGAACTCCCATCCTTTGTACTCGCAGAACTGAATGAGGCGGCCTTTGAAGGTCTGCATCTTCACACTGTCCTGCGCCCGCTTAGGGAGCGCTTCCTGATACGCCTCGAATACCTCGTTTTTATTGAGGAATGTATCGCGGCGGCCGTCTGCGGCGAAATACTCTTCGGCCCAGTAGATGAAGTCATCGCCGATCTGCCGCTGGATGTTTCGCTGTTCGATGTCGTGCATCGGCGGCTGAAGCGCGACCTGATGTTTGATGTATACGTGCATACATGTAAGCATGAATATGTAAAAGTCGTTCATCTCCTCCGGGGTGTAGTCCTGGATCAGATTCTTCCCGAATTCCGTAGCCGGGTTCCGCAGTGATAGTTTGGCTGCCGGGTCTGCCGAGTGGTAGTAGTCGGAGAATGCCGTAAACCATATTCGGCGCCGGAGGGAGTTGTCGAACTCCCGGATGGCGTGGTTGCTCGAAAAGGATATTTTGGGGGACTCCGCGTATTCGAGGGTGACGGCTGCGGCATACTTGGCGTTGATGGTGATCTTGTTGGTGATCGCCGGCATGAAGCGGTGGAGGTCGATCGACTTGTTCACATCGTCGAAGTAGATCGTATCGGTTACGCCCTTGATGACGCCTTGGAATAGGAATTCCATCTTGTCGGGGCGCAGCTCCTGCCCGTTGATGAAAAGCTGGTTGCGCATTTGTTCGATGCTGCCCAGGAAAAGGGATTTTCCGGTCCCGCCCTTGTGCTGGCCTTCGTCGGATATCTCCGTCTCCATGGCGTATACCGCCTTTGCCTCAGCCGCCGATTTGTATTTGGTCAGCAGATACCCCAGTGCCATGACCTTCGACATGAAGTGCAGATCCTGCTCGGCCCGCTCTTCGTCGGTGAGCGCCTGCCCCATCTCCTCCTTGCGCCAATGCACGCGCCCGGTGTTGTAGATGTACCGCAGGAAAGAGAAATCGAGGCGGTTGATGCGCAGCTCGAACCTCGCTGTCCCTGTCAACGTGTCAAGCGCAGCTTGCATTTGCTTATAAATAGGGGTCCGGGGATTAAGGCCCTGCATTTCTTTCCGTATCGCAAGGGCGGCCGGCGTTTCCACGATGTCGAACGGAAGCACACCGTTCCTGTCCAGTTGTATTTCGTGATCGAGAATCTTGTTGCTGTACTCGAAGTAGGGCCAGTCCTGCGGACGAATTTCGTGCAGGCCGTCCCGGTCGATGCGGATGATCTTGTTCTTGAATAGCACGTGGTCGAAGTTCGCCCCGAAATAACGGAAATTCGGTGCGATCATCCGCAGCTTCTCCAGCGATCCGAGTTTCACCTGGTTGCTCCGGTGGATGGCGTTGGCCAGCGCCTGCGAGTAGTACTCGGGATGAGCGTAGAGATAACGGATCAGTTCCGCGTTGCATTCCGACGCAATGGCCTGCTCGTCGATCAGGCGGACGATGTTGTCCCGAATGTGGCAGAAGGTGAATCCCTTGCTTGTGGCCGAGGATTCGATGCGGTAGTACCCGCTCGCTTGCAGGAAGGAGTACAGCTGCTCGTTGTTGATGTCGAAACACTCCTTGCCGCGGCGGTCTTTGAAACGCACCCAGAATCGCAGCGATCCGGATACCCGGAGCAGGTTGCTGAAAATTTTGTAGGGGTCTTGGGCGTTCGGCTTTCGGTAGTGCATGAAGAGGTCCTTGGCGTCCTTGCAGGCTCCTCCTTTGCGGGTTTTGAAGCGTTTGAGGTCGTCCGGGAGGCGTATGATCCGGAGGTCGAGGTATTTCATGGCGTGCCGATAGGCGTTGGCAATCCCCGTGCTGTCCTGATCGTAGAGAATGTAGATCTCTTTGGCGATCTGCCGAAGGTGGAACATGTCGGTCCGGGGGAGATCGGCCGTTTCGGAATTCAGCCATGCGACATGCCATCCCGCCCTGCCGGTATTGATGCAGGCGTTCCGGACATTCAATGCGTCGGAACCTCCCGAACAGAGGATGATCGCGTCGCATTGCTCCTGTCGGGGCGAGGCGTTCACGGAGCCCAGATCATCCTCGTCTTCCGGATTCTCGTTTTCGTCTTGTTCCGGCGCCTCTTCCTCTTCTTCCTCGACATCCGAGATGTCGGGCGTCCGACGCTTAGAATTTTCGAACGCTTTGAGGAACCAGGAGTCGCCGAAAATGAAGTCGGCGGGCTTCTCTCCGACGAACATGAAACGGAGTTGGGGCGACAGCGGTTGGTAGAGCCGTCCCCATGTCCCGTAATCGTAGTAGAAGATCGGATAGTTCTCCGTGGCCGAGATCTTCCAACTCTTTCCCTTTTCGTTTTTGCGGGTGATGTAGGAGTCCAGCGGCATCAAGCGGAGTTCGTTGCACACCTCTTGCGTAATCTGATGCCCGAGCAGATCGAGTTCCCATTTGGAGAATTTTCCACCCTTGCGGCGTTGTACGGTCATGGCATCCTGCGGGGCCGTTTCGGCCCGTCCGGGCTCCGGCTGTATGGACACCGTCGAGGTTCCGGCAAGCAGATGCGGAGCATATTTCGACGCGATGAACTCGATCGCCTGCGGGTATGTCAGGCGCTCTTCTTCCATGACGATCGAAATGGCCGTGCGGGCCTTGGTATCGCCGCCGCCTTTGTCTTGCAGAAACCAAATGCCGTTGCGGTTGAACACGGTGCACGAGGGATTCCGGTCGTCCGGCCGGAGTCTGAAATTTCGGCGCCGCTCGAATCCGTCCCGGGACGCGGGGTAATAATCGAGGATAACCGTCTTGCCGCCTTCGGTGGCTTGCAATACGTCGTCTTTGCTTACTTTGTTCATAGTGTTCGAGTCGTGGGGAACACCCCCCCCCGATTGGTTATATTTTTTCGATTTGGCGCAGTATCATCCCTGCGCGGTGGTATTGCTCGTAGATCTCGCTTCGGGGAGAAAATCCGGCCGGCAGGCGGTTTTGGAGCAGCCCCGTTTTGAAGGCTTTGATCGCCCGGCGGATCGTCTCGAACTCTTCCGGCTTCAGATCCATGACGGCGATGCGTCCGCTGCTGTCTCTGTCTACATACATGGCACCCAGATTTTGACCAGCAGCGATACGGCGAGTACGATCACGAGGATCGAGTCCCAGAAGATGATGTTAAGAGTCGGAGAGGCCCCGTGGGTCTTGATGCGGTTGTAGGCGACGCCTGCGGCGACGATACCCCGCCAGAGGATCGCCGCGATGCAGATGATCGAGAGGATTGCAGTCATGGTTATGCGGTTTTAAGGTTGATGCCGTACTTTTTCTTGATGATGGCCGTCAGTCGCAACTGTTTGGTCCTTGGGATCGGACGCGTGCCGCGCCGCCATGCGTTGAATGTTTCAGCCCCGACGAAGAGTTCCGACGCTGCAATCTGCAACAACTCGGTTTTCTCTTTCAGATCGAGCGATTTCCACAATTCGGTAAGGGTTTGATCTTTCATTTGTGCGTATCGTTTGGTTTTTAGTTTCAAAAAAGGAGGAGAGGAGCCCGGTTTCAATAGGGGAGCCGAACCCCTCTCCGTTGCCGTTGGCGGCCCTCACGGGCGGCGCGGCGGCGAGTGCGTGGTAACATCTACTAATCTCCGGCACTCGTTTCGCGGACGATCCTGTTCGCCTGCCTTACAGCGTTCCCCAGGTTCACGACGAGCGGGATTGTCAGCCACGGGTGGCTTTCGCTGTAAAGCATGATCGGCGCCATCAGGCTCCCGATGAAATAAAGTCCGTAGACCTTGTGCCTGGCGGAGAGTTTCATGAACTCTCGGCCGAGGCAGGCAGTCAATAGTTTCCGGCCGGTGCGTGCGGCCTTCTTTCGGATGCCCGTAAAATCCGGACGTGCCGGAACAGGGTACGAGGCAACCCTTTCATTACTCAAATACATAGAGGTTGAGCTTGAAATGGTTAAAAAATTTGTTACATTTGTCCTTGTATTGTGCGTGTCTTTTTGCAAGGACTTTTGCAAATGTAAAACGTATTTTGCAAAAATGCAAAATTTTCATTGCATTTTTGGAGATTAAAACGCATGCTTATATGGAATACGCTGGTAATCAGTTAAGAAAGGCGATAAAGAAAAAGGGGCTTACTCAGGAAGAGGCAGCCGAATTGCTTGGTGTGACGAGACAAACCATTGGAATATGGTTGAAGCGACAAGTTTTTGACGCGAATACCTTACATCGGATTCGTCTGAAATTGGGAGTGAATTTGGATAGTACTGAAGAGATGAAAGAGTCGGATAATATCAATATGCCCCGCGAGGTGTTCGACAAAATTTCCCAGTTGATCGATGCGAATTGTTCCCAGAAAGAGGATATTTCGTCACTCGTTGCGACTATAAAATCCCAGCAGGGAACGATAGCCGGACAGCAGGATTTGCTGTCTAAGATGCAAATGCTTGTTGATAAGGCACTTACCCCCCCCCATCACAAAGCAGATACAATGGATGGGGCAGATTCAGAGGGAAATAGAGGTTCTTCGGCAGTTGGGTGATACAATCCGAAGGAACAATACCCACTTCATTTTAGTAGGGAAAAACATGGAATAAATGCGTAAATCTTTGAAAATTGAATAAATACAGTTTTAGGTAATCGGTGTAATTGCTTGATAGTGGATAATTTATCCACTACTATCCCGGGACAGATACGGGACAAAAAGGTGATTTTTAATAAATTTTTCGATTTGTATGTCGTTGAAAATCAGTTGACAATTCTGCGAGAAAAAGGGCTCATTAAATCCCCTATCCACTACGAATGCGACGGCCGCCTTTTCGAAAGGGCGGCCGTCGCGGCGTTAGTTAGTTAAGGTTAAAGGTTGGTGGGGTTTATTTTTCGGTTTTCGCCTTGAATTTCTCCAGCTGACGTTTCAGGGCGTCGATGGCTTCATCGACAGACTCTTCGAAGGCTTTCGACTGGTGGCAGGCCACCAGGTCTTCGCCGGGCATGTGCAGCG
>JAHZDG010000031.1:8274-25904 GCA_019422485.1 Alistipes sp. | reverse complement strand
CATACGAAAGAGGCGACAGCGAGTCTGTATCGACCTCTTGCCGGGCCAAACGGTATCCGTCCCGGGTGTAGGTAGTCGCATAGAAGCGTCCCACAGAGTCGGGCACCGAAGGAGAAACCGACCCGTAACGCGAATCGGTCAGGCGATATTCCTGTCGTTTTTCCAGGTCATAACAATGAATCTCGTCCTTACCCGAGCGGATGGAATTATAGACGAGTTTTCCCTCTCCGGCCCGCAGGTTGTAAACCGACGAGTAGGACGGCTGATTGATCGCCTCCAGTGCTCCCGAGAGCGTATCGACCCGATAAAAGGCCATCCCGGCATCGCTCAGTCCCAACAGGGCCAGAGTGCCGGTCTGATCGTCGTATGCCAACCCATGTACCGAAAGGGTATCCGGCAGGGAGATCGAGCGTCCTCCGTCCCAATCGAGCCGATAACGCCCCGTATAGTCATATCCCACGGTCACCACGTCTCCTCCGGGCAAAGGCGTCGCATAAAGGGCATTTTTACGGCTATTTTTGTGATAACGGCGCTTCGTCCGCAGGTCATATCCTACGACCCGGGAAAAGACCCGCTGATCCCAAAAAAGACTGCTTCGAAATTCGGTCCACCACACCACACTATCCCGCAGAACGGGTGGGGTGCTGACCGAACCCGTATACACGATTTTCTTTTCAGCTCCCGTCCGGGGATCGACACTCACCAAGCGGCTGGGGCGATCGAAATCAGTTTTAAAAGCCAACACCGTGGTGTCGTTCAACGGCATGGGGGCACTGTAAGTCGTATAGCTGGTCGTAGGCGTTTCAATCAGGGTGGTGCTGTTCGGGGTTTGCGGCAGAGAGCACCAGAATATGCGAAGATCCTCGAACGTCTGATCGAAAATCCGACTCGACGAGGTTTTATAGTATTTCCCCAGAGCGACTCGGGTTGTCGCCAGCAGATAGGGTCTTCGGGAGGCGAAATCCATCACCCGATCCCAAATATCGTCTCCGTAGCGTTCACGCGACCAGGCCGTCAACTGATAGCCCAACTGATAGTGATCGGGGATAAAATCCCGATAGGAACCGCAAAACCACTTATCCCGCCGAAAACGACGCGGGGTTCCTTCGGTCAGGTAGGCCCGGTATTCGAGGGTGAAGGAGGGCTGCAAAGCCCGTCCAAAGGAAGAAAATTGGGTCTCGGCCATGGTGGCATCGCCTTCGAGCAGCCAAACCGGCACCAACGCCGAACTGACCAGTCCGGACTGTTCACCGATGAACCACCCCAACGGTTTCATGACGCCTTGGTAAAGATTACCATATTGCACGGCATGACGATACTCATGTGCCGTCAGCTGTTTGAGCCACGGCATGGCATAGAGTTTCTGATCGGGGATGGTCCGCAATTCGATCCGTTTGGGCGCCCACAACACCAACCCGTTCGCCATCATGTTCTGGGTATGGAGAATGGCCGGCATTTTCAAGGGAGCATGCGTAAAACCATACGTGATATGGGGGCGCAACGTATCCAGATAGGCCGCTACACGGGCCGCTCCCTGCTCATAATAGTTCGGAAAGATGATACGTCCCGAGACTGCCTCTGTCTGCTTCCAACGAATCGAGGCGGGAGAACGTCCCTGGTCGTAATATTGGGCCTGCACCGAAAGTGCACTCAAACAGGCTGCCAACAGGCACCCTCCCCATAACCACACTCTACGATATTTAGCATATCGTCTCTCTTTCACACCTTCGGGTAGGCTGTATTTTTCCATCAACCGCCAGCTTTTTTAGCCCGATATCCCGCCTTGACCAGAATATCCACCACCCGGTCACGGAAATCGCCTTGAATGATAATCTCTCCCTCTTTGGCCGTACCGCCCACGCCACATTTGCTTTTGAGCAGACGTCCAAGCTCTTTCAAATCGTCCTCACTGCCCACAAAACCTTTGACCAGAGTCACCTGTTTTCCGGCACGGGCCTTCCGGTCGAGCCAAACCCGCAAATTCTGTTGAGCCGGCGGCAAGGTTTCGGGCTGCTCTTCCGACCGGGTTTCATACACAAAATTGGGGTTGGTCGAATAGACCACATTCAGACGACTTTTCCAATCGTTATTGCTCATAACCTCCGTTCTTCATCCAATGGCTTAGAAAGGCAGATCATCTACTTCATCAACTGACGAAGCGGCGATTTCCGAAGAGTTCATGGCCGGGGCAGCACCCGCAGCCGCTCCATATCCCGAAGCAGGTGAAGCTCCGTAGCCTGAAGGCGTCGAAGCCCCATAACCCGAGGCCGGAGCCGAATATCCCGGAGCCGCATTTCCATAATCTGGTGAAGAGGTACCCTCGTTGCGACGCCCCAGCATTTTCATGTCATTGGCCACGATTTCCGTCGTGAAACGACGATTGCCGTCCTTGTCGGTCCATTCCCGGGTGCGCAGGCTGCCTTCGATATAGAGTTGAGATCCCTTGCGCACATAACGGTCCACCACATCGGCCAGGTTACGCCACAAGGTGATGTTATGCCATTCGGTATGTTCTTTGGTTTCCTGAGTTTGCCGATTATAGATTCGTTCGGTCGTTGCCAACCGGATACGGGCCACTTTCACTCCGCCTTCCAGGGCTCTGACTTCCGGGTCAGCCCCTACGTTGCCCACTAAGATAACTTTATTGATCATCGTATTTCGTTTAGAAGCGTTTTCGATACCAGGAATTCTCCTGCTACATTCGATCCCTTCATGTTAACGGGAGAATTCCGAAAATCTTACATCTTTTCCAACATCCCCACAATCAAACTCGTCAGGGTCCGTTGAGCCCGTTCCCCTTCGCGCTGCACCTCTTCATGGGTGGCTTTCTTGCCTTCGAGTCCCATGTTGGTAATGACCGAAAGACCGAAAACCGGCAGCGACATGTGACAGGCCGCAATTACCTCCGGTGTAGTGGACATTCCCACGGCATCGGCCCCGATGGTGTGGTAAAAAGCGTACTCCTTGCGCGTTTCGTAACTCGGTCCGGTATTTCCCAGATAACACCCATGTTGCAGGCTCAGCCCCAAAGAGGCGGCCACTTCATCGGCCAAAGCGATCAACCGACGGCTATAAGGTTCACTCATATCCGGGAAGCGAGGCCCCAGTTCGTCGATATTGGGTCCGATCAACGGATTGGGCAGCAGATTGATCTGATCGGTAATCACCATCACGTCTCCGGTATGGAAGTTCGGATTGACCCCCCCGGCCGCATTCGAAACGATAAGGGTCTGTATGCCCAATCCTTTCAACACCCGGATCGGAAAAACGACCTGCTGGGTGGTATAACCCTCATAATAATGGAAACGGCCCTGCATGGCCACCACACGCCGTCCTCCCAGGGTACCGAAAATCAGTTTGCCGGCATGACCTTCGACGGTCGAGACCGGAAAGCCCGGAATTTCACGATACGGAATGGCCTCTGCCACCTGCATATGGTCCACCAGTCCGCCCAAACCGCTGCCCAGAACGATCCCCACTTCGGGTTCGAACGGCATTTTATTCCGGATGAAGGATGTGGTATTTTTGATTTGAGATAACATATTGTTCGAGTTGTCGGAGGAAATCGGGTTCGCACCCTCCCACAAAATGAACCCGAATGGGCAAATAATAGAGACGGCGCTGGATTTCCACCGGAATTTTCTTACGGTTGGTCAGTTTGACCGCATCTTTTTCGGTCGTCATGATTTTGGTTTCGGGCGGCAACTGAGACAACTGTTCGAGCACCTCTTCCAGATCGCTGGTCCGATACAGGTGATGATCTTCGAACAGCCGCTGTCCCACCACCTTATAGCGTGGCGAAAGCGACCGAATGAACGGATTCGGATTGGCAATGCCGCTCAGCACCATGACCGGATCACCGGCATTCAACGGGCGTTGAATCTGGTCGGGAAACAACGGCAGGGGAGTGTCGGGTTTCATCCGGGTGAAATAGAGCGACTGATAGGGGTACAGATCCAACGATTTGCGCACCAAACGCATGTCCAACGGATTCATGTCGGGCGGGCATTTGGTCACCAACACGAAATGCGCCCGATTGAGTTGTCGCCGCCTATCCCGCAGGGTTCCCCACGGCAGCAGATGGTCGCGGTAGACGGGATTGTTATAATCCATCAACACGATATTGACCCAAGGCTCCACATAACGATGTTGAAAAGCGTCGTCCAGAATGATCAAATTGACTTCGGGATGGGCTTCCCGCAGACGACGAATCCCCTCGGTCCGTTTTTCGCAGACGGCCACCGGAATTTCGGGGTATTTGAGTTTGATCTGCTTGGGTTCGTCTCCGATCTGGCGGAACGACGAGCGTACGGTCGCCAGTACAAACCCTTTGGTCTTGCGTTTATATCCCCGCGAAAGCACCGCCACCCGATAACGGGTTGCCAGGTGTTCGATCAGGTATTCGGTCACGGGTGTTTTACCGGTTCCGCCCACGGTAATATTTCCCACGCAAACGATAGGAATATCGTACTCTTCGCTTCTGAGCAGATTCAGATCGAAGAGTTTATGCCGGATGTCGATAGCCAGCCCGTATAAAAACGCCAGAGGGGCGCCCAGGAAGGGATTCAGCATGCTTTACAATATTCCAATTTTCAAAAATAGTGTAAAAATATTGGAAATCAAATTTTTTGGCGGCAATTCCGATATGGATTCCGGGAAACGGACTTTTCCTATCTCTCTCAAAGATTGTCCCTAACGACGGTAAAACAGCTGACACAAACCGGATCCGATGTCCGAATCGGCTTCTGCCTGTCAACGGTGTTTTGATTTTCCCTTTTTTCGTGTCATTGCCTTCCGATCCTTCTCCACAGGGTCTCCGTTCGAGAGAAAACCGAACCCTATACGACTCACTTTCCCGGACAAAAAGAACGCCCTCCTGTAAATCCCTAAAAGAATTCACAGAAGGGCATTGATTTTTTAATAAACCCCGAACCGCCTATTCGATGGTAATCTCACAAGGCATAATGGCCTGTACCCCCTGACGGGACAAAATGCGTTGCAAACGGGCATATTGCTGGAATGCTTCTCCCAACTCTCCTTCGAAAGTCGGAGTTGTTACCCGTGCCATCAGCATATCGAGAATCATACTCAACCGATCTTCAGGGATCGAAGGGGTCGTCACCCGGTAATCATCACCCACTCCGGCGCGGTCGGCGGCCAGCAAAATCGCTTCCCGCAAACCGCCATAAGCATCGATCAAACCGTTTTGCAGCGCACTCACACCCGACCATACCCGACCACCGGCCAGGCTGTCGACCTGCTGCACACGCAGGTTACGTCCCCGTGACACATGGTCTACAAAGGTTGCATACACCTCTTCCACTCCCTGCTGAATATACTCCCGTTCAGCCTGACTGACCGCCCGGAACGGTGTTCCCAAATCGGCCGAAGGATTGGTGGAAACTCCATCCACGGTAATACCCAGTTTATTTTTCAAGCCTTCGCTGACATTCAACAACATGCCGAAAACCCCGATCGATCCCGTAATGGTTGTCGGAGAGGCCAGAATCACATCGGCCGGAGCCGCCATGTAATACCCGCCGGAAGCCGCTATATCCCCCATGGAGACAATCACCGGCTTTTCGGCACGCAGCCGTTCCATTTCATGCCATACCACTTCGGCAGCTAACGCACTGCCTCCGGGGCTGTTGATACGCAAAACGACGGCCTTCACATTCTCGTCACGACGCATCCGAGCCAATTTATCGGCCAGATCATCGCCTCCGATTCTATCTTTGGCCGCTCCGCCATCCACAATTTCGCCTTCGGCATACACCACGGCAATCTGGTTATCCGACATCGAAGAGGAGGCCTGGTAAGTCTGTCCCACATACTCTTCCAGCATAACGAAGTTCGGTTCTTCCGACTGACCGGTCATGGCCGCCAGGAGATCTTCCACATCTCCGCGATAGGCCAACGAATCGACCATTCCCAGGCGACAGGCGGCCGCTGCATTCGTCACGGCCAGTTCGGAAGCATACGTCTGCAAATCGGCCGAATTCAGAGAGCGCGATGCAGCGATTTCGGAAAGCAACTGCCCCCAAATCGTTCCGGTCAGCACTTCGGTCTGAAGACGGTTTTCAGGGCTCATTTTATCCATCAGGAAGGGTTCGACCGCCGCCTTGAAATTACCGTGACGGAAAATTTCCGGTTTCAGTTCCAATTTATCGAGCAATCCCTTGTAGAACATCACCTGCGAAGACAAACCTTTCCAGATCAGTTCCCCCTGCGGATTGAGGTAAATCTTATCCGCCACACTCGACAGGTAATACGTTTTCTGCGAATAGTAGTCGGAATAGCTATACACAAATTTTCCGGAAGTTTTGAAACGTTCCAAAGCATTTCGGATCTCGGTCGCCGTCGCCGTTCCCAGCGGGGTAAAAGGAGAAACGTTCAGATAAATCCCCTCAATCCGGCTGTCGATAGCCGCCCGGTCGATGGCGTTGATCACATCCAACAAAGCCATTTTGCGATTCACCTTCATGGCAGTCATATCCAGATCGGACATCAAGCTTCCGGAAGGTTCATCGACCACCGGCTGTTGAAGATCGATACAGAGTACCGACCCGTTTTCCAGTGTCGGTGCAGCTCCGCCACTGAAAAACAGCGACAAACCCGAAATAACATTCACCAGGAAGATCACCAACATGATGTTCGTCACCACGATCGCCAACAAAGTGGCCAAAAAAGTTTTCAGGAATGAATTCATATTCTTATTGTCTTAGAGCGAAACCTTCGATCGGTCGTTTTCCTCACGAACGCCTCATGGTACAAACACGTTACAAACACCTTGTGCTCCCTGAAACCACCTCCGTCGAAAATCGTCCGCAGTCTCTTCCCAGGGGTCTGACAAGGCTCTTATGCAAATGTATATAAATTTCGCATATCCTTCGATCTTTTCGTATCTTTGCTACCGTATAATCCTCAAACTTACCAAGCGTCATGATTCCAAACGACGAACTATTGAATGTCCTGCGCGGGGTTATCCATCCTGAATCGGGAGAAAACATAGTGGCATTGGGCATGGTTGAGAACCTGAACGTCAGCGACGATAAAATTTCGTTGACGCTCGCTTTTGCCCGACATCGCGATCCGGTGGCCGCCTCCCTGAAAAAGAACGTAGAATCGGCTCTGGTGACCGCCTATCCTCAATACGCTGGAAAAATCGCCATTTTTCTGAAAGAAGCCGCGCCCAAACCGAAACCCCAACCCACCGATAAAGAGCATCCTGCCTCCAACCTCGCCGGGGTGAAAAACATCATTGCCATCAGCTCGGCCAAAGGCGGAGTAGGGAAAAGCACTGTGACGGCCAACCTAGCCGTGACGCTCTCTCGCATGAATTATCGGGTAGGGATTCTGGATGCCGACCTGTACGGTCCCTCTCAACCGACTCTTTTCGGATTGGAAGATTACAGCCCTGTCGGTGACAAAATCGACGGCGAAGAACGCATCATTCCCGGAGAATCACACGGCATTAAACTGATGTCGATCGGTTTTTTCATCGACGCTTCCGATGCGCTGATCTGGCGGGGCCCCATGGCCACCAATGCCCTCCGACAGATGATCCGACAAACCCATTGGGGCGAATTGGACTTTTTGTTGGTGGACCTGCCTCCCGGAACGGGCGATATTCACCTGACACTGGTGTCCGATCTGCCTTTCAACGGAGCCGTTATCGTCAGCACCCCGCAAAAAATCGCTTTGGCAGACGTAGTGCGTGGTATCAAGATGTTCCGTAACGACAAGATTCATGTTCCGATCCTGGGTTTGATCGAAAACATGTCGTGGTTCACACCGGCCGAACTGCCCGACAACCGTTATTATATCTTCGGTCGGGGAGGAGCCCGCGACCTGGCAGCCAAAGAGGGAATCAAACTGCTGGGAGAAATTCCTTTGATCCAAAGCGTTCGGGAAGCCTCGGATGCGGGTCGACCCATCACCAGCGAAGCTTCGCCGGAGGCTGCTTATTATGAAGATATTGCGGGCAACATGATCCATCAGCTCGACAAGACTTTATAAACGTTCCGTGAGGAAAAAACCGGAAGGGAAGAGATTCCTTCCGGTTTTTTTTATCCTTATTTCAGTAATGTTAGTTCTTTGAAAGCTGTTTTTTCCCGACTGTTTTCCATTGTTCAAAGTTCTGTTCATAAATTTTCCGCCTGAAAATCGGATATTTCGATTCCGTACTCTATAAAAACCTATGAATGAAGCTTTTCAAAAGTTCTTTTTCTGTTACATGACCGAGGAGACCCATTGTTCACATTCCAGACAAAACCTGTTGACAGGATCTAATAACTCCACGACAAAATTCCTTGGAAAAACCGAATAGTTTTCAATATCGAGCCCGAAATGAAAAAAGCAAATTATTTTTACCAAACTTTTCCAACCGTTCTTTTCGGAGTTTCGAACAGCCGTTATGGACAACTCACCCTATGTTCATTTGTGAATAACCGATTGTGAACATTTGTGAATAATTATTCTAACCTCCAAAAAACGAGAAAGGAAAAGAAGAATCGATAAATGATTTCGTTTTGATAAATATTTCGTATTTTTCTTTCCAAAATTTATCCACACGATCAACAGCCATTATTATTCTTATTCTTTCCTTTTTAAAGAATTGAATGTTTAAAAATAAAAAGAAGAGAGAGGAAACTCTCCCAATCCATTTCGCAAGATGAAAAACGATATGCAAACCGAAACCCGCTCTCTCGTCGAAGAGATCGGACAACTCAAAAAGAAGAAGAATGCCGTCATCCTGGCCCATTATTATACGCGGCCCGAGGTGCAGGACATTGCCGATTTTACGGGCGATTCCCTGGCTTTGTCCCAGCAGGCGGCCCAGACCGACGCTTCGATCATCCTGTTCGCCGGCGTTCATTTTATGGCCGAAACCGCCAAAATCCTTTCTCCCGACAAAAAAGTGCTGCTGCCCGATCCGGAAGCCGGCTGCTCCCTGGCCGACAGTTGTGAAGCGGCCGCTTTCGAACGTTTTTTGAAAAACTATCCGGATCATCTGGTCGTGGCTTATGTCAATACGTCGGTAGGGGTCAAGGCACTGACCGATGTATGCTGCACCTCGAGCAATGCCGTGGACATCGTACGACGCATTCCGCGCGATCGTAAAATCGTCTTTGCCCCGGACCGTAATCTGGGCAACTACATCAAGAGCGTCACCGGTCGGGACGATATGGTGGTGTGGGACGGTGCCTGCCATGTGCACGAAGAGTTTTCGGTCGAAAAGATCCTGGAACTCAAAAAGAGCTACCCCAAGGCTCCGGTATTGGCGCATCCCGAATGCAAGAAAACGGTTCTGTTGACGGCCGATGTCATCGGCAGTACGGCAGCCCTGTTGAAGCATGCGTCGACTTCGTCGGCCGATACATTCATTGTGGTGACCGAATCGGGTATTTTGCACCAGATGCAGCGCGAAAATCCGAACAAACGGTTTATTCCGGCTCCGCCGATCGATTCGACTTGCGGATGCAACGATTGCCGTTATATGAAGATGGTTACCCTGGAGAAAATCCATCGGGCTTTGCGCGACGAACAACCCGAAGTGGTGATTGAAGAGTCGTTGCGTCGCCGGGCCGAACGTTCCATCCGCAATATGTTGGAAGGCACGTTTTAAGTCTGGTTTTATCAGGTAAAGAAAGTGGTAAGTAAATATAGAACTATGAGAAAGACCCTTATTTTAGCAGCGGTCGCCTGTTGGTTGGGTAGTACCACCCTGAAGGCCGACGAAGGGATGTGGATGTTGCCCTGGTTGCAGAAACTCAACATCAAGGAGATGAAGGCCAAAGGGCTGAAATTGTCGGCTGACGACATTTATAATCTCAATGGCAACTCGTTGAAGGATGCTGTGGTGCTGTTCGGTGGAGGCTGTACGGGTGAGATCGTTTCGGCCGATGGGTTGCTGTTGACGAACCACCACTGCGGTTATGGGGCCATTCAACGCCTCAGCAGTGTGGAACATGACTATTTGCAGAACGGCTATTGGGCGATGAATCGTTCCGAAGAGCTGCCGGCGGCCGGGATGTCGGTTACGTTTATCCGTCGGATCGAAGATGTTTCGGACCAAATTTTTCCCTATGTGAGCGACCAGATGAGCGAAGCGGATCGTCAGAAGGTCATTCAGGATCGGATTCGGAAAATTACGGCCGAGGCTTTGCCCGAAAAGAGTACCTGCGAAGCGATGATCCGCTCCTTTTTCGACGGCAATCAATACCTGTTGTTTGTGACGGAAAAGTATCCGGACGTCCGTTTTGTGGGGGCTCCTCCCTCCTCGATCGGGAAGTTCGGAGGCGATACCGACAACTGGATGTGGCCGCGTCATACGGGCGATTTTTCGGTCTTTCGGGTCTATGCCGATGCCGAGGGGCGTCCGGCGGCCTACAGCCCCGATAACGTGCCCTATAAGGCTCCGGTACATTTGTCGATCTCCCTGAAAGGGGTTCATCCCGGCGATTACACCATGATCATCGGTTTCCCGGGTTCGACCGAACGCTATCAGACCTCGTACGAAATCGAACAGACCTATCGGGTGGAAAATCCGGTTCGGATTTTGGTGCGTGGAGAACGTCAGGACAAGATGATGGAAGACATGTTGGTCGATCCGAAAATTCGCCTGCAATATGCCAATAAATTCGCCGGTTCTTCCAACTATTGGAAGAATTCCATCGGGATGAACCGAGGTATCGAAAAACTCGATGTATTGGCGAAAAAACGGGCATTGGAGCAGTGCTTCACCGAATGGGTGCAGGCGGATCCGGAGCGTCAGTCCCGTTATGGGGAGGTATTGCCGACCATCGAACAGATCGTGAAGGAGCGTACGCCTCGGGATCGTCACCTGCAGTACCTGAACGAAGCCTTGGTTCGTGGGGTGGAATTGATCGGTATGGCTGCTCCCTGGAACGAATGGATCCAGTGCGGAGCCGATTCGGTGTGGAAGGGTCCCGATGCGCAGAAACTGGCGGATTTGCGTCGTTCGGCCTCGGGAAAATACAAGGATTACAGCCCGTCGACAGATCGCAAAGTAACCAAACGAATGGTGGCTATCCTCTTCGATTCGCTGACGGCCGAAGAACGTCCGGCTTTTCTGAATGCGGAAAAGGAACGCTTCGGCGGGGATCTGGATCGGATGGTGGACGATTGGTTCGACCGTTCGGTTTTCGCTTCTCAGGAACGCTATGAAAAGATGTTGGAAAATCCCGATTATGCCGCTTTGCGGAACGATCCGGCTTTGTGTTTTTACCGCTCTTTGCAGGAGGTGACCCAACTACCGGAGGCCGAACAACAGGCGATTAAAGACCGTTCCTTGCGTTTGGTTCGGGCCAAACGCCTCTTCCTGGAAGGCTTGATGAAAATGCAGCCCGAAAAGACCTTCTATCCGGATGCCAACCTGACGATGCGTTTGACCTATGGACAGGTGTTGCCCTATCGGCCGGCCGACGGGGTGATTTACGATTACTATACCACCCTGAGTGGGGTGATGGCCAAAGAGGATCCGAAAAATCCCTATGAATTTACCGTTCCCGAACGCCTCAAGGAGCTGTATCGGAGCAAAGATTTCGGTCCTTATGCCGAAGAGGGGGATGTTCGGGTGAACTTCTTGAGCAATAATGATATTACGGGAGGTAACTCGGGCAGTCCGGTGCTCAATGCCCAGGGCCAACTGATCGGTTTGGCATTCGACGGCAACTGGGAGGCCATGAGCGGAGACATCGCCTTTGAACCCGATCTGCAACGAACCATTGTGGTGGACATTCGTTACGTCTTGTTTATCATGGATAAATACGCCGGTGCTTCGCATCTGTTGGATGAAATGACGATTGTTCGCTAAGGTACTTTTGGGAAGGTCGCTTGTTATTGGGGCGATCTTTCCGACGAGGCCTTCAGCGGCAAGGAATGAACCCCTGACGGTGAATGAGAAACAGACCGTCAGGGGTTATTTTTTGGCTTTGGTTTCGATTTCTGTTTCTATTGGAGTGATTTAGGCAAGGATTCCTGAAAAAAAGTGTATTTTTGCCTTCGGAATCTATCAATCTTGTTATGAGCACGATCAATCAAGAACCCATGACCGAGGAAAAATCCCTCAATTTTCTGGAAGAGATCATCGAAAACGATATAGCCCAAGGGCGTACGACGGTTTATACCCGCTTTCCGCCGGAACCGAACGGTTACCTGCATATCGGGCATGCCAAAAGTATCTGCCTGAACTTCGGATTGGCCAAAAAATATGGCGGTAAAACCAATTTGCGGTTTGACGATACCAATCCGGTGAAAGAAGATGTGGAATATGTGGATTCCATTAAGGAAGACGTTCGCTGGCTCGGTTTCCAATGGGCGGAAGAACACTATGCTTCGGACTACTTCGAGCAGCTGTATGAATGGGCTGTGAAGTTGATCAAGAAGGGAAAAGCCTATGTGGACGATCAGAATCAGGAAGAGATTCGTCAGGGTCGCGGGACGGTGACGGTTCCCGGTACGAACAGTCCTTGGAGAGATCGCAGTGTCGAAGAGAACCTCGACCTGTTTGCTCGCATGAGAGCCGGTGAGTTTGCTGATGGTGAAAAGGTCCTGCGGGCCAAGATCGATATGGCGCATCCCAATATGTTGATGCGTGACCCGATTATGTATCGGATTATCCATTCGGAACACCATCGGACGGGGAACAAATGGTGCATCTATCCGATGTATGACTTTGCTCACGGTCAGAGCGATTCTATCGAAAAGATTACTCATTCGATCTGTACGCTCGAATTCGATGTGCACCGTCCTCTGTATGATTGGTTTATTCAGGAGTTGGATATTTATCCCAGCCACCAGTACGAATTTGCCCGTCTGAACCTGACCTATACCATGATGAGTAAACGTAAATTGCTTCAATTGGTTCAGGATCAGGTAGTCATGGGATGGGATGATCCGCGGATGCCGACTATCAGTGCGCTGCGTCGCCGCGGTTATACGCCCGAAAGTATTCGCATGTTTGCCGACAAGGTCGGGGTAGCCAAACGGGATAATGTGATCGATTTCGGTCTGTTGGAATTCTGTGTACGGGAAGACCTCAATAAACGGGCACAGCGTCGGATGGCTGTTTTGGATCCCATTAAAGTGGTGATTACCAACTATCCAGAAGACAAAACAGAAATGATGTCCTGCATCAATAACCCCGAAGACGAATCGGCCGGTGTACGTCAGGTTCCTTTCTCTCGTGAAATTTACATCGAACGAGATGACTTCATGGAAGAACCTCCCAAGAAATATTTCCGTTTGTCTCCCGGCAAGGAAGTTCGTCTGCGTTATGCCTATCTGATCCGTTGCGACGAAGTGATCAAGGATGCGGACGGTCGGGTTGTCGAATTGCGTTGTACGTATGATCCCCAGTCGGGTGGCGGCAGCTCTTCGGACGGTCGCAAAGTCAAGGGGGTCATTCATTGGGTGTCGGTTCCGCACGCTTGTCCGGCAGAAGTCCGTTTGTTCGATCGCTTGTTTGTGAAGGAGGATATGGATAATATGGAAGAAGGAAAGACTTTCCTGGATTATCTCAATCCCGATTCTTTGCGGGTGGTAACGGGTTATCTGGAACCTTCGCTGCTTGAAGCAGCTCCGGGAACGACTTTCCAGTTCGAACGTTTAGGGTACTTCTGTGTCGATAAGGATTCGACCCCTGAAAAGCGCGTTTTTAACCGCACTGTGACCTTAAAAGATAGTTGGGCGAAGCTCAGTGCCCGCTAAGGGTTTAAAGCGGCGAAAAGCCCTGGAAATAGCTCGCTTTTAGGTAGAGTCATTTCGGTGTCTCTACTTAAAAGCGAGAATTTCGTTAAGACGATACATTTCGTATAAAGAAAATAGTTTTCGAAGCTTATTTGTAAACTCATCAAAAGACCGATTTCATGATTCGGAAATTTTTGTTTTCAGCCTTGTTGCTTGGTTTGAGCGGTTTTTTATCGGCTCAGGAAAAGGACGATTATCAGATTGTGGTAACCACCCCGGGGTATACTTCCATTTACAACTATAAGGCTTCTGAATTTTCGACTCAGGCGAAGGATCAGTTTCGGATCAACGGAAACGTTGCCTTGAACGAAGATTCGCTGGAGAATGGCTCGCGGCGGGTCTATGTTACGATCGGTTTGCGGCAGTTTAACTTTTTGCTGACACCTCAAATGCCGGTAATTCGTTTGCGTTACGATCGGAATCGTCGTTTGTTTACGGGTATGGGGTGTAATTTTCTGGATCGGGAAGGGGCCAAATACACGCCTCCTTCGTTTAAAGGGATCGATTTGACGCAGTTACCCGGGGAATGGATCGATGATATTAACCGTCAGATCGGCGATCGTACCCTGTTGCCGGAAGATAAACCGATGGTCTTTTTGATTGAGGTGGATATCGATGAACAGGGAATGTTACAAAAAGTCGTGGAATTGAACGGTTGTTTGCGTCAGTATTCGGAGGTGATTATCGACTACATTTATGATCGGGCTGTCCGGGGATGGGAACCGGCTCGCCGAAATGGAGTAGCGGTTCGTTCATTGGCCCAGTTGCGTTTTGAATTGAAACGATAAGTTTTCCTTAATAGTAAGAAAGACCTGTTCGATGATTCGAGCAGGTCTTTTTATTTTTGCTTTAACGGATCTCTTCAGGAGGGGATATGATAGATTATTTATAGCTTATTTTTGCTTGATTCTTGATATTTTTAATCTTTTTCAATAAAATTCTTATTATTCATTTTAACCTCTTTATTCGGCTTATTTTAGGGGTTTATGGAGCTTTCTATTGAATAACTAAAGGAGGAATTATGGCGAATTTTCTCCCTTTTAATGTATGTGATTTTATGTATTTGATATACAGTCGGTTGTATTATATATACTGATTTTATAAGGAAAAAAAAGTGCGGATCGATATTTCTATCAGATCCGCACTTCCTTTTAGAGAAGAATTGATTAGATCGATTTCGTAATTTTCATGGCACAGAAATGAGGGCCGCACATCGAACAGTGATCAGCGCCAGAACCGATCATTTCGAAATGCATGCGACGGGCGCGTTCCGGATCCAACGACAGATTGAACTGATCGTTCCAACGCATTTCATAACGTGCCCGGCTCATTTGTAGATCTCGTTCAGCAGCGCCGGGATGACCTTTAGCTAAGTCGGCTGCATGAGCAGCCAGTTTGAATGTAACGACTCCTTCGCGTACGTCATCTTTATTGGGTAACGCGAGATGTTCTTTCGTCGTTACGTAGCACAACATGGCCGTTCCCATCCATCCGATCATGGCTCCGCCGATTGCGGAAGTAATATGATCGTAACCCGCTCCAATATCGCTGACCAATGGGCCTAAGGTATAGAAGGGGGCTCCATCGCAATATTCGAGTTGTTTTTCCATGTTTTCGCGAATCATATGCATGGGTACGTGTCCGGGACCTTCGATAATGACCTGTACGTCGTGCTGACGCGAAATGCGAGCCAATTCTCCCAGGGTTTTCAATTCTCCGAACTGAGCATCGTCATTGGCATCGGCAATGCTTCCCGGACGCAAACCGTCTCCCAAAGAGAAGGCAATATCGTATTTTTTGAGAATTTCGCAGATCTCTTCGAAATGGGTGTAGAGGAAGTTTTCCTGTTTGTGGTGACTCATCCATTTGGCCATGATGGATCCGCCACGTGATACAATTCCGGTGACCCGTTTCAGGGCGGCCGGCAGATGTTCACGCAGAATACCGGCATGAATGGTAAAGTAGTCTACCCCTTGTTCACACTGTTCGAGCAGAGTTTCTTTATATACTTCCCAATTCAGGTCTTCGATAACTCCATTGACCTTTTCCAAAGCCTGATACATAGGAACTGTTCCCACTGGAACCGGTACATTTCTCAAAATGGCTTCCCGATTTTGGTGGATATTTTCCCCGGTCGAAAGGTCCATGACGGTATCGGCTCCCCATTTGATGGCCCAAAGAGCCTTTTCCACCTCTTCAGGAATCGAAGATCCCAAGGCAGAGTTTCCGATATTGGCATTGATTTTCACCAAAAACTTACTGCCGATAATCATCGGTTCGGCTTCCGGGTGATTGATATTGGAGGGAAGGATGGCTCGTCCGGCAGCAATTTCTTCACGTACCATCTCGGGAGTGATGGCGTTTTTGGAGCTGTTCCCTTGGTTTTCCCGGATAGCTACGTATTCCATTTCAGGGGTGATAATACCCTGTTTGGCATACCAAAGCTGGGTGTGGTAGCATCCATATTTTTGGATCGAGGCTTCGATCCAGTTTTTCCGGATTTTAGGCAGGCCTTTTTGAAGATCGATGGTATATCCTTCTTCAGTGTAAGATCCTGTGGTATCATAGATCAGTACTTTTTCGCCGTTCTGGAGCGATACTTCACGCATACCGACCCGAATGGGATGCATTTTCCCTTCCACATATATCTTTTTAGCTCCGACATTTGATAAGTCAAAAATCTTTTCCATATTTTCATTTTATGTTCCACGTGGAACATTTAGTAATTTATTTTAGTAGTTAGGTGAATGTTCCACGTGGAACATTCGGGGTTTTTATCGTCCAAAATAGACCAGAAGAACATTGATGTCGGCCGGACTGACCCCGGGAATCCGTGATGCCTGACCAATGGTGGCCGGACGAATTCGGGTCAGCTTTTGCCGCGATTCGATCGAAAGAGACGTCAATGCATTGAAGTTGAAATCCGGTCGAATCGAAATGTTTTCCAGTCGAGTCATTTTGTCCGCCATGTGACGTTCTCGTTCGATATAGCCGTGATACTTGATCTGAATTTCGGCTTCTTCGATGGCTTCTTCGGAAATCTGATGTTCCGTGATGAAATTTTGTAAAACCGGAACCGCAGCAGATAATCCCGAAATGGTCACTTTGTTGCGCAAAATGACATCATATAGCTTGCGACCTTGCGTCAAAGGGGTCGAATCGATCGTTTTTAAATAGGTCTCTAAATCGGCTGGAGTGATACTCTGGTGACGAACGAAGGAAATAAGCGATTCTACGGCCGATTTTTTTTGGACCATATTTTGGTATCTTCTTTCGTCTGCCAGCCCGATTTTGTACCCGATCGGTGTCAGTCGAAGGTCTGCATTGTCTTGTCGGAGCAGAATGCGATATTCGGCCCGACTGGTGAACATGCGGTAGGGTTCGTCCACGCCTTTGGTGACCAGATCGTCGATCAATACCCCGATGTACGATTCGTCCCGTCGCAATACCAGCGGTTCATCGCCCCGCAGTTTTAAAACGGCGTTGATACCCGCCATCAGGCCTTGAGCACCGGCTTCTTCATACCCGGTTGTTCCATTGACCTGTCCGGCGAAGAAAAGACCGGAAATCAGTTTGGTTTCCAGACTGTGGTAGAGTTGGGTAGGCGGGAAGTAATCGTATTCGATGGCATACCCCGAACGATAGATATGAATATTTTCGAATCCTTTAATCTTCTGAAGCGCAGCTACTTGCACTTCAAACGGCAAGGATGAGGAGAATCCGTTCAAGTAGTATTCATGGCTGTTGCGTCCTTCCGGTTCCAAAAACAGCTGATGTTCGTTTTTGTCGGCAAAGGTGCGCAGTTTGTCTTCGATGCTGGGGCAATATCGGGGACCGATCCCTTTGATCGTTCCGTT
>JAHZDG010000031.1:0-8264 GCA_019422485.1 Alistipes sp. | reverse complement strand
AGGGGTGAATCGGCAAAACCCGTTCGCAAAATATCATGCACTTCCTGACTGGTATAGACCAGGTAACAGGGAAGTTGATCGCTAATAGCTTTGCTATCAGGATCGTATGAAAATTTGCATGGGTTTTCGTCACCCGGTTGCGGGGTCAGCAAGTCGAAACGGATGCTTCGGCCGTCGATACGGGCCGGAGTTCCGGTTTTCATACGACCCACTTCAAATCCCAAGGATGCCAATTGAGCACTCAAACCATGAGAGGCGGCATCTCCAGCCCGACCGCCTTCGGCTTGTCGGCGACCGACATGCATCAGTCCTTCGAGGAACGTGCCGGCGGTGAGAATGATGGCTCGGGCGCTGAATCGGACACCCATGCGGGTGATGACTCCTTCAATTTTTTGATCGTTGATTATCAATTCGTTGACAGCGTCTTGCCACAAATACAGGTTGGGAATGTTTTCCAGGGTCTGACGCCACTGTTCGCTGAAACGAGTTTTATCGCATTGGGCATGAGGACTCCACATAGCGGGTCCTTTCGAACGGTTGAGCATTCGAAATTGCAGGGTACAGCGGTCGGTAATCAACCCCATCTGTCCGCCCAAAGCGTCGATTTCTCGGACGATCTGACCTTTGGCAACCCCGCCGACAGCCGGGTTGCAGGACATTTGGGCGAATTTGGTCATATCCATCGTGATGAGCAGGGTGCTGCATCCCATTTTAGCCGCCGCAGCGGCCGCTTCGCAGCCGGCATGACCGCCTCCTACCACGATGATGTCATATTCGAATTTCATGATCTATTCCCTTATCGCCAGGTATTTATCTTCCAGTGCATGCATCTGTTTTTCTTCATCGGGCGTTTTGTCGCCATAACCGCACAGATGCAGAATGCCGTGAATAATGACGCGCATCAATTCGTCCCGGAAACTGACTCCATAGAGTTCCGCGTTGCTGCGAACCGTGTCGATACTGATCATCAGATCGCCCGAAATAGTCTCGCCTTCGCTGTAATCGAAGGTGATAATGTCGGTCAGGTAGTCGTGTTGCAGGTACTGGCGGTTGATGGCCAGCAGGGCTTCATCGGAGCAGAAAACTACGGAAATATCGCCTGTTTTGCGCCCTTCCGAGGCGGCGGTACGACGAATCCATTCCGTTGTGGCTCGTTTGCCGGGATAGTTGAAATGGCACGCTTGTGTTTCGTATAGAATCGGCATGACTGGTGTTGTTTTCAGGTTTCCGGTTCCGATTCATTCGGTTCCGGAGCCGTTTTCAGGCGGCAATATCTTGTTTTTGGCCGAAACTTATCGTCTTAGCCAAGATTCAGGATTCAGGTTGGTGGTCTCTTGCCAGATCTCGAAATGCAGTACGCAATCGTCTTCGTTGCTGCTGTCGGCCAGTTTTCCGATTACCTGGTTCAGGCTGACTTTGTCGCCGTTTTTCACGGAGACGCTGCCCAGGTTGGAATAGACCGTCAGGTAATTCCCGTGTCGGATGATTACGCTGTTGTTCAGCCCCTGGAAGAAAAAGATGCGGCTGACCTCTCCTTCGAATACCGAGCGAACCGAAGCAGCCCGTTCAGCGGCAATATTGACCCCTTTATTATTTACCATTAATCCCTTTTGGGTAGCATGTTCATGTACCCCGTAACGGTCGACAATCACCCCGCCTTGCACCGGATAGGGCAGTTTTCCTTTGTTCTGGTCGAAGCGACCGGAGAGTTCGGTGATGTACTGTTCCTCGGCGGCAGAACGGCTCTCTTTGCGGTTCTTTTTGGCCTCTTCGGCAATGATACGCTGGATCTGTTGTTGCAGACGGTTGATCTGCGACTGTTTTTTCTTGATATCCGAAGAGAGCTTGCCGGCCTGAGCCTTCAGTTTGTCGGCGGATGATTTATATTGTTGTTCGTCTTTGCCCAATGAGGTGATTTCGGCTGTACGGCTGTCACGAACCTTGGTCAATTCTTCTTTCTTACCCTGCAATTCGTCGATCTGGATGTTCAACGTGTGGGCAATCGAGTCGATCTCTTTTGCTTTTTCCTGACGCATGCGGTTGTATCGGCGCATGTAGGCGATGCGACGTGTAGCTTCGTTGAAGTCCTTGGAAGCGAACAAAAACAACATGAAATTGTTCAGTTTGTAGTTTTTGTAAGCGCTGTATACCATTTCGCCATACTCTTTGCGCAGTTGGGCCAGTTGGGTTTTCAGCGAGGAGATGGTATCGTTTTTGGATCCGATGTCGCGGGAGATAACTTGAGTCTGTTTGTCGAGATTGGAGACGATATTCTTTCGGTTGCGGATCCGGTTTTGGATCAGCTTCAGTTCGTTTTGGGTGCTTTTCTGGTCTTTGCGGATTTTCGACAGCAACCGGTTGGTCGCTTCGATGTCCTTTTCTGCCTGACGGATCTCCTCTTTCAGGGCTTCGAGGCTCTGGTTTTGAGCCATGCCTTCGTGAATCGTCCCCAGGCACAGGACCATCACCCATAAACATCCTATCAAACCGATACGTCTCATGGCTGTTCGACGGATTTTAGACGTTTTTCAATCTCTTTGGCATCATAGCCCTTATCCAATGCTTTTTTCCAGTAAAAAGTTGCCATAAATTGGTCGTCCAGCGCATGCAGAATGTCTCCGTAATGCACCATCAATTCGGCGCTGGAGTTGCCGTCCAGCCCCATGGCCTGTTGCATCAGATTCTTGGCTTCGGTATAGCGCCCCTGTTTGAAGTAGACCCAAGCCTGGGTATCGAGGTAGGTGGCGTTGCCGGGTTCGAGACGATTGGCTTTGGCGGCCATCTCTTCGGCCAAATCGAGTTCCTGTCCCAAAACACTCAGATAATAGGCGTAGTTGTTGTATACCACTGCATTGGTGGTGTCGCAACGAAGCGCTTTCTGGTAATATTTGAAGCTTGACCGGCTGTCGCCCATGTTTTGGCGATTGTCCCCCAACATGCCGTAAATGGAGCTGCGAAGCGTGTCTTCCTGGGCGTATTTGAGTGCATGGAGGTATTCGGTTTCGGCCGCCGGATAGTCTTTCATGAAAAAGGCCAGCACCGAACCTTTTCGGATGTAGAGTTGGGGATCCGACGGATAATAGTTCAGAGCCAGGGCCGAGTATTTGGCCAGGGAGTCCGGGCGTTGCAGATAGGCCTCGATGTTGAGCACCTCGTTGAAGGCGTCCCGATTGGGTTTCCCTTTGGTGATGAGGTGGTTTTTATAGAGTTTCAGGGCCTCTTCCAGGTTTCCTCCGGCGATGAGATTGGAGGCATACAGCTCCGTGATGCGGTATTCGTCGGGATATTTGATCGCTAACGAGCCGATCAGATCGCTGATGGGGAAAAAGAAGTCCCGATAAAAATCACGCGATTGAGTGATCTCCTTGTAAAAGAGAATCTTCGTCTCCAAAGGTATCTCGTCCGACAGCATCAGTTTTTTGGCCGAAGAGAGAAACGACAGGTTGTCACCCGTGTTTTTGTAATATTCGTTCATCGAGATGAGCGTCGGGATGCTGTTCGGATTCAACTCCAGTGCCGTTTGATAAGCATTTCGGGCCAAGGAGTCTTTTCCCATGTTGGCGTAGATTTCGGCCAAAGCCACATAATTGGTCTCGTCATACGGGAAGTTGGCGATTAGGCTGTTGGTCTCCTTGAGGGCTTTGTCGTACAACTTGACGTTCATCAGCAGCTGGCGTTTCATGCCCGAAAGTTGTTCCAATATGCCGAAACGCGTTTCCGCCGAATCGAGCAAGGCGATGGCCTGAAACGGTTGTCCCTGCATCTCATACAGGGCCGCCAGCCGGAAATAGATGTCGGGATTGTCCGACGAGAGCTTCATCAGGGAGCTGTAGACCCGCAAGGCCGAATCATACTGTTTGGCTCCGATCATCAGCTGTCCCAACTGCGAACCGTACCAGACATTGGTGCTGTCCAGCAGACAGGCTTTTCGGCTATAAGGGATGGCTTTTTCGGGCTCTTCGCGATAGAGCATGGCCAATTCGTACCACGATGGAGCGTGGGTCGAATCGAGCTCCAGGGCACGTCGGAACAGCGAGGCACTCAAGGAGGTATCGGCCCCCATCAGCACGCTTTTGATCCCTTCGGTATAGAGCAGTGGAACCGACGCTTCGGATAAAAAGCGTTGCGAAGTATAGGCCTGTTGGGCTGAGCGAGGCGTACTTTTTCGTCCCGAGAAGCTGCACGAAGCGAGCATCGCGGTAGCCAGTACGATATATCCCCACAGCCTCGGTCTCATCGGAACAAGCGGATATTAAAGGGCGCTTTCGAATTGACGCAGGAAGCGCAGGTCGTTTTCGAAATAGAGACGCAGGTCTTTCACGCCGTATTTCAGCATGGCGATACGTTCGACACCCATCCCGAAAGCGAAACCGGAGTATTTCTGGGGATCGATCCCCGAAGCGCTCAAGACATTGGGATCGACCATGCCGCAGCCCATGATTTCAAGCCAACCGGTGTGTTTGCAGACGTTGCAGCCTTTCCCGCCGCAGAGGTTACAGGAGACATCCACTTCGGCCGACGGTTCGGTGAAGGGGAAGTAGGAGGGGCGCATGCGGATCTGACTCTGTTCCCCGAACATCTCTTTGGCAAAGTAGAGAATGGCCTGTTTGAGGTCGGCGAACGAGACGTTTTCGTCGATATAAAGCCCTTCCACCTGGTGGAAAATGCAGTGGGCGCGATAGGAGATCGCTTCGTTGCGGAATACCCGTCCCGGGCAGATCACGCGGATGGGCGGTTTTTGCGTCTCCATGGTGCGGACCTGGATCGAACTGGTGTGGGTGCGCAACAGGATATCGGGATTTTTTTCGATGAAGAAAGTATCCTGCATGTCGCGGGCCGGGTGTTCGGGCGGGAAGTTCAGGGCCGAAAAGACATGCCAGTCGTCTTCGATTTCCGGACCTTCGGCGACCACATAACCCAGTCGCGTAAAAATTTCGACAATCTGATTCCGTACCAGCGAAATGGGGTGGCGGCTGCCGTTTTCATCGGCGGTTCCCGGGCGGCTCATATCGAGAGCACCTTCGGCCGGAGTGTCTTCCATGCGATTTTCGAATTCGGCCTTGAGGGTGTTGATTTTTTCGGTCGCTCTGGTTTTCAGAGCGTTGATTTTCTGGCCCAATTCGCGTTTGAGTTCAGGAGCTACGCCTTTGAACTCTTCGAGAATATCGTTCAGTTCGCCTTTACGGCCCAGCAGTTTTACCCGAAACTGTTCGATTTCGGAGGCTGCCTTCGGTTTAAATTCTTCGACCTTTTGAAGCAGGTCATTGATCTTGTCTATCATGATGTCGACAGGGTTTCGGGAAGGTTCGCATCGGGTTTTTGGAAGCGATGGCGACGGGTTCCCAAATTTTAACTATTTTTACGCATTACCTGTCCGTTTCTGGTGTGAAACGGGTGCCGATCGCTCTCGAAAAGAGAAAGACCGCACTTGAACAGACAAAATTAACAATTTATTCGGACATGACCTATATTAAACGCATAATTGCCCTTTTTATGGTGCTTTGTGTCGGAACAGTTTCGGCTCAGCGGGTGGGTTTGGTGTTGAGTGGAGGAGGGGCCAAAGGGCTTTATCATATCGGGGTGCTCCGTGCCTTGGAGGAGAACGGAATTCCGGTCGATTATGTGGCGGGAACCTCCATGGGGGCGATTATCGGCGGATTGTATGCGGCCGGGTATTCTCCAGAGGAGATGGCTGCATTGTTTCAGTCCGATCAGATCAGTTATTGGATGTCGGGGCGTATTGAAGACCGGTATATTTTCTATTTCAAGAAGGCCCGGCCTTCGGCGGCTATGCTTACCCTGCGGATCGACCCCGAGAGTCGGGAAGGCCGCAAGAATACACAATCGCGCTTGCATATTCCGACCCATCTGATTCCTTCGACGCAGCTGGATATGGCCTTTATCGAGTTCTTTTCGGGGCCGAATGCCGAGTGCGGAGGGAATTTCGACAATTTGTTCGTTCCGTTCCGTTGCATTGCGACCGATGCGGGGGCTCGCAAAGAGGTGGTCTATCGGAGCGGCGATTTGGGAAAGGCTATTCGGGCGTCGATGACGATTCCGTTGGTGTTCAAACCGTTGAAACAGGATTCGACCCTGCTGTACGATGGAGGGATTTACAATAACTTTCCGTGGCAGGTGTTGCAGGAAGATTTTGCGCCGGATATCCTGATTGGCAGTAAATGCGTGTCGGGAAACAGCAAACCCGATGAAGAGAATGTGGTCGAACAGATCTCGACCCTGACGATGATGCACACCGACTATACGCTACCCGGGGAGAAGGACATCATGATCGAACATGTGTTCGATGATGTAGGGATGTTGGACTTTGCCAAGGCCGAATATATCATCAGCCGCGGGTACAGCGATGCCATTGATGCCATGCCGACGATTCGTGAACGCATTACCCGCCGGGTCGATACGGTGGAGCTGGCTTCGCGACGGGCACAGTTTCGTCAGGCCGAGCCGCAACTGCGGTTTGACGAGTATGAAATTACGGGACTTAACGAACACCAGACCGACTACGTGGAACGGATGTTGCGGCTCGATCCGAAATCGGACGGGAAAGATGATTTCGATTTTGAACAGTTCCGTTCCGAATATTTCAAAATGCTTTCGGAAGGGGATATCGAAGGCGATTTCCCGCAGGTGATTTATAACGATACCACTGGGCGTTTTAAATTGAAACTCAATCTGCATACCAAGCCTAGTTTCAAGGTGATGGTGGGCGGGAATATTTCCTCCACCTCGATGAATCAGGCGTATGTAGGTCTGGAGTACAAACGCATCGGACGCAGCGCCCAAACCTATTGGTTGGATGGTTACATCAGTGCGTTGTATTCTTCGGCTCAGTTGGGCAACCGCATCGACTTTTTCCTGGGTAAGCGACTGGCGCTGGAATATAGCATGAATTACAACCACTACAATTATTTCAAAAGCGATTTCGGAGGGTTGGGCAATAAAAATGATCTGTTCTACAATAAGTTCGGCGATCTGTACCTGGAGACAGGCGTTGTCTTTCCGACCAGTCGTTCCACGCAGTTTGCTTTTCGGGTGCATCTGGGTCGGGACCATTTCCGTTATTACAACATTCCCAATTACGTCGATGAAGACGTGATGGATCACTCCAGCTTTCTGTTTGCGGGGGCTCAGGCCGAGTTCGATCGCAACAGCCTGAATTACCTGATGTATCCGACCCGGGGTGTGAGACAGAGCCTTTCGGTGATTTATGTCTCGGGGCGGAAAGATTATTATCCCGGAACGACCTCTTCGATAACTAATTCCAGTCACCATAATCGCCATTGGTTCGGAGCCCGGTTTGTCCGGGAAAACTATTTCCCGTTGGCCAAATGGTTTACGTTGGGCTATTTGGCGGAGGGCGTTTGGACCAATCAGCCGACTTTCGCCAATTCAAGTGTTCCCAATATGGTTTCTCCGGCCTTTACGCCGACCCATCACAGTTATCTGGTCTATCTGGAAGATTTCCGAAGCCGGTCGTTCATCGGAGCCGGGATTATGCCGATTTTCGAATTCGGTCCCCGTTTTTATTGGAAAAACAGTGTCTTTGCTTTCCTGCCCGATGACATGAACAAAACCAAGGGATCGGTTCGTAAACGCATGCGTTATATTTTCAACTCATCGTTGGTTTATCAGACACCGATCGGTCCGGTGGCCCTGACCGTTTCGAAATATGATGCGACCAGCAATCATAACTGGTTCCTGACCTTCAATTTCGGGTTTACGATTTTCAACCGGAAAGGAACTTTTTATTAGAAGACGGATTTCGCGAAGGGGGCTTTATCGGGGAGGAAGCGTTGGGCGCAGACCGCGGAAAAGGCTGAATAAGAGAGTCGTTTTTATTTTTCGGAAAAAAATGTTATTTTTGCCCCACAAAAAATTTTAACGCATGGCCACAACTGCAGATCTGAAAAACGGAATGTGCATCGAACTCAATGGCAAAACTTATGTAGTAGTTGAGTTCCAGCACGTTAAACCTGGCAAAGGTCCCGCCTTTGTTCGCACCAAACTCAAAAACCTGGAAAACGGACGCACCATCGAAAATACCTTTACGGCTGGGGTCAACATCGAACCCGTTCGTGTGGAACGTCGTCCTTATCAATATCTGTACGAAGACGACATGGGGTGCAACTTCATGCACACCGAAACGTTCGAACAGATTGTTATCGACCGCAATATGATCGAAAACTCTGACCTGATTAAAGAAGGTCAGATCGTGGAAGTGATGTTCCACACCGAAAAGGAAACGG
>JAHZDG010000030.1 GCA_019422485.1 Alistipes sp. | reverse complement strand
ATAAATTGAGAAATCACCAATAGTGAATAACGCTTCATGCACTCCTCTTTCGCCATAGTTTCATTTTTTCGTAAAATCGGGTGCAAAGTTCGTTTTTTTTTCAGAAATGAGTTTTTATAGATCGGAACGAAGTTCGTCAAATCCGAAACTTATTATCTTTACAGTGAAAATGTGAAAGAAAATGAATCATTGGCAGAACACCTTGTTTCAACAAGTTCAAAAACAGAGAAATTGTCAGGAAGGTATTGATAATGAGGTGTTGTTTTTTGAGTTCTCTTCTGACGAGCTTTCGGCGCTCGGGCATCGGACTTTTTTGTCGGGGGCTTTTTTTATTGGTTTTGTTGAAAACGGCACCCTCCCCTTGTCGGTGAATTACCAGACGCAGACGGTGAATCGGAGACACTTGATTTTTTTGACTCCACGAACGGTAGTGGCTTGGGAGAACATGAGCTCGGACGGACATCTCCTGGGATTGGCGCTTGCTCCGGATTTTTTCGACAGTTTGCCGACCAATCCCCATGTATACAATCAATGGGCGGCCTATCAGAGTGAATATGCATTCCCGATCCTCGCTTTGGAGGAGCGTTCCTGGAAGATGATGTTACAGACAGTCCGTTTGTTTCCAGGCATCGCAACCGCTCGCTTGCATCAGAACGGGATGTATCGTTATCTGACTAATTTTCTGTTGTTGCAGATGGCCGAGGCCTTGCATGAAAAGGGAACACTCAAGAGTGCGAAAATTGCCCATACGGTGGAGTTGTATCAAAAATTCCGTCGTTTGCTGGCGGTGCATTACAAACGGGAGCACAACATTGCCTTCTATGCCGATAAGATGTGTATTTCGCCGACCTATCTGTCTCGCATTGTGCGTCAGGTGACTCACAATACGGTCAATGCTCACGTGGCACGCATGCTGCTGACCGAGGCCCGCTATTTGTTGGATTGTACCGATTGGACCGTGAAACAGATTGCCGAAGAGCTGCATTTTGCCGATCAGGCCTCGTTCGGCAAGTTTTTTAAGGAGCAGATGAAACTCTCCCCTACCGCTTATCGTCAGAAAATAGAAAATTAGACGGGCGAAAACGCTTCCACCCCGCCGATCTGTCGCCTGGTCTGTTTGGGCGGTTTTGTCCCGCAGAGAGGAATTCCCCGTCGACTATTTGATCCGCAAACGGCGTCCGATACGCAGGATGGTCGTACGGGTGATGCCGTTCAGCCGGCAGATCTGATCGACCGTAACCCCATACCGAATCGCCAGTTTCCCCAACATGTCACCCGATCGTACGGTGTGATAGACCGCTTCGCTGGAGTTGATCCCGGCCGGTTTTTGCTGTTGTTTCTTGTCTTTTTGTTGGGCTTCGGCGATGCGTTCCAAAATGTCTTTGGAGGAGGCCAGCGTATCTCCTTCTTCAGCATCGGTCAGCAACGGAATGTCGTATTCGTCGTCCTCTTCCAGAATTTCCGAGGCGCGGGAATGGATGTTGAAGAAGGATTTTTCCAGCGCAAAGGTCTGGTATTTGAGCTGGCCGGTTTCAAAGTCGATGATAAATTCCGGGTCAAAGGTCTGGTCTTGGTAACGCATTTCGTAGTGCAGGTGCGGCCCCCGACTGCGCCCGGTGCTGCCGCCAAACCCGATGACCTGTCCGGCTTTCACATAATCGTTGACTTGAACGTTCAGTTTGGAAAGGTGGGCATTCCAGGTTTCCAGCCCGTTGAGATGGCGGATAATGACCAGATTGCCGAATCCTCCGGTGTTGTATTTGGCATAGCGTACTTTCCCGTCGAAGGTGGCATAGATGGGTTCTCCGAGTTTCAGGGGAATATCCACCCCGTTGTGGCGACGTCGACGTCGGGGCCCGTATTTGGAGAACACTTTTCCGGTGATGGGAGCCTTGAATTCTGAAAGATCCTGCACCAAGTTCAGTTCGACGATCGGAGGAAGACTTTCGTAAGGAATATTTTTATAGGCGAAAACACCGGTAGTATCCCAATTTTCGGTGTAAACCGGCAGTGAATCCATTTTGTTTAAGGAGGGGCGGAAGTAGCTCCAGGTATTGTTGCTATACAAAATGATTCGGGTTTCGGGGTCGCTGGTGGGAATGGTATCCAGCGGACGTTTGGGAAGGTCTTCCAATTTGGGAGTGACCGGACGGCTGTATGTGCGTCTGCGTTGGGCCGATAAGGTGAGCGATGTCAGGATCAGCAACGCGGCGAACGTAAGGGTTCTGGCATTCATGCGGAAAGGTTTCATCCTCTGGAGGAGGGATATCGTACAAAAGTACGAAAAAATAGGCAGACTCCCTGCTTTCGGAGAAGCAAATCGGTTATTTTTCTTCTTCCTGCAACAGCCGGTCAGCCTCTTCGAGCTGGTGGTAAAACTCTTCTCCGAAACGTCGAATCAGGGCTTCACGAACCGCCTGATAGACGGGGATTTCCTTTTTTTTGCCCAAGGTCAAAGCTGCTGAGCAGACGTCCCAGCGGTGATAATTCAAACCGATGGAACCGTTGTTGAAGACTGATAGCCGGATGGGATAAAGATGGCAGGAGATCGGTTTTAAAAAGGAGGTTTTACCCTCTTTGTAGGCGCGTTCGATGGCGCAGAAGGTGATGCCGTTTTCCTGAAATGAGTATGCGCATTCCGCCTCATTAATTAAAGGAGTGGTATAGTCGCCGTCGCTGTCCACGACCATGAATCCCTGGCGTTCGATCGCCTCGATCCCTTCGGGTTTGAGGTAAGGTTTATAGGCTTCGTACTCTTGTTCGAGTTGGTCGACCTCCTCGAGTTCGAGCGGGGCGCCGGCATTCCCCTCCACACAACAGATGCCCTTGCATTGCGCCAGATCGCAGCAAAAACGATCGCGCAGCAGATCGAGGCTCACTATTTTGTCGTCAATCAGTAACATATTTCACGTCGGATTTTGGATGAAGAAACAAAAGTATCACAAAATTTTGGCTAATTTTACACAAATTATTCTTTGAACCTATGAAAAGATACTTTTTATTATTGACTCTTTTACTTCTCTGTCCGTGGATGATGTGGGCGCAGAGCGATTCGGTGATCCGTGTCGGTACGCAGCGAACCGATCTGATCTTGCGGGTGACCCCGGAAGGGAAGCTGACACAAGCCTATTTGGGGCCTCGTCTTCTGAATGCGGCCGATTGGCAACAGATTCCGGCCGGTGTGGGCAAAGAGGTGTATTTTGCCTATGGAAGCAATGACTATTTCGAACCGGCGATCCGGGTTACGCATGCCGATGGCCATCCGGGTATGCAACTCGATTATGTGTCTCATGAAGTGATGCCTCAGACCGATCCGAATGTCCGTTTGACGGTCGTTACTTTGCGGGATAAAGTCTATCCGCTGGAAGTCAAGCTTTTCTATGAAGCGTACGATCGGGAAAACGTCCTGAAAATGTGGACGGAAATCCGTCACGACGAAAAGAAGGCCGTTGTATTGCACGAAGAGGCGTCGGCCATGTTGTATATGAGCAGTACGGCTTATTATCTGACGGAATTTACCGGATCCTGGGGCGATGAAGCCATGATGCGCGAACAACAGCTGTTGCCGGGGAAAAAGCTCCTTGATACGCGTCTGGGATCTCGGGCGGCCATGTATTGTTCTCCGTTCTTCCTGTTGAGCATCGGCGATCGGGTGCGGGAAAATGACGGTCAGGTGCTGCTCGGGACCTTGAACTGGACGGGTAATTTCCGTTTTACGTTTGAAATGGACAGCCGTCATGTGTTGCGCTTGATTGCGGGGATTAATCCCTATGCTTCGGAATATCGGCTGGAACCCGGTCAGGTGTTCCGTACGCCGGAGTTCGTCTGGACGTTGAGTAATACGGGGAAAGGCCAGGCTTCGCGCGATTTTCAGGACTGGGCCCGCAATTATCAGCTCAAGGACGGGCATGGCGATCGGCTCACGCTGTTGAATAACTGGGAAAGCACCGGCTTCGATTTCGATGAAGAGGTGCTCAAAACCTATATCCGCAAATCGGCCGATATGGGTGTCGATATGTTCCTGCTCGACGACGGATGGTTTGCTAATAAATATCCGCGCAAAAATGACAAACAAGGTTTGGGTGACTGGGATCCGACACAGGATAAGTTGCCCGGAGGGGTTCAGGCCCTGGTTGATGAAGCCGAGCAGGCCGGTGTGAAGTTCGGTATCTGGATCGAACCCGAGATGGTCAGCATGAAGAGCGAATTGTATGAAAAACATCCGGATTGGGTGATTCGCTTTCCGGATCGGGATCCCTATTTCTATCGCAACCAGTTGGTGCTGGACCTGAGTAATCCTGACGTGCAGGATTATGTTTTCGGGATTGTGGATAAGCTGTTGAGCGAAAATCCGAAGCTGGCCTATTTCAAATGGGATTGCAATAGCCCGATTACCAATCCGTTGTCTCCCTATTTGAAAGAAAACCAATCCCATCTGTATATCGAATATGTTCGGGGGCTGTACAACGTATTGGATCGTATCAAGGCGAAGTACCCCGATGTGCCGATGATGTTGTGTTCGGGTGGCGGCGGACGTTGCGATTACGAGGCTTTGCAGTATTTCACCGAATTCTGGGCCAGCGACAACACCGATCCGGTTCGTCGTATCTTCATTCAGTGGGGATTCTCGCATTTCTTCCCGGCTAAGAGCATTGGGGCGCACGTGACCTCGATGGGTAAACAGAGCTTGAAATTCCGTACGGATGTGGCGATGACCGGTAAATTGGGATTCGACATCAATGTGAATAAGTTGACGCCCGAAGAGATTGCCTTCTGTCGCCAGGCTGTGGGGCATTTCAAACGGCTCTCTCCGGTGACTCTCGAAGGGGATCAGTACCGGTTGGTGTCTCCTTATGAAGGTCAGCATGCCGCGTTGATGTATGTGGCGAAGGATAAGGATAAAGCGGTGTTGTTTACCTACGATCTGTTCCCCAACCGCTATACCGAAAAGTTATTCCCGGTACGTTTGCAGGGTCTCGATCCCCAAAAGATGTATAAAGTCGAAGAGATCAACCAGGAAGCTGGCGTGGAAGTGGTGCCCTGGGAAGGGGATGGCCAGGTGTTCTCCGGTGACTACCTGATGAAAGTAGGGTTGAATCTGTTTACCGACCGTCGCGAAAATAGTCGAATGATCGAGCTGACGGCTCAGTAGACCGACCTTCACCCTAAGTGATATAAAAAGCCCTGTTCTGACAGAACAGGGCTTTTTATATGATGGGAAGTCGCTGGTCAGATCGTTTGTTCGAGGTCTGTTGAACGAACCGGCGATTCACACGATCCGTCGGTTACGCTTTGGTATAAGTGTCTTCGATGATCAGGTTGAACAGTTCGGTCAGGCTCATGCCCATGGCTGCGGCCTGTTGAGGAATGATGCTTTGGGCGCTCATGCCGGGGATGGAGTTGATTTCGATCAGGTAGGGCGTTTCGCCTTTGATGATGAAATCGACCCGCACGACACCCCGACAATTCAAGGCTTTATAGGCCGCCAGGGTCAATCGATTGACCTGAGCGACCACGGAAGCGGGCAGATCGGCCGGTGTAACTTCCCGGGAGCGACCTTCGTATTTGGCGTCGTAGTCGAAAAATTCGGTTTCGCAGATCAATTCGGTGATCGGGAAAATGTACTCTTTCCCGCCGACAATCATCACTCCGCAACTGATTTCCCGGCCTTCAATATACTCTTCCAACAGGGCCTGATCACTCTCTTCCCAAGCTTTGTGCACGGCTTCCACGAGCTCTTCGGAGCGTTTGACCTTAGTCACCCCAAAGCTGCTGCCGCTGGCGTTGGGTTTGACGAACAACGGAAGGCCCAATTGGGCGACGATGGCTTCGGTGTCGATCGGGGCGTTTCGGTTGAGGCGTACTTCCCGAGCCAGATAGACTCCGGTGCTGGCTACGGCCCGTTTGCAGGCTGCCTTGTCGAAAGTCAGCACGGAAGAGACCATCCCGCAGGAAGAGTACGGAATGTGCATCATGTCGAGGTAGGCTTGCAGGTGTCCGTCTTCACCGGGGGTGCCGTGAATGATGATCAGGGCGTAGTCGAGGCGGATTTTTTCGCCTTGGATGGTCAGCGTGAAGTCGTTGCGGTCCAAGTCGATTTCGGTGCCGTCCGGGGCCGTATACCACCAGCGGGTACCGCGCAACATGATGCGATAGACATTATAACGCGTGGGGTCCAAGGCCTGTTGTACGGTCTGGGCTCCTTTGAGGGCGATCTGCCATTCCGAGGAGTCGCCTCCGGTCATCAGAGCGATATTGAGTTTCATGGATAATGCGTTTTTTCGAGGCATAAAGGTAATGCTTTTCGCGGCACGTTGTCAGGGGTTATACAAATCGACGTAGTGAAAAGCGAAGATTTCTTTCAGCAGTTTGAGGTATTCCCGCGCTTCGGCATTCTCGGGATCGGCCGCAAGGACGGCGACAAAGTCGTTGTAGGCATGATCGAAGCGACCGGCGCGATGATAGGCCTTGCCGCGTTGCAACAGTAATTGCGGATTGTTGGGATCCTGTTCCAAAGCGAGGTTCAGTGTTTCAATGTTATTTTCGGGGGTATCCATACAGTGCGTGAGATTGAATGTACGACCAGATGCCGGGAGGCAGTTCGTTGCGGCTGTCGTCGCCGCGGGCGATCAGCTCCCGAATGTCGGTGGCGGCCTGCGGCATCAGCGGAACGTTTTCCAGATAGTGAAAACGGCGGGAAAACGCGTCGTGAGGAGGATTGTATCCTTCCCGCGGGTAGACCCAAACCGGATAGCGATTGAGAATCTCCTCGTGACGGACCCAATGCCGGAATCCGGCCACGTTGTCGCTGCCGATCAACAGACAGAAAGTCCGGTCGGGATAGCGTTGGGAAAGGGCCTCCAGGGTTCGGATGGTAAGCGAGGGGCGTGGCAGGTCGAATTCCACCGTACAGATTTCGATGCGGTTGCGGTTGTGGGCGCTTTGCAGGGCCAGACGCACCATCGCCAGCCGATCCTGTTCCGAGGCCAGTTCTTCCGCGTTTTTCAGCGGGTTGTGCGGCGAGATCACCCACCAAAGCTGAGCTTCGGGGAAGCGATCCAACACCTGATCGGCGACAGCCACATGGCCTCGATGCGGTGGGTTGAACGACCCGAAATAGAGAATGGTATCGGCAGTTGTCACGCTCCGAAGGCTATCGGGTGAGAAATTCGGTGAGGATACGTTGGGTGTCGGCCACCGCTACTTGCAGGTCGTCGTTGACCACGACCCGGTCGAAGCGTTCGGCATAGGTCAGCTCTTCGGTGGCTTTGGCTACCCGTTTTTCGATCACCTCGGGGGCGTCGGTTCCGCGCCCTACCAGGCGACGGCGCAGCTCTTCGACCGAAGGCGGCATGATGAAAATGGCCAGGGCCTGATCGCCGAAGCGTTGTTTGAGGTTGACCCCTCCCTTGACATCCACATCGAATACGATGACATGCCCTTTGTTCCAAATCCGTTCGGTTTCGCTGTACAGCGTACCGTAGCAGGTGCCGGCATAGACCTCTTCCCATTCGACGAACTCACCGTTTTCTACTCGCTGCCGAAACTCTTCGTTGCTGAGGAAGTAATATTCCTTGCCGTTTTGTTCGGTACCGCGCGGGGCACGGCTGGTGGCCGAAATGGCGAATTCGAGTTGCGGGAAACGTTCGAGCATATAGCTGATAATCGTCGATTTCCCGGCTCCGGACGGGGCAGAAAAAATGACTACTTTGTGATTCTGTGCAGAAGCGGCAGTGTTATCGGACATGGGACAACGGGTTTTACAGAATATTCAACACTTGTTCTTTGATCTTTTCCAGTTCGTCTTTCATTTCGACGACCAGTTTCTGCATCTCGGCATTGTTGGCCTTGGAACCCAGGGTGTTGATTTCACGCCCCAGTTCCTGGGCGATGAATCCGAGTTTGCGCCCCACTCCTTCTTCGCTGTGAGCCACTTCCCGGAAGTATTTGCAGTGATTTTGCAGACGCACCTTCTCTTCGGTGATGTCCAGTTTTTCCACGTAGAAGATCATCTCCTGTTCCAGCCGGTTGCTGTCGACCGGAATACCGACCGATTCGATGCTTTCGCGAATGCGGTTTTTGATCGTTTCGGTGCGGGCTTTTTCATAAGGGGTGACTTCGTTTTTGAGGCTTTCGATCTTGTCGATGCGGCGCAGCAGGTCGGCAATCAGAACCGCTCCCTCCTGAATGCGGAAGGCATCCAGGTGTTCCAGTGCAGTATCCACGGTTTGCAGTAGGACAGCGGCTTCCTGTTCGTCGATCGCAGAGGCTTCGTTTTGGATCACATCGGGCATGCGCACAATGGCGGCCATCAGAGCTGCATCCATCGCGGCACTGCCCCACTCCATGTGGTTTTCGGATGCAATGTCGTGCAATTGTCGATAATAGCTGTTGAATGCCTCCCGGTTGATCGAAACCGTCGAGCCTCCTTCGGCGATTTCATAAGAGATGAAAACGTCGATTTTTCCGCGTCCGAGGCGCCCGGTGATACGGTTCCGGATTTCATATTCGTAAGGACGATATATTTGCGGCAATTTGATGCTCAGATCGGCCTGTTTGCTGTTGAGCGAGCGAATTTCCACGGTGATTTTCTTAGGACCGAACTGGGATTCCCCCTTGCCGTATCCTGTCATGGATTTGATCATGGGATCGATGGTTTTTGTTTACGTGCAAAAGTATGGAATTTTTGTTAGATAATCTTTTTCTGAACGGTGATGTTGTAGAAAATAGCGTGTTTGTTGTGCGTTTCCGGTAATTTTTGATATTTTTGAAGGTAATACCGAGAACATTTATTTAAAGCCCTTTCAAGTATGAAAAAACACAATTTTAGTGCAGGTCCTTCTATCCTTCCGCGTGTAGCGATCGAAAATGCAGCCAAAGCGGTGTTGGATTTTGACGGTATTGGTCTTTCGTTGCTCGAAATATCGCACCGTAGCAAGGACTTCGAAGCCGTGAACGACGAAGCTGAAGCACTTTTCCGGGAATTGTTGCAGGTTCCCGACAATTATAAGATTATTTTCTTGGGCGGAGGGGCCAGCACCCAATTCTTTCAGGTGCCCTACAACCTGCTCGAACATAAAGCCGGTTACATCAATACCGGGGTTTGGGCCAACAAAGCCCTCAAGGAGGCCAAGAATTTCGGTGAAGTAGAAGTGGTGGCTTCTTCGGAAGATCGCAATTTCAGCTATATCCCCAAGGATTATACGATCCCGACCGATTTGGATTATTTGCACATTACGACCAACAATACGATCTACGGTACGGAATATAAAGGCGATATCGATTCTCCGGTGACATTGGTGGCCGATATGAGTTCTGATATTCTGTCTCGTCCGGTGGATGTGACCAAATATGGACTGATCTACGGCGGGGCTCAGAAAAATATGGGTCCGGCCGGGGTGACTTTCGTGATCGTCCGGGAAGATCTGCTGGGCAAGGTTAGCCGTCCGCTGCCGTCGATGGTGGACTATCGCAACCACATTGCCAATAAATCGATGTTCAATACGCCGCCGGTTTATGCAATCTATGTGGTGCGTGAAACCCTCAAGTGGCTCAAATCCATCGGAGGGGTGCCGGAAATCCAGAAACGGAACCAGGCTAAAGCCGCTTTGTTGTATAGCGAAATCGACCGCAACCCGTTGTTTAAAGGGACGGCCGCTGTCGAAGACCGTTCGTTGATGAACATCTGCTTTGTGATGGCTGACGGTTATGAAGATTTGGCTCCGGAATTTTTGAAATTCGCGACCGATCAGGGAATGGTCGGCGTCAAGGGCCATCGTCTGGTGGGCGGTTTCCGGGCATCGACCTATAATGCACTGCCGATCGAAAGCGTGCAGGCTCTGGTGGACTGCATGCGTCAGTTCGCCGAACAACACGCTCGTTAGGCAATGCCTCTGATGACGGTATATCGGCCTTCGAGTGCCAAGAAGGCCGTATTTTTCAACGATTTAATCGATGATTCTATGAAAGTATTGGTTGCTACGGAAAAACCGTTTGCCCAGGCTGCGGTAAATGGAATCCGGGACATTGTGGAGAAAGCAGGCCTTCAGTTGGCTTTGCTGGAAAAATATACGGATAAAGCCGATCTGTTGTCAGCCGTGGCTGATGCCGATGCACTGATCATTCGCAGCGACAAGGTGACCGAAGAGGTGATTGCAGCTGCGCCGAATCTGAAAATCGTGGTGCGGGCCGGAGCCGGATACGATAATGTGGATCTGGAGGCTTGTACGCGTCGGGACATCGTGGTGATGAACACCCCGGGGCAGAACTCCAATGCGGTGGCCGAACTGGCCATCGGCATGATGATTTTTATGGCCCGCAACCAGTTTACGCCGGGTACGGGTTCCGAAATCAGTGGGAAAACCCTCGGGATTCAGGCCTATGGCAATGTCGGTCGGATTGTAGCCCGTTATGGGGCTGCGCTGGGGATGAACGTTTGCGCTTATGATCCTTATGCCAATCCGGTCGTGTTCGAAACTGATCAGGTCGAGGAAATCAAGTCGCTCGAACAGTTGTATGAGGTGTCCGATTACCTGTCTGTTCACATCCCGGCCACAGACCAGACGCGTCGTTCGATCGGATATGATCTGATTCGTCGCATGCCGAAAGGGGCCACGTTGGTCAATACGGCACGGAAAGAGGTCATCGACGAAGTTGGCTTGGTGAAAGCTTTGGAAGAACGTCCTGACTTGAAATACATCACCGACATTGCAGCCGATGCGCAGGCAACGCTCAATGAAAAATTCGGGAAACGGGTGTTTGCTACCGCCAAGAAAATGGGTGCCGAAACGGCTGAAGCCAATATCAAAGCCGGATTGGCTGCGGCCTCTCAAGCGGTCGATTTTCTGTTGAACGGGAACCGCAAATTCCAGGTGAACAAATAAGTCTGAATGAGGGAATACGTGGAGGCGAAAGTCGATCGGTTCCCTGCAAGTAAGAATCATAGCGGGGCCGACCATACGAGTCGGCCCCTTTCAAACCGACAAACAGATGGTAAGAATAAAACCTTTTCGGGGCATCCGTCCCCCTGCCGAGCATGCCGCTGAGGTGGCGTCTCGTCCGTATGATGTGCTCAACTCTCGGGAAGCCCGGGAGGAAGCGACGGAAAAGTCGTTGTTGCACATCATTAAACCGGAGATTGATTTTGAACCGATTGCCGATGAGCATTCCCAGCCGGTGTACGACAAAGCGGTCGAAAATTTTAACCGCTGGCGTGAAGAGGGTTGGTTGCTGCAGGACGATACGGACAAATATTATGTCTATGCCCAAACGATGGACGGCCGTACCCAGTATGGGTTGGTAGCGGCTTGTCATTTCGGGGATTACATGCAGAATAAGATCAAAAAGCATGAGCTGACCCGCCCCGACAAGGAAGAGGATCGGATGATCCACGTGCGGAATCAGAATGCCAACATCGAACCGGTCTTTTTCTCGTATCCGGCTGTGCCAGAAGTAGATGAGATCATCCGTCGGATTGTTACGGAACAGGCTCCGGTTTATGATTTTACGGCTGCGGATGGTTTCGGTCACCATTTTTGGGTGATCGACGATGTGGCCGTGCAGGAAAGGATCACGGAGTTGTTCCGGAATATACCGGCTCTGTATGTGGCGGACGGTCATCACCGTACGGCTGCCGCTGCCCGAGTGGGGCAGGAAAAGATGCAGGCTAATCCGAATCATACCGGAGAGGAGGAATATAACTATTTCCTGGCGGTGATTTTCCCCGATGACCAGTTGCGGATCATCGACTACAACCGGGTGGTGAAAGACCTGAACGGCCTGACGCCTGCCGAATTTTTGGAAAAACTGACGGCCGACTTCGAGGTGGAAGACCGCGGTACGGAGGAACCCTATCGTCCTGACCGGTTGCACAATTTCGGGATGTATCTGGCCGGGCATTGGTATAGCTTGACGGCCAAACCGGGTACGTATGACGATAATGACCCGATTGGCGTGTTGGATGTAACGGTATTGTCGAACCGGGTACTCGATGCTTTGTTGGGGATCAAAGATTTGAGAACCGATAAACGGATTGATTTTGTGGGCGGAATCCGAGGTTTGGGCGAACTGCAACGCCGTGTGGACAGCGGAGAAATGCAGGTAGCTTTTGCCCTCTACCCTGTTTCGATGAAGCAGTTGATCGACATTGCTGATTCAGGCAATATTATGCCGCCGAAAACCACCTGGTTTGAACCGAAATTGCGTTCAGGTCTGGTGATCCATAGTCTGGATTGATTGTTAATATGTATCTTGGGAGAGTATCCTCTCTCCGTCTACCCTATCAAAGCCACCTTGTCAACCGGTTTTCCCGGAGACAAGGTGGTTTTGTATACCAAGGGAATTCTTTCAAACGATGATGTTGGAATCGCAAAGGTGATGTGTTTTATTTTGAGGCAGAAAACAGGCTGAAATTTGCTTTAGGGATCGTAAAAAATGAAGAATGATTGTTATTGTTTTGCTGGGGAATAGTTAAATTTGTAAAGCAAATTCCAGTAAATTATGTCAAAAATAAAGGGAAAGGTATTGATCGACCGTGAACGCTGCAAAGGGTGTGACCTGTGTGTAGCGGCGTGTCCGGTTCATATCTTGGCCTTGGCCGACCAGGTGAACGCCAGAGGCTATCATTTCAGTATGGTGCAACAGCCGGAAGCTTGCATCGGGTGCGCCAGTTGTGCCCTGGTATGCCCGGATAGCTGCATCACGGTATACCGCCAGAAAGTAGAAGCATAATTAAAAAGAATAACATCAAAACGAACGATGGAAGAGGTAAAATTGATGAAAGGGAACGAAGTGGTGGCCGAAGCTGCAGTTCGTTGTGGTTGTGACGCCTATTTCGGTTACCCCATCACTCCCCAATCTGAAATTCTGGAGACGCTCATGCAGTTGCGTCCCTGGGAAACCACCGGGATGGTGGTGCTGCAGGCCGAAAGTGAAGTGGCCGCCATCAATATGGTCTATGGCGGTGCCGCTTGCGGCAAGAAGGTGATGACCTCCTCGTCGAGCCCCGGGATCAGCCTGATGTGCGAAGGTTTGAGCTATCTGGCAGGGGCCGAACTGCCTTGCGTGGTGGTCAATGTATCCCGCGGGGGGCCCGGTCTGGGAACCATCCAGCCTTCGCAGGCCGACTATTTTCAGGCCGTTAAAGGGGGCGGACACGGTGACTATCATCTGATTGTACTGGCTCCCAATTCGGTCCAGGAAATGTACGATTTTGTGTCCTTGGGATTTGAGCTGGCGTTCCGTTACCTGAACCCGGTGATGATTCTCTCCGACGGGGTGATCGGCCAGATGATGGAAAAGGTTGTCCTGACCAAACCGGTTCCTCGTTGGACGGACGAACAGATTGCGGCTCAAAGCAGCTCGTGGGCGGTATACGGTAAGCCCGAAACCCGGAGCCGGAATATCGTTACTTCGTTGGAACTTGAAGCCGACCGCCAGGAAAAGGTCAATCTGAAGTTGCTTGAAAAATACCGTCGCGTGGCTGAAAATGAAGTGCGTTATGAAACGCTTCAGTGCGAAGATGCGGATTATGTGCTGGTGGCTTACGGATCGTCGGCCCGTATCTGCGCCAAAGTCGTGGAAATGGCACGTGAAGAGGGTCATAAAGTCGGACTGTTGCGTCCGATTACGCTGTATCCGTTCCCGACGGGAGCGATTCGCGAACTCGCTGACCGGGTGAAAGGTTTCCTGTCGGTGGAAATGAACGCAGGACAGATGGTCGAAGACGTACGTCTGGCGGCCGAACATTGCGTTCCGGTGGCCCATTATGGCCGTATGGGCGGGGTGGTACACTCGCCCAGTGAAGTGTATGAAGCATTGAAACGGGAATTTATCAATCAGTGAAAATCATGGCAGCAGAAGTGGAAATGAAACCCGAAAATCTGGTTTACGCCAAACCGCGTCTGATCACCGACAAGACAATGCACTATTGTCCGGGATGCAGCCACGGGGTGGTTCATAAACTAGTGGCCGAGGTGATTGACGAAATGGGCCTCGAACACGATACGATCGGCATTTCGCCGGTGGGATGCGCTGTGCTGGCTTACGACTATATTGATGTGGACTGGGTGGAATCGGCCCATGGTCGTGCAACGGCCCTGGCTACCGCCATCAAACGTTTGCGTCCCGACAAAATGGTGTTTACCTATCAGGGAGACGGTGACCTGGCGGCCATCGGGACCGGGGAAACCATTCATGCCGGGAACCGAGGCGAAAATATCACCATTATCTTCATCAATAACGCGATTTATGGGATGACGGGTGGTCAGATGGCTCCGACGACTTTGTTGGGTATGAAAACGGCCACGACTCCTGATGGACGTGATCCCCGGCTGAACGGTTATCCGTATAAGATCGGGGAAGTGATGAGTCTGTTGGACGGGGTATGTTATGTGACCCGTCAGAGTGTCCACACCCCGGCAGCGGTTCGTAAGGCGAAAAAGGCGATTCGCAAGGCTTTTGAAAATTCGATGGCCGGTCGAGGCCTTTCGTTGGTGGAAATTGTGGCGACCTGCAATTCGGGCTGGAAGCTCTCTCCGGTCGAAGCCAACCGTTGGATGGAAGAACACATGATGGAGTTCTACCCGCTGGGCGATTTGAAAGATACCGAGAAGAAGTAATACGACTATGATAAAGGAAGAGATCATTATTGCGGGCTTCGGCGGACAGGGTGTCCTGTCGATGGGAAAGATCCTGGCCTACTCCGGCGTCATGCAGGGATTGGAGGTCAGTTGGATGCCTTCGTACGGTCCTGAAATGCGAGGCGGTACGGCCAATGTGACGGTCATTCTGAGCGATCGTCCGATCAGTTCCCCTATTTCGCACGATTTCGATACGGCCATTATTCTCAATCAGCAGAGTATGGACAAGTTCGAACCGATGGTCAAACCCGGAGGGGTGCTGATTTACGATCCCAATGGGATTTCCCGTTTCCCGGAACGAAAAGACATTCAGGTCTATTCCATCGATGCGACGGCTGAAGCGGCTCGCAGCGGGAATATGCGTGTGTTCAACACGATGATTCTGGGCGGGTATCTGAAGGTCAAACCGATTCTGACGTTCGATTATGTGCTGGCCGGTTTGGCCAAATCGCTGCCCGAACGGTTGCATAAATTGTTGCCGGCCAATGAAGCGGCTATTCGTCAGGGCATGGAACTGATCCAGGCGAAATAAGACGGGCGGTCGGAAACGACGTAGTTTTAGGCGGGATTCTGTAAGGAATCCCGCTTTTTTATTTGTGCGGATCGAAGAGGAAAGGCTGCCGGAAATTTGTTTATTTTGTAGAGTCTAAAGCATAGAAGCTATGAACGAACTGGAAAAGATGCGGAGCGGACAGCTGGCCGATATGCGGGCGGAAGAACTTCAACAGAGTTTTGTGCATTGCAAGCGGTTGTTGGCCCGTTTTCGGACCATGACGGTATATGATGACGATTATCGGAACGTATTGGAGGATTTGGTGCCCGGTATACCGACTACGGCCATGATTGTCCCCCCGTTTTATTGCGATCATGGCCATGGGATCCGTCTGGGTGAACAGGTCTTTGTGAATGCAGGGTGCACGTTTTTGGACGGGGCGTACATCACGATCGGAGATTATACGCTCATTGGACCCGATGTGCGTATCTATACGCCGCATCATCCCATGGATTATCAGGAGCGTCGGCAGCCCCGGGAGTATGCCTATCCGGTGACGATCGGCCGGGATTGTTGGATCGGTGGCGGGACGGTGGTCTGTCCGGGCGTCCGGATCGGAGACCGGGTGGTGGTAGGTGCCGGAAGCGTGGTGGTAAAGGATCTGCCGGACGATTGTGTGGCCGCCGGTAATCCGGCTGTGGTCAAAAAATACCTGCGTTAATAGTCTCCCGCAGCGTCGATATGCTCGGGAAATGGATGATAAAGTGAAATCCCTTCACCTACAAAGTGTTGCGGGTACATTGTGTTTCGGGTGAATGGAGGTAGATCCTGAGGCGGGAGGTCAATCCTTTTGCATCTCTTCGTAGCTACGCAGGGTGGGCAGACTCAGGTGGTATTTCACGGCCACGATGCGGCAGGCCACGACCGAAATGGCCGATACGATCTGTACGGCATTGGGGTTCAGGTCGATTTGCAGGCCGATCCAATAAAATACACCGCCCACAACACACGCCAGGGCATAGATGTCTTTACGGAAAATCAGCGGTTCCTCGTTGATGAGAATGTCGCGCATAACCCCGCCAAAAGCTCCGGTGATGGTTCCCATGACGATGGCTACCCAGAACGGAAACCCTGCCAACAGGGATTTTTGAATGCCCACGACCACAAACAGGGCCAGCCCGATGGAGTCGAAAATAAAGAAGGTGTTGTTGAGCCGGATCAGATACTTTCCGAAGATGATGACTAACAGCAGGGCGATACCGGTCACGGTCAGGTAGATTCCGTTCTGCATCCAGAAAGGAGTAATGTCCAGCAGCAGATCGCGCAGCGTTCCCCCGCCGATGGCCGTGATGAGTCCTACAACATAAGCGCCGAACCAGTCGAACTGTTTGGCGGAAGCCAGTCGAATGCCGCTGATGGCGAATGCCAGCGTGCCGAGCATTTCGATGGTGGTCATGAAAAAGGTACTGCTCATGGGGCAATGATTTCGACCGGAGGCTTTATCGGGCCCGGTAGGAGGTGATGGATTTGAAGCCGCGCAGCATCTCTTCGGTGCTCATGCGTTTTTTGCCGGCTAATTGCAGTTGCTGAATATGCAGCCAGCCGTCTGCACAGGCAATGGAGAGTTCATTCTTCCCGTTTGAGCGAATTTGCCCCGGAGTATTGATGGTGGCCTCTTCTGCACGGACTTGATAGATTTTGAGCGTCAGGGGGGCGGCATCGGGTTGATCGGTGTTTTCCAGTTCGCACCAGGCTCCCGGATAAGGACTCAATCCCCGAATCAGGTTGCGGACCTCGTCGACCGGTTTATGCCAATCAATACGGCAGGTGTCCTTAAAGATTTTAGGAGCCGGTTTTTCGTCCGTCTGTTCGATCTGAGGCATGGGAACCGCTTCTCCGCGGGCGATGCGGTCGACGGTTTCAAGCACCAATTGTGTCCCTTCGATCATCAGTTTGTCGTGCAGGCTGCCTGCGTCGTCCTGGGGCTCAATCGCCACCAGAACGCGTCCGAGAATATCCCCTTTGTCAATTTCATGGTTAAGCATGAAGGTGGTGGCTCCGGTGAGTTGTTCCCCGTTAATAATGGCCCAGTTGATGGGGGCTGCACCCCGGTAGGCAGGCAGCAGGGACGCATGCAGGTTGAAGGTGCCCAAACGAGGAGCGGCCCAGATGATTTCGGGCAACATTCGGAAAGCAATCACAATACCCAGATCGGCCTGCAGCGCTCGGAAGGTTTCCACAAAATCGGGAGCTTTGAGCTTTTCAGGCTGCAACACCGGTAGTCCAACCGATTGGGCGTATTGTTTGACGGCGGAGGGTTGCATTTTCAGTCCTCGTCCGGCCGGTTTGTCGGGAGCAGTCACTACGGCTACGATCTGGTAGCCCTCTTCCACCAATTTTTTCAGCGGCATGACGGCAAAATCGGGGGTTCCCAGATAGACGATTCTCAGTTGTTTCGGATCCATGATGGTGTATGCGATTACGGTGGGTAATGAAGGGTCATTCGGTCGTCACCAACGAACTCTTCGGGAAAAATCGACTACCGATGAACGATCTCACCGGTAGTCGAATCATGATTGGCCGAACGGTTTCTGTGGGTTCGGATTATTTGAGCAGGCCTAGTTTGTGGCCCATAACAGCCTCTTTGGTTTTGAGGTATTTTTCGTTGTGGGGATTGGGGGCGATGACAATGGGCACGATCTGGTCGATACTCAGACCGTAACCTTCCAATCCGGCCCGTTTAAGCGGGTTGTTGGTCAGCAGTTTCATTTTGGTGATGCCGATTTCGCGCAGGATGCTGGCCCCTACCCCATAGTCGCGTTCATCGACCCGGAAACCCAGTTTGAGGTTGGCTTCGGCGGTATCGTATCCTTCTTCCTGGAGTTTGTAGGCTTTCATCTTGTTGCACAGCCCGATGCCACGTCCTTCCTGGTTCAGGTAGATGATAGCACCTTTCCCCTCTTTTTCGATCATCTGCATGGCCGTATGGAGCTGATCGCCGCAGTCGCAACGATACGAGCCCAGAATATCTCCCGTCGCGCAGGAAGAGTGCATGCGGACCAGAACCGGTTCGTCTTTTTCCCAACTGCCTTTGATCAGTGCGAAATGTTCCAAACCGTTGCTTTTCTGACGGAACGGGATCATTTTGAAGTCTCCCCAGCGGGTCGGCATTTCGACCATGACCCCTTTTTCAACGATGGATTCGCTTTTGAGTCGATAGGCGATAATATCGGCGATGGAGACGATTTTCAGGTCGAATTTTTCGGCGATCTTCAGCAGATCGTCCATACGGGCCATCGTACCGTCTTCGTTCATGATCTCGATCAGGGCCCCTCCCGGCGTCAGACCGGCCATACGGGTCAGGTCTACCACTGCTTCGGTATGTCCCGGACGACGCAATACCCCTTTGTTGCGGGCCCGCAACGGGAAGATGTGTCCCGGGCGTCCCAGATCGCCGGGTTTGGTGGTGGGATCGACCAGGGCCCGGATGGTTTTGGCCCGTTCAACCGCCGAAACGCCGGTCGTTGAACCTTCACCCAGCCAGTCTACCGAGACGGTGAACGGAGTACCCAGCAAAGAGGTGTTATCCGTTACCTGCATGTTCAGTTCCAGTTCTTTGCAACGGTCTTCGGTCAGCGGGGCGCACAGCACTCCCCGTCCGTTATGGAGCATGAAATTGACAATTTCGGGCGTGATTTTTTCTCCGGCCACGATAAAGTCACCTTCGTTTTCGCGGTCTTCGTCGTCGACTACGATGACGACTTTTCCGGCGCGGATGTCTTCGAGAACCTCGTCGACACTATTGAGTGTTCGCTGTTTTTCCATGGTCGTGTTTATTTCGTTGGATAATATTTTGCAATTTGGTTTTCAGCTTTTTGTACTGCATGTAATACCATTCGGCATTGAGCAGATTGGAGTCGTTGGTGGCCTTGTAGGTCAGGTAGATCGAAATGGGAAGCAAGACGAACGAAGAGATCCATACGCCTTGGAAAGAGGACCAGCTACCTTCGCGAGCCATTTTTTCTCCGGTCATGGAGATGATGTAATAGATGACGAAAAAGGCGACCGATACGACGATCGGGGTTCCCAATCCCCCTTTTCGGATGATGGCACCCAGCGGGGCTCCGATCAGGAAGAAGATCATGATCGAGGCCGGCAGCGACATTTTGTTGTGCCAGGAGATTTGGTAACGGTAGAGCTGACTGAGTGCATCTTTCGAGGTCGTCTCGTCGAACGTATAGGAGTTCCGGGCGCTTTTGGCGCTGCGGATGGCCGATTCGTACAGCTCTTTTTTCTGGCGGACGTCCATTGGCGGAATTTGGGCCTGGACGTCAAATTCGGCTTTACCTTGCGGTTTGGGAATGGAATCGACGACAATGGACAGATCGTGCGGGAACAAGAAGGTCTGCATCATGGGGTCATAAGAGGCCGAAGAGGTCTCTTCGCTCAACCGGCGCAGGGAGTCGATGCCGATTTCCAGATCGTGGATGTTTTTCGTCTGGCTGTTGTTGTTGAACAGCGACATGTCGCTACGTTCGAAATCGAATCCCGACAGAGGGATAACCCCTTTCTGAACGTCGAAAATATTGTGTCGCACGGCGCTGTTGGCGAACCAATCGGCGTAACTGCGCGTGTTTTCGTAGGTTTCACCGTTGTAGAGCGTGACCAGCAGAAAACGTTTGTCGTCCGAAAGGGTGATATAACCCGAATCGGCTACCGTGGTGGTCATGTTTCCGCTTTGGTCCCGGGTATCGTAGATCAGAATATCGGTGAGCAATTTGGTTTTGGGATCTTGTTTGCCGACACGGATACTCATGTTTTCGATGCCGTTGAAGAAGATACCGTCTTTGAATTCGATGGATTGTTTCTGTTGCCGGACATCGTATAGCAGGGCGAACATTTTCTGGGTGGCATACGGAACCAGGTTGTTGGCCACGAAGAAGCTGCCGACAGCGATGAAAAAGACGACGATAATCAAAGGTTGGAGAATGCGCGGCAGGGAAATGCCGGCCGATTTCAGGGCCAGCAGTTCATAGTGTTCACCCAGATTGCCCAGCGTCATGATGGCGGCCAGCAGGGTGGCCAACGGCAGGGCCATCGGGATCATGGTGGCCGAAACGTACCACATCAGCTCGAAGATAACATCCAGGCCGATGCCTTTGCCCACCAATTCGTCGATGTAGCGCCACATGAATTGGAGCAACAGGACGAACATCACGATAAAAAACGTGAGGATCATCGGCCCCAGATAGGCTTTTAGAATCAGTTTGTGGACGGTTTTCATACCTTAGCGGGTTGCCTGCGCCAGCGTCGCAAAGTTAATAGTTTTACTACAATAAGCGTAAGGGTCAGGACAAATATTGTGGAGGCCCCGGAGGGGATATTGGTACGGTAGCTGACATACAGTCCGACAAAAGCGCACAGCGCGGCGATGACGGAAGCGTAAAGCGCCATGCGGTCGAATTTTTTGGTTAAAGATCCGGCAATAACGGCCGGGATGGTCAGCAGGGAGATCAGCAGAACGATGCCTACGACGCGGATGGTGATGACGATGGTGACGGCAGTCAGGGCCGACATCAGGTAGCTGACCGTTCGGGTGGGCATTTGCTGGCTGCGGGCGTATTCTCGGTCGAAGGCCGTATATAGAATCGGACGGTAGAAAAAACCGAAAAGACATAGAATGGCGACATTGGTCATTCCCATCCAGAGAATATCCTGCGGGGTCACACTGAGGATGTTTCCGAACAGGAAACTCATCAAGTTGGGGGCATATCCCGGGGTCAGGTAGATGAAGACGATCCCGATGGCCATCCCCAGAGACCAGAGCAGTCCGATGGCCGAATCTTCCCGGATTTGCCGGCGGGCCGAGAGGGTCTCGATGCCCAGCGAGGCCAGGATGGCAAAAATCAGGGCTCCCAGTAAGGGGTTGGCCCCGAAATAGTAAGCCATTCCGATTCCCCCGAAAGAGGCGTGGGTGATGCCTCCGCTCAGGAAGACGAGCCGTCGGCACACCACATAGGTGCCGATGATGCCGCAAGCCACACCCGTCAACAGGCAGGCCAAAGCCGCATTGCCCAGAAACTGGTATTGGAATATTTCTCTGATAAAATCCATAAGTAGTAAGGAGGACAAAATTACGGCTTTTTTCTTAATAAATGGAGTAGTTTTCGTACTTTTGCTTCCGATTTCAAATGTGTTTCCATGACTTCAGTAAAGAAGGTTGGTTTTCGCACGTTGGGGTGTAAACTCAACTTTTCGGAGACTTCGACCATTGCCCGGGCTTTTGAACAAGGTGGCTTTGTGCGCGCCAAACAAGGCGAAACGGCCGACATCTACGTGATTAACAGCTGTTCGGTGACCGAACATGCCGATAAAAAATGCCGGAATTTGGTTCGTCGGCTGGTGCGGGAAAATCCCCGTGCACTGGTGGTGGTTACGGGCTGTTATGCGCAGCTCAAGCCTCGTGAAGTGGCCTCGATTCCGGGTGTCGACCTGGTGGTCGGCAACAACGAAAAGGGGTCGATTCCGGAACAGGTGGCGGCTTTGGCGGCGGCTCGCCTGTCTGGCGAAGAGCGTGCGGGTGCAGTGATCCACACCTGTGAGGTGGAAGAATTGACCGGATTTTTCGCGGCTTTTTCCAGCGGTGATCGGACTCGTTCGTTCCTGAAGGTACAGGATGGATGCAGTTATCGTTGCTCGTATTGCACCATTCCGTTGGCACGGGGTGCAAGCCGCAATATCCCGGTGGCGGAATTGGTTGAAGAGGCTCGTCAGATCGCACAGCGAGGACAAAAAGAGATCGTTCTGACCGGGATCAATATCGGGGATTTCGGACGTACGACGGGCGAATCGTTTCTGTCGTTGCTGGAGGCACTGGATACCGTGGACGGCATTGAACGCTATCGGATTTCGTCGATCGAGCCCAATCTTTTGACCGATCCGGTCATCGAATTCACGGCTCGTTCCCGTAAATTCCAGCCCCATTTCCATGTTCCTTTGCAGAGTGGTTGCGATCGTATTTTAGGACTGATGCGTCGGCGTTATACCACGGCCCGATTTGCCGGTCGGATCGAAGCGGTTCGTCGGGCAATGCCCGATGTGTTCTTCGGGATTGACGTGATTGTGGGATTTCCCGGAGAGACCGAAGCCGATTTCGAACAAACCTATCGCTTTCTGGAGACCCTTCAGCCGACTTTTTTACATATTTTCCCCTACTCCGTTCGCCCCAATACACCGGCGGCTGCGATGCCCGATCAGGTCGATCCCCGGGTGGCTGCGGACCGGGTTAAACGCCTTGGGGAGCTTTCGGATCGTTTGCATCGGGCGTTTTGTGAGGCCCATGTTGGCCGCGAGGCGCAGGTTTTATGGGAAAGTACGCGTCACGGAGGTGATATGTTGGGCTATACGGAAAATTATCTGCGGGTACGCACACCTTATCAGCGGGAGCGAATCAATACCCTGTCGCGGGTGCGTTTGGGCGAATTGGGCGCAGACAATATCCTGCAGGCCGAAATTCTTGAACCGTAGATGTTTTCTGCGGTGTTTTTTAAACCGGAACATTCAGAAACGGTTTAAATTGTTATCTTTGCCTAATATGTAGGTGTGATTAATGTGTTGATATGGGAATTCGAAAAAAGATTATGCTGGGATTCCTTTCGTTGGGGATCTTGCTTTTTTTCTCGGGTCTGATGTCCTATTTTGAGTTGGGCCGATTGACCTACTCCACGCAAGGTATGTTGAATGCCAGTCGCCAGAATCTGGAAATTTCCAAAATCATGTTGGATGCCGTACAGGACCAGAATAAGGCGCTGTTGGAGATTATGGTAGCGGGAGAGACTTCCTATGATTCCCTGTTGCGTGCCGGACGAGCCCGTTTTGACGGGGCAGTTCGTCAGGCCCGTACGTCGTCACATGCCGTAGCGGCCTTGGATACCGTCATTGCGGCCAGTATCCGTTATTCTTCGCTGGTGGACAGCCGCCTGGCGGAGGGCAAGTCGAGTGATAACGTCCAATGGTTTGTCAATGTATACGGTTCTTCGTATTATGAATTGACGGCAGCCGTCAAAACGTTTATGGTGGCCTCGCAGCACATGATGGATACCGAGGCTCGCCAAGTGGAACGTACGGCCTATCGGGCGATTATGCCGGGGATTATTGCCTTGGTGATTGCGATTGTCATTATTTTGACCTTCTTCTATCTGGTCGACGTTTATTATATTCAGCCGGTGCTGAAAATTACACAGGGGCTGCATAATTATATTCATGCCAAAGTCCCGTTCAATGTAACCTTTGAAGGGAAAGATGAAATTTTCCATCTGAAAGAGTATATCGAAGCGTTGATTGAACAGTTGAAGAGTAAGAAAACAGAATAATTCGTCGAAAGTTATGCGCCTGTATCTGGTATTGCGGTACATGGGAATGATGTTGATGCTGAATGCAGCATTCATGTTGTTGTCGGCATTCATTTCTCTGTTCAATGGGATAGATACAGGGTTTTATCCGCTGTTGCTCAGCTTTTTGCTGACATCGATTCTGGGCCTTTTCCCGTTGATCTTCGTGCCCAAGGGTGAAAGCCTGACTTATAAGGAAGGGTACGGAATTGTCGTGGGATCGTGGTTGGCGGCTTGTCTGGTGGGAATGATGCCCTATTTGTTGTGGGGAGGCGAATTCAGCCTGATTAATGCGTGGTTTGAAACCGTTTCGGGTTACACGACGACCGGATCGACCGTCTTGAACGATGTGGAGGCGCTGCCCAAAGGCTTGCTGTTTTGGCGGTCGGCCACTCATTGGTTGGGAGGGGTCGGTGTTGTGATGTTCGCCCTGGTGATTTTGCCCTCCATGGGTCAGGCGAAGTTGCGTTTGTCGAGTGTCGAACTCTCCTCCATGGCCAAAGACAACTATCGCTACCGGACCCAGAAGATTTTACAAGTGCTGCTGGTCGTTTACGTGGGATTGACCCTGGCCGAAACGATTCTGTTGCGCATTGCCGGGATGAATTGGTTTGATGCGGTGAATCATGCCTTTTCGACCATCGCGACCGGAGGTTTCAGTACGAAAAACCTGAGCATTGCTTATTACAACAATATCTGGATCGAGTTGGTGGTCGGATTGTTTATGACGGTTTCGGCTATCCATTTCGGTTTAATTTTTGCCACGATAACCGGAAAAAGCAACAATGTTTTCCGGTCTGAAATTACACGTTACTATTTGTATAGCGTTTTGGTCGGCGGGTTGATGATTGCGTTCAATCTGCGGTCGTTCGATATGTATCCGACCTTTTTGTCGGCTTGTCGGTATGCCTTCTTCCAGGCCTCGTCCATCGCCTCGACCACCGGTTTTGCTACGGCCGATTCGGCGGTTTGGCCCGGGTTGTCGATATTGGTGCTGCTGATTCTGACTTTCCAGTGCGGATGTGCCGGATCGACTTCGGGAGGGATTAAGTGCGACCGAATGTGTCTGTTGTTTAAGACGATTAAAGCTCAGTTGTTGAAACATCAGCATCCCAATGCCATTATTCGGGTCAAAATGAATGGCGTCATTCAAGAAGACAGTGTGGTGAATACCGCCATGTTGTTCATTATTTTTTATATTTTGATCGTTGTGTTGGGGACCATTCTGGTGACGGCCTTTGGGGTGGATCTGTTGACGAGCTTTGGGATTGTTGCGGCCAGTATGGGCAATGTGGGTCCGGGGTTCGGCGAAGTGGGATCAATGGATAATTATCACATGTTGCCGGTGGCCGTGAAATTTATCTGTTCGATTATTATGTTGTTAGGACGTTTGGAAATATTCGGATTTTTACAATTGTTTTTGATAAAATGGTGGAAGTGAGAAAGATATCGGTACTTAAAGGAGTGCTTTGTTTGGCGTTGGGTCTCAGCGTATGGATGACTCGTGCTCAGGAAAGAGTTCCCGTCTCCGGGATGGAAAACAATGCCCAATATCGAACCTTGCTTGAACAAGAAAAGCAATTGAAACATATACAGGATTCGATTGTGGGTTTGATGGATGCTGTTCGGAAATCGTACGCTTCCGATGTGGCTGGGCGACAAAAATATGCCCAACAGATTCTGGATATGGAGAATGAACTGTATGATGTCCGGAATCGTATCGGGATGGTGGTCAATTCCATCAGTAACATGGAGCAGGAGTATATCATTGGCAATATGAATGGCCCGGCGGTGGATCCGGCAGAAACCACCCAGGCTACAGCCGCTCAACCTGCCCAGAAACCCATCGCACAAAAGGCCAATTTGGTCTATAATGCTTATTTTAAAGAGCAGCTTTCGGGTTCGGATTACCAGGCCCTGATGCAGGCCCAGCAGCAAGAAACATTGCCCTTGGAGATTATCTCCACGTACATTGTCAATTATAAGGTGATGGACAGTCTGGCTCGTATTTATGAAAATGCCGAACGCCTTGAGGCCGAAGATGCTTATACGAAGTTGCAGACACTCCGTTCGATCAATGAACGTTTGTCGGACTCGTTGGCGAATGTGTGGGAGTATATATTTGACAATAAGACGTATATATATAACTATTTGCTGGACAAGATGAACGAAAGCGATTTATTGGCCGATTTTGAAAATCAGTTCCAGCGTATCAATCAACGGATTGCCTCGGCGCGAGATACCGTAGCGTCGGAAGCGGTGTATGCTTACCCGTTCCGTAAGAAATTAACGTTGGACTATGAGTATGCGTTGGCCGGATTGCTGGGGTATACCCAGGCCCGGGATTCCATCGCTACGGTGCAACGGTCGGTGTCGACGCTCGATTTTGCTTTCTCAGTTATCGATCCGCAACCGCGCAACTTTATTGAATACAGTAAGATTGAACGTTCGGTTCCTTCAATTTATAATGCACGTAATCCGATTCCTGAAGCCGAAATCTTCCGTTACGGAACGGTATATCGGATTCAGTTGGGGGTTTTCCAACGTATGCAGCCAGTATCGATTTTCCGCAATGTGCATCCCCTTTCTTATGACAAGCTCGAAGATGGACGTTATCGCTATTGTGCGGGAGGTTTCCGCGAGTTGAGTGAGGCACAGGCGGCCTTGGCTGAAATGAAGAAAATCGGTTTCCGTCAGCCGAAAATTGTGGTATGGCGTGACGGAGTCTTCGAATCGCTGGACGAATCGGAATCTTCAGCTGCGGACGGTGGTACGTTTTATCGCATCGAAATTGCCGGTGAAGGAGATGTGATGAGCGATCGCGTTAAAGAGGTGATTGAATCGACGGTCCCCGGCAAGGAGATCTCTCGGACGGTCGATGCCGAAGGCCATTATATCTATACGGTCGGAACCTTTGACAGTCGTGAAACGGCGGAGGATTTAGTGGCTCGTTTATCGGGTCTGGACGGTATATCGGCTAAGATTCTGACGCTCGAGCAGTAGTTTGTCGGAAAAAATCGCTATCTTACCCTACCCTGATGATCGCCACTGCGCGATGTGAAACGAAAACCGTATGTGGTTAATCATTATACTGATTCTCGTAGGATTGCTTTTGTTGGTGGCAGAGTTGGTGCTGTTGCCGGGAATCAGTGTGGCTGGGGTTGGAGCC
>JAHZDG010000003.1:72683-107128 GCA_019422485.1 Alistipes sp. | reverse complement strand
AGGCTGTATCGGTGAAGATTTCCATGAAGCCATCCTCAAGGCCATGTTGTCGGTGGGATACACCATCCCGAAAAAGAACATCCTGCTCTCGACCGGGGATTCCCGTTCGAAAATGGACATGCTTTCGGCCGCCAAAGCTCTGCAGGAAAAAGGCTATAACCTGTTCGCTACCCGAGGAACCGCTCAATTCCTCGAACAGAACGGCGTACATGCCACCGTACTGCACTGGCCCGACCAGGCTGAACAGCCCAACACACTGGACTACATCAAGGAGAAGAAAATCGACCTGGTGGTGAACATCCCCAAGAATCTCTCCAAAACCGAGCTGAACAACGACTACACCATCCGACGCAGCGCCATCGACTTCAACATTCCGTTGTTGACCAACGCTCGTCTGGCCAGCGCTTTCATCACGGCTTTCTGCCGCATGAAACCGGGCGATATCCGGATCAAGAGCTGGAACGAATATTAAGCCGTTCGCGGCCTCACCCTGCCACGGGAACCCTCTCTGAGAGACGGGTTCCCGTTTTTTTAGCTATCTTTAAAGCCTCAAGCCCGAAACATGCCGCTCATTTTACATACAACCCTCGCTCCTGGAACTACGCTGGGTCTGTGGAAAACGGAAGAGACCCTCGAAGAGCTGTTCCAATTATGTACGCCGACCGACCGCAGGCAGGCCGACCGGTTCGTAGCCGAAGCGCGTCGGCGCGAATGGCTGGCCTGGCACGCCCTGCTCCAACAACTTTGCCCCGGGGCTCAGGCCGGTTATGACGAGCAGGGAGGCCCAGTTCTCCACGGAGGACCTCATATCGGAGTCAGCCACACCACGGGGTATGCCGCAGTGATCCTCGCTCCCAACGCTTGTGCCGTAGACATCGAAAACATCAACCGCAACTATTCCCGCGTTCTTCCCCGCTACGCATCCCCCCAGGAACAAGCCCTCGGGAACTCACTACCCGACCCTACGCTCTACCCCGCCCTGTTCTGGTGCGCCAAAGAGACGCTTTATAAATTGAACCGCATTCCTTTGATCGACTTTCTGCACGACATGCAGATCGAAGCCGTTGATACGGAGTCTTGTACACTCGACACCCGATTCCGTCAGCAGAGCCAACGCCTCCACTACCGATGCCACGACCCATTGTGCTGCGTCTGGGGGTTGGAATAACCCTGCCAGGCCTTGCCTGAATCACGCCCTCTCTGTCATCCGAGCGCAACGAAAGCATCTCTTTTTGTGAAAAATCCAACAAAGCGTTGGTTTTCTCGGAAAGAAAATATATCTTTGAGGTGTTCTTACAAACCGACCACTATGTTCCGTACGATCAACATCCATCACGTCCATCATCATCCATACCTGCTGGGGTAGGCTGTGACGTGTGTATGTCTGATGCGAACGCGAAATCAAATAAAACACCATAAGGCTTACCCCCAGGGGCAAGCCTTATTTTTTTACGCAAACTCACAAAAAAACTCGAAGCATATGATCCGTATCGCGATCCAAACCAAAGGAAGACTCAACGAAGACAGCCTCTCGCTGCTGCGGGAAGCCGGTATCTCCATCGAAGACAGCAAACGCAAACTGTTGACCAAAAGCGACGACTTTCCGGTCGAAGTGCTCTACCTGCGTGACGACGATATTCCGCAGGCCGTCAATATGGGCGTGGCCGACGCAGGGATCGTCGGTCTGAACGAAGTGGAAGAAAAAAACTTCGAAGTCGACCTGGTCCATCGGCTGGGCTTCGGCAAATGCCGCATCTCGCTGGCCGTACCCAAGAACGTCGACTACACGGGACTGGAATATTTCAACGGGAAACGCATCGCCACCTCCTATCCGGTGATCCTGTCGCGCTTTTTTGCCGAAAAAAACATCAAGGCCGAAATCCATGAAATCGCCGGATCAGTGGAAATCGCCCCTTCGGTCGGAATGGCCGATGCCATTTTTGACATCGTCAGCTCGGGCGGCACGCTGGTAACCAACGGGCTCAAAGAGGTAGAAAAAGTACTCTTCTCCGAGGCCGTCCTGATCGCCAACCCGAACTTGAGCCCCGAAAAACGTCAACTGCTCGAACAGATCTGCTTCCGTTTCGAAGCCATCGAACGCAGCCGCGGACTGAAATACGTGCTGATGAACCTGCCCGAAGAAAAAATCTCCGAAGTCACCTCAATTCTGCCCGGCATGAAGAGCCCCACGGTGCTGCCTTTGGCCCAGAAAGGGTGGTGCTCGATCCACGTGGTAATCGCCGAAAAGGAACTTTGGAATAAAATCGAACAACTCAAGGCCATCGGAGCCGAAGACATTCTGGTTCTCGCCCTGGAAAAACTGGTACGCTAATGCAAGTGATCGTCAATCCCGAACCCCGTGACTGGGCAGCCCTGACGGCTCGTCCTCAGATGCAACACGCAGTGATTGCCGAACGGGTAAGCGACATTCTGAATGCCGTGCGCACGGAAGGGGACCGTGCCCTGTTGCAACTGACCGAACAGATCGACTCGATTCGGTTGGAAACGGTGGTCGTCACCCCGGATGAGATCGAAGACGCGGCCCGTCAAATCGACCCGGCCCTCAAAACGGCCATCGAAACCGCCGCCCAAAACATCCGGCGTTTCCACTCCGCCCAACGCCCCGCAGCGGTAGAGATCGAAACCCTTCCCGGTGTACGTTGTCTGCAACGGGCAGTTCCGATTCAACGCGTCGGGCTCTACATCCCGGGGGGATCGGCTCCGCTGTTCTCCACCGTACTGATGCTGGCCATCCCGGCCCGAATCGCCGGTTGTAAAGAATTGGTGCTTTGCTCTCCTCCGGACAAAACAGGACGAATCGCTCCGGTTATTCTCTATACCGCCTCGGTATGCGGCGTCGACCACATCTTCAAAATCGGCGGGGCTCAGGCCATCGCTGCCATGGCCTACGGAACGCAAAGCGTCCCCAAGGTCGATAAAATCTTCGGTCCGGGCAACCAATACGTCACCGAAGCCAAACAACAAATCTCCTCGTCGGTAGCCATCGACATGCCGGCCGGGCCTTCGGAAGTGCTGGTCATGGCCGACGAAACCGCCGTTCCGGCTTTTGTGGCCGCCGACCTGCTCTCGCAGGCGGAACACGGCCCCGACTCGCAGGTCATCCTGCTGACCGATACCCGCTCGATGGCCGAACGGGTGCAACAGGAGGTCGAAGCTCAACTGGCCCGTCTGCCCCGTCAATCGACGGCCACCCGGGCGCTGGATCACAGCCGACTGATCGTTATGGACGACCGCGACGAGATGATCGCCTTTGCCAATGCCTATGCCGCCGAGCACCTCATCATCTCGATGAACGAACCGTGGAAAGTGGCCGAACGCATTACCGCCGCCGGCAGTATTTTTATCGGCAACTACAGCCCCGAAAGCGCCGGTGACTATGCCTCGGGTACCAACCACACTCTGCCGACCTATGGCTGGGCCCGTTCGTTCAGCGGGGTGAATCTCGACAGTTTCATGCGCAAGATCACCTATCAGGAACTCTCGCCCGAAGGCCTGAAAGCCCTGGGCTCCACCATCGAAACGATGGCCGCCGCCGAAGGACTCGACGCACATAAAAATGCCGTCAGCCTGCGACTGGCCTCTCTCGAATAACCCTCATCCAACGGACCGAAGAAGCACATTCAAGACCATGGACATCAAAGCACTCATGCGGGAGAATATCCGCAACCTGGCCCCCTACTCCACCGCCCGGGACGAATACCAGGGCGGCGAGATCGGTATTTTTATCGACGCCAACGAGAACCCCTATAACAACGGCTACAACCGCTACCCCGACCCGCATCAAAAACAGCTCAAAGCCCGGATTGCGCAGATCAAAGGGGTCGATCCGCAACGCATCTTTATCGGTAACGGAAGCGATGAACCCATCGACCTGATGTTCCGGGTCTTCTGCGAACCCAAGGTACAGAATGCGGTAGCTATCGCCCCCTCGTACGGGATGTACAAGGTAGCCGCCGCCACCAACGACGTTCCTTTGCGGGAGGTGCAATTGGAGCCCGACTTTTCGTTAGATGTCGACAAACTGCTGAACGCCACCGACGAAAATACCCGGTTGATCTGGCTCTGCTCGCCGAACAACCCCTCGGGCAATCTGTTCCCGACTGAAACCGTGGAAAAGATTCTGCGGAACTTCCATGGGATGGTGGTACTGGACGAAGCCTATATTGATTTTGCCGACCGCCCGGGCTTTTTAAGCCGTCTGGACGAGTTCCCCAACCTGGTGATCCTGCAAACCCTCTCCAAAGCATGGGGAATGGCGGGTCTGCGTCTGGGGCTGGCTTTTGCCCAGGAAGAGGTCATCGAAACCCTGTCGCGGGTGAAATATCCTTACAATATCAACGTCGTCACCCAAAAACTGGTGCTTGAACGGCTCGAAAAACCGATCGACGACCAAGTGCAGGAGATCATCTCCGAACGCCGAAAACTGGCGAAAGAGATGGCCCGTATGCCGCTGATCAAGCAGGTATTTCCTTCGGACGCCAACTTTCTGTTGATCCGTGTGGACGATCCCCGCGGCGTCTACAACCGACTAATCGAAGCCGGCATCATCGTGCGTGACCGTTCCCGCATCCGCGGTTGTGAAGGCTGTCTGCGGGTTTCGATCGGCACCCCGACCGAAAATAAACGTTTGTTGGACGTGCTCAAAACCTTTGAAGCATGAAAAAACTACTCATCATCGACCGCGACGGCACCCTGATCGTCGAACCGCCCGTTGACTTCCAGGTCGACTCGCTGGAAAAACTCGCCTTCGTTCCCGGCGCCATTACGGCCATGAGCCGCATCGCCACCTTGGATTTTGAACTGGTACTGGCCACAAATCAGGACGGTTTGGGCACCGCCTCCTTTCCGGAAGAGACCTTCTGGCCCGCACACAACCTGATGATCAAAACGCTCGAAGGGGAAGGCGTACGGTTCGACGCTCAACTGATCGACCCTACCCTGCCGTCCGAAGGCGCCCCGACCCGCAAACCGGGGACCGGCATGTTCACCCGTTACCTGAACAATCCGGAATATGACCTGAGCGCCTCCTATGTGATCGGAGACCGACTGACAGACCTGCAACTGGCCCGCAATCTGGGGGCCCGGGGGATTCTGATCTCCGACCCCGAAACGGGACAGCAACAGGTGGAAGAGGCCGGATTGGAAGAGACCGTTGCACTGATCACCGACAGCTGGGATCGGATCTGGCAACTGCTGCGGGCCGGAGAACGCACCGCCTGCATCGAACGCAAAACCAGCGAAACCGATATCCGGCTGCAACTCGATCTGGATGGCGGCGGCCGGTCATCCATCGACAGCGGGTTGAAATTCTTCGACCACATGCTCTCCCAGATCGTCCATCATGCCGGCGTCAGCCTGAACCTCTGTGTCCGGGGTGACCTCGAAGTGGACGAACACCACACCATCGAAGATGTAGCCATCGTGCTGGGCGAAGCCTTCTACACCGCTTTGGGCAGCAAACTGGGCATCGAACGTTATGGCTTCAGCCTGCCGATGGACGAAAGCGACGCCACGGTCGTATTGGATTTCGGAGGACGCATCGACTTCCGCTGGGACACCGAATTCCATCGGGAACGTGTGGGCGATGTGCCGACCGAAATGTTCAAACATTTCTTCAAAAGCTTTGCCGAAGCCGCACGCTGCAACCTGCACATCACGGCCACAGGCGAAAACGAACATCACAAAATCGAAGGAATTTTCAAAGCCTTTTCCCGGGCGATCCGCATGGCCATTACCCGTAACAGCCAGCGGTTCGAGTTGCCCAGCAGCAAAGGCGTATTATAAATAATCTCAGCGGATTCCATCCAGAGTCTCGCTCGTTGCGAGAAGGAAACGTCCCTACAACAGACTCTCCATCTCCTCAAAAAGACTCTCCCGGAATCCCGCTTCACAAACCGAAAAACCATGATAGCAGTCATCGACTACGATACCGGCAATCTGCGCTCCGTCGCCAATGCCTTGGGACGCTTGGGTGCCGAATATACGATTACCTCCGCTCCGACAGAGATTCGTGCCGCCGATCGGGTTCTGTTACCCGGTGTGGGCGAAGCCTCGTCGGCCATGGCCAAACTGCGCGAACGGAGTCTGGTTGAGGTAATCCGCTCGCTGACCCAACCGGTATTGGGCATCTGCATCGGCGTTCAGTTACTCTGCCGCCACAGCGAAGAGAACGACACCGAATGCCTCGGTATTTTCGACAACGACGTGCGCAAATTCGATCTTCAGGGGCTGAAAGTGCCTCACATGGGCTGGAACAGCATCACCGGATTACGCACTCCGTTGTTCGACGGCATTGATGAAGGAGCCTACGTTTATTATGTCCACTCGTTCGCCCCGACCCTTAACGCCGATACCATCGCTACCACCGAGTACGGTTATCCGTTCAGCGCCGCCATCGCCAAGGGCAACTTTTTCGGCACACAATTCCATCCCGAAAAAAGTGCTTCGGTCGGTGAACGCCTGCTTCAAAATTTTCTCAAATTATAGGATTTCACGCTTCAGAAGCCTCGCAAAAAAGGCCGGGGAAAGCCTGAAATGATTACCTTTGTTATTCGACTCAGATTACTATGACCATAGAGATCATCCCTGCCATCGACCTCATCGGAGGTGAATGCGTCCGCCTGACCCAAGGGGACTACTCCCGTAAAACCGCCTACTTCCGCGATCCGCTGGAGGCGGCTCTGCGGTATGAGGAGGCCGGTCTGCGTCGCCTGCACCTGGTCGATCTGGATGGAGCCAAAGCCTCTCGTCCGATGAACCTGGAGGTGCTGCGCCGCATCGCCGACCACACTTCGCTGAGCATCCAGTACGGAGGCGGCATCAAAAGCACGGAAGCGCTGGAAAGTGTCTTCGAAGCCGGCGCCGACCGAGCCATCTGCGGCAGTATCGCCGTTCGTGACCCGCAAGCCTTTACGGGTTGGCTCCAACGGTTCGGCCCTGAACGCATGATTCTGGGCGCCGACACCCGCGACGGACGCATTGCCATCCACGGATGGACCGAAGCCTCGACCCTCGGGGTGGAAGAACTGATCGAACAGTTCCAAGGAGCCGGTCTGACTCAGGTCATCTGCACCGACATCGCCAAAGACGGCATGCTGCAAGGCCCCACCGAAGCTCTGTATACCTCCCTGCAAAGTCAGTTCCCTCAGATCAACATCACGGTCAGCGGAGGGATCAGCTCCTGGGAGGACATTCAGCGCCTCGATGCGCTGGGACTACGCAGCGTCATCGTAGGGAAAGCCCTCTACGAAGGACGCATCACCTTGGATCAACTCAAAAACGAATACGCCGACCGGGCCTGACCCGATCGCCAAAGCCCTTGCGACACATGCTTGCCAAACGAATCATACCTTGTCTCGACATCAAAGACGGTCAAACGGTTAAGGGAATCAACTTCCTGGGCCTGCGCGAAGTGGGTGACCCGGTCGATCTGGGACGACTTTACGCCCAACAGGGGGCCGATGAACTGGTTTATCTGGACATCAGCGCCACGTTCGAAGGGCGTCGCACTTTTGCCGACTTGGTAACCCGCATCGCCGAAAACATCAACATTCCGTTCACGGTCGGCGGGGGCATTGCCTCGGTAGACGATGCCGGACGGCTGCTGGGCGCCGGAGCCGACAAAGTGACGGTCAACAGCGCCGCCGTACGCAACCCTCAACTGATCAGCGATATCGCCTCGAAATACGGCAACCAGTTCGTTGTCGTGGCCATCGATGCCAAACAGGTGGACGGCCAATGGAGGGTTACGACCCACGGCGGCCGGAAATTTTCCGAGCGGGAACTCTTCAGTTGGGCCCGCGAAGCGCAGGAACGGGGGGCCGGCGAAATTCTGTTCACCTCGATGGACCACGACGGCACCAAAAACGGATACCCCTGCGAAACATTCGCCCGATTGAGCGAGATGCTTTCGATCCCGATCATTGCCTCGGGCGGAGCCGGCACCATCCAGCACATCGCCGATGTGCTGACCCTGGGGAAGGCCGACGCCGCCTTGGCCGCCAGCATTTTCCATTATGGGGAAATTCCGATCCCCACGCTGAAGGCGGCTCTTCACCAAGCTAATATACCTATACGATTATGATACAGTTTTCAGAATTAGACACTCAGAAAAACGCTGACGGACTGATTCCGGCCATCATTCAGGACGACCGCACCCGCCAGGTACTCATGCTCGGCTACATGAACGCCGAAGCCTATGAAAAAACCGTAGCCGAAGGTCGCGTCACCTTTTACAGCCGCACCAAAGGCCGTCTGTGGACCAAAGGCGAAAACAGCGGGAATTTCCTGACGGTAAGAAGCATTGCCAAAGACTGCGACAACGACACCCTGCTGATCCGGGTCGAACCGGCCGGTCCCGTATGCCACACCGGCAGCCACAGCTGTTTTGGAGGCCGCCTCAACGAAGGGTTTATCGGCACCTTGCAGGAAGTCATCCAACAACGTCACCGCGACATGCCCGAAGGCTCCTATACCACCAAACTGTTCACCAAAGGTGTCAAGAAAATCGCCCAGAAAGTAGGCGAAGAAGCTGTCGAAACGGTCATTGAAGCCGTGGACAACAACAATCCCGATCTGGTATACGAAGCCTCCGACCTGATCTATCACCTGCTGGTGCTGCTCGAAAACCAAGGTCTTTCGATCAAAGACCTGGAAGAAGAACTGGCTCGGCGACACAAATAAATCCCATCTGAAAACGGACCGGATACGTTCCTGTGTCCGGTCCGTTTTCTTTCACCTCGAAAATGGACCTTATGACAGACGATAAAAAAATCGGCATTGCCAGCGACCACGCCGGATATGAACTCAAAGAGTTTTTGATCGGCTATCTGAACTCCAAGGGTTTCGATGTGCATGATTTCGGCACCTTCAGCCCCGAAAGTACCGACTATCCCGATTACGCCCATCCGCTGGCCGAAGCCATCGAAAAAGGCGAACTGCCTCGCGGCCTGGCCATGTGCGGCAGCGGAAACGGCATCAACATGACCCTGAACAAGCATCAAGGCATTCGTTCGGCTCTGTGCTGGACACCGGAGATCGCCTCCCTGGCCCGCGCCCACAATGACGCCAATATTTGCGCCATGCCGGCCCGTTACATCTCCAATGACGAAGCCATTCAGATCGTGGATCAATTTCTGAACACGCCTTTCGAAGGAGGTCGTCACCAGCGTCGCATCGAAAAAATTCCGCTGCACTAAAACCGGAAATAACCCCGATCCTTTTGACTCGGACTGGGAGTTTGTGATAAGGAGGAGCGTTGAAGAAGATGAATGGCTGGGAAAAAATCGTGCTCGGCATAGGAGGTTTGGGGCTTTGCTTCGGCTGCGCCAGCCGTTCACCAAAGCTTTCTCGAAATGTCCGCCAGGAGATCGCCCACATTGAGCAGTTTCGCCGGCAGAATCTTCAAGCCTATCCCCAACTGGCCGTTGATGCAGAACGTCTTTTTGCCCGGGTCCCGGTCATGTATCCGGACTCGCTATACACCCGGCAATACGACTCTCTGCCAGCGGTTTTCCTCGGAGAACCGGGCTTCGACATCTACTGTGTCTGGCTGACCGACTACCTGGCGCAGTCGCTCGGGAATACCGATTACCGCACGGAGCGGAACACGTTGTACGACATATTCTATACGCTCAACGACCTGTTGAAAAAAGGATCCGGGAACGGCACCCTTTTCCAGCATGCCGGCTATCGTATTCCGGCCTATACGGAATATTACCTGCATCGTTATCACGACTGGTCAGCACCGGAAGCTACCTCTTCCACCGATGTGGAACAAACCATGGACAGGCTCCGGAAGGTGCTCGAACGATACAGCAGCGAAGAACATCCGGATTCATCAACGGTTTCTTCCCCTTCGATCGATAAAAGGGTGGAACATATCCGCTCCTTGCTAACAAACCGCTCATACGTCAACAGTCTCCAAGCCTACCTCCATTCGTGGGAGACGCTGTCCGGGAGCCTGTGATGGCAAACAAATACGGACCGCATCGGATCTTTGCCGACGGTCTTTTACCGATAGAGCCACTAAAATCATTACCCAGAATCATGCACATACTGATTGTCGGGGCAACGGTACTGCCCATGACGGCCTCTGCGGCCGATGCTTCTAAATATTATACCGGAACGGTGGGAATTTCTGACGGACGCATCCTGTTCGCCGGGCCATCCGAAGCCGTACAGGAAGAAGAGCTGCACTTCCGGCAGACTCACCCGAACGATCTGACTGTGCTCGACGGTACGGACCGCATTCTGATGCCGGGCTTGATCAACCTGCACAACCATGTGTCGATGACCTTGCTGCGTGGATACGCCGACGATATGGCCCTGATGCCGTGGCTGACCGAAAAGATCTGGCCGTTCGAAGCGAAAATGACCGCCGAAGATGTCTATTGGGGAGCCCGACTGGGCATTGCCGAGATGTTATTGGGCGGCACGACGACCTTCGTGGATATGTATTGGCACGCCGATGAGGTGATCCGGGCGGCCCGCGAAAGCGGCATTCGGGGGGTTATCTGCCCCACCTTTGTCGGCGGCAATTACGACACTTTCGAACCGGAAGCTCTCCGCATTCTGCAAGATCCGGCCTTAAAAACCGATGATCGCATCCAGGTCCGCATTGCCCCCCATGCTCCCTATACCTGTCCGCCCGACACGCTGAAAAAGGCTCTGGCCTTATGCGAACGTTTCGGGGTCGGCATCCACACCCATGTGAGCGAAACCCAGGACGAACAGCGCATCATCCGGGAAACCTACGGCAAAACCCCGACCGAATACCTGCGCGATGTCGGGATGTTCGAATACCCGACCCTGGCGGCTCACTGTGTCTACCTGAGCGACTCCGACATGGAGATTTTCAACCGCTACCAGGTCGCTGTCGCACACAATCCGCACAGCAACATGAAACTGGCCAGCGGCATTGCCCCCGTGACCCGCATGCGGGCACAGGGATTGGCCGTCGGTTTCGGGACCGACGGTCCGTCGTCCAACAATGACCTGGATATGTGGGAAGAGATGCGAACCGGCTCTCTGTTGCAGAAAGTATCGACCGGAGATCCCTGTGCATTGTCAGCCTATGAAACCTTGCAGATGGCCACGGTAGAAGGGGCTCGGGCTCTTGGCATGGCCGGCGAGTTGGGGATCATTGCACCCGGAGCCCGTGCCGACCTGCTGTTGATCGATACGCGTCGGGCTCACCTGACCCCCTGCCACGACTGGATCGCCAATCTGGCTTACAGCGCCAAAGCCTTCGATGTGGAAACAGTGATTGTTCAGGGGAAAATAGTAGTACGGGAAGGTTCGCTTTGCGGAGCCTCTTTGGCGGATTTAAGAGCCGAAGCCGTTCGATGCGTAAAGGCCATCGAAGCCCGTCTGTAACTCCGTCTTCTAACCTTCAGCTCCACTTTGGGCTAAATACGACAGAAGAGGTGTACTCTTACACACCTCTTCTTTAACTACGCCGGTCCCATTCATGCGGAACGCAAACCGATCACTCAACGCATGAAACCGACCAGCTACAGCCCCGAACATACCTTCGTCTCGGGATTATAAGTCTTTTTCGATATAGGTAAAGGTCGTTTTGCCGATGAGGAATTTGGAGCCGTGATACAGGCGTTTCTTCACGTGCGGTTTGAGCGGCGTTTTGTCAAAAGTCACCCCTTCCTCCAAAGCGATCAGATAAAGGTAGCCATTCACCATTTTCACCACCGCCTGTTCCGGAGCAATGGGACTGGTGATATCCCACGACATCTGCAAATCACAGTTGACCGACTTGCCGATCACCACCCGTTTGCTTAAAACCGAGGCATTCATCCATTTGTAGACGGCAATATCCATTTCTTTGATCGGGCCTTCCACCCGCAGGAAATAACGTTCCGACTTCGGACTGGTAACCGCCACACTGACCGCAAACCCGATGCAATAGATCATGTAGCTCAACAGCAAGAATTCGCGGGTGTCGATTTGAGCGCTGAACGCAAACGACCACAAATACATGGAGCCCAAACCGAAGACGATGGAAATAGCGGCGCCGACCAGGGCCTTTTTGAGTTTGATGTCGGTGCCATAAGCCACCACAAACGCAATCAGGAAACCGCTGAGCATCCAGGGAATCCAGTCTACCAGGAAAGAGTTATCGCTGAAATTCAACGAAATTGACAAAATACATCCCAGGAAGAAGGATAAATATCCGAAGACACCCCCGACAATGGCTTTTGCCGCCACCAACAGCGAACGTTTCCACCACCATCGGCCATGCCCGGTGAGCAGGCTCAGCGAGAGGGTCAGGAAAAATCCGATGTTCATGCCATAAAACGGCAGATAAAAGAGGTGGCTCCCGTATTCTTCCATGAGCAAAGTAGCCTGAGCCGAATGGGGATCGAGGTCAAACATCATGTGAATGAGTTGAACCAGGAACAGATTGCCATTGTAATGGGCATTGGCCGTAAAACTGATCCAGGCGATCAGACCGGCACAAGCCCCGGCCAGAATCCAGGAGAAATAGAACGAAGCATTACGGCCATCCCACAGATTATACTTATTGTAATAGTGGCTTCCGTGCTTACAATTCCGGCCATATTCCGGGCATTTGTATTCGTTTTCATCCCAGCACGACTTATGCATCACATGCTGGCACTTCACCACGATCTCATCCCCCTCCACAAACGGAGCCTTGCAGAAATAACACGACTGATCGACCAACACCCCGTTATAACTCATATTCTTATGGGTATACCGGGTAACGAACTTCCGTTTGAAGAGGAAGTAGCTGATGGCCGGCAGAATAAACTGGAAAAAGAGATACAGCAATCCGATCGTCAACAAGCCCAACAGGCCTCCCTGCACAATAACCTGGAAAGTCGTCAGGCCATTAATGATCACCGGATTATAGAGACTCCCGGCGTTATAATTGATGTAATCGGTAGCAATCAGGCTGTCACCCGTATAACATTCGATTTGCAGTTTCCGCTCCAGCCCCCGATAGATCTTAAAATCGGGATTGACAAACGTAAAGCGATAATCCGCATTATCCGGATTGAACTGCTTGACGATGTCATTCAGCATCTGATTCTGATCAAAAGTCTCCAGGTATTTCCCGCCGGTTTTTTGACAGAGCAGCGTCAGAAAGGTTTTCGCCTCCTGATCCGTTTGTCCCACTCCGGTTCCCGGATCAGCGCTTCCCCCTCCCGTGGCAGGAGCTTCGAGATTGACGTAAAACAGCGAAAGCCCCAGCATCGAATCACAACGCTGCGCCAATTCATGCTGCAGCGTAAAGTGTTTCGGGTCCACCGGTGCATTATCCGCATCGTACACTTTCCCGTCCGAGAACACCAGAAGAATTTTTTGGGGGGCTGCTTGGTTCATGGAATCGGCCGATGCACGGGGAGCCGACTGAACCGTATCGCGGGTAAACTCTTCGATTTTTGAGAACAGCGAACGATAGAGGTATTTCTGGCCGGAGACAGGTTTGAAATAGTTGTCCAAAACATAGTCGGTCGCCTCCATCGTTTCGGAAACCTCGGTACCGTTCATAAAGGCAATCCGCATCGGATGATTCGAGAAAAGCTTCTCCAGGTTCCGAACGGTTCTACTTTGATTGGCCACCTCCACCGAATCCAGCGTCAGATCGGCCAACACCAGAATATCCAGATTCAGTTTGGAGAGTTCCTGAATCTTGAGGTTCTCGTACCCTTCCAGGACCGGTTGCGTCCGAGGATCGTACATATTGCCTTTAACCAGCTCCTCGGTTTTAAAATGCAGAGAGGTATCGTTGTTCAACAACAGGGAGGTAATGCTGTCGTTGATCTGAACGTTCGCATACAAGTGTTTATAGGTAGAGTCGAAATCGACACTAATAATATGCAGTGAGACATCCTCCTGATACGACTTGTTGTTAGACGTAAACTCCGTGCAGCCCCAACTTCCCAGCAGCAGGAACCACATCAAGACAAAGGACAGGTTACGACTATTCATGGTGTACGATGGTTATCGAATGTAGGGTTTAGATGGTCGGGTAATCCGTTTGATCCGGGTTCATCATATCGCGCAGCTTTTTCGCATTTTCACGCGCCTGTTTCAACACTTTGATTTTAGCCTGCACCATATTGATGAACATCAGAATGATCGCCACGGCGGCCAAACTGTACAAATAATCTTTGATTCGTTGCAACCAGGACTTGTATTCCAAGGCCTGAATCTGTTCGGAGGTATTCTTCAACGTAAGATATTTCTCCTCCAGCGGCTGAAAGCGAGGCTGGAACGATGCAAACTCCTGAGCCAGGCTTTTGGCCGTCTCATATTGTTGCTGCATCTCCTCGGACAACATCTGTTCGCGCCCCTTGAGTTGTTCGAGCTGAGGGGCCAACGTTTTCAGCAGAGAGTATTCGAAGGCCGTTTTGTAAAGCTGCTGATAAACGCTGTCCTGAGTCGTAAAAAAGGTTTCCGCCTCCGAAAAGCGCGCTTCTGACTCATAAAAATGTTTTTTGCTGGCAATCGAATCCAACAGATTCTGTTTGGCCAACTGGTAATTGGCCACGATCTGCAACAGCGAATCGTCTTCGGCGATCTCCGTCTGGCGCGACTGATAATAGGTATTCCATTTGGTGTCGATGGTCAATACCTGCTGATCGGCGGTCGACAGTTGATCCGAGGAGTATTGCGGAATCTGAGCGGCCAACTCTTGCAGCTGGTCATAGAAATAGAGCATCCTGCTCTCTATCTCCAAAATTTGCCCGGCATCGGTGTAGTAATCCCCGTCCTGGCTCCAGGCCGAAAGGCTTCCCAGCAGCATCCAACCGCACAACCAGCCAACAAGTCCTCCCCGTCGGATATGTTTGACTCCCTTCATACGTGTCACTTATTTACACATGTCCGGCGAAAATAGTTTTCCGCCTCATAAAAAACCCGCAAAGCCTCCCGTTGGCTGGCACTGATCTCCGTCGCGCCCTGCAGATGGCCACGCACCTGATCGATCAACTGCCGGCAGGCGGTTTCCAAATCCCGTCTTTCGATCTTATCCGACGACAACAGCCAACGGTTGACATGGTTGTCGATGCGCCGAGCCATCGTCAGGATGTAATCGCCGCTCAGCCCCAAAGTCGTCGTGGGTGCCCCTGAGCGAGACATGCTCCTAAAACGCCCCTGAACCGACTGGATCGAATCCACATATTGATTATACTGGTCGATACAGGCCTGGATTTCCGGACACTCCGAAGTTTCTTCCTTCCGGGGGAATTGCTCCAACAACATGGATTTCATCTTATTGAACAACTGCTTGAGATCGGAGGTACCGAGCAGCAAAGAGCGTCCGAACCGCTGATCGAAAGCCTCATAACCCGCCTTGATACTTTCCACCTGTGCCGCCGCCGCTTGCAGAGCCTCTTCCTTGCCGTAGCAGGGATCACGCTGAATGGCAATCTCATACGTACGATCCAGATCGGTCACCGAAAGCAGTTCATACACCGGATGTTTTTTACGGGTAAGCGGCCCCTCCATCAACAGCACATCCCGCAGCGTGATCGAAACATTCGCCTCTTTATACAGAATATCAAACCGTTGTTCGATATAATCATTCACCATTTTGTATTCAACCGGCTGCGGTTGAAGTCCCTTGTAGTCGATCCAGCGTTTGAAAATATGCTTTTTCCCGTCCTGAAGGGATTTTTTCAGCGGTTTGGAAACGACATACGAGGCCTGCTCATCCGAAGCAACGACATAAGGCAATTTTTCGGGATGCAGTTTCCGGCACCGAACCGCCTGGGAATAACGAACATCGGTCTGGAACACAAACAGTTTCCGATACGAAATCAGGCTGACCGTCAGACTATTGTTCGGCTCATCAAAAGCGATTTTCACCAACAGATCCCGGTCGGACGCCCCCGGCATCAGGGTCACATGATCCACATAGGGTTGACTTTCCGACACCTCTATCTGCTTAACCGTCTGAGCTTTCGCCATCATCGGAAAACTAAGCAAACACAGTGCATATAGTATTTTCTTCCAGCATTTCATAAGCCTTCGTTTCATTTATCAGCGTAAGGGTCACACCCCTATCTTTTCATCCACAAGCTCGTGGCCTGCTTCCGATCTCTGATCCTCAAAATAGATCCAGCCCCGCGGTTCACCCTCTCGGACCACCCATTCGGCCACCTTCATATCCTCGGGATAAGGCGGTTCCGGACGGGCATGATAGCGATCATAATTCAGGTAGTGGGAGATACGCTCCACACACCAGGCCAAACCCGCATACGTATCGGGGGTATTCAGGCAGACCCGCCCGGCAAACTCTCCGAAATAGCGGATATTCGGATGCCAGGGATGCGGAATTTTCCTCTCCTCCCGATGCGTCACAAAGCGGAATTCCGCCGGAGCATCGATGCACGGATAATGTTCCGGCAACGTGATCCGCAAACAAAACTCCGTCGCAAAAAGGGGCGGATGCGAGACTTCGGTCTCCTGCAGTCGTTCGATGCGTTCCACCCCGCAAATGGATCGAACGTGATACGTCACTTCATACCCCGTCGGCAGCCCCTGTGCATTGCGTTGAACGATGCGATAGTCCAACTCCGGACGGGATGCCAGCGCACGATCCAACTCGCTCCACTCATGAAGCAAGCGGCGATTCCTTCCGGTCAACGAAAGGGGATCGAAATCGGACCAATGTTTCGATGCGGTTGGCATAGCGACAGCAGGTGTTTCGTTTATCCGGGAAATGGATCGGGAATCAGAAAGACCGTATCGCCATTATTAACGTTATAATCCGCCAACGTCTGGTCGGTTTTTCCGATGCGGGGGCGCAACACCCGGACCTCATGGGTCATCGGATCTTCTTTCCCGAAGAAATAATCCAGCGGCGCACCCGTCTGATCGATCGACGGAAAGTCGAAAATCAACCGCCCGTCTTTCCCGATAGCATGCCGCAGATTATTCATCAGCGTATGCAATGGAGCATGCGGGTTGACAATCCGGAAGCGCACTCTCTTATCCTTATATACGATATCCAAAAAGAAATCTTCCATGAACGCTATTTTTTACAATCTATTGACTTTTCACGATTTCCCTCCGCCTCAGACAATCTCGATATTGACCTGTACCGGCAGCACATGGGTGCTTCGAACCTCAATCATCTTCTGCAACACCCATTCGGTCATCGGAATCTTCTCCTGAAAACTGCGCCGAATATAGGGATTATCATGCAAGGTGATATATACCTGGGTTTCGAATCCGCAGTGACGCCGCTCGGTATGCTGCACGTGGCGTACTTTCACTTTGGAAATCATCTCGTTCGTAATGCCGAAACGGGTCGCCAGCTCGTTGTAACAGAACACCTTGATATCGGCCGGAGTCACCAGACGATCCTGTGTAATGAGGTAATAGCGGGCCAGGCTGTTTTCGGCATCCGCCCCCTGCACCTCGTCATACCCGGGCATCGGGTCGGCCAGCAGACGAACCTCGCGGAAAGGCGACACCCCGGCCACCGTAAACTGGCTCTTGCCATTTAACGAGGCATTGACCGCACTTCCGTTAGTCACCAGATAGTCGATCTGCAGGCTCATCTCTTTGGGGTGGAAACCGTTATCGTTTTTGAGCATCAGGTACAAACCGGCTTCCCTTTTTCGGGAAACCTTGGCGATACCTTCCGCCATCTTCTTCAGCAAACCATAGAATTGATCCATAAAGGCATTTTCCCGCAGCCCTTCGATCTCCTGGAAAGCATAATAATCGGACGCGAAACGACTGATCAGCGTACTGGCCCACTTCACCAAATGAGCCTCATTGAAACGGTCGGCCGCAATTTTCCGAATCTCCAACGGTGCCTCTCTGAACATCTGGGTATCGGCCGGGCGGACCAGATGCAAGAACTGCCAGGGTTCCGTCTCCTTGGAGCTGCCCGAGAGCCGGGCAATCGGCGACGAAGAGGACAAGGTCGTCGACCGTACCGCGGCATTGACCAACAGCGTACAGTTCAGCGACAATTTCGTTTTATCGAACAAAAACTGGTCGTTGATACCCTGAAATTCAAAAATCAGCTCGACATTTTCAACGGGATAGGGTTGGGTTGCCGGCGTTTTATAGGTATCGACCACATACAGCCGCACGTTTTGTTGGGCAAACAGATCGAACCAGGTATGGCTGGCGTGGAAAATCGGCGACTGGTTATAGAGCAGATTCCCCAGCGAGAAGCAACTGTCCAACGGCAGATCGGCATAGTCCCACGGTCTGACCAGCGGCAGCGGATGACCGTTGGCAAACACCTTCACATCCTGAAAATGAGGATTTCCGATCATAAACGTCATGCCGGAAAGGTTATTGACCGGTTCTTTGCACTGCAGGTTTACCTTCCAGCGACGTGCATCCAATCGCACGACGGTCGTGACCGAGGCATTGAACACCCGAGTATTGAGCATCGGAATGAATGAATAGGGAGTGCCCGACAGCGTAAAGTTCACCTGATGATTCAACCACGGAGAAACGCTTTTCTCATCCGGCACCACCTCGACTACGGCCGTCGCCGGCAGGGCGTGCACCCGTTCATAGGGGATGAGCATCTGTACGAACTCCTGCAGTACTTCCGTCCGGAGTTGTTCGATTTCATGATCGATTTCGTTGGCCTGATAAGCCAACGCCGTCAGGAACAGAGAGATGACAGGATCTTGTTCCACACCCTCCAACTGTTCGCTGTGGGGGCTGTGCTCCCAAATGGAGATCGCCTCTTTGAGCAGCTCCTCGGCTCGTTGACGTGTCGTAAATATCGTCTGTTTCATGGCATTTTCTGTTTCATGCTACTTCCGGCAGCCAATCGGGATGGTTCTAATTCCAGAGGTTAATGCTGGAGGTATATTGATACGGCGTGTTGTCCTCCACCAGAACACCCTCGACACTGATCTGCACCTTGCGCTGACCTTTAAAATAGGTCATGGTCACCGCAACCTCCGCAATGCGTTTTTCATACTGTTCGATTGCCGTTTTCAGTTCCGTCGCAAAGGTATTGAGGCTTTTGGACGTCCCCGAAACCTTTTTATTATACAGGTCCGCCCCAAAACCCTCTTTATCGCCCGAGTGATAGATCACCCCTTCGTTTTCATTAAAAATTTCGAACTTCAGGTTATTGAACACAAACCCGAACTGAGGATCCGCCACACAACTCTGACAAGGCGTGGTCAACAACAATTCGATGAAGGCATCGACTGCTTTTCTGGTCGCAGGGGCACGGAGCAATTTGCCATCCGTCACCTCCAGGGGCAGCAAAATACTCATAACCCGTTAAATTAATGGCATAAACTCTTCCTGTTCCTCTTTTTCCACCGGCACATACAACGCGTTGTACAAACTTTCGTACAGGCTGTCGAACAGTCTCCCGGCCAGCTCTTCGGACAACTCGCCCGACAACGCATCATGCAGCTCGCTGCGGAGCTGATGGTTGAGATAATCGAGCAGCTTGGCCGTCAGGGCTTCGGAAATTTCGGCCGTCAGTTTCTGTTTCAGGTCTTCGTAGAGACGGTCGTGCAACTCCGGATAGAGGCGTTCATACAGTTCCGCCTTGACCTGAGCCTTCAACTCGTCGAAGTCGATGGAGTGATCCTCCAACACCACTTTATCCAGAATCGTAGCCGCACTGTGCAGATACTCGCCCAGCCATTCCAGCCAGTTGACGATGTCATATTCCGAGTAGGTCCGCAAGAAAGCCGGCGTTTCGGTATGCGGAGTGACGATGTAATAATCGACCGCCTGAACGATTTCACTCGTCAGTTGAAAAAAGTGGCTGGTCCGATTTTTCGTATCGTACCGTTTCAGCAGGTAGGCATAACGCTGGAAGGCCCGTTTACCTTCGCCGGACTCCAGGTTGGGATGTTCGGCCAGCAGCGCCACTTTCTCGGCGAGCCGCTCCAGGTAGGAAGCGAAACGTCGATCGGACGAAAGATGCAGACAGGGAGGTATATACGACTCATCGATCAGGAAAACGCCGTCATTGACCTTGAACTTCATCACCGGGAAGAGATCGGTTCCTTCCAGCTCTTCCAAGGCATAAATGCCATAGGTATATTCCGGCCGGACAAACGGCACCGTTTTCACATCGAAGCCGGTCTCCTTGTCGCCGAATCCGCAAGCCAGGTAATATTCGTCCCCATAGAGCAACGGTACGGACACCACGACCTTTTCGTCGATGTGCAGAATCTTTCCCGACGGCAGCAAAGCCATACACGCCAGACGTTCGATTTCCAGTTTGTTGCGGACGAATCCGCCCCGGTTATCGAACTCCGTAAACGGGATGAGTCCGAATTGATTCCCATTGGCAGCCCGGTTGACCGCCTCTTGTTTGCGGGCCAGGCACTCGTCCAGTTCGACAAACGTCTGGGCCGAAAGAGTCATACCGGCTTCCCAGTCTATTTTTGAATTGATATTCATAACGCGTTCCTACTTACTGTCCGTATTCTGGGTAGATGAATCAGGTTCGATTTCCGTGTTGTAATCCAAAATCAGTGTATCGCCCAACACAAACGGTTGATGAGGATGCCGAATCGCAATCGTACAGCGGGTATCGAACGGAATAAACCATTCGCAAAGAAACTCCCGGAAAGGATCGATCATCCGATTCAACGCCTGATAGGCCTCGGAGGTCAGTCCCGGCAAAATCAGCCGGTATTCAATGGCCGGTTGGGCATATTCGGGGCCCTCTTCCCAGGTATACTGGCCGATTTCCGTCTCCACCTCACACTCAAACAACTGCTTCAACAACTGTGCGATGAAAGCGAAATTGCCCCTCAAATGGGGAATGAGCAACAACAGCGGGGCGGTTCTGCGGATATAGGGATTTTCCTCCCGGGAGAGGTCATAATCGAAATAACGTTGCAACAAAAACGACAACTTATCGTACGACAGTTGAGCCGCCTGTTTTTCCAGATGGAGTCTCGTCCGGAAAGCCAGAGTGTCGACCGGTTTGAACAGTTCCTGCAACAGTTCCTCTTTCCGTTTCAGGCGTTCGTATTTCTGTTCGAAATTCGCCCCTTTCAGGGCGTCATCCGGTGCGATCACCCCCTGCGGCAATAACCGCAAAAAACTGTCCCGAGACAAACGGACCCGCTTCTGGGTCTCGTTCACCGCCAAAACATCCGGGCTGTAGTTCCGGTAAAACGTACCGGCACACTCCACCTCCCATTGATCCGTGGCGTCCGGATAGAGGTAGTTCAGCAAACATTCCGCGCTGATATCCCACAAATCAAGCTTCGTTTGGATCATGCCTGTCTGTTTTGACTTAACATTTCTGCGTAATTATGCTCATCCGCCAACTCCACATAACGGACTCCCTGGGCCGTTTTCACGGGCAGCACATCCCATGCCGGGATCCCCACCTGAGCCAACGTCAGTTCCGGATAGGGGAAACGGGCATCGAGGCTTTCGATCTCGTGCTGATACAGCGCATGCAGAGGCAGATACCTCAACTGCGGATCCTCCTCGACAAAGCGTTCGACGGCATAATCGGGCCGCATAACGGGAATATGCCGTTCGTCGTCCCGAACCACCAGGTAATCGACAAACCGACTATCGCGCAGGAGAATCTCCACCTCCGGATCATCGAAGCGTTCAACCAACTGATGCAAGGCCTCCCCGACCGTCCATCCGGTCGTGATCGTTACCCGTTCTATCGGTTCCCAGGCTTCATGGACCGGACACTCTTCGTCGTATCCCACAAAATCCACCACCCGGGCACTCAGGTGTTGTCCCTCATAATAAAACATCTTGCCACACAGCGAGGTCAATTCTCCCCGGGCCAATTCGTCCGGATGCAACAATTTGATCGCCTCCTGCGCCTCCACCGCCCCGATCACCGATGCAATCACCGGCGTGGTCGGGACTCTGCCGGCCTGTTCATTGCGCCGGATCACCGCCGAACAGGAGAGCCTGTACGACAACTCCTTGAGGGCTTCCGGACCCAGGTTACAGGCGTAGCAGTTCTTGCCGGGAACAAACACCCGGGCCGTTCCTTCCAATCCGTCGATTCCGCCATCCACCCAAGGGACCCGAACCCGCATGCACAGACGATTCAGGCAATAACGGGCCCAGCGGTTATCGACGCATCCCACCACCACATCCATACGGCGCAACAGCCCCAGTCCGACCTCATGCCCGATGTCACCCGAAAGCGACAAGACCTGCATAGCCGGATTGATCTCCCGCAACCGTTCGGCCGCCACCGTCACTTTGGCCCGACGAGCCTCGGCATCGGCCTGGCGGAACAGAATGGAGCGAGTCAGGTTGGAGGGTTCGATGGTGTCGAAATCCACGAGCACCACATGCTCCACCCCAAACAAGGCCAAATTTTTCAGCACCTCGTTACCCAGAGCCCCACAGCCCACCACCATCACGTTCGCCTCTTTCAGCCGATCGTGTTTAAACCAGGACAGCTGCGAGAATATCTCCTCTCCCCCTATCGACAGCATCGTAGGGGTCGGGCTCTCTTTTTTCATGGCAAGACACTTCACGTTTTATCGCTTAAAAATAATAAATATTCACAAAAGTACCTAAACGGCCTTCGACAATATTTCTACTCCACTCATTTTCAAAGCATCTCCGAGCTTACTCCAAAGACATCTCGCCCCGCAAAACGAGTCGGATCCGGCCTTTTCTTCCGGAAGATTCAGGTTCGATACCGACGGATTCTTTCCCCGGAGTCTGCGGTTATTCCGGCAATTTTGCGTATGTTTGTAGGAGTGGCTTTTCATACACAGTTCCCCAGATGAGATATTGGTGGCTTCTTCTGTTCTGCGTTTTTTTCCTTCCTGCAACGGCCCAACGGATGCAGGTCGAAGACTTTGCCCCCTATGTCAAACCTTTCTGGAAAAAAGCAGACGTCCCTACCGATAAACATCATGCCCTCCTCGACCTGTATACCCAGGAAAAAGGGTTTCAATTTCAGATCGGCGATCAGGTGATTCCTGCCACCGAAGGAGAAGGGGTCGTAACCTTGTCGCTCCCTCCCCACACCGATTTTCTGACCATCAAACACCCCGATTACGGCCAGCTGACCTGGAAAATTCCCGGGAAATCCCTGAAAAAGAAAAAACATTATCACGCTCAACTGCTGACCGACAGCCCGCAAAAAGCGTATCAGCCCGACAAACAGTGGGCCCTGCTGAACATCCAACCCCTGCACGCCATCGTGTATGTGGACAGTCTGATGTATCCCCTGCAAAACGGACAACTGGCCCTCTATCTGCCACTCGGCTCACATTCTCTTCGCATCGAATCTCCTTTTTACCAAACCATTACCGACACCCTTACACTGACCGATTCCATCCGTCTGGAAGGGAATTTCATCCTGCCGCCGAATTACGGCTATCTGACCGTCGAGACGGCCCTTCCTCAGGCCCAGATCCTGTTAGACGGCCAGCCGCTGGGAACGATGCGAATCGAAACCGGACGACTGACTCCCGGACGCTATCGCCTGACGATTCGTCAAGACCAAACGCGCTATTACGACCAATTCATCGAGATCGGCAATGCCGAACGTCACGTCGTCGACTTGCGCCATCTGTCGCTCCAGCCCCTGCCGGAAGACTCGTCCCCGCTGGGAAATAACCCGGGTCTACCAGAAACCACCCTGCCTGCCGGGACTCCCCCCTCCCACCCTGAATCTGCATCGGGGAACGGATCTTCCAACACCAACGCACCCCAACCCCTCTCAACCGTTCATCTGACCGCCGGTGACGACGAAACCGAAATCTGGCTCAACCGGGAAAAGGTCGGAACCGGCGAATGGCAAGGGGTTTTAGCACCCGGATTTTATGCCGTCAGTTCCCGGAAAGACAGCCTGGAGTCGAAAACCGAATACCTGTGGGTGGAAGCCGGAAAAACCGTTGAGATGACGCTGCCCTCTCCGCAATCCGCTTACGGATGGCTGAATATCTCCTGTGACGAAGTGGATGCAACGGTTTTCCTGAATGGGACGGCCGTCGGCTCCGCCCCCTGCCTGTTACGGGATCTGCCCATCGACCGCTCCTACCGCATTCGGCTGGAGAAGGGTCGGAAACATGCCGAAACCGTCGTACACCTCAAAGGCAACGACATGGTCAACGTCAAGCTGACCTTAAAAAAGAGATAAACGTTACTAATTGTAAAATAAGAAGGTATGAGAAAAGTCGTGTTTAATCTGCTGAAAGAGTCTCAGCAAAAAATGAGTGCTTATGCAGCCTACATGAATTATCAGCTCATTCACTTCAGCGTCAAAGCCGAACCGGCGGCTCTGTTGGCCGTTACGGTTCAACTGAACAACGAAGAGTTCAATCTGGAAGAAGTGGCCGACGTGGCATTGGCGAGTGAGACCCAATTTGCCCTGATTCCCAAAGATCAGAACGATTTGTTTCCGATTTGCAAAGGGGTAGCCTCGGTTCATCCGGATTATAAAATCGAACAGAAATCGATGGACGACGAACAAGATTCCACCTCCGAAGAGTCCACGACCGAAGAGAACGAGAACCAATATATCCTTTGCACCATGCCGCCGGTGAATCAGGATCGCCGGGATGCGGGGATGGATTATGTCAAGACCATCTACGATGAGACGCTGGGCAAGATCGACGCCACCCAAAGTACCTATATCGCAAAACTCACGAAACAACTTTCGGATGCCCAACCCGGCGAGTTAGACGAGGCCAAAGACGAATTGCAACAACAACACGACCAGCACATCGATCTGTGCAAATCCTACCGGGAGGAGAAAGAGAAACAGATTGAAGAGGCCTATCAACAATACCTTCAGGCTCAGTCGGAGAAAGAGAGTGCCGAACAGGAAAAACACGCCGCCCACAGCGACAAAGCCGGCAAACAATTCAGCATGGATGCTTTTGCTTCCGAATCGGAATAACCGATGCAGCCTGACGGCCGCATCGTGACAGGCAACAGAACACCCTTCTTTTCAACGGCCCGCATACGATCGGGCCGTTTGCAGATTGGGGCATGAACGCCATCCGGTCCCTTTTCTCCCCCCAAAACAGGAGACAAACCGCCCGCTCCCGCTGCACAGCTCGTCGTCCCATGGCCCTCAACTACTTTCCTTCGGAAGTACAGGTATGTCCCGGCATATTGATGGTGATACTGCCCCCGTAGGCACACATCAACTTGCAGTTATCGAGCAGAGCCGGCATATTGGTGATCAGTTGTTGGCCGCCCGGCATCCAGGGACCCACCGGGACCGGAATACAAGGCATGGGCGTCAGAACTCCCATGGCGGCCGCCGTGGCCGAGGCTACCATCGGATTGCTCAAGGTGGTACACATTCCGAAAGGCATGACATTGACCATCGGTGCAAAATCCATCACCGTGGCTTTCGGTTTGTTCTGAATCATCGGTCGCATCGGGTTCGTCACCATCAGCGTCGAGGGGATCTGTCCGAACGAACATTTCAGCATCGCCCCCATACACACATACTTAGCCATAATCCTCTCGTTTTATTTCTTGTCTGATTTCAACTCTTCCTCTTTGAGTTTGGCGCTCAGTTTAGCCGTAGATGGCGCTCCGGGAACCGAAATACCTTCGGTCGTATAAGGAGTCTTGAACGAAGAATCCACCTTGAGGTTTTTCATATTGACCGTTCCGGCCGTTACGTCGGACTTGAACGTCGTCTTGCCCTCCGAGGTGGTCTCTCCATACAGCGTAGTCTTGCTGCCTGAGAGCGACGCATTGCCGCCGCCCAACTGCAGAATCGCTTTGCCATCCTGCTGCAATTCGACGGTCGTATCGCCAAACACTCCCACCTGATCCGAAGCCACCTGGAACGTTTTGCTCTTGGTTTTCTTGTCTTTCGACCCGGCATAGACCTGCTCGGCCAGCAGCAACAGCGAACTGCCCGCCGACAGCGATTTGTCGTCACCTTTCTCTTTATCGACATCCATCGCCTTCACGGACAACTGTTTGGCATTGGCCGACAGCGAACCCGTCGCCTTACCTTCGGTATCCGTAGCGCTCAGAGCGATCTTTTCGGCTCGTACCGAGAAAGAGCCCTCTTTGGTCAAGCTCTTTTCGGTGATTTTCTGATCTTTCAGTTCATAATCGACCGTCTCGAGCTGGATGTCCTTCGAAACGACCCGCACACTGCCATCCGCTGGGAACTCGCTGTTCTTGTCCGACACCTTGGGATTGGCCGTATTGATCTGCACCTGCTGCGACCCGATGAAAACTTCGCTGTCCTTGATCAATGCACTATCATTCCCGTACGACGAAAGGCTCACCTCTTTCCCCGACAAGGCGATCCCCGCCCCCGGATTGGTGCGCAGATTACCATCCCCGTCGATCGAGGTAAGACTCAGATTTTCCGCACGAAGCGAAATGGAAGTCTGCGTCGACTCGTCCTTGTATTTCGACTTGCGTTGATCGACCTCTTTCTTTTGATCCTGCACACTGGACAACTGTCGGTTGCATTCGGCCTGCCGCGAAAGGGCATCGAAATAATCGGTCATGGTCCGATACAGAGCCTCCGAAAGCTGCTGGAACTCCTCATGCAACTCCTCGATGTCCATAAAATTCGTCCGGGTAGTGACCGGATCGGCGTTCAGGTTATCCTGGCCGACCAGTTTATTCATTTGAGAGAGCAGCGACGAAACGTCCGACTTGGCCTGCGAAACCTCCTGTTTCAGATCGCCGAGTTGTGATTTGAGGTCTTTCTCGGTTTGCGTCAACTCCTCCTGGAGCGTCTCACAAGGCAGCGTTGCCTCCAAATCGATCTGACCGTCAGTCGACAACAAAATACCTCCCTCCGGCACCGACAAATGCTGTCCCGAGAAGCAACCGTCCGCTTTTTCGCTCCGAATCACCACACTTTTGGCTTGTGAAATAATTTCGGAAGTGCTTTTCACCACATACTCCCGACCGTCGATCCCGGGATCGACCGCCACCTGCTGGATGCTGGCCGCCCGACTGACGATACTTCCCACATCCGAATCGCCCCGACCGACCCCTTCCAGATTGACTTCATTGCCCCGAATCACCACCTGAGAGTAATTGCCGCACAACACCCCACTCTTATCGACATTGCCGATGATGATCTCCGGAGCCGAAATGATCACCCGTTGGTCGTCCCGGATATAACGTCCCTTTTCCAGCCGGTCGATCAGATCGATCTTCATCCGTTGGACCTCGCGTTTACAACTGCGAATCTCCTCGAGGTCCTTTTCCACATTTTTCTGGAAGTTTTCCAAAGCCTCCTGCCAGTTGGCGAATTGTGCGGCTAAAGCTTTCATAGCGATTGTTTTTCGTTTGTCAGGTTAGCTCAGTTAATCCAAGCGATGGAGAACATTTTTAATCTCTGCGATCGTATGGTCGAGGTCATCGACCCCATTCCGGGACTCCATATACGTCTGCAGAGTTCCCTGATCGATATGGAGGGTTTTTCCTTTTTGGTCCGATATGAGCACCTTGCCGTGGTCCGTCTGATCCCACACGTACTGATCCAGCATTCCTTCGAACGAACCGACCTTAAAGAGCCCCTTACCGACTGTCTTCAACACATCGACGGCAGCACTGGTTGCCGAAATGTTATCGACAAACTTAACCCAGTCCTGGCGATCATAACTCCACGGAGAGCCGATTCCCTGGCTGGTAATTTTATCCGAATAATTGTTCCCCTCTTCCGGTTTCTGATTGTCAACCAGCTTCTTCAAAACCGCAAAGAGAATCTGCCGAAAGTCACGATACTTGATCTGCGTGCTCCGAATCGTAGCGCCACTTCCGGGTTGCGACTTCCACGTAGAGGGCAATACCGGATGCAAAAGCTTCTCAATCATCTGTCGTATCATCGGATCGGACAGCACAAAGTTTTGAGCGCAGAACTCGTCCATTTTCGCTTTCTCGTCATACCAATGAGCATAAATCGATTGAGCTTCCCTGTACAGTTTACCTATCAACGTACGAACCCGATTGATCACAGCCGGATCTTTCCCCACGATCTGATCCTTCATTTCCAAAGGTTTGGGGCCTTTATGACGCGAGGCATCCTGAAGAATCGTCTGGTAGGTGGCAATTTGGGGATCCTTCACAAATGCACTCAAATCCATAGACTCCAGGACTTGTTGAATGTGCTGGTAGCGTTCAAGTCGCTCTACCAGATCGGCACTTTGTTTCCGAGCCTCATTAAACAAACGCCGAATACCCGTATGAACATAGTCCAACACCGTCGGGATATTCGAAGTGAACACCGTATTGTCCGGATTGCGGTCGATGGTATACGACCCGAAAGACGACTTCCACATAGCCCCCACATCCTTCCAGGAGTGGAATTGCTGCACCGTTCTCCGACCCATGATCTGAGCGGAGCCTTTTCCGGCCTCGATGCAGAGATAACGTTTGGAGGAGATCCGCAGCGTACCGGCAATCGGCCGCACGAATGTTTCGAAAATCGTCCGGATAATCGACAGGTCAACGATCGTGAATTTACCGGTTACGAAACTGGCCGTCTGAGTCACGGCTTTCTGTACACTCGTCGGTAAAACACCCTCTTTATTGGTACCCGAACGGAGGGTCAGATTATTGCCGGCCACGATATCGACGTTCTTGCCTGTGATCTTGACATCCCCGTTGGGGGCGCTGATCGTGATCCCCGTAAAGGCATTGATCCCCACCTTTCCCAAGGGCGAATCGATAGAAATGGAACGCTTGTCCGAGGACATGGTGATGGAGTAAAAACCGTATGTATCGGTCAGCTGAATCCCTCCCGAAGCCTTTTGAAAGGCCTCGGAACCCATCGGGATGTCGATCTGAGGCGCAAACGTAGAGAGCGTTCCCAGTACGGGGAAGAATGATTTGAAAAAAGATTTTCCTTTCGGATCGGAAAAGATAATCGAGTGTCCGTTTTTCGATGAGATAATACGGTTACTGCTGCCCTTGTGGCTATAAGAGGGTTTCCGTGCCGCCGAGAAAAGCATCCCCTCGACGTAAGGACGTTCGATATTTCCGTTTTCGTAATTGACAATCGCCTCGTCACCCTTTTCAGGAAGGAACCGGAAGCCACTGTCTTCGGAAGCCATCGGCTGAGAGATCCGAATCCAGGGAGACGGATCGTCCGATTTCTGCTGCCAGGGGTAACGCACCCGGACCCGTCCCATCTTGAGCGGATCGGCATTATGCGTCACGATGGCCCGCTGGGCACTCGACACCCGGATCGACGACACATGGGCCGAAGGCGGATAAACCGCCCCGCTGGCCGGACAGGGGATCGCTTCGATCTCAAGCATTTCGCTGGGCGCCTCTGCTGCAAAGGTCGGAGTCGTACTTCCCCCGCTAAACGTCACCGCAGAGGGGGTATGCTGAACAACGACACTTTTCACCGTATGGTCGATTTTCACGACAATATATTGCTTCCCGTCCTTTTCAAAGCAGATCTTGTCCCCCAAGGCAACCGGACAGAAATGATTTTCCAACACCACCCGGATCTTCGATTTTTCCGCCTTGTCGATTTCGTTCTGAATGTTGGCATAGAACGAGAGCCCGAACGTCACCTTATTAACGTCGGCCGGAGTCGAACTGTACGGATAAACCCCGTCTTTATCATCGATGAGATCCGCTCCCGTCTTGTCCGAAGTATCCGAGGCGTTCGTGTTATTCGAAGAGTTCAAGGAATTCGAAGAGCTCGAGGAGGATTCCTTATAGACCTGCTCCAAAGGATAGGTAACATCAAAATTATCCGTCTTATAGTCCTTGTTGGCTGATTCCGCGGAGTTGGCACTGCTGAGCCGGGTCGTCGTAGGTTTCCACAGCAACGTACCAATAATATTGATCAGCGTCGATTCATTCAACGCAGAGGCCAGCGTATCGATCCAGAAGGCTTCCGGCCAGGCGGCATAATCTTCCCATTTGGAATATTTGTCTTTAGGGGGAAGCGGAGTGAGGTTCTCATCGAAAGCCACCTCCGAATCCATCATCATTTTCGCATTGGCACCGGTCATCCGGTTGGTATTGGTCGTATAGTCGTTATGCACTTCGGCCAGCGAATTGGCGTTCCAGGCTGACCGGACACCCTGTTGATAGCTGATGGAGGTATAATTCGTGATCAGCACCGACGGAGAAGCTTTGGGCCACCCGACATGCAGTTTGCCCCCCTCATAGTAGAAGAACTCGCCGCACCGATTGGTCACACGAACCAGAAAGTCGAAAAAGCTCTCATTATATTGCACCAGATAGGGCTGGATGTATTCATAGGTCTGCGTCTCCTCCTGCTGGGTCGTCGCGTTTTTCTGCTTCACTTCGTAGGTCAGGAACTGAGGTTCCGCAACCAGCAAATCGGAAAAGGTTTTCGTATCCGTAAACAAAGAGATCGCATCGGGCCACAGCGACTGTTTGGAGAGAATGTCGGCAATGAGTTTACGTCCCGTATAGGCTTTGCAATATTTGTCCAGGGTCAGATACTGATCGGGGCTGTAGGCCTCGAAACAGGCATAAATCTGGGAGCTGGCCCCCGAACGCCGTTCCAGCCGGATATTGAAGATATAATACGACTCCGCAATGGCAAACACTGTCCCATCCTCCTGCTCTACCTGCAAGGTCAGCGGACAGGAATCAAACACAGAACAAATGGTATCTATACCCGGATCCGCACCCGGCCACGTCAGCAAGAGGGTAAAACTGAGCTTTCCCGGACGATAAATCGCCTTGGCGTAACTGAACTCACTGATCTTGCAGCTGACCAAGACCTGTCCCTCTGTTTTGATTTCGACCGGATTCGTCGTCCCCGGCTGACCGTTATAGGTCAGGTTGATCGAAGAGGTTCCCTCTTTCGTATGAAGGCCTCCGATCGTGAGTGTATAGGTATTTCCTGCCATAGGCTGTCAGACCTTTAATAATTGATGGGCAATTTTTTCTGATAATTGTTGTTTCCGACGTACATGATCGACTGTAACAGAAACTCGACCGTGATCATCATAAGGTCATGATACGATTCCCCGGCGGCTTTCCCCCCACGGAGTCGGTCAAAGTCGTACGTTTGATACGTTTCATCGATATCGACGATCTGCCCGGTCACCACCAAAGCACCGCCATAGTCACTCAACACATTGTCTTCCTGACCGTTATTCTGAAACACCGCATCGAGGACAATCGAAAAACACGACACGTCATGATCCCCCAATCGCCGGTAGAACTCTTTCAGATAGCCGTCCGGCAACGATTTCAGGGTAAACCGCAACATCGACGCCAAAGTCGGTCCGTATGGCATTCCCTCGGCATTTCTGTTCCGTAAGCACTCGTACTCAAATCGTTGCAGCGTCAGGGACTGTTCCTTTTTAGCCGTAACCGTCGGATCAGTGATGTCATAGAAAAAAAAGGAAGCCTTCGTGCAATTCGACATATTTTTCATAATCCTCTCCGTTTATCCCTCCGACTATTGAAAACTAACCTCATCAATCTCCAACTCTTTCATCATGACGCCCAACTTCAGCAGATGTCGGTCGGTCTGAGCAATGTCATACGTCTCCGCCAGGGCAAAACATTTCGCATCTTCGAATTTGAACGTTCTCTCTGTTTTATCGTACTTGGCCGACTGGTTGGTCAGGTCGACCACAATCTTGCCCGACAAGGAGGTTTGGTCAATGTACCATTCGTACAGCGTCAGATCATCTTTGCCGGGAGCAATGACCGACAGCACCACTACCTCGCATCGGGGATCGGCGTCGGGCAGATAGGCCGTGAAATGCCTGGCTACTTTCACCCTGCACTGAGTTACCAGATATTCCTTGGTATAGTTGGCGGATACATTATCCCCGAGGTATAAACGTGCGGATAGAGACATACAACGGATCTTTTGAGTTCATTTTATTAGAGAGGTTTTCCCCGGTAAAGCAGCACCGCAAAGGGTCTGTACCGGGGAATACAAGCATCACGGCAGTAGAACCGTTCTACGATCTATTTCCAGGGGTTTTGGAAATCGACCGGACCGTTCTTCAGTTCCTGACAAACAATCTGCAATTCTTCGAAGTGTTCTTCGCCATCTTCCCATTTTTCCAGGTAGTGTACGCAATAGCAAGCGGTACCTTCCAGTTCTTTCATGGTCGACCCGTCGATGGTGTTATAGAACGTGATCTTCATATCACGAGGATCGTTGGGCGACAACATCCACTGCAACAACTGATTGTTCCCGTCGTTCATCGCCTTGACGCGGATGTTGATGCGACCGCCACGCGGAATCCCCGAGATTTGGCCTTCCCGATCGGTGGTTTGCGAGAAGGTGTAATCGATCATCATCACTTCACGAGTTTCGAAATCTTTTACCGATAATTGTACCGGTGTCATATTTTCTGCCATATCGTCTTCAATAATTACAGGTTAAACATCCATCGCGGCTCCACTAAGCCCAATCGTTTTCAAAAACGACCGATTCAAATTCGATCTTCTGGCAAGTGATTTCGATCTCTTCGAAATGACCTTTCTTATCTTCCCATCTCTCTTCGAAATTCACGCAATAACCGTTGGTGAATTTGATGGTTTTCATATTCTTGCCGGTTTTCGTTTCCAGGAACGTAATCACACCGTTTTTCGGCAGGTTGCGTTCGATCATCCAAGCCATCAGATCGGGCGTTCCGTCATTGAGGGCCTTGACACGAATTTTGATTCTTCCTCCGCGAGGAATCCCCGACATCTGTCCTTCCACGTCCGTCGCCTGGTCAAATTCGTATTGGACCATCATGACTTCCCGTTCCTTATAACCGTCGATTTGCAATTTTACAGGTGTCTTTGCCATAATTCTACATTTTTAAAGGGATCAATATGATTTTATGCCATCTGAACGTCCTTATCTTTCTTGTCTGCCGAGACTTTGATGATAAAGTTCTTCGCGGAATAGAACGGAGTCAGGCTGATGTCGCAGGTGATTCGTTTGGTCACCGGATCCTGAGTCGGTTCCTTAATTTCATAGTTCTGGAACAGGTTGCCGTATCCCTTGTAATCGTTCAGGAAGGCCTGGATCTTGGATTTCAAATTCTTAGGTGAGTTATAGGGATCCCAGTTTTCGAGGGCCACTTCATGCACATAGTTCATCAGCACTTTCTTCACCCAGTCGAACACCCGCACAATCGGGTACTCTTTCATGGCCGTGTTGTCGCCGTTGTAGAGCGTGGTGTTGTTGAAGGCCATCACCCGACCTTCCGAGTACACCATCGGAATCACCTGATTATCCATCAGAGCCGCGATTTCCGACTTCAACAGATCCAGTTTGACACCTTTGACCCCATCCAACGTACCGTACTTTTTACCACCGGCCCCCTGAGCCATGTTGGCGCTTTCGTCATAGAGCTTACCGGCCAAAGCGGCAGAACTGGCGATATAGAAGGCCGGACTGTCTTTTTCGTCTTCGGAGAGTTTTTCCGAATCACGACCCACGAGCCAGTTGGCGGTCATGATGACATTCTGCAATTCGATGTCGCTATCGCGATAGCCTTCCGTATTGGCATACAGGTCGTCGAACGAATATTCGTCGGCATGGTCGGTGATCAGCATCACTTTATACTTGAAAGCGATTTTAGCCCACTGCAACAGCGTCGGTTTGTCCTGGAAAACGCAACCCGGCACCACCATCAAGCTGTAGCAGTCCTTCAGGCTCAGACGGTCGAAGCCGTTGCGCAGCAACGTATCGACTTCCTGAGCAAAGCCCGAATCACTGTCGGCAATATCGTCTTTATAGACATTGATCAGGCGCAGGTTTTTCACCTTATCCGTATTGGCGGTCTTGAAGAAGCCGTCGAGAGCCCGATAGGAACGTTCCAGATTGGCCGTTGCAAAGAGCGCATCGGTAATCCCCTGGCTCAGCACTTTCGCATATTTTTCCTCTTTGGCTTTGCAAGAATCGACAAATTCGGTCGGGCTTTCGTGACCTTCGTCCAGAATTTCCAGCCAGCCTTTGATTTCGTTGATCAGGTTTTCCCGTTTGTCCTTGAAGCGTTTATCCGACAGGAAAACCGCTTTGGCCGCTTTGCGGGCCGGGTTCAGGTTATCAGCATCCGGCATGAAGCCGCGAACCGCATTAAATCCCCCGAATGCGGATAACAATTGAGAAATATCTTTTTTCTCCGATGACGGCTGGGCCGGTTTCGCCTCGCCTGCCGCATTTTGAGAAGCCACGTTGCTCTTCTGCAATTCTGTTTCTGCCATGATTCTATATTTTAACCGTTATTTATTATTTTCCAACTCTTCCAGCATGGCTTGCAACATCTCCTTGAGTTCTTCTTTTGCGGAACTGTTCTTCAAGATGTCACGCAGTTTTCGGTTCTGTTCGATGCTTTTGCGGATCTTGCTGCTGGTATCGATTTTCTTTTTCACCCCCGACAGGAACTGACTGTTTTCCACCAGTCGACCTTTACCGCCCTGGGCTTCGAAGTCCCGCAATTCACTGAAATGAAGCACTTCATTCACCGAACCGCCCTCTTCGTCCACAAAATCCACCTCTACCGAAG